>DASVUZ010000016.1:0-100420 GCA_036386795.1 Allosphingosinicella sp.
GATCTCGTATTTGGGCGGCTGGACGGTGGCGAGCGCCGCCTGGGTGCCGAGCTTCAGCCAATATTGGCGGCCGGCGACCAGCTCCTCGGCCGCCATCCAGACGATCGTCGCCTCGAACTGGTCGGCGACCTCGGGAGGATCGCCCGCGGCGGCGATGACGTCCCCGCGCGAGCAATCGACGTCGCTGGCGAAGGTGAGGGTGACGGACTGCCCGCTGGCGGCTGCCTGGAGGTCTTCGTCGCCGAGGACGATGCGGTCCACCACAGCCGGCGTGGCCGCCGGCAGCACGCGCACACGATCGCCCCGCTCGACGCGGCCGCTGACGATCGTGCCGGCGAAACCTCGAAAGTCCTGGCCGGCGCGGTTCACCCACTGAACGGGAAGGCGGAGCGGCCCGTCCGCACTGCGGTCCGCCTCCGGCTCAACCGCTTCGAGGTGGTCGAGCAACATCGGGCCGTCGTACCAGGGCATGGCTGTCGACCTTTGTGTCACGTTGTCGCCGGCGAGGGCGGAGACGGGGATGGGCACGAACTCCTCGGCGATGGCGCCGAAGTCGCCGACGATGCTATCGAAAACGGCGCGGTCGTAGCCGACCAGGTCCATCTTGTTGACGAGCAGCACGAGGCGCGAGACGCCGAGCAGCCGGCAGAGGAAGGCGTGGCGCCGCGTCTGGGTGAGGATGCCCTTGCGCGCGTCGACGAGGACAAGAGCGAGGTCGGCGGTTGAGGCGCCGGTGACGAGGTTGCGCGTATATTGCTCGTGCCCCGGCGCGTCGGCGACGATGAACTTGCGCTTCTCGGTCGCGAAGAACCGGTAGGCGACGTCGATCGTGATGCCCTGCTCGCGCTCGGCCTCGAGACCGTCGACGAGCCTCGACAGGTCGTCGCCGCACAGGGCCAGCTCGTCGTCGAAGGCGGAGCCGGTCTCGAAGAGCAGGCGACCGAGCAAGGTCGACTTGCCGTCGTCGACCGAGCCGCACGTGATCAGGCGGAGAAGCGTCTTTTCGGCCATCACGCCGTCATCCCGGCGAAAGCCGGGACCTCGGGGAGGCCCGCCGTGACTTTCCGGCCTGGGGTCCCGGCTTCCGCCGGGATGACGGGGCGGGCCATCAGAAATAGCCCTCGCG
The DNA here is from genome assembly GCA_036386795.1 of Allosphingosinicella sp. Taxonomy (GTDB): domain Bacteria; phylum Pseudomonadota; class Alphaproteobacteria; order Sphingomonadales; family Sphingomonadaceae; genus Allosphingosinicella. Next base: position 1,127 of record DASVUZ010000016.1, read on the forward strand.
CTTCTTGCGCTCCATCGACGCCGTCCCGTCGCGGTCGATCAGCCGGCCCTGGCGCTCCGACTGACGGCCGGTCCGCATTTCCTCGATCAGCTCCGGCACCGTCGCCGCCCGGCTCTCGATGGCGCCGGAAAGCGGATAGCAGCCAAGCGTGCGAAACCGCACCCAGCGCTCGCGCACCTCCTCGCCCGGCCCGGTCCGCAGCCGCTCGTCGTCGACCATCAGCAAGGTCCCGTCGCGCTCCACGGTCGGCCTCGGCTGCGCGAAATATAGGGAGGAAACCTCGATCCGTTCGGCCTCGACATATTGCCAGACGTCGAGCTCGGTCCAGTTGGAGAGCGGGAAGATCCGGAAGCTCTCGCCCTTCGCCTTGCGGCCGTTGTAGAGCCGCCACAGCTCCGGCCGCTGGCGCTTGGGGTCCCAGCGGTGCCCGGCGGAGCGGAAGGAGAATATGCGCTCCTTCGCCCGCACCCTCTCCTCGTCGCGCCGGGCGCCGCCGATGGCGGCGTCGAAGCCGTGGCGGTCGAGCGCCTGCTTGAGGCCGTCGGTCTTCCACATCTGGGTGTGGAGCGCCGAGCCGTGGTCGAGCGGGTTGATTCCGCGTTCCTCAGCCTCCGGATTAAGGTGGACGATCAGCTCCATACCCGCCTCGGCGGAGGCGCGGTCGCGAAGCTCGTACATCGCCCTGAACTTCCACGTCGTGTCGACGTGGAGCAGCGGGAAGGGCGGCCTGGCCGGCGCGAAGGCCTTCCTCGCCAGGTGGAGAATGACCGAGCTGTCCTTGCCCGCCGAATAGAGCATCACCGGCCGCTCGAACTCGGCCGCCGCCTCGCGCAATATGTGGATCGCCTCGGCCTCGAGCCGCTGGAGGTGGGTGAGCGTCATTTCGGACCCCCTTAGCGTGAAGTGCGCCGGACCGGAATCGCTCTCTCCATCATCCCGGCTTTCGCCGGGATGACGGGGCGGTTGCATCTCCGCCCCACCCGCGCCATCTCCGGCCGCATGACCGAACCCCCGATGAAAGCGGTGATCATCCCGGTGACTCCGCTTCAGCAGAATTGCTGCCTGATCTGGTGCACCAGGACCATGCTCGGCGCGTTCACCGATCCGGGCGGCGACCTCGAGCGGCTGAAGGCCGCGGCGAAGCAGCACGGGGTGACGATCGAGAAGATCCTGCTCACCCACGGCCATATCGACCATTGCGGCTCGGCCAAGATCCTTGCCGACGAGCTGGGGGTGAAGATCGAAGGGCCGCACGAGGACGATCGCTTCTGGATCGCCCGGCTCGAGGACGACGGCCGCAATTACGGAATCACCGGCAAGACATTCGAATCGGACCGCTGGCTCGTCAACGGCGACCAGGCGACGGTCGGGGATCTGGTCTTCGACGTCTATCACTGCCCGGGCCATACGCCCGGCCACGTCGTCTTCCACCACGCCCCCTCGAAGCTCGCCATTGTCGGCGACGTCCTGTTCCGCGGCTCGATCGGCCGCACCGATTTCCCGATGGGCAACCATCAGGACCTCCTCGACGCGATCACCACCCGCCTTTGGCCGCTCGGCGACGACACCGCCTTCGTTCCGGGACACGGGCCGATGAGCACGTTCGGCCAGGAAAGGCAGACCAACCCCTTCGTCGCCGACCGGGTGCTCGCAGCCAATCCCTAGGCAAGTAAAGGCCGTTGTCCGAAGGAACCGGGGCGGCCGAATGGCCCGGATATTCACGTCGATCGCGTCGAGGATGGCGCCACGCATCTCCTGCGCCGCCGCTGATCCGACGGCGGCTAGCTCATCGCGTAGGTGACGCCCGCGGCGGGCGCGCGGTGGATGTAGGGCAGGGCGATCGCGTAGAGGGCGAGGCCGAGCAGCACCAGGAAGGTGACGATGATTCCGATCGTTCGCAGCTTGAGCGGATCGGGATGGGGGCGGTCCATGCCGAAGGCATGGGCGATCCGGCCGATTATGTAGACCACCGCGACGACCCACAGCCACGTCCTCGAGCCCACGGCAAGCTCGATCAGGCCGAGCAGGATGAGGACGAAGGGGGTATATTCGACGAAGTTCGCCTGAGCTCTCATTCGGGTCGTCAGGGACTGGTTGCCGCCGTCGCCGATCGAGATCTTGTCCGAGATCCGGATCTGCCCGACCCGCCGAGCGAGCCAGATGTTGAGCAGGGCGGCGGCGCCGGCGATGGTGAGCGTGATCGGCAGAATCATGGCGTGCCTCCCCTGGTTCGGCCCGGGAATCGCACGCGGCGGCCGAGCTTGCAACTGCGGCCAAATCCGCTATAGGCGGCACCGCTCACGCGCGCACCCCGGCCGCATGGCCAGCGGCCTTATCCGTCGTTGACCCTTGGCAATGTGCTCGCCACATCAACGAACCCTAGTTACGAACAGGTGCCAGGATGGCCGTCCCCAAGAGAAAAACTTCGCCCTCGAAGCGCAACATGCGGCGCAGCCACCACGCGCTGAAGCCGGCCAACTACCAGGAATGCCCGAATTGCGGCGAGCTTCGCCTGCCGCACAATCTGTGCGCCGGCTGCGGCCACTATAACGGGCGTGAAATCCGGCCGGTCGAGGCGTAAGACAGCCGGACTGCAATTTCGGGAGACGTCGTAGGTGGGCAGCGGGCCGCGGATCGCAATCGACGCGATGGGCGGCGACGTCGGGCCCGAAGTGATGCTGGCGGGCGCCGCTCGCGCCTTCCGAAGGCGCCAGGACCTGTCCTTCATCCTGTTCGGCGACGAGCCGGCGCTGCGCTTAGAGCTCGCCAAGCATGAAGCCCTCGGCCCGGTCTGCGAGATCGTCCACGCCGACGACGTCATCGCCCCGGACGACAAGCCGAGCCAGGCGATCCGCCGCGCCAAGACCACCTCGATGGGCCTCGCCATCGCCGCGGTGAAGGCGGGGGACGCCCAGGCCGCCGTCTCGGGGGGCAATACCGGCGCTCTGATGGCGATGTCGAAGCTGGCGCTCCGCACCATGCCCGGGATCGACCGGCCGGCGCTCGCCGCCCTCCTGCCGACGCTCGGCGACAACGACCTCGTCATGCTCGACCTCGGCGCCAATACCGAATGCGATCCGAGGAACCTGGTCCAGTTCGCGGTGATGGGCGCGGCCTATGCCCGGGTCGTGCTCGAGCTTCCCAGGCCGCGAGTCCAGCTTCTCAACATCGGCACCGAGGAGATGAAGGGCACGGACGACCTCAAGGAGGCCGCCACCGTCCTTCGCGAGGCCGATTATCTGGGAATGCGTTTCGAGGGCTTTATCGAGGGCGACAAGCTCTCGCGCGGGGATGTCGACGTGGTGGTGACCGACGGCTTCTCCGGCAATATCGCGCTCAAGTCGCTGGAGGGCACCGCCCGCTTCGTCACCGACCTGCTTCGCCGCGCCTTCCAGAGCTCGATCCGCTCCAAGATCGGCTTCCTGATCTCGCGGCCGGCGACCGAGCTGCTCAAGCACCATCTCGATCCCAACAATCATAATGGCGCGGTCTTCCTCGGCCTCAACGGCCTCGTCGTGAAGAGCCACGGCAGCGCCAGCGAGAAGGGCGTCGCCAACGCCATCCGGGTCGCCGCCCGGATGGTGCGCGAGGACATCACCCGCAAGATCATCGAGGATCTCGACACCATCGCCACCCACCGCGCCCAGATCGCCGCCAAATGAGCCGCCGCTCGATCATCGTCGGCACCGGGTCGGCGCTTCCGCCGCGCCGGGTCACCAATGCCGAGCTCGCCGAGCGGGTCGACACGACCCACGAATGGATCGTCGAGCGCACCGGAATTCACGCCCGCCACATCGCCGCCGACGGCGAGACCACCGCCACTCTCGCCACCGAGGCCGCCGGCAAGGCGCTGGCCGCGGCCGGGGTGGCGGCGGACGCGGTCGGGTTGATCGTGCTTGCCACCGCGACTCCCGACCAGACCTTCCCGGCCAGCGCGACCCGGGTCCAGACCGCCCTCGGGATCGACGACTGCATCGCCTTCGACGTCGCCGCCGTCTGCACCGGCTTCCTCTACGCCCTCTCCGTCGCCGACAACATGCTGAAGGGCGGAATGGCCGATTACGCCCTGGTGATCGGCTCCGAGACGTTCAGCCGGATCCTCGACTGGGAGGACCGGACGACCTGCGTCCTGTTCGGCGACGGCGCCGGGGCGATCCTGCTCCAGTCGGTCGACGCCCAGGACAAGGGCGTGCTCGCGACCAAGCTCCACGCCGACGGCCGCCACAACGACCTCCTCTTCGTCGACGGCGGCGCCTCGACGACCGGGACGATCGGCAAGCTGAGGATGAAGGGCAAGGAAGTCTTCCGCCACGCCGTCGTCAATCTCGCCGCGGTTCTCAACGAGACGCTGGAGGCGGCGGGCCACAGCGCCGACGAGGTCGACTGGGTCGTGCCCCACCAGGCCAACAAGCGAATCCTCGACGCGACGGCGAAGAAGCTCGGCCTCGATCCGGCCCGGGTCATCGTCACCGTCGACCAGCATGCCAACACCTCCGCCGCGTCGGTGCCGCTCGCGCTCGACACCGCGGTGAGGGACGGGCGCATCAAGCCGGGCGACCTGATCGTGCTCGAGGCGATGGGAGGGGGATTCACCTGGGGCGCCGCCGTCGTCCGCTACTGAGCGGCCCGCGGCGCCGGGGCTGGACGACTCGCTTCAGGCCTTAATCGCACCAATGGACGCTTTGGGCGCAATCGCGGTTTGCACTTAAGTGCAAGCTGGACTATGATTTTTCATTGCCTCGGGGGGAGGGAGAAGAAATGGCCGACGCGGGAACCATCAGGCGGGCAGACGCCGGGACCTTGACGCGCGCCGACCTAGCCGACGTCATTCATCGCGAAATCGGCCTGTCGAGGGCCGAGTCGGCCGGCATCGTCGAGCGCATTCTCCATCATATGTGCCACGCCCTCTCCGAAGGGCAGAACGTGAAGATCTCCGGCTTCGGAAGCTTCATCCTCCGCGACAAGGGTGAGCGGGTGGGCCGCAACCCGAAGACGGGCGTCGAAGTTCCGATCGCCCCGCGCCGAGTGCTCACCTTCCGCGCCAGTCAGATCATGCGCGAGCGGATCGCCAAGGGCGGCTGAGCCGCGCCATGGCCGACGCCACCGGCAAGAGCGAGCAGGCTTTCCGGACGATCGGCGAGCTCGCGTCCGAGCTCGACGTCCCGCAGCATATCCTGCGCTACTGGGAGAGCCGCTTCCCGCAGCTCAAGCCGCTCCAGCGCGCCGGCAACCGGCGCTATTACAGGCCCGCCGACGTCGCCCTGGCGCGGCGCATCCACGCCCTCCTCAACCGCGACGGCTACACCATCCGCGGAGTCCAGCAATTGCTCGCCAGCGGCGATCCGGAGGCCGATTCGCCCGAGGCCTCCGCGCCCGAGCCCGGGCCGGAGCGCGAAAGCCGCCAGGGCGCCGTTTCCCTCGATCAGCTCAAGGCCCTCCGCCGGCTTCTGGCCGAGGCGCTGGACGCCTAGGCCGCCATTCCGGACCGGAGCCTATTCCGAGTCCGGCCCAAGCTCCGGGTCCAGGTCCCTGGGACGGATGAAGCGCTCGATTCGGCCCGTCCCCGCGCTCACCTCCGACCAGCGCTGCACCGGAAGCGCGATCTGCGCGACGGTTCCGGTCGGATATTTCAGCTCGACCTGGGTTCGAAGCTCGGCCTGGTCGCGCCGCGAAAGGCACAGGGCGAGCTCTTCCAGCCCCGGATTGTGTCCGACCAGGAGCAGCCGCTCCACCGAATCCGGAACGGCGCGAACGATCTCGAGCAACGTCGCGGTCGAGGCCAGATAGAGCCGCTGGTCATATTCCGGCTCGAGCGGGCCGTATCCTGCGACCACTTCCTCGACCGTCTCCATCACCCGCCGCGCCGGCGACGCGAGAATCCGGTCGAAGGCCAGGCCCTGCGCCTTCATCTCGCCGGCCACCGTCCGCGCCGCCCTTCGCCCGCGCGGGTTCAGCGGCCGGTCGAAGTCGCGGATGACGGGATCGTCCCAGCCGGACTTGGCGTGGCGCAGCAGCGTCAGACTCTTCATTCGGCTTCTTCGGCCTGCCTCTCTCCGAGCGACTGATGCCCGAAAGCCGTCGCCGTTGAAAGCCGCGAGCGCACCCGTTCGGCGGCCTCGGCGAGGCTGAGGCGCCGGATCGGGGTCCCCGGCGGGAAGGCGGAGAGCAGTCGGCTCGGAGTGGCGGGCGACAGGAGGACGAAGACTCCGCGATCCTCGGCCCGGCGGATGAGGCGCCCGAAGGCCTGCGCCAGGCGGGCCCGGACCACCCGGTCGTCGTAGAGGGTGCCGCCGCCCGCCGCCCGCCGGGCCGAGTGGAGCACGGTCGGCCTCGGCCAGGGCACGCCCTCCATCACCACCAGCCGAAGCGAATGGCCGGGAACGTCGACTCCGTCCCTCAAAGCGTCGGTGCCGAGCAGCGACGCATGCGGATCGTCTCGGAAGATGTCGACGAGGGTGCCGGTGTCGATCGGGTCGACATGCTGGGCGTAGAGCGGCAGCCCGGCGCGGGCGAGCCGGTCGGCGATCCGGGCGTGGACCGCCTTCAGCCGCTGGATCGCCGTGAACAGGCCGAGCGTTCCGCCCTCGGCCGCCTCGATCAGCCGCGAATAGGCGCCGGCGAGCTGGGCGACGTCGCCGCGCTTGACGTCGGTGACGATCACCACCTCGCTGTTGGCCGCATAGTCGAACGGGCTGGGCGCGCTGAAATGCCGGACCGCCCCCGGCACGTGCGCCGCGCCGGTGCGGGCCTCGGCGCCGTCCCAGCCTTCCGCTCCGCGCAGGGTCGCCGAAGTGACGACGACGCTGTGCGCCGGCTTCAGGACGGCGTCGGCGAGCGGCCGGGTCGGGTCGAGCCACCGGCGGTGGAGGCCGATGTCATATTCGCGGCCGTCGACCCGCTCGACCGCCAGCCAGTCGACGAAGTCGGGATCGGCCGGTCCGCCAAGCCTCGCGGCCAGCGCCACCCAGGCGGCGATCGTCTGGGTCCGCCAGGCGAGGCCTCCTATCGCCCCCTCGATCCGTGCCCGAGCCTGGGAATCCAGCCAGTCGGGGGCGTCCTCGAGCACCGCCTCCAGCCTTCGAGCGAGCGCCATGAGCGGGCGCATCAGCTGCTCGAGCGCCTCGACGGCCGGAGCCGCGGCGGCGACGACGTCGCCGTCGAGCTCCGCCATCTCGGTCTCGATCCCGTAGCCCGCATCCTGGGCGGTCGCACGGGCGTAGACCGTGCCGCGCACCGCGGCGAGCAGCTTCTCGACCGGCCCGAAGGCCAGGCCCTCGCCGATTCGCTGCAGCCAGCCGTCGCCCGGAAGCAGCCCCGCCGCCTGCACCGCCATGTCGAGCGCCAGCGCTCCGGCCTCGTCATAGGAGGCGACGTCGGTGAGCCGCGCGGCGAGTCCGCGCCGGCGCCCGCGCGACTTTCCTTCGGGCCCGACGATCCAGCGCCTGAGCTCGATCGCCTCCTGCCCGGTCAGCGCGGCCGCGAAGGTCGAATCGGCGGCCTCGAACAGGTGATGGCCCTCGTCGAAGACGATCCGGGTGGGCGGATTGCCGCCGTCGCGCCCCCGGGCGGCGTTGACCATCACCAGCGCATGGTTGGCGATGACGATGTCGGCGTCCTGGCTCGATCGCGCCGAGCGCTCGATGAAGCATTTCCGGTAATGCGGGCAGCCGGCATAGACGCATTCGCCGCGGCGATCGGTGAGCGCCGTCGAGCCGGCCCGGCGGAACAGGCTGGTCAGCCAGCCGGGAAGGTCGCCGCCGACCATGTCGCCGTCCTTCGACCAGGCGGCCCAGCGGGCGACGAGATGGGCGAGGATCGCAGCCCGCCCGGCAAAGCCCCCCTGAAGCGCGTCCTCGAGGTTGAGGAGGCACAGATAATTTTCCCGGCCCTTGCGGACCACGACCTTGCGCCGGCGTTCCTCCGGATCGGGGAAGAGCCGAAGGCCTTCGCGATCGAGCTGGCGCTGGAGCGCCTTGGTGAAGGTCGAGACCCAGACGGCGCCGTCGGCCTCCTGCGCCCACAGCGAGGCCGGGGCGAGGTAGCCTAGCGTCTTGCCGATGCCGGTCCCGGCTTCCGCCAGAAGCAGGTTGGGCTGGCCCTCCGCCGAGCGCGGATCGAAAGCCGAGGCCGCCGCCGCGGCATAGTCGCGCTGGCCCTCGCGGACCTCCGCCCCGCTGCCGACGAGCCTGGCCAGCCGCTCGATCGCCCGGTCCTCCGGAACCCGGACCGTGCGCGGCGCCGGCCGGGCGCTGGCCTCCTCCCATTCGGGGAGCCTCGAGAACAGCCAGCGTTCGTCCCGCTCGGGCCGCCGGAGGCGGTTCGAGACGGCCGGCGCCCAGGCCCAGCGAAGCCGCCACAAAGATTGCGCGGAGGCCCAGGCGCCCTCGCGCTCCGGCCACTCGCCTTCCAGCGTCGCGAGCAGGGCCCCGGCGGCGCGCAGCAGGAACGGCGCCGCCTCCGAATCGCCCGCCGGAGGCTCGATTCCGAGCGCCTCGGCGAGCCCCTTCGGAGTCGGAACCGCGAACCGGGCGGGATGGGCGAAGGCGAACAGCTCGAGCAGGTCCAGCCCGGACAGGTCGGGATAGCCGAGCCGCTGGCCGACCAGCGGCGCGTTGAGCATGACCAGGGGAGTCTCGGCGGCCCGGGCGATCGCTTCGCCGCGGCCGAGGCCGCGCACCTCGCCGTCGCCCGTCGCCAGCCAGATCCCGCCATGGGTCGCGTGGAGGGCAGGATAGGGGAAGGCGGAAGTCATCGGCCGGTCATAAGCCACGGGGAACGAAAGTGAAACGGGGTTGCGAATTTCCGCGCCGGCCCGAGGCGAAAATTATCTTCCGAGAGCCCTCGCCAGCATCGCCTTCACCTTCGCGACCAGCTCGGGCGTCCGCCTGCCGAGAAGGCCGCGCGCCTCGTCCGGGAGATGCGCCGCCGGATCGCCATGATCCTTGAAGATGTAGAAGTCGAACAGGGCTCGCCACGCCTCGCGCTCCCGCTCGGGCAGGTCCCTGACGGTGATCGCGGCGTGGTAGAGCGCGTTCAGGGGCGTGAGCAGCGGCGGCTCGCCGTCGCGCCACCAGAAATTGACCATCGCGCCGATCTCGTCGAGCGAAGCCACGCCATGCCACCAGAGGCTCGGCAGGTAGAGCGCGTCGCCAGGCCCCAGCTCGGCGCTCTCGGCCGCCTCCAGGGCCTCTCGGAACCGGGGATGGCGCTCGAAATCGGGCGCTTCGAGGTCGACGAGGCTGGTCGGCTGGCCGGCGAGGGTGAAATCGAGCGGGCCGACATAGAGATTGCGGACCTGGTCGGTCGGGAAGAGCGTGAAGCGGCGGCGCCCGGCGACCACGCAGGCGAGATTTTGGGGAAGGTCCCAATGAGCCGCGGTGCGGGTACGGTTGCCCAGCCACAGCGAAACCAGCCGGTCCCGGCCGGGGTCCAGCAGCGGCATTGGAATGTCGCCGAGCAGCCCGGGCAGGTGCCGGGCGACCGGGATCGCCCCCGCATACATAGCGAAGGGATTGGGGTGGCCGCGCTGGCGCAGTAGCAGGTCGAGCAATTGGCGGACGGTTGCGAGTCGGCGGTCGTGGTTGAAGCCGTCGATGCTGTGGGTGAAGCCGAACCTCCCGCCAATGCCGGGCGGGCCGAACCAGGCCTCGAACGGCTCCTCGTTCGAGGCCTCGCTCAGCCGGGAAGCCAGCCCCTCATCCCCTCCGCTCCGAACGATCGGCCAGTCGGCGCACAGGCCTCGAAGAACCGCGGGCCGCCCGGCGGGGACGATCTCGAGCTCGAACCGTCGGCGGTCGACTTGGGTGTATTCGGGAACGGGCCGCACGGACGGCGACGCTAGCAGAGCCCCCCGGCCTCCGCTAGGAGCGCGCCATGAACGACAAGCAAGCGATCCGAGCCGCGGCGATGGTGTCGAAGGCCTGGCCCTATGAGGAAGCGCGCAAGCTCATCAAGCGCTATCCGGACGGGCCGCCGCGAGGCGAGATCGTCTTCGAGACCGGCTACGGGCCGAGCGGCCTGCCGCACCTCGGCACCTTCCAGGAGGTCGCTCGCACCCTGATGGTCCGCCACGCGCTTTCGGAGATGGTCGACTGGCCGAGCCGCCTGATCGCCTTTTCGGACGACATGGACGGAATGCGCAAGGTGCCGCCCGGGGTGCCCAACCAGGACATGATGCACGCGCATCTCGACCGCCCGCTGAGCCTCGTCCCCGATCCCTATGGCTGCGGCCACGACAGCTATGCGGCCCACAACAACAACCTGCTTCGCCAATTCCTCGACCGCTTCGGCTTCGATTATGAATTCCTCGCCTCGTCCGACTGCTACCGGTCCGGGCGGTTCGACGGGACCTTGCGCGAGGTGCTCCGGCGCTACGATTCGATCATGGACGTGATGCTTCCGACGCTCGGCGAGGAGCGGCGCCGAACCTATTCGCCGGTGCTCCCGATCAGCCCCGAGAGCGGCAAGGTGCTGCAGGTGGCGCTCGAGGTCGCCGACGCCGAGGCCGGGACCGTCCGCTACACCGACCCGGCGACCGGCCGGCCGGTCGAGCAGTCCATCCTCGGCGGCGGCGCCAAATTGCAGTGGAAGGTCGACTGGGCGATGCGCTGGGTCGCACTCGGCGTCGATTACGAGATGTCCGGGAAGGACCTGATCGATTCGGTGACCCAGAGCTCGAAGATCGCCCGGATCCTCGGCGGGCGGCCGCCCGAGGGCTTCAATTACGAGCTTTTCCTGGACGAGAATGGCGAGAAGATCTCGAAGACCCGGGGCAATGGAGTCACGATCGACGAATGGCTCGCCTATGCGCCCGAGGAGAGCCTCGAATTCTACCTCTACCGGGAGCCGCGCAAGGCCAAGCAGCTGAGCTTCGGCATCATCCCCAAGGCGGTCGACGAATATTACCAGTTCCTGGCCGCCTATCCCGGGCAGGACCTCGACAAGCGTCTGGGCAATCCGGTCCACCACATCCACGCCGGCAAGGTGCCGGAGGCGCGGATGCCGCTGAGCTTCGCGCTCCTGCTCAACCTGGTCGGAGTGGCGTCGACCGACGACAAGGACCTGCTGTGGGGGTTCGTGAAGCGCTACGCGCCCGAAGCCACGCCCCAGACCCATCCCGAGCTCGACGCTCTGATCGGCCACGCCTTGACCTATTTCCGGGACTTCGTCGCGGGCTCGCTGCGCCGCCGCGCGCCCGACGAGCGCGAGTCGGCGGCGTTGCGGGCGCTCGACTCGAAGCTCGCCCAAATGCCGGAGAACGCATCCGCGGAGGACATCCAGACCGAGGTCTACGAAGTCGGCAAGTCGGCCGGCTTCGACAATCTTCGCGACTGGTTCCGGGCGATTTACGAAACTCTTCTCGGCACCAGCCAGGGACCGCGGATGGGAAGCTTCATCGCCCTCTACGGAATCGCCAACAGCCGGCGCCTGATCGCGGAGGCGCTCGCCTCGGCCTAGGGCTCCTCGCCGGACACGATTGGACGAAGGCGGGCGAACCGGCCTATGGGCGGGCCATGACCAGCGCTCACGCCATCGACATCGCGCCGTTCGGCGGCCGGGTTCGGGTTCGGGTCGGCGGCGGGGCCGTCGCCGACACCGCCCATGCCTTGCTGCTCCAGGAAGGCTCGCTGCCGCCGGTCTTCTACATCCCGCGCGGCGACGTTCACATGGATCGGCTGGTTCCGAGCTCGACGACCAGCCATTGCCCGTTCAAGGGCGACGCCTCCTATTTCAGCGTCGCGGGCGGTCCGGCCGACGTCGCCTGGAGCTATGAGCGCCCGCTCGAGCAGGCCTCCGGGATCGCCGGTCACCTCGCTTTCTACCCGGACAAGGCTGAGATCGAGACGGTTCCCTTCGGCTGACGCAAGCTTCGTTCATCCGGCGGACAGCTTCGCCCAATTACGTAACAAGTAACGTAACTGGAGCGACGATGCCGGACTCCGACTTCATCACCGAATTGGGGCGGCCTTTCCTGGCGCACCGCCTGCGCCGGCTCGCCGAGGCCTTCGTCGACGGCTACGGCCGCTGGCTTCCCACCCTCGGCATCGATGCTCCGCCGCGTTCGCTTTCGACGCTGCTTCTTCTCGAAAGGGAGGGGCCGCTCGGAGTGACCGAGATCGCCGCCCGGCTGAGGCTTAGCCATCCCCTGCTGATCCGCCTCACCCGAGCCCTCGAGGCCCGGGGCCTGACCCGGGCCGAGCGGGATTCGGGCGACGGGCGGCGGCGGCTGATCGCCTTGACCGAAGCCGGGCGAGCGCAGGCGCAGGCGCTTGGCGGCGCGATCCGGGTGATCGACCGCGCCTATGAGGATCTCCTGCGCGAAACCGGGATCGACATGATGGAAGGGTGCGCGCGGGTCGAAGCCGCCTGCCGCGCCCTAAGCTTCGAGGAAAGGCTCGAGCGGGCTGCCGCCGGGATTCATCAACAAGGGGAAAGCGAATGCGCAACGTCGGCGTGACGATAATGTCTGCAATTCTTGCCGCCGGAACGGCCGCGGCGCAGGTCGCGCCTGCTGGCCCGCAAATGGCGCCGGTGCGGCGCATGCGTCCGATGTCGCCTCCGCCCGCCTTCGCCGGCGATTCGGCGAGCCTGCCGATGGACCTGAGCCAGTCCGTTCCGATCGTGGCCGTCACGATCGGCGGCAAGGGGCCTTACCGCTTCCTGGTCGATACCGGCGCCGGCGGCCACGGCCGGATCTCGCCTGCGCTGGCCGAGGCGCTGGGCCTGGCGGTCGCTGGCGAGGTGGTCGCGGGCGACGGTTCCGGGCGGACCCAGGCCAGGAAGACCTATCGGATCGATTCGCTGGAGCTCGGAGGAGTGCGCTTCAGCGGAGTCGAGCTCGCCGAGATCGGGTTGCCGCGCGGGCGGCTTCAGGGCCTCGACGGAATCCTCGGGCTGGGCCTGTTCGCCGGCCATCTGCTGACCCTCGACTATCCGCGCAAGACCCTGTCGCTGAGCCGCGACGCGCTTCCTCAAAGCGCGCCGGCCTACGCGCCCGACCCGCGCGGGCTGACCATGGCGGTGTCGATCGGCGGCAAGTCGATCCCCGCCCATATCGACACCGGCAATGCGGTTGCGCCGCTGATCGTCCCTGCCGCCTTCGCCGAAGGGCTTCCTCGCAAGGGGGAGCCGAGGGTGATGGGCCAGGCCCGGACCGCGATCTCGACCGTCGACATTCGTGAAGCGGACATCGCCGGTCCGGTCCGGGTCGCCGGAGTGACCCTGCCGATCACGACCGTGACCTATCCCGCCCTCGGCGAGAACGGCAATCTCGGCTCCAAGGCGTTCGCCGGGTCCGTGCTCCGCATCGACCAGCGCAACCGCCGCCTGGAGATCGAGCCGGCCGCCTCGGGACGCTAGGGCTGGTCGTGCCGGACTTGATCCGGCATCCACCTTCCTTCTCGACGTCGACGCCTCGAAGAAGGGGATCCCGGATCAAGTCCGGCATGACGGTCCCCCATCGCCCGGCGCGCTAGGCTTTCTTGCCGGTGATCCAGTCGTTGATCTTCTTTTCCAGCACAGCCAGCGGAAGCGCCCCAGTCATCAGGACCTGCGCGTGGAATTCGCGAATGTCGAAGCGGGCGCCGAGCGCCTGCTGCGCGCGAGCCCGCAATTCGCTGATCTTCAGCTGGCCGATCTTGTAGGCCAGCGCCTGCCCGGGAATGGCGATGTAGCGCTCGGTCTCCGCGGTCGCGTTGCTTCGCCCGCGCGAGCTGTTGTCGAGGATATACTGGATGGTCCGGTCGCGGGTCCAGCCTTTGGAGTGGATGCCGGTGTCGACGACCAGCCGGATCGCCCGGAACAGCTGCGAATCGAGATAGCCGAAATATTGATAGGGGTCGGTATAGACTCCGAGCTCACGGCCCAGCGTCTCGGCATAGAGGCCCCAGCCTTCCACATAGGCGGTGTTGCCGCCGAAGCGCATGAAGTTCGGCAGCGACGCATTCTCCTGCGCGAGGCTGATCTGGAAATGATGCCCAGGCGCCCCCTCGTGGAGGTAGAGCGTCTCCATCCCCGGAGTGGTCCGCGACGGCAGGTCGTAGGCGTTGAAGTAGAAGACTCCCGGCCTGGAGCCGTCGACGGTGCCGCTCTGATAGGAGCCTCGCGCCGCGCCCTTCTCGGTCAGCGCCGGCACCGGCCGGATCTCGAGCGGGGTCTTCGGGATGGTCGAGAACATGGTCGGCAAGGTCGAGTCGAGCCTCTTGCCGATCGCGACATAGCCCTGCTGCAGCGCGTCGCGGGACTTCGGCTTGAATTTCGGATCGGTGCGGATGTGCTCGAAGAATTGCTGGAGCGTGCCCGAGAACCCGACCTGCCGCTTCACCGCGTCCATCTCCTTGTGGAGGCGGTCGACCTCGGCGAGGCCGATGCGGTGGATCTCGTCCGGACTTAGGTCGGTGGTGGTGCTCAGAGCGACCAGGTGCCGGTAGAGGAGGGGGCCGCTTGTCATGTCCTGAAGCCCGACGCTGTCGCGCGCGCCGGGCAGGTAGCGGTCGCGGAGGAAGTCCCGAAGCCGGGTCACCGCCGGCCGGACCTCGGTCGAGATCGACTCGGCATAAGCGGCGCTGAGCCGCTGCCGGTCGGCCGCGCCGATCTCCGCCGGGAAATTCTTGATCGGACGGTAGAAGCTGCTGCCCTCGACTCCTTCCGTCAGCATCGCGTCGAGCTGCTCCAGGACATTCGCCATAACCAGCTTCGGCTGGACCACGCCGGCAGCCAGCCCCTGCTCCATTCGGGCCACTGCGCCGTCGGCCAGCCGGACGAAATCGTCGAACCGGCCGAGGCCGTTGTCATAGTCCTTGACGGTCTTGAACGGCGCGATGCTCTCGCCGGAGCTGATCTCCGCGAAGAAGGTGTGGAAGCCGTTGAAATGGTCGATGGGCCGAACGACGCTGGCCGCGAAAATCTCGCCCTCAAGCCCCTTGAGGTCCATGCTCCGCTGCCACTTGAAGACGTCGTAGGCCACCCGCTCGTCGGCGCTCAGGGCGTTCCGGTCGATCCGGGCTAGCGCGGCCAGATCGGAGCGCGCCGCCTGGCGCTCGGCCTCGTAATAAGCGTCGCTGAAGAAGTCGCCGAGACGATCGGCGTAGCGCAGGTCTCCGCGCGCGGTCGCCTGCAACGGGTTCCGCCGAAGCGACGCTTCGTCGCTGTTGTGGAAGAGGGCTGCCAGCGCCTGCGACGCCGTGGGGCGTGGCGCTTCGGCGGCTGCCGCCGGGAGATTGGCGTCCGTCGACGCGCAGCCGGCGAGGAGGCCCGCGATGAGGGCGGCGGTCAGCAGCGGTCTTTCCATTGTCCCAATCCTCTCGTGCGTCCTTCGATACGGGCCTTCGCCTGCGCTCAGTCCCTACTCAGGATGAGCGGGTCAGGTAAGGCCAATCCGCGCCGTCCTATCGGAGGACGCGACGAGAGGTCTCGAAAGGACGGATCAGGCCTTCTTCGTCGCGATCCAGTCGTCGACCTTCTTCTCGAGCACCGCCATCGGCAACGATCCCGTCATCAGCACCTGGGCATGGAACTCGCGGGGGTCGAAGCGCGCGCCGAGCGCCTTTTGCGCCTTGGCCTTGAGCCGCTGGATGGTGAGCGCTCCGACCTTGTAGGCGAGCGCCTGGCTGGGGATGGCGATGTAGCGCTCGACCTCGGCGGTGACCTCGGTCCGGCTCATGCCGCTGTTGGCGAGCATGTAGTCGATCGCCTGGTCGCGGCCCCAACCCTTCGAATGGATGCCCGAATCGACGACGAGCCGCATCGCTCTGAGCATCTCGTCGTTGAGGCCGCCGAAGCGCTGATAGGGATCGGTCTCCATTCCGAGCTCGTCCCACAGCGCCTCTGCGTAGAGCGCCCAGCCCTCGACGAAGGCGGTGTTGCCGCCGAACCGCATGAAGGCGGGGAGCGCCGCATTTTCCTGGGCGAGGCTGATTTGGAAATGGTGCCCCGGGCTTCCTTCATGGAGGTAGAGGGTCTCCATGCCCCAGAGCCGGCGCGAGGGCAGGTCGTAGCTGTTGTAGTAGAAGATTCCCGGACGCGAGCCGTCGGGAGTCCCCTGCTGGTAGGAGCCTCCGGCCTCGCTCTTCTCGCGGAACGGCTCGACCGGCCGGATCTCCAGGGGGCTCTTGGGAATGGTCGAGAATTGCTCGCGGATTCGAGCGTCGACCCGCCGGGCGATCGCCTCATAGCCCTCGCGCAGCGCCTCCTTGCTGGCCGGCTTGAACTTCGCGTCCGTGCGCAGATATTCGAAGAATTCGGGCAGGGTGCCCTTGAATCCGGTGCGGGTCTTGACCGCTTCCATCTCGCTCTTGATTCGGGCGACTTCCCTCAGCCCGGTATTGTGGACCTCGTCGGCGCTGAGCGGAAGCGTGGTCGTGCTCTCGATGAGCCGGCGATAGACTTCGGCGCCGCCCTTCATGTGGACGAGGCCGACGCCCTCGCGGGCCTTGGGCAGATATTCGGTCTTCATGAAATCGCGGACTCGCCGGTGCACCGGGTAGATCTCATTCTCGATCGAGGCGCGATAGGCGGCCGTGAGGCGAGCCTTGTCGGCTTCCGAGAAATCGGCCGGCAGGCGCTTGATCGGTCCGTAGAAGGGCGAATCCTCTACCTTCTGGTCGAGAAGCAGCGTCAGCTGGTCGACGACGTTCTGGGTGGTCAGCTTTGTCTCGAGCACGCCCGAGGCCATGCCCTCCCGGAAGCGGCCGATCGCCCGGTCGTGGAAGAGGACATAATCCTTGTGGCGCTTGAGGTTGTTCTCATAGTCCGCGACCGTCTTGAACGGCGCCGCGCCCTCGCCGGAGGCGAAGGTCGGGTAGAAGGTGTGGAAGCCGGAGAAATGGTTGATCGGCCTGACGATTCCGAGGGCCAGCATCCGCGGCTCGAGATTCTTGAGAGCGTCGCGGGTCTGCCACTCGAACACGTCGTATGCGATCCGGTCGGTCTCGCTCAGCTTCGAGCGGTCGATCGCTCGAAGGGCGTTGAGATCGGCCTGGGACGCGGCCCGCTCGGCTTCGAAATAGGAGTCGGTGATGAAGTCGCCGAGCCGGTCGGCATAGCGCAGGTCGCCGCGGAATATGGCTCCGACCGGATTGCGCTTGAGATTCGCCTCGTCGCTCTCGTGGAACAGCCTCGCCAGCTTCGCGCCTTCGCCCTGGGGCGCCGCGGCCGCGGGCGCCGGTGCGGTCTGGGCGGGCGCGGCTGCGGCGGCAACGGCCGCGAGCGAAGCGGCGGCGAGCAGGACGAACGAAGATTTCATGGGGGCCTCCCGGCT
The DNA here is from genome assembly GCA_036386795.1 of Allosphingosinicella sp. Classification (GTDB taxonomy): domain Bacteria; phylum Pseudomonadota; class Alphaproteobacteria; order Sphingomonadales; family Sphingomonadaceae; genus Allosphingosinicella. The sequence continues at coordinate 18,384 of DASVUZ010000016.1, forward strand.
GGAACTGTGTTGCCCTATTAATACGCGCTGCAAGGCCGCCGCAAGCCGCCGATCTTGCTCAATACGCCCCGGTCGGCTTGATGCCGTGCTTGCCGTACCATCCCCACGGCCGCTCGCGATACCATTTGGTGATGACGTATTTGATCCCCGCCTCGACCGGACAGCCGGTGTGCAGCGAGTACATGTTGGGCTCGCCGAATTGGTCGAGATTGTTCCACAGCAGCAGGTTGCCGGTGCGCGGAGTGACCCGGACATTGGCCTTGGGGAAGAAGGTCTGGCCTCCGGCCTCGGGCTCGTTGAGGAAGATCATCGCCGTCCAGGTGCGCTGTCCGCCCTGCCGCTCCTGCTCGGGCCAGTAGGCCTGGCTCCGGTAGAAGAAATCGTGGTGCGGCTTGAACTGCTGGCCGACCGCGTAGCGCTGGCCCTGGATGGTCTCGCCGTGGGTCGGATTGATCCCGGTCAGCCGGTTGATCTTGGCTTCGACCATCTGGTTGGCGAGGTCCTCGAGCCGCAGGTTGCAGCTCTCGCTGGTTCGGAACTCCGGGTCGTCGGTGGGCGCGAGCAGGCCGGACGGCACCCGGTCCTTGTCGATCAGCTCGATGATCGAGGTGCATTCCCTGGGCGTCAGGAACTGCCGGACCACGAAGATGTCGAGGCCCTGGGCGGGGATCTTGAAGGCGTTGGGGGTCTTCAGGACGCGCTCGCGCACGTAGGTGCCGATCTGCATGCGGTAGAGGGCGCCGGGATCGCCGACCGGTCGAGTGCTCATTGGATCGTCTTTCCGCGGACCATCACGTAATCGACATGCTCCAGGGCGCGCACGTCGCGCAAGGGGTCGCCGTCGACGGCGATCAGGTCGGCGGAGAAACCCGGCGCGATCCGGCCGACTTCGGCCTGCATTCCAAGCAGCCGGGCCGCTCCGGTCGTCGCCGAGGCGATCGCTTCGGCCGGGCTCATTCCGGCGAGATCGACGAGCAGGGCGAGCTCCTGGGCGTTGCGGCCATGCTCGAACACCGCGGCGTCGGTGCCGAACACGACCGGCACTCCGGCCGCCCGAGCCAGCTTCGCCGCCTTGCCGACCTCGGCGAGGGTCATCCTTATCTTCTCCTCGACGACCGGCGTGTAGATGCCCTTGCCGAGCCGCTCGCGGATTCCGGTGAACGCCATCAAGGTCGGCACCAGCGAGGTCCCGCGCTCCTTCATCAGTCGGACGGTCGCGGCGCTGGCGAAGGTGCCGTGCTCGATCGAATCCACTCCGGCCCTCACCGCCGCGGCGATGCCGGCATCGGAATGGGCGTGGGCGGCGACCTTGAGGCCGAGCGAATGGGCGGTGTCGACGATCGAGCGCATCTCGGGATCGGTGAAATGCTGGCCGAGGCCGCGCGCCTGCTGCGAAAGGACGCCGCCGGTGGCGGTGATCTTGATGACGTCGGCTCCCGCGCGGGAGAATTCGCGGATCCGGGCCGCGCATTGCTCGGGGCCGGTGCAGGTATTGTCGATTCCGAGTGCCCGGATGACTTCGGGCCGGAAGCCCGACACGTCGCCATGGCCCCCGATGATCGAGATGGCCGGCCCCGACGCGACGATTCGCGGGCCCGGTATGACCCCCTCGGCGGTGCCGCGCCTCAGCGCGAACCCGACCAGCGGCGGCGAGCCCATGTCGCGGACGGTGGTGAAGCCGGCGAGGGCCGTTACTCGCGCGTTCTTGGCGCCGAGCAGGGTCGCCCATTCGTTGGGATCGACCGCGTCGTCGCGAAAGTCGCCGCCGGGATCGCCGGAAAGATGGACGTGCATGTCGATGAGGCCCGGCAGAACGGTCTTGCCGGAGAGGTCGACGAGTCGGGCGCCGGGCGGCGGCGGGACCAGGCCGGCGACGACCGCGGTGATCCGGCCGTCGGTGACGGTGATCGTCGACGGGCCGCTTGCCGGCCTCGAAGCGTCCGCGATCAGCCGCCCGGCATGGACGACGACCGTTTCCGCCGCGGCTGGAGAGGCGGCGGCGAGGCTTAGGCAGGCCAGGAACCGAAAGCGCATCGGAGACTCTCTTTTGGAGAGGCGTCTTGATGCTGCGCCCTCGGCGCGATGACAAGCAAAAAGCCCGGAGCGCTCGAGCGCCCCGGGCTCCTTGTCCGGCATCGGCCGGGACCGGCGCCGCTACCAGAAGAAGTCGTAGATCACGTCGAGCACCTCGCCGGTGTAGACGTCGACCAGGACCACGTCGTTATAGTAGCGGACCCACTGGGTGCCGTAGGGCGCGGCCGGCAGGCGGTACTGGTACGGATCGTTCAGCCAGTAGCGATTCGAGTAGAACAGCGAATCGAGGATGAGGCCGATCGAAAGCCGGTTGTAGCCGTAGCCGCGATAGGGCGAATAATAGCGGCCCGAGCGGAACAGGTTGCGGTTCGAATAGCGGTAGCGCTGCCAATCGTAGCGGCTGTCGTTGCGCCAGCTGCGGTTCCAGCTGCTGCGGCGGTCGCCGCGGTCGCTCCAGCGGTCGCGTCCGTCCCGGTTCCAGTCTCGGCGCCCGTCGCGCCCGTCCCGGTTCCAGTCGCGGTCGCGGTCGCCGCGCTGGCCGACTCCATATTGCTCGCGCAGCTCGCGCTCGTAGCGCTCCTGGTTGCGCTGGCCCTGGCGGGCGTAATTGCCGCCGACCGACTGCTCGATTCCGACCCGCGAAGCCTCGCGGGTCTCCTCGACCCGGCGCTGATAGGCCTGGCGGCGGGAATCGCCCTGCCCGTCGCGACCGCTCCAGCGCTCGCTGCGCTGGCCGTCGCCGTCCCGGCGCCCGGACCAGCTCTGCCGCTCGACCTGCTGCTGCTGCACCGGAGCCTCGACGCGCTCCTGGCGCTGAACGCGCGCTTCCTGCCGGTCCTCCTGGCGCTCGACGCGCTGGGTGCGGACCTCCTCGCGGCGCTCGGAACGCGCCTGGTTGCGCTCGCCGGCCTGCCGATAGCGCTCCTGGATCCGCTCGGCCCGGGCCGCGGCGCGCTCCGCGCGGCCATCGGTTTCCTGCGCCTGCACCGCCATCGGCACAGCCGCGGTCGCCGCCATCAACATCGCGAATAAGACTTTACGCATCGAAAATTTCCTTTCACCCCGGCCCGGCTGGCGCCGCTCCCGATAGAAGGCCTGTGCCGATTCCTGGATGAGCCGTTGCTGAACCGTGATGAAGGGCGGCGTTCAGCGGCGCTCGCCGCGCAGGGCCGGAACCTGGCGCGCCGCATCGGCGGGATCGATCGCCGGGGGCGGAGCCGCCGAGATACGGTCCTCGCCGCTGCGCATCCTGCCGGCTCGGCGAATCGCCTCCCGGACCCGGGGATAGGTTCCGCAGCGGCAGATGTTCGTGATCTCGGCGTCGATCTCCGCATCGGTCGGCGCGGGGTTGCGGTCGATGAGCGCGGCGGCGGCCATGATCATGCCGGGCTGGCAGAAACCGCATTGCGGGACGCTCTCGGCGACCCAGGCCTGCTGCACCGGGTGCGACCGGTCGCTCGACAGGGCTTCGATCGTGGTCACGAAGCTGCCTTCGAGGTCGGCGATCCGGACTCGGCAGCTGCGCACCGCCCGGCCGTCGACATGGACGGTGCACGCCCCGCAATGGCCGGTGCCGCAGCCATATTTGGCGCCGGTGAGATTGGACGCGTCGCGAAGCGCCCACAGCAAGGGCGTGTCGGGGTCCATACGGTACCGGACCGGCTGTCCGTTGACTGTCAAGCGGCTCATGGGCGGGACCTTAGCCCGCGCCCTCGCCGATGCAATCGGTCAGTCGGCCTCAGAGCGCGGCGTTGGCCAGCTTCACGTGATAGGCGTTGGCGGCGTAGCCCGGACCGTTATAGGCCTTCACGAACGCGACGCAGCTCGCCGGGTCGCCGGGCTTGCACTTGGCCAGCTCGTCGACAAGGCCGCGCATCCGGACGTAGCGCACGAAGCAATCGAGATGGGCGGCCTCGCTCTCGGTGAGCGCGATCGCCATGTCGAACGCCGAGGCGTAGCCGCAGCCGGTCGCATTGGTGCCGAGGATCTGGAAAGCGCCCCACGAGCAGGCCTCGAAGGCCGCCGCGGGATCGAGCTCACAGGCCTGGGTCAGCTTCTCATACTGGGCCGAAAATTTCCCGTAGGTCGTCGGCTGCCAGCTCTTCGACGACAGCAGCGGATGGGTGCGGTTGAACGCGTAGCCGGTCTGCTTGCCGAAGATATGCTTCTCGTAAAGGATCGTCGGCCGTCCGAGATCGTCGAACGCGCCGCGCGGCGCCTCCACCTTTCGCACCGCCTGGATGATCTTGACGGGAACGTTGAGGTCCGCCGCGACCCTGGCGAAGTCGGCCTGGGTAAGCGCGGCCGCCTTGGTGTTGGCCAGTCGCTTCAGCAGGGCGTCCTTGGTCGCGGCGTCGAAAGTGCCCGCTGCCGGCAGGCCCAGGAAGGTCCGAAGCCGGCGGATGTCGAGCCGCCCGGCGGGCACGGCCGGCGGCGCCGGAGGCGGCGGCGAGGCGGCGGCCGCGGCGACCTGCGCCGGAGTCGGGGCCGGCGGATTGAGCGGGGGCCCGTCGCGCGGCACTCCGGCACGGTCCAACACGTCGTCGATGTCGTCGACGATCGCCTGGGTCATTCCCGGCGGCTTCTTCAGATGCGGCCGCAGAAGATCCGTGAGTTCCTTGCGAAATTGCGACATTGTCGGCTCTCCCCCCGTCGAGTCGGTCGAAATTACCATATGCAATAATCGGGAGCGAATCGATTCCGGCGAAAGCCTTGTGGCGCGGCTCGCGAAGCCGGTAACAGCGGCTTCGGGCGGATCGCTGCCCAGCGGAGGATGATATGAGTTCCAACCGGGTCTCGGTATCGATCGAAGGCCATGTCGCCCATGTCGAGCTCGCCCGCGAGGACAAGTTCAACGCCATGGACCGCGACATGTTCGAAGCGATCGGGGAGGCTTTCCGCTCGCTCGGAGCGGATTCTTCGGTACGCGCGATCCTGCTGTCGGGCCGGGGAAGGCATTTCACCTCCGGGCTCGATCTCCATTACGCCTCCACCCAGTTCCCGCCGAGCGACGATCCCGGCCGGGCGACCGAGGCTCGGCTGCGGCACATAAGGTGGCTTCAGGACTCCTTCACCGCGGCCGAGGAGGCCCGGCCCCCGGTGATCGCGGCGATCCACGGCGGCTGCATCGGCGCCGGAGTCGACCTCGCCACGGCCTGCGACATCCGGCTCGCCTCGGCGGACGCTTTCTTCCAGGTCGCCGAGGTCGACGTCGCGATCACCGCCGACCTCGGGACGCTGCAGCGGCTCACCCACCTCATCCCCGAGGGCATCGTTCGCGAGCTCGCTTTTACCGGGCGGCGGATGGTCTCCGAGGAGGCGGCGCGGCTCGGCCTCGTCAATCGGGTCGAGGCGGACCGGGAAGCGGTCGTCGCCGCCGGGCTCGATCTCGCCCGGGCGATCGCCGCCAAGTCGCCGCTCGCAGTCGCGGGGGCGAAGATGAGCCTCAACTACAGCCGCGGGCGGACGATCGAGGAGGGCCTGCGACACGTCGCCCTGTGGAATGCCGGCGCGTTGGTCAGCGCCGACCTCGCCGCGGCGGTTCAGGGACGGCTGGCGAAGCAGGTGCCAGAGTTCGGAAATCTCGCCGACTGATGCGCTTCCTCGGGGTCACCGAGACCTGCGACCTCGGCAGTCTCTACATGCGGCTCGTCGCCGAAGGTCACGAGGTCAGGGTCTTCGTCGGCGACGACGGCGCGAAGGGCACGATGGCGGGGCTGGTGCCCCGGACCGCGAACTGGCGCTCGGAGCTGGACTGGGCCGGGCGCGACGGGATCATCCTCTTCGAAGCCGTGTCCGAGGGTTATGGCGCGCTTCAGGATGCGTTGCGCGCCGACGGCTATCGGGTGATCGGCGGCAGCGCCTTCGGCGACCGGCTCGAGAACGACCGCGCCTTCGCCCAGCAAGCCATGGCTGGACTGGGGCTGAATACCGCCCGGGTCCGCCATTTCTCCGACGCGGCTTCGGGCGACGCCTTCCTCGCCGCCAGTCCCGGCCGCTACGTCCTCAAGTTCAGCGGGCCCGATTTCGCCTCCAGCGACAATTATGTCGGCCAGCGGGTCGACGGCGAAGACGTGCGCGCTGTCCTGGCCGGGCGCTTCCGGGCCCGCGGCGAAGCCCCGGCCGACTACATCCTGATGGATCATGTCGCGGGAGTCGAAATGGGCGTCGGCGCCTATTTCGATGGCGACAGGTTCCTCGCGCCGGCCTGCCTCGACTGGGAGCATAAGCGCTTCTTCGCTGGCGACATGGGCGAGCTCACCGGGGAGATGGGGACGGTCGCCACCTTCGACCGAAGCCGCGGATTCTTCGAGCTCACTCTGGCCCGCATGGCTCCGCTGCTCCGCGAGCACGGGCACGTCGGCTACGTCAACCTGAACACGATCGTGAACTCGGCCGGGATCTGGCCGCTCGAGCTGACCTGCCGGTTCGGCTATCCGGGCTTCGCCGTGCTCGAGCCGCTCCAGGACATTTCATGGGCGGACCTGCTTCGGGCGATGGCCGATCGCTCGGCGGCGGCCTTCCCGGCCTGGCCGGGCTTCTCGGTCGGAGTGGTCCTCACGACGCCGCCCTTCCCCTACAGCCGCAAGCAGGTCGACGAGCCGGTCGGTCTGCCGGTGATGCTCGAGGGCCCGCTCGACGACGAGGACCGGCGGCACCTGCATTATGGCGAGGTCGGGCTCGACGACGGCGGCGAGCTTGTGACGAGCGGGCTTTACGGCTGGACGATGGTGGTGACCGGAACCGGCGCCACGATCGCGACCGCTCGGCGGGGAGCTTATGCGCGCGCCGCCCGGATCCGGGTTCCGTCCGTCCGCTACCGCCTCGATATCGGCGATCGGCTGATCGCCTCCGATTATGAGGCCGTGGCCGGGCTCGGACTCTTCTCGGACGAGGGCGACGGGCAGGGCGAGGCGGAAAGATAGCTCGCGCCGTTTACGCGGACGTTGTCGCAGATCAGCGCGTAATTGGTGGTCAGCTCGGTCCCGGCGGGCAGGTCGCGCGCCGCGACGTCGTCGCCGAAGCCGGTGCCCAGCGAGAGCGTGTTCGGCATGTCCGAATGGTTGAAGTGCCGGGCGTTGTCGCCGCACAGGATCCACAGGCGGCTCGCCTCGTGCCAGGTCGAATAGGTGCGGAGAAAGCGCTGCATCCGTTCCGGCAGGCTGGCGACGTCGCCCTCGCTGTAGACCCGGTCGATTCGCGAATCGAACCTCCAGATCAGGTCGCCCTTGCGCACCGGCTCCACGAGGAACACTCCGGTGCCGTGAATGGAACTCTGTCGGAGCTCGGTCTCTACCATCAGCATGAAGAGGTTCTTCTTCCGGAAACGTGTTCGTTCGGGCGGCAACGCGCCCAGGCCTTGCACTGTTCCGCGTAAGTCTTTGCTTTGACATAGGTTAAAGGGAACATTGCCGGTCCGGAACGGTTGACTGGCGAACCCCTTCCCAAAGGCGCACCCTTGGCCACCTCCGCACTCCTCGACGACGTCCCGTCGCGCTTCTTCAACGATGCCTTCCAACGCGGCCTCGCCCGGTGGAACCGCGCGCGGCTGGCGCCGGCCTTTCCGGACGAGGATTGGCCGGCCACGCAGTCGCTCGACGAGCGGATGCGGCGCGCGGAAGGGCAGTTTCTCGACTCGCTGAGGGCGGAGGTCGCCGCCGAGGCGGCCGCCGTGCCCACCGATCCGGACGGGTTCATCGCCTGGTTCGAGGCTCTGCGCGAGACCGGCCCGGGACAGGGGGACCCGCTTTTCCCGTGGCTCGCCGAGCAGGCGGGCAGGGATGAGTTTCGATGGTTCCTCGGCCAGGAGGCGGCCGGCGAAGCTGGCTTCGAGGACCTTCTCGCCATGACCCAGGTGCGAATGCCGCCGGGCGCCAAGCTCGAATTCGCCCGCAATTACTGGGACGAGATGGGGCGCGGCAATCCCAAGGGCATGCACGGGCCGATGCTGGCCGTTCTGATCGACGCCCTCGACCTCGACGCGTCGATCGACGGCACCGTCTGGGAGAGCCTGGCCCTCGCCAATGCGATGACGGCGATGGCGACGACCCGGCGTTACGCCTGGCATTCGGTGGGAGCGCTCGGAGTCATCGAGCTGACCGCGCCGGGACGCTCCGCCGCCACCGCCGCCGGCCTTCGCCGGCTCGGCTTCACGGCGGCCGAGCGGCGCTATTTCGATCTCCATGCCGTCCTCGACGTCAAGCATAGCGAGGCGTGGAACCGCGAGGCGCTCAGGCCCCTCGTCGCGGAGGATCCGCGCCGGGCCACGGCGATCGCCGAGGGGGCGCTGATCCGCCTCAAATGCGGCGCCCGCTGCTTCGAGCGGTATCGCTCCGAGCTCTGGTGAGCGAAGCCGACGCCGCTCTGCTGGCGCTGCTCGAGGAGCTCGGCGGAACGGGCTACCGATTCGTCGCCGTGACCCCGGAGACCCACCGGCGGGTGGTGGAGCGCGATCCTCTCCGGACCGCCCGCGACCTTCGCGACGTGTTCGGCTGGAACCTGGCGTTCGAGGAGGGACTGCTGTCGGCGGCGATCCGCTCGGCGCTCGAGCGAAGCGGGATGGTGGAGCTCGACGGGAGCCTGCCGAGGAGTCGGGTGAGGGTCGCGACTCTCGCCGAGCGGCTGTTCCTCCACTCCGCCTATCCGACCGACCGCGCCGATTCGGTCTTCTTCGGGCCGGACAGCTACCGCTTCGTCCGATTCCTGCAGGGTGAGTTGCCCCGCCTCGCCCCGGTCCGCCGGCTCGTCGACGTCGGCGGCGGAAGCGGTGCGGGCGCGATCGCGGCGGCCGCCCTCCTGCCTGGAGCGCTCCTCACCGTCACCGACATCAATCCGCTGGCGCTGCGCTTCGCCCGGATCAACGCCCGCCACGCCGGGGTCGAGCTCGAGACGGTGGAGGCGCCGGGCCTCGACGGGGTCGAAGGTCCAATCGATCTCGTCATCGCCAACCCGCCCTTCGTCGCCGATCCCGCCGGCCGGCTCTACCGCGACGGCGGCGGCATGCACGGCGCCCGTCTGTCGCTCGACTGGGCGCTCGCTGCGGCGGCGCGGATCGAGCCGGGCGGGACGATCCTGCTCTATACGGGCAGCGCGATCGTCGGCGGCCGAGACTCGCTGCGCGAGGCGCTCGAAGCGCGGCTGCCCGGGCTCGGCTGCAGCCTGGCCTATGCCGAGATCGACCCCGACATATTCGGCGAGCTTCTCGACGAGCCCGGCTACGAGACGGTCGAGCGGGTGGCGGCGGTCGGAGCGGTGATCCGCAAAGCCGCGACTTGAAACTCCTCCCGGCCCCTGCTAACGGCCCCGGCGTGACGGCGCGGGACATGTCTCGCGACGAACCGATTTTTATGCTATCGGCATTTTCGCAATGGGGCGGCCCAAAGGGTTGCCGGGAAATGCTTTTCGACGGAGAGTGACGGGCCTTTATGCAAATCATCGTTCGCGACAACAATGTCGACCAGGCGCTGCGGGCGCTCAAGAAGAAGCTGCAGCGCGAGGGCGTCTATCGCGAGATGAAGCTCCGCCGTCACTATGAGAAGCCGTCGGAGAAGCGCGCGCGCGAGCGCGCCGCCGCGATCCGCCGGGCCCGCAAGCTCGAGCGCAAGCGCGCCGAGCGCGACGGCGGCGGCGCCACCCGCTAGGGCCGGCCCGGCCGCGAAAGCGGCGCTTGCACCATTCGAGGGCGGCGATGTATCGCCGCCCTTCGTCATTTCGGGGCAGAGCCCTTCGTCATTTCGGGGATAAAGAATGTCCGTCACAGCCGTGCCCCTGCATCCCCTCAAGAAGGGCTCCGTCGCCAAGCTTTGGATCGCCCTCGCTTTGCTCGCCGCGCTGGCGGCCGCCCTCGCCTGGTGGGGCACCAGCGCCTTCCAGCCCGCGACGACAGGCAACGGAGTCGGAATCCAGACCCTTCGCGCCGGATCGGGAGCGAAGGTCACCTCCGCCGACGTCGTCGCGCTTCACTACAAGCTCCACGCCAAATCGCTCGAATCGCCCGTCATCCAGGACAGCCGCGAAACCGGCCAGCCCTTCGTCACCACGACGCAGGGCGTCTATCCCGGCTTCGCCGAAGGCCTCCAGCACATGCGCCCGGGCGGATCCTACATCCTGACCCTGCCGCCCGGCACTCACGAGCAGGGCCCGATTCCGCCCGGAGCGCCGTTCACCGCGAAGGATGCCCTGGTGTTCGAGATCGAAATTCTCCAGGTCGAGGCCGGCGCCGGCCCCCGCTTCCTCGAGATGCAGCGGATGCAGCAGCTCCAGCAGATGCAGCAAATGCAGCAGATGCAAGGCGGCGGGGCTCCGGAAGGCGCTCCGCCCGAAGGCGCGCGCTAGGCGGCGTGAAGGCGACCGCCGTCATCCCGGCGAAGCCGGGACCTCAGGTCAAGACGCCTCCGAAGTCTCCGCGGGCCTCGCTGAGGCCCCGGCTTTCGCCGGGGCGACGCCGCCTCTGCGGCCTCCGCGCCCGTCCTGGTCGTCGCGCGACTTGCGTTCGAGCGCGACCTTGAGCATGGCCACGATCGGATCGGCCAGCATCAGCCCCATCAGCCCGAACAGGGCTCCGAACAGCAGCTGGGCGCCGAGCACCAGCGCCGGCGCCAGGTCGACCGTCTTCCTCGCGACGTAGGGGACGATCAGATAGCCGTCGACGGTCTGGACGATGAAATAGACCGCGATCGCCCACAGCCCGGCGTTGACGCTGACGCTGAAGCCGGCGAGCACGATCAGCACTCCCGAGACGATCGCTCCGATATTGGGGATGAAGGCGAGCAGGCCGGTGAGGATTCCGAGCAATGCGGCCATCGGCACTCCGCCGAGCGCGAGCAATATCCACGTACCGACGCCTTCGACCGCCATTCCGACCAGCCGCCCCGCCATCAGCCGGCGAAGCGTGAAGCCCATGTGCTCGGCGGTGTTGTAGAAGCGCTCCCGGCTTCCCAGCGGAAGCATCCAGGCGACTCCGCGCTGATAGAGCCGGGGCTCGACCGCGATGAAGATTCCGATGACCAGGATCATCACCGTCGAGGCGACGACTCCGAGCGCGCTCGACACCGCCGAGCCGAGCCGGCCCAGGGTCCCCATGATCTGGCCGCCGAGCTGCTCCACTCCCACTCCGCCCTGGACGATCCCGAGGCTGTTGCCCCAGGCGAGAATCCGGTTGCCCTGGGCGGTGATGACCTGGCGGAGCCGCTCGGCCTGGCCGGTCAGCTCGGTTCCGGCGAAATAGAAGACCCAGACGATGAAGGCGACGGCGGCGACCGTGACGATCGCGAGGCGCCAGCCTCGGCCGATCGGGAGCACCCGGCCGAGCAGCCTTGTGCCGCCGTCGAGCATCGAGGCCAGGACGATCCCGGCGAAGATGAGGAGCAGCGGCTGAGCGAGGAAGATCACCGCCGCGATGGCGAGGGCGAGTCCGAACCAGACGCTGGCGCGCTTCAGCTCCTCGCGGACCAGCGGGTCCCGCATCTCGGCGGGGCCGGGCTGCTCGACATGGCTCCCGCCCCCCTCGACGCTCACTGCGCCTTGCCCTCCTGCGGCCGGAGCGAGGTTCCGGCGCGGCCGCCGCGCATCGCCGTGAGCCAGCTGATCGGATTGAAATATTGCGACGAGCCGTCGAGCGAGAAGGTGATGAACTCGGCCCGGCCGCCGATATTCTCCCATGGTACGGCGCCGCCGAGGCCCTCGCTCGAGGCCGGGACCCGGCTGTCGGCCGACTTGTCGCGATTGTCGCCCTGCACCCAGACATGGCCGGCGGGGACGGTGACCTTCGCGAAATCGTCGACCCTGGGATCGTAGCCCATGTCGATCGTGTCGTAGCTTCGGCCCTCGGGCAAGGTCTCGCGCACCACCGGAAGGCGGCAATAGAGCTTGCCGTCGGAGCCCTGGACCTTGTGCTCCCCGAACAGGTCGGTTTCGCAAGGCACGTTGGGGTCGACCGGGACCATCACCGGGGCCCGCCGCTCCCGCTTCACCTCGCGGCCGTTGATGTAGAGGGTTCCGGCGACCATCTCGATCGTGTCGCCGGGAAGCCCGACGACCCGCTTGATATAGTCGGACGTCTTGCCGCGCGGAGTGAGGATGACGATGTCGCCGCGCTTGGGCAGCCGGCCGAACAGCCGGCCGCCGACCTCCGGGAAGACGTGGAAGCTCGGCGACACCCACGACCAGCCGTAGGGATATTTGGTGACCACCAGCCGGTCGCCCTTCAGCAGCCCGGGCATCATCGATTCGGACGGAATGTAGAAGGGCTTGGCGATGAAGCTGTGGAAGGCGAGCACCGCGAGGATCAGCCAGAAGATCGCCTTCAGCTCGCCCCACCAGTCGGTGCCCTCCTTCTTCCCCTCTCGGGCCGCGGGGGCCGCCGCGTCGGGCGCGGGGGTGCCCGCGTCGGGCGTGTCGGTCATTGCGGGGTCGCTGCTGCTCACCCTTGGCTCCTCGGGTCTGGGCTGGCGGTGATGATGACGAAGGCCTGGGCGAAAGGATAGTCGTCGGTCATCGTAAGATGGATTTGCGCGACGTGGCCCTCCGGAGTCAAAGCGTCAAGCCTTGCCTTGGCGCCGCCGGTCAGCGCGAGGGTCGGAGCTCCGGACGGCAGGTTGACGACTCCGATGTCGCGCAGGAACACTCCGCGCCGGAAGCCGGTGCCGACCGCCTTGGAGAAGGCCTCCTTGGCGGCGAAGCGCTTGGCATAGGTTCCGGCTCGGGTCAGTGGCCGGCCCTCCGCCTTGGAGCGCTCGGTGTCGGTGAAGACCCGGTTGGTGAATCGCTCGCCGAATCGGGCGAGCGAGCGCTCGATCCGCTCGATGCTGCACAGGTCGGACCCGATCCCGAGGATCATCTGCCCCTCTCCCCTTCAGGGGAGAGGAAGGAGCCGCGAAGCGGCGGAAGGAGAGGGGATGGAGTCCGGGCTACCAAGGCTCCCCCTCTCCCCAGCCCTCCCCCCTGAAGGGGAGAGGGGGCAGGCCGAGTCGCGCTCATCCCCTCGCCTCGTCCATCAGGCTGCGCATCCGCCCGACGCTTTCGCCGAGGCCGGTGAAGATCGCCTCGCCGACCAGGAAATGGCCGATGTTGAGCTCCCTCAGCTGGGGGATGGCGGCGACCGGCTGGACGTTGTCGAAGGTGAGGCCGTGGCCGGCATGGGGCTCGATCCCGTTCTTGGCGGCGAGCGCGGCGGCGTCGGCGAGCCGGCGAAGCTCCGCTGCGCGCTCCTCCCCCTCGAGATGGGCGTAGCGGCCGGTGTGGAACTCGACCACCGGCGCCTTGAGGCGGATCGCCGCCTCGATCTGGCGCGGATCCGGCTCGATGAACAGGCTGACCCGGATGTTCGCCCCGGTCAGCCGCTCGACGAAGTCCATCAGGTGATTGTCCTGGCCGGCGGCGTCGAGGCCGCCTTCGGTGGTCCGCTCCTCGCGCTTCTCCGGGACGAGGCAGGCCGCGTGCGGCCGGTGTCGCAGAGCGATCTCGAGCATCTCCTCGGTCGCCGCCATTTCGAGGTTCAGCGGGATTTCGAGCCGGGCCATCAGCTCGGAAATGTCCTCGTCCCGGATATGCCTTCGGTCCTCGCGAAGGTGGGCGGTGATCCCGTCGGCGCCCGCCTGGGCGGCGAGCAGTGCGGCCCGCACCGGGTCGGGCAGGTCGCCCCCGCGCGCGTTCCGGATGGTCGCGACATGGTCGATATTGACTCCGAGGCGCAGGGGACCGTTCACGCCGCCTTGCGGCTTCCTGGCTTCTCGGCCGGCAGCGCCGCGAGCTCGGGCGGCAGCGAGTCCGCCGGGTAGGCGGGCACGTTGAGCCGGACCAGCGGATAGAAGGGCACTCCGAGGTCGGCCTCGCCGTTGGAGCGGTCGACCAGGGCGGCGGCGGCGATGACCTCGCCGCCCGCGGCCTCGACGGCGGCGATCGCCTCCCGGGAGCTGAGGCCGGTGGTGACGACGTCCTCCATCAGAAGCGCCTTCTGGCCGGGGCGGAGGCGGAAGCCGCGGCGAAGCTCGAACCTTCCCGTCGGACGCTCGACGAACAGCGCCTCGACCCCGAGCGCCCGGGCGACCTCGTGGCCGGCAATCACTCCGCCCATCGCCGGGGAGACCACGATCTCGATCGCCGAGCGCACGTCGCGGGGCATCGAGGCGACCAGCGCCGAGGCGAGGCGCGAGGCGCGCACCGGATCCATCAGCACCCGGGCGCATTGCAGGTAGCGCGGGCTGTGAAGGCCCGAGGAGAGGATGAAATGCCCCTCGAGCAGAGCCTCGGCGGCTCGGAATTCGGCGAGGATCTCCTCTTCGTCCATGGGCCCTTTCCCGGCTGCTTCGGCCGGCGGCCTGATAAGCTGCGAAAAGGGCGGCTTCAAGGCGATCCAAGAGCCTTGAGGCGCACCGGCCTCCTGCCTATAAGGCCCGCCAATCCGCCGCCCGGCTTTCGAATCCGCCCGCTCCGTCCGCTTGTGTCCCGAAGGGTTTAGATGAAGACTCCCCTCAAGCTGATCCTCGCCGCCGCCGCTTTCGCGCTGGCTCCGGCCGCCGCTTTCGCCCAGGCGGCTCCGGCCCCCGCCGCTTCCCAGCCCGCGGCCCAGGCGCCCGCCGATTCGATCAGCGCCAATTCGCAGGCGGCTCCGGCCCAGCCGGAGGCGATGAGCCCGGCCGTAGCCGGGGAGGAGGCGCCGTCCAACGCCCAGGTCCTGTCGAGCAGCGCCGCCCGGACCGCGCCCGACGCGGCCGTAGGCCAGCCGACCGGCTATGTCGGCTTCCAGCCGCAGGTGACCCCGATCGGCCAGGAGGCGCTCTGGTTCCACGACTGGCTTCTGATGCCGATCATCACGATCATCACCCTCTTCGTTCTGCTGCTCCTGCTCTACGTGGTCGTCCGCTACCGCCGCGGCGCTCATCCGGTGCCGTCGCGCACCACCCACAACACCCTGCTCGAGGTGGTGTGGACCCTGGTGCCGGTTCTGATCCTGGTGGCGATCGCCGTGCCCTCGATCCGGCTTCTCGCCCACCAGTACAACCCGCCAAAGGCCGACATCACCGTCAAGGCGACCGGCAACCAATGGTATTGGACCTATACCTATCCCGACCATGGCGGCTTCGAGATCGTCTCCAACGGCCTCAGCGACGCCGACGCGAAGAAGCGGGGCGAGCCGCGCCTCCTCGCCGTCGACGAGCGGATGGTGGTCCCGCAGGGCGCGACCGTGAAGGTGATCGTCACCGCCTCCGACGTCATCCACAGCTGGGGAATCCCGGCCTTCTGGGTGAAGATGGACGCGGTCCCAGGCCGGCTCAACGAGACCTGGTTCAAGACCGACCGGCCGGGCATCTATTACGGGCAGTGCTTCGAATTGTGCGGAGCCCGCCACGCCTACATGCCGATCGCGGTCGAGGTGCTTCCGCCTGCGCAGTTCGCGGCCTGGGTCGCCTCCAAGGGCGGAACCATGCCCGGGACCGCTCCGCCGCTGCCCGATTCCACCGCCGCCTCGCCGGCCACCAATCCGCAGGCCGCTCCGACCGGCGGATCAGCGACCGAGACCAGCCCCGAGCCGCCGGCGATCACGCCCGGCACGACCGCCCCGCCGGTTTCGAGGCAGGGCGCCACCAATACCAAGTCCGGAAACTGACATGACCGACACGACCGCCAACGCCGCGCATTTCGAGGCTCACGACGCCCACTCGGCGCACCACGACGCCGATCACAAGCCCGGCTTCTTCGTGCGCTGGTTCATGTCGACCAATCACAAGGACATCGGCACCCTCTATTTGATCTTCGCGATCATCGCCGGGATCATCGGCGGCGGAGTCTCGGGCCTGATGCGGACCGAGCTGGCCGAGCCTGGGCTTCAATATCTCCAGGCCTGGGCCGGCGCCGGAGCGACCGTCGACGAGGCCAACCACCTTTGGAACGTCCTGATCACCGCCCACGGCCTGATCATGGTCTTCTTCATGGTGATGCCGGCGATGATCGGCGGCTTCGGCAACTGGTTCGTGCCCCTGATGATCGGCGCGCCCGACATGGCGTTCCCGAGGATGAACAATATCAGCTTCTGGCTGCTCGTCCCGGCCTTCATCCTCCTGCTCGGCTCGGCCTTCGTCCCCGGTGGCACCGGGCCCGGCGCCGGAGTGGGCTGGACGGTCTATGCGCCGCTTTCGACATCGGGCTCCTCGGGGCCGGCGGTCGACATGGCGATCTTCTCGCTCCACCTCGCGGGCGCGTCCTCGATCCTCGGCGCGATCAACTTCATCACCACCATCTTCAACATGCGCGCGCCCGGAATGACCCTGCACAAGATGCCGCTCTTCGTCTGGTCGATCCTGGTGACGGTGTTCCTGCTCCTGCTCGCGCTGCCGGTCCTCGCCGGAGCGATCACCATGCTTCTCACCGACCGCAACTTCGGAACCCACTTCTTCGACGCGGCCGGGGGCGGCGACCCGATCCTCTACCAGCACCTCTTCTGGTTCTTCGGCCATCCCGAGGTCTACATCATGATCCTTCCGGGCTTCGGAATGGTCAGCCAGGTGGTCGCGACGTTCAGCCGCAAGCCGGTCTTCGGCTATCTCGGAATGGCCTATGCGATGGTCTCGATCGGGGTGATCGGCTTCGTCGTCTGGGCCCACCACATGTTCACCGTCGGAATGGACGTGAACACCAAGATGTACTTCACCGCGGCGACGATGGTGATCGCGGTGCCCACCGGCATCAAGATCTTCAGCTGGATCGCGACAATGTGGGGCGGCTCGCTGACCTTCGAGACTCCGATGATGTGGGCGCTCGGCTTCATCTTCATGTTCACGGTCGGCGGAGTGACCGGCGTCGTGCTCGCCAACGGCGGCATCGACAACAACGTCCACGACACCTACTACGTGGTCGCCCACTTCCACTACGTGCTGTCGCTCGGCGCCGTGTTCTCGCTGTTCGCGGGCTGGTATTACTGGTTCGGGAAGATGTTCGGGAAGATGTACAACGAGCTGCTCGGCCAGCTGCACTTCTGGGGCTTCTTCATCGGCGTGAACATCCTGTTTTTCCCGATGCACTTCCTGGGGCTGCAGGGCATGCAGCGCCGCGTTCCCGATTATGCCGACGCCTATGCCGGCTGGAACGACGTGGCGAGCTGGGGCTTCTACATCCTCGCGGCGTCGATGGCCTTCTTCTTCATCAACATCTTCTGGTCGCTCCTGGCCGGGCGCAAGGCGGCGGACAATTACTGGGGCGAAGGCGCGACGACGCTCGAATGGACCCTGTCGAGCCCGCCGCCCTTCCACCAATTCTCGACGCTTCCGAAGATCGATTGATCCGAACCAAAGGAATCCGTTCGGGCTGAGCCTGTCGAAGCCCTTCCCTTCTTCGGAAGCTGGAGGCGAGAAAATGCCCTTCGACAGGCTCAGGGGCGAACGGTGGTTGAAATGAGCATCGCAACGGCAAGCCACGACATCCCCCTCCCAGCCGACTGGCGGGACCTGCTCGCTCTGACCAAGCCGCGGGTGATGAGCCTCGTCGTCTTCACCGCCCTGTGCGGGATGCTCGCGGCTCCGGTCGCGATCCATCCGGTGCTCGGCTTCGCCTCCATCCTTTGCGTCGCGCTCGGCGCCGGAGCGGCGGCGGCTCTGAACATGTGGTACGAATCCGATCTCGACTCGAAGATGAAGCGCACCGCCTCGCGGCCGATCCCGGCCGGCCGCCTCGATCCGCAGACCGCGCTCCATTTCGGAGTCGGCCTCGCTTTCTTCTCGGTGATCCTGTTGGGTCTCGCCGCCAACTGGCTGGCGGCGTCGATCCTGGCCGCCTCGATCCTGTTCTACGTCTTCGTCTACACCGTGTGGCTGAAGCGGCGGACTCCCCAGAATATCGTCATCGGCGGCGCCGCCGGCGCCTTCCCGCCGGTGATCGGCTGGGCGGCGGCGACCGGCGACGTTACCCTGCTGCCGATCCTGCTGTTCATCCTTATCTTCCTCTGGACCCCCCCCCATTTCTGGGCACTCTCGCTGTTCGTCCGCTCCGATTACGCCGCCGCCGGCGTTCCGATGCTTCCGGTGGTGTCGGGACCCAGGGCGACCCGGCAACAGATTGCGCTCTACACGCTGCCGATGGCGGCTGCGGCGGTGGCGCCTTGGCCGCTCGGGCTGGCTGGGCCCCTCTACGGAGTCGCCGCGGCCGCGCTTAGCCTCGTCTTTCTCGTCATGGCCTTGCGGGTCCTGGTCAACCGGGCGATCGATCCGGCGGGGATGAAAGCCGAGAAGCAGCTCTTCGCTTATTCGATCCTGTACCTGTTCGCGCTGTTCGGCGCACTGGTGGTCGACCGGGTGCTGTCGTGACCGATCCCCGCGACGAGGAGGTCCGGCGCCGCCAGAAGGCCCGGGCGGTAATCATGGCGGTGCTGCTCGGCGCGTTCGTGGTGCTCGTCTACGCGATCACCATCGCGAAGATGAGCGGGCAGGAATGACAGACCTCGCGCGCCGCAACGGCCGCACCGCCGGGCTCGCCGCTCTGCTGGTGCTGGCGATGGCCGGCCTCGCCTTTGCAAGCGTGCCGCTCTACCGGCTGTTCTGTCAGGTCACCGGCTTCGACGGCACGACGATGCGTGCCGCGGCCGCGCCGGGGCCGGTCGCCGGTCGGGAGATGGCGGTCCGGTTCGACGCCAACACCTCGCCCTCGTTGCCGTGGCGCTTCGCGCCCGAGAAGCCGCGCGAGATCGTCACCCTCGGCGAGCGCGAGATGGCCTTCTATACGGCGAAGAACCTCTCCGCGCGGGCGGTCAAGGGCACGGCGACGTTCAACGTCAGCCCGGTTCAGGCCGGCAAATATTTCAGCAAAATCCAATGTTTCTGCTTCAACGAGCAAATCCTGAAGCCGGGCGAGCAGGTGCGGATGCCGGTGGTGTTCTTCGTCGACCCGAAGATCCTTCAGGATCCGGACGCGCGCGAGATCAGCGAAATCACCTTGAGCTACACCTTTTACCCGGTGGATTCGGGCGCGGAGGGAAGCTAGAGACCCTGCGTCCCGGCGAAGGCCGGGACCCAGACAGCGCAGAACTGGACCCCGGCCTCGGCCGGGGAAAAAGGGAAGAGAATATGGCCGGAGCGAAGAACCATTCCTACCATCTGGTGAACCCCAGCATCTGGCCGCTGGTGGGCGCATTCTCCGGCCTGGCGCTGTTCGGCGGGCTGGTCATGTGGATGCACGAGATGCCGGGCGGTGGCTACGTGATGGGCGCGGGCCTGCTCGGAGTCCTCTTCACCATGTTCAGCTGGTGGGCCGACGTGATCCGGGAGGCCCATAGCGGCGACCATACGCCGGTCGTCCAGCTGCACCTGCGATACGGAATGATCCTGTTCATCGCGTCGGAGGTGATGTTCTTCCTCGCCTGGTTCTGGGCCTATTTCAACGCCGCCCTGTTCCCGCCGTCGGTGGACGCGGTCGGCGGCGTCTGGCCGCCCAAGGGCATGGCGGTGATGGACCCGTTTGGCCTGCCTTTGCTCAACACCCTGATCCTGCTCTGCTCCGGCACGACCGTGACCTGGGCTCACCACGCCCTCATCCACGGCGACCGCGACGGCCTGATCAAGGGATTGTGGGCGACGATCGGCCTCGGCCTGCTGTTCACCAGCATCCAGGGCTATGAATATATCCACGCGCCGTTCGGATTTAAGGACAATATCTACAGCTCGACCTTCTTCATGGCGACCGGGTTCCACGGCTTCCACGTCATCGTCGGAACGATCTTCCTGACTGTCTGCCTGGTGCGCGCCTATAAGGGGCACTTCCGGCCCAACCAGCATTTCGGCTTCGAGGCGGCGGCGTGGTACTGGCATTTCGTCGACGTCGTCTGGCTGTTCCTGTTCATCTGCATCTACGTCTGGGGCGGCTGGGGCGCGGAAGTTCACTAGTCCTCGGGTGCTTCGCCACGCCTTTTCGCCAGGCCCAGGCTAACCGTGATGGGCCCTGCGGCGAAGGATTCGGTCTCGCTCTTCTGAATAGGGACCGAGCTCGGCGGAGGCCCGAATCGAAGGACGGACATGAAGGAGCCCACCCCCGTCGCCGTCGCCCTTCTCGGACTGTGCCCGCGCTGCGCCGCAAAGACGCTGTACGGGAGCCTTGCCGGCTTCGCTCCGAAGTGCCGGGTTTGCGGGCTGGATTTCGCGGGCTTCAACGTCGGCGACGGGCCGGCGGCCTTCCTGATCCTGATCGTGGGAGCGCTGGTGACCGGCCTCGCGGTCGCCCTGGAGCTGGCCGCTGAGCCGCCATTCTGGGTGCATGGCCTCCTCTGGCTGCCGCTGGCTTCCGTGGCGGTGATCGGCTCGCTTCGGCTCGCCAAGGGCCTGCTGCTCGCTCTGGAATTTCGGCATCGGGCCCGCGAGGGGCGGATCGCGGACCGAGGCTGATGCGCTTTCCGCTCATTCCCACGATTCTCGTCGCTGCCGCCGTCGCGACGATGATCGGCCTGGGAATTTGGCAGCTCGGCCGAGCCGGCGAGAAGGATGCCCTGAGGGCGCGCTACGAGCGCAACCTGGCGCTGCCGGCGATGGCGCTTTCCCCGGGAGCCGTGGCCGACGAATCGCTTCTCAACCGCCGGGCCACCGCCTTCTGCCTGGAAGTGACCGGCTGGCGGACGACCGGGGGCAAGTCCGCCTCGGGACAGGGCGGGACCCGTTTCATCGCGGACTGCCGCACCGGCGCGGAGGGACCCGGCTTCGCCGCGGACCTGGGCATCTCGCCCGATCCCAAGGCGAAGCCGGCCTGGCGCGGGGGCGAGGTGACGGGCAGGATCGCGGCGGAGCCGTCCCCGGCCGGGCTGCTCGACCGCCTCGCCGGAAGGTCGCCGCCGCCGCGGCCGATGATCGTCGCCGAGCGCCCCGCCCCGGGGCTGGCCCCGAGCGCCCAGCCCGTGGCGGACGCCGGCAGCAACAGCCTGGCCTATGCCTTCCAATGGTTCTTCTTCGCCGCCGCCGCGGCGATCATCTACGTGCTCGCGCTTAGGCGGCGGCAGCGGGAAAAGTTGCCGCCGCGGGCCTGAGCCACTAACGGGCGCTCTCCATGAAGCTAACCGTCCTTCCCAACGGCCTCAAGGTCGCAAGCCGCGAAATGCCCGGAATCGAGACGGCGGCGGTCGGCCTTTACGCCGAAGCAGGCTCCAGGCACGAGCCGGCGCGGCTCAACGGCATTGCCCACCTCTTCGAGCATATGGTCTTCAAGGGGGCCGGCGGCCGCTCGGCCCGTGAGATCAGCGAAGCGATCGAGGATGTCGGCGGCGACCTCAACGCCTCGACCGACCGCGACGGCACCAGCTTCATGGCGTCGGTCCTGGCCGAGCACGTGCCGCTGGGCGTCGAGCTGGTGTCGGACCTGGTGCTCAAGCCGCATTTCGACGCCTCCGACCTGGAGCGCGAGAAGGACGTCGTCCTTCAGGAGCTCGGCGAGGCCCGCGACACTCCGTCCGACATCATCTTCGACGAGCTCTGGTCCGCGGCCTTCGACGATCAGCCGCTCGGCCGGCCGGTGCTCGGCGACGAGGCCAGCCTCGCCGCGATCCGCACCGAGGATCTCGAGGCGTGGCGGTCCGGCCTGTGCCGCGGCGGCGGCGTGCTCCTGGTCGGAGCGGGCAAGATCGAGCACGACCGGCTGGTCGCGCTCGCCGAGGCCCACCTTGGCGGCCTGCCTCCGGGCGAGGTCGACCGGCCCGAGCCGGCGCGGTTCACCGGCGGAGTTCGAGTGGGCCGGGCGGCGGCCGACCAGGCGCATCTCGCTTTGGCCTTCCCGGCGCCGGCGCAGCTCGATCCGGATTATTTCGCCGCTCGCCTGTTCTCCGACGCGGTCGGGGGCGGCATGTCGTCGCGGCTGTTCCAGCAGGTGCGCGAGGATCGCGGCCTCGCTTATTCTGTCTATTCCCAGCTCCACCCTTATGCGGACACGGGGCTGTTCTACGTCTACGCCGCGACCGCTCGCCGCGAATCGGCGGCGGCGGCCCAGCTGATCGAGGAAATCGTCCACGAGACGGCCGAGAGCGTGACTCAGCGCGAGGTCGACCGGGTGCGAACGCAGTCCCGCGCGGCGCTGTTGATGTCGATCGAGAGCCCGTGGGGGCAGGCCCATTATGTCGCTCGCCAGCTCGCGGTGCACGGTCGCCTGGTCGAGCCGGCGGAAGTGGTCGCTGAGCTGGAAGCGGTGACGGTCGACCAGGTTCGCGAGGCGGGGAGGAAGATGCTCTCCGGGCCTCGGGCGCGGGCCACGATCGGCTTTCCCGCCGTCCGGGCGGCGTGAAGCCCGCCACTCTGATCGCCGAGCCGTGGGCCGATTACGGGCTCGTCGACAGCGGCCGGGGACGCAAGCTCGAGCGCTATGGCCGATACCGCTTCATCCGTCCCGAACCGCAGGCCATGTGGGCGCCGGCCGCGGCGCAATGGGAGGCGGACGGCGAGTTCGTTCCGGGCTCCGACGAGGAGGGCGGCGGCCGCTGGAACTTTACCGGCGCGGTGCCGCGCGAGGGCTGGCCGCTCGAGTGGGAGGACGTGCGCTTCCGGGCGCAGGCAACGCCGTTCCGCCATCTCGCCTTCTTTCCGGACATGGCGCCGCAATGGGCCTGGATGCGCGAGCGGCTGGGCGAGGGCAGCGAAGCACTCAACCTGTTCGGCTATACCGGCGTCGGAACCCTGACGATGGCGGCCGCGGGAGCGCGGGTCACCCATGTCGACGCCTCGAAGAAGTCGGTCGAGGCGGGCAAGGAGAACGCTCTCCTGTCCGGAATGGCGGACCGGCCCGTGCGCTGGCTGGTCGACGACGCCGCGAAGTTCGCCGCGCGCGAGGTGCGGCGCGGGCGGCGCTATGACGGAATCATCCTCGATCCGCCCAAATACGGCCGCGGGCCCAATGGCGAAGTGTGGAAGCTCGAGGAAGGGCTGGCCGGGCTGGTCGCGGACTGCTGCCGGCTGCTGGATTCCGACAGCCGCTTCCTGGTTCTGACCGTCTATGCGGTGCGCATGTCGGCGCTGGCGATCGGGGAGCTTCTCAGCCAGTCCCTGGTCGGGCTCGACGGGCGGGTCGAATATGGCGACATGGCGGTGCGCGAGGAGGCGCGCGGCCTGCTGCTTCCGACGGCGATCTTCGCGAGGTGGAGCCGCTAGTCCCGCGCCGCACGGATCGCTGCCCCGGCGGCGAACGCGGCGACGGCGACCAGCAGCAGGGAAGCCGCGGCCAGCAGCTTGAGCGCTCCCATATTGCCGTCCGGACCGGTCAGGCCGGCTCCGAAGATCAGGATCGGCACCGCCAGCGGCAGCATCAGCAGCCCTGCCAGGGCGCCGGTGGTCCGGAGCCCGGAGGTCAGGGCCGCAACGATCAGGCTCAGCGCCGCGAGCCCGGGCGTGCCGGCAAGCAGACCGAGCTCAAGCCGCAGCAGCACCTCCGGCGGCAGCTTGATCAAGGCCGCCGCGGGGAGGGCCGCAAGCATCAAGGGCGGGCCGAAACTCAGCCAGTGGCCGGCGAGCTTGGCCAGGGCGACGCTCTCCTCGCTCAGGCCGCGCAGGGCGAGCTGGTCGAGCACGCCCGACGCCCGGTCGGGCTCGACCAGCCGGTCGACCGGCAGAAGGGCGGCAAGCAAGGCCGCCATCCACAGCGCTCCGCCGCCGGCCCGGGCGAGGAGCGGCGCATCCGGGCCGATTGCGAACGGGAAGAGGGTGGCGACGAGCAGGAAGAAGGCCAGCGGCAGAAGCGCGCTCCCCCCGGTCGCGGCCAGTCGAAGCTCGCGCAGAAGCAAGCCGCTCATCACAGCGCCACTCGGACCGCGCCGGGCAGGGCCAGCGGCTGGTGCGACGCCGCCAGGATCGCGCCGCCGGCCGACCGATGCGAAGCCATCGCCGACTCGAGCCGCGCCTCGCCGTCGGGATCGAGGCCGTTGGCCGGCTCGTCGAGCAGCCACAGAGGCGCTCCGCTGGCGATCACCCGCGCCAGAGCCGCGCGCTTGCGCTGGCCGGTGGAGAGCATCCGGACCGGCAGGTCGGCGATGGCGGCGAGGCCCATCGCCGCAAGCGCCGGGGCCGGCTCGGCCCCGTCGAGCCGCGCCCAGAAAGCGAGCGCCGCCCCCAGGCCGAGCTTCGGGTCGAGGGCCAGCGATTCGTCGGCGAGCGCGACTCGGCCGCCGCGCTCGACCTCGCCGGAGGCGGCCGGAAGCAGCCCGGCGGCGAGGCGGATGAGGCTCGACTTGCCGGCGCCGTTGGCGCCGGTGACCAGAGCCGCCCCTCCGGCCTCGAGGACGAGGTCGAGCGAATCGAACAGCCGCCGCCCGCCGCGGTCGCAGGCGACCCCGCTCAGCTTGAGCAGAGTCAACCGGCGGCCTCCTCGATGGCGTGCATGTCCGCGTCCGAGAAGCCGAAATGATGGCCGGCCTCGTGGACGATGACGTGGGTGACCAGCGCTTCGAGGCTCACTCCGGTCTCCGCCCATTCGTCGAGCAGGGGGCGGCGATAGAGGTGGATCATCGCCGGCAGCTCGCCGGACAGCATCGACGATTGCTCGCCGATCGGGCGGCCCGTGTAGAGTCCGGACAGCTCGAACGGATCCTCGATTCCGAGCTCGGCGAGAACGCCCTCGTCGGCGAATTCGTCGACCCGGAGCACGACTCCCTCGAGGTGGCGGCGAAAGGCGTCGGGCATCCGGACGATGGCCGCCTCCGCCAGCCGCTCGATCTCCGCCGCGTCGGGCGCAAGGGTTTGACGCTCGCCGGTCATCCGAGCGACATAGAGGGGAATAAAGGGGAGAGACAATGACGCTGAGCGACGAGGAGAGGGCGGCCGCGCTCGAAGGGCTGCCGGGGTGGCGCTACGACGAAGCCGGGCGCGCCATCCGCCGCGATTTCCGGTTCGCCGATTTTTCGGAGGCCTTCGCGTTCATGACCCGCGTCGCGCTCGCCGCCGAGAAAGCGGATCACCATCCGGACTGGTCGAACGGCTGGAACAAGGTCGAGGTCGCCCTGAGCACCCACAGCGCCGGCGGAGTGACCGGAAAGGACTTCGCCCTGGCAAGGCAGATGGACGCTTTCGCCGCCAGCTTGCCCTGAAGCCGCCCCGCCCCTAGATGGGCCTGCCTTCCAGGGCATGCGGAGCGGTGGCCGAGTGGTCGAAGGCGCTCGCCTGGAAAGTGAGTATACGCCAAAAGCGTATCGAGGGTTCGAATCCCTCCCGCTCCGCCACTTCCCCCTCTTTTACGGCGCCCGCCGGGTGAGCCGCCTGGAGATCGCGACCAGGGGATAGAGGAAGGCGAGGCCCCGGGGCAGCGGGACCGCGATCCGGTCGAGGGGATTGACCAGCTGCCGCCCGAGCTCGCCCACCTTGAACCTCAGCCCCGGCAGCAGCCCGAGCTGCATCAGGTGGATGGTCGCGGTGCCGAGCCTGGTGTCCTGGAGCTCGGTGGCGACCGAGCGGCCGGCGAGCTTGCGAAGGGCGACGGCGAGCAGCCAGCGGTTCATCCGACCGGCGCGAAGCTCCGCGGCCAGCGCCGGCGGCAGGGCGATCTCGAACAGCCGCTCGCAAAGCAGCAGGGCCTGCGCGGCCGAGCGGCCCGCGCCCAGCGCCTGCGAGCGCCGGTAGAGCCGCTCGATCTCGGCCGGAGCGCACGGTCCGAGCAAGGCGCCGACGTCGGCGATCCACTTCAGCCGGAACCAGGCGCTCGAGGCGCCGTGAACGCAAAGATAGGCGAAGAGCTGGTCTCTCTCGAGCGTCGGAAGGGTCCTTCCGGGCGTCACCTCGATTGGGACCGCGGGGGACTCGGGCCCGACCTCGGTGAGGAGCCCGGGATTGTCGGCGAGACGGGTATGAAGCTCGACGTGAAGGCCGCCTTCCGCCTTCACCCAGACCGATTCCTTCCAGTGGTCGTGCCAGAGCCCGAGCCTCTCGCGAGCCCGCGCGCCCGCGGGGATGGCAAGCCGGTAGCCCTTCCCCTCCAGCGCCGCCGCCGCCCTTTCGACCGCGGCCGGCGGCACGAGCAGGTCGATGTCCCACCCCATTTTCGGCCCGACCGTTCCATATACGAGCGCACCCAGCGTGACCCCCTTCACGAAGTGGTGGCGGACGCCGGCGTCATCGAGAAGCGCCGAAAGGCGCAGCGATTCGGCGGCGAGGACCAGATTCTGCCGTGCAATCCGAGTCGCGGACGCACGAAGCCGCTCGCCGGCCTCCTCAGGGACCTCGGCTCCGGCCAGCCTCAGGGCGTTGGCGACCAGGCCTTCGACCCGATGACGCTCGGCGATCCGGGCGACTAACGGCCAGTCTGCCCCCGCGGTCGCCGCCAGCACCGCCTGGTCGCGCGCCGGCGAGGGCGGCCAGCGGCAGCAGGCGGCGACGAGCTGGAATTCGCGAGGCAGGTGCATGCCGGGGACTTTCGATGAAAGGCGCAAGTCCTAGGCGATGGCGCCGCGCCTGAACAATAGTTGCCACGCTCGCGGCCTTTCCGGTAACGGCGGCGGCCATGTCCTCCCGAGTGACCCGATCGCGCCCTCTTCGGCTCGGCCCCTCCGAGTGGCTGCTTCTGGCCGAGGCGCTGGCGACTCTGGCGGTCGCGTCGATGGCGATCGCGCTGCTGCCCTTCCGCCAGGTCGCGGCGGCGGCGTCGACCCGCCGACGCGACGCCGGGCCGGCCGGCGCCGACTCGGTCGCCCGGGCGCGCTGGGCGGTCCAGGCCTGGTCGCGGCGCGTGCCGTGGCGGACGGTGTGCTTCCAGCGCGGCCTCGCCCTTCACTGGATGCTGAGGCGGCGCGGAATCGGCTCGGTGCTGCTCTACGGCGCGCGGCGCGACGGCGAGGGGCTGGCGGCGCATGTCTGGGTCGACGTCGACGGCGAGACCGTGATCGGCGGCGAGGAGGCCGCGGGTTTCGCCTGCCTTGCCCGCTTTCCGCCGGATTCCGCCTGATGCATTGCTCGACAGCCTGGCCCGCGCCCTTCCAATCCCTTGACGGTGCAGGTTTTCCTAGTCTCGCGCGATGAAGGGCAGTAAGCACCCGGCGGCAAGAGGTTCCGATCAGACGATGCCGGGGTTGAACAAGGGAGCGCTGATGTGCGCGCTGTCGCTCGTCACGGGCGCGGCGGCGCTCGCCCAGGTGCCGTCGACAAGCTCGCCGACGACGAGCACTCCGCCGCCGCCCACTCCGACTCCGCCGCCGATCCCCGAATCTCCGCCCGCTCCGCTGCCGTCGCACGTCACTCCGACTCCGTCGGGCGCCCCGCCGACGTCGTCCGACGTGCGGACCAGCCCCTCGATCGCACCGGCGGCGGCGCTCCCGCGGACGCGCGGCCCGGCGACTCTGCCGGCGCCGTCCAGCGATCCGCTCAGCATCGACCCGGGGCAGGATCCGATCCTCCAGCTCGCCCGCAGCCAGGCGGAGCCCGAGGCCTTTCGAGCCGTCGTCGCAACCGCTGTCGAGCGCCACCCCGCGACTCAGGAGGCGCGGGCGACCAGCTCCGAGGCGGAAGCGGTGGTCGACGAGGCGCGCGAACGGCGCCTTCCGACGGTCGATCTCAGCGTTTCCTCGTACAAGGTGATCTCCCGCGATTTCTCGCAGGATCCGCAGAACATCATCGAGCGTTCGCGGCCGGCGGCTCGAACCGACGCCATCCTAAACATATCCCAGAATATCTTCGACTTCGGAGCCAGCGCCGAGCGGGTCCTGGCGGCGGGCGCCCGGCTTCGGGCCGCCGCGGCCGAGGCCGAAGCGAGCGCCGACCGGATCGCGCTCAACACGGTCGCCGCCTGGTACGACGTGTTCGCCTACCGCGCGCTGGTGGCTCTGAGCGAATCGTTCGTCGCCAACCAGCAGGAGCTGCGCGAGGCGGTCCAGGAAAGGGTCCGGCAGGGCGCCTCGGCGCCGGGCGACGTGGCCCGGGTGGAAAGCTATCTCGCCTCGGCCCAGACCCGGCTCGCGGGCTTCCGCCGGCTGCTCGCCAATGCCGAGGCGCGCTATACCGAGCTCACGGGATCGCCGCCGCCCGCCTATCTCGAGCGGGCGCCGGTGCCGCAGGTTCCGGCCCTCACCCGCGACGCGGCGGCGCTGGCGGCGATGAGCAGCCCGGCGGCCCGGACCGCGCAGGCCATGGCCGATTCGGCGCGGCGCGAGGCGAGGGCGGCCAAGTCCGATCGGATGCCGCAGATCAGCGCCGGAATCGACGCCGGGCGCTACGGGGTCTTCGAGAATGATCGCGATTACGACATTCGCGGCCGGGTGACTCTTCGCCAGCGCCTGTTCGGCGGCACCGAGGCCCGAGTCGCCCAGGCTCAGGCCCGCGCCCGCTCCGCCGACGCCCGGGCCACCCGGATCCGCGACGAAGCCTCGCGGGACGCGGCGATAGCCTGGTCCGACGTCAAGGCGCTCGAGGAGCAGTTGCGGGCGCTCGAGGCCAGCTACATCGCCAGCCGGCGCTCGCGCGACGTGCTGATCGAGCGGTTCATCAACGCCCGCGGCAACTTGTTCGACGTCGTCGCCGCCGAGGACGCCTATTTCGAAACGGCGACCGCCTTCATCCGGACGCTTAGCGAGCTTGACGCGGCTCGCTACGTCCTCCTCTCCCGCACCGGGAACCTGCTGGATTCGCTCGGCATCGATCCCGCCCGCGTCGGAGGCCAGGATGAGTAGCGAGCACGAGATCAAGGCGTCGGAGCCGCGCTTCGCGGCCTGGCTGATGGAGCCGATGCGCCGCAACCGCCCGGTCTATCTCAAGGTCGCGCTCGCAGCGGTGCTGATCAACATCTTCGGACTGATGACCGCCCTGTTCACGATGACGGTCTACGACCGAGTCGTTCCGAACAACGCCACCTCCTCGCTGGTCGCCCTGTCGATCGGCCTCGCCATCGTCGTCATCTTCGATTTCATCCTGAAGCTGCTTCGAGCCTATTTCGTCGACATCGCCGGAGCCTCCATCGACCGCGAGGTCGGCGAGACGCTGTTCGAGCGGCTGCTTCGGCTCCGGCTCGACCTCAAGAAGGGCTCGACCGGCTCGCTGACCGGATTGATGCGCGAGCTGGAGCAGCTGCGCGACTTCTTCACTTCCGCGACCCTCACCGCCGTCGTCGACCTGCCCTTCATCCTGCTCACTCTGATCGTCGTCGCGATCATCGGCGGCTGGGTGGCGGCGGTGCCGGCGCTGATGATCCCGGTGGTGATCCTCGTCGGCGCGCTCACCCAGCCGGCGATGGACCGGCTCTCCGCCAAGGCGATGGGCGAAGGCATGGCCAAGCAGTCGGTGCTGGTCGAGACGATCGGCGGGCTCGAGACGGTCAAGGCCGCGGGCGCCGGGCCGCTCCTTGCCCGCCGCTGGGACAAGGCGATGGAGAACCATGCCGACAGCTCCCTGCGCCAGCGGCTGATTGCGAGCATCGGCATCACCACGGCAACCTCGGCCGGAACGATCTCCTATGCGGGCGTGGTCATCGTCGGCGTCGGGATGATCGCGACTCAGGACCTGACGATGGGCGGGCTCATCGCCTGCTCGATCCTCGCCGGCCGAGCGGTCGCTCCGCTCGCTCAGATCTCCCAGCTCCTGTCGCGCATGACCGCGACCCGAACCGCCTATCGCCAGCTCAACGAGATGATGAACATGCCGCCCGAGGGACCCGCGGGCGAAGGGCTGAGGCTCGCCGGACTGACCGGCCGGATCGAGTTCCGCAACGTCAGCTTCCGCTACCCCGGCGCGCCCGAGAAGACCTTGGAGGAGCTCAACTTTACGATCCAGCCGGGTGAGCATGTCGCCCTGCTCGGGCGCGTAGGTTCGGGGAAATCGACGATCGCCCGGCTGATCCTCGGCCTCTACCCGCCCGAGGAAGGGCTGGTGATGCTCGACGGAACCGACATCCGCCAGCTCGATCCGCTGGAGATGCGGCGCTACATCGGAACCGCCCTCCAGGAGAGCGTCCTGCTGACCGGCTCGGTGCGCGAGAATATCGGCCTCGGCCGGGCCCATGTCGACGACGAGGAGCTGCTCCGGGCCGCCGAGCTGTCCGGCACCCACAGCTTCATGGGCTCGATCGCCAACGGCTACGACCTGAGGCTCGCCGACCGCGGCGAGGGCCTTTCGGGCGGCCAGCGCCAGTCGATCGCGCTCGCCCGAGCGCTGGCCGGCCGGCCGCCGGTGCTGGTCTTCGACGAGCCGACCAGCGCCATGGATTCCCAGACGGAGACCTCCCTCATCCAGCGGCTCCAGGAGGAAACCAAGGGTCGCACCCTCGTCCTAATCACCCACCGACCGCCCCTTCTCGCCCTGGTCAGCCGGATCATGCTGATCGACCGCGGCAAGGTCGTCGCCGACGGGCCGCGCGACGAGGTGCTCAAGCAGATCACGCGGCAGCAGACGCCGCCCACGAAGGCGGCCTGAGAGATGAACGAGCACACCCACATCGAGGACCTGACCGACCGAATCAAGCCGCGGACGGCGTCGAACGTGCTGTTGTGGGTGGTGGTCGGCTTCTTCGTCGTTTTCATCGCCTGGGCCGCGCTCACCGAGCTCGACCGGACCGTCCGCGGCCAGGGCCGGGTGATCGCCTCGTCGCAGCTTCAGATCGTTTCGAATCTCGAAGGCGGGGTCGTCGAGGCGATCAACGTCAGGACCGGCCAGCAGGTGCAGGCCGGCCAGGAGCTGGTGCGGCTCGACCGGACCGCCTCCGGAGCCGAGCTCGGCAGCGGCGAGGCTTCGGCCAATGCGCTCGGAATGAAGATCGCCCGGCTGTCCGCCGAAGTCGCCGGCCGCGAGCCGGCCTATCCGGCCCCCGCCGACCAGGCCGCCGCGAGCCAGCTGATGATCGAGCGCTCGCTCCACGCTTCCCGAATGCAGGAGCTCGGAAGCCTGGTGAATGCCGGCCAGGCGCGCATTCTCCAGGCCAATCGTGCCGTCCAGGAGGCCCAGGCCGCCTACGACGCCCGGGTATCGGCTCGCGACGCCCGCCGCCAGGAACTCGCCATGATCCGGCCGATGGTCGAGAAGGGCATCGAGCCGCGCCTGTCGCTGATGCAGGCGGAGAGCGCCTATGCGGTCGCCGTCAGCGAGGCCGCCGCCGCCGCGGCCGCGATCGCGCGCGCCCGCGGCGCCGTCAGCGAGGCACAGTCGGCCCTCAACCAGCAGCGCCAGGACTGGCGCTCGCTCGCGGCGACCGAGCTGGCCACCGCTCAGGCCGAATATTCCGCCCGCCGGGCGACCCTTCCGGCGCTGGCCGAGCGGTCGGCCCGGACGGTGGTCAAGGCGCCGCTGCCCGGACGAGTCAACCGGGTCCTAGTCACCACCATCGGAAGCGCCGTCGGCCCGGGCGCGCCCCTGGTCGAGATCGTCCCGTCCGAGGAGACCCTATTGGTCGAGACGATGGTCCGGCCCCAGGATATCGGCTGGGTTCGAATGGGCCAGAAGGCGAAGGTCAGCATCACCGCCTATGATCCCTCGGTCTACGGCTCGCTCGACGGGGTCGTCACCGCCATCTCGCCCGACGCGACCGTCAACGAGAAGACCGGCGAGAGCTTCTATACCGTCCAGGTCCGGACAACCAAGAATGCCCTCGAGCGCAATGGCAAGAAGCTTGCGATCGGAACCGGAATGGTCGCCGACGTCAGCCTGCTGGGCGACAAGCGCACCGTCCTCGCCTACATCCTCTCCCCGATCACCCGACTGAGCGAGACCGCGTTCCGCGAATAACGCTTCGCTTCGGCGCTGAACTGTTGTTTTTCCGTCCTTTTCCGGGCTGATCTGGGCTAATTTCGCTAGGCGCTGGCCCGATAATGTGCAATCAGTCCAAAATGGAGGACCCGCGCTCGTGCGTGCGGGCGGGAACATGCCCTCGGGGGATCTGTAAATGGCTGCCATCATTACCGCTACGCGTTCTTCCCTGTTCGCGCCGGGAGGCGATCAGGACGGCGACGGCATTTTCGATCCGGGCGACATCATCCTCACCCGGATCCGGATCACCAACAGCGGCGACGCGCCGGCGAGCGGCATCAGCGTCGAGGACAGCCTGAACGGAGTGACCCTGGACGGGACCTCGATCCAGATCACCCCCATCGCCTTCGACGACGCCTTCAACATCACCGGCAACACGCCGATCACCTTCACCGCCGCGCAGTTGCTCGGCAACGACATCGATCCGGACACGCAGAGCAATGCCGGGCTGACGATCACCGGAGTCGCCAACGGCAGCAACGGCACCATCGTCAACAACGGCAACGGCACCTACACCTTCACCCCGGCGACGGGCCTCAACGTCAACGACACGGCCACCTTCCAGTATACGATCACCGACCCGCAGAACCTGTCGAGCGTCACGACCGGGGTCGTCACGCTGACCATCACCGACGTGGTCTGGTACGTCGACAACACCTATGTCGACGGTGCCGGCGCCGCGGACGATCCCGACGGTTCCTATCTCAGGCCGTTCACCAGCCTCGCCCCGCTCAACAATAACGGCGTCGACGTCGACGCAGCCGGCGAGACCATCTTCGTCTTCCACAACGGCGCCAATTATACGTCCGGAATCGCCCTCGAGGCGGGCCAGAAGCTGATCGGCGACCGCCAGGACTTCATGGCCAACGGCCACAATATCGGCGGCACCAGCCGCACGACCGGGACTGACACCGTCCTGACCGAGGCGGTGATCTCGCAGGCCAGCGGCACCATCCTCACCCTGAGCACCGACAATACGGTCAAGGGCCTGATATTGGACGCGGCCGGCGCCAACGCGATCGG
The DNA here is from genome assembly GCA_036386795.1 of Allosphingosinicella sp. Taxonomy (GTDB): domain Bacteria; phylum Pseudomonadota; class Alphaproteobacteria; order Sphingomonadales; family Sphingomonadaceae; genus Allosphingosinicella. Next base: position 51,092 of record DASVUZ010000016.1, read on the forward strand.
AATGGCCGACGGCGGCACCGGCGTCACCAGCTCGGCCGCCGGAGCCGAGCTGCTCGTCGAGAAGGTCAGCTTCACCGGCCTCGGCCAGGCGGTCGACATCGACGCGGGCGGCAATCTCGACGTCACCATCGATTCGCTGACGTCGACCGGCGCCGGCACCAACATGCAGGGCGTCCAGCTCGCCGGCACCGCGAGCAGCGGCACCGCACTCATCTCCGGCTCGTTCATAGTCAATGGCGGCAACATCGCCGCCTCGAACAGCCACGGCTTCCAGATCGGCGGCAACGGGCCGAGCAGCGGCGGCACCGTCGCGGTCACCTATGGCGGAACGATCGGCAGCTCGCTCAACGGCTCGGCGGTCAACATCGCCGACCGCATCGCCCTCGCCGGCGACATCAACTTCACCGGCGCCATCTTCCAGAATTCCGGCGCGAGCAACTCGTCGGCGGGCATTTCGATTTCCAGCATCGCCGCCGGCAACATCAACTTCACCGGCACCAAGACGATCGAAATGGACGGCAATCCCGCCGCCGGCGCGCAGACGGCGGACGGCCAGCACGCCATCTCGATCAACAGCCAGTCCGGCGGCTCGATCAACTTCACCGGCGGCGCGATCAACATCGACTTTTCGGGCGACACCACCGGCAGCGCCTTCTCGATCGGAAGCCAGACCGGCGGCTCGGTCAACGTCTCGACCACGAGCGCGTCGATCGACGTCGATTTCGCCGACAGCGCGTCGGGATCCGGAATCTCCATCGTCAGCGCCGGCACTCCGGGCGGCTCGGTCAACTTCACCGGCGGCGGCCTCACCATCAGCACCCTGAGCGGCGACGGAATCAGCGTCGCCAACACCAACCAGGGCACCGGCCAGCTCAACATCTCGAACCATGCCGGCAACACGATCACCACCGCGACCGGTCAGATCATCCAGATCACCAACGGCACGACCACGGGCATGACGTTCGACAGCCTGACCTCGGGCACGACGGTCGGCTCCGCGATCGACATCAACAACCTCGACGGCGGAACCTTCACCACCGGCGGCACCACCATCGGCGGATCGAGCGTCGACGCCATCAACATTCGCGGCGGGTCCACGACCAACTTCGTCTTCAACGGCACCACCGACGTCAACGGCGGCACCAGCGACGGAGTCGAGCTCAACGCCACCAGCGGCAGCGTCACCTTCAACAACCTCACCATCGACGGAGTCACCGGCGGCAACGGCCTGTCGATCCAGAACGCGACCGGCGCGGTGACGGTGACCAACGGCGCGATCGGCACCGGCACGAACACCGGCGACGCCGTCAACATCACCGGCGGCAACGGCAACGTCGTGATCGGCGCGACTCTCTCCAAGAACGTCGCCGGCAACGTCGTCGAGGTCAGCTCCCATACCGGCGGCAACATCGACTTCACCAGCGCGATCAACGCCAGCGCCACCGCCGCCGGCATCAACCTGGTCAACAATAGCGGCGGTACGATCGACTTCACCCACGCCACGGTCAATCTCGCCACCGGCAACAACAACGCGATCAACTTCACCAACACCAACGCCACCGGCGCGGCCGTCACCTTCACCGGCGGCAACCTCAACATCGACACGAACAACGGCATCGGCATCAACGCGACCAACTCCAATGCCGCCGCCGGCTCGCTGACGATCAGCGGATCGAACAACGTGGTCGACAAGACCGGCAGCACCAACGGCGCGATCTTCATCCAGAACGTGACGTCGAACGTGAACCTGCTTCACGTCAACCACACCGTCTCGACCAGCTCGACGATCATCTACGTCAAGGACAACGGCGCCACCGGCAGCTTCGCCATCACCGGCGACAACGCCTCCACCAACGGCAGCGGCGGAACCCTGAACGGCTCGACCGGCGCCGACTTGACCCCCGACACCACCGGCACCGGCGTCTTTCTGCAGAATGCCAGCAACGTCCTCCTCGAGGACATGACGTTCAACGGCACCTACAATAATTACGGAATCTACGGGCTTAACGTCACCAACTTCACCCTTCGCGACTCGCTGCTGACCGGCACGCAATACGGATCGACCGACGCCGGCCCCGGCGCGGAAGCGGCGGTCAAGTTCGGCCGCCCGGACCTTGTCCATGGGCTGACCGGCACCGCCCTCTTCGAGGGCAATACGATCCAGAACGGCGCGGCCGACAATCTCGCCGTCTATGCGTTCGGCTCGGGCACGGCCCTGAACCTGACCATCCGGGACAATGCCTCGAGCGGCCAGCAGGCGATCTTCAACGCCAACCACGCCACCCTCGGCAACGACAGCGTCCATATCGAGACCGGCGGCACCCGCACCGCCACGATCAACGTCACCGGAGTCGATTTCAACGGCGCGCGCGGCGACCAGCTGCAGATCGCCGCCGTCGAGAGCGCCGTCCAGAACATCACGATCGCAAGCAACACCTTCGACCAGTCCATGATCGGCGCGGCGGGCGGCGGAATGCGCGTCGGAGGCGGCGGCAACGGCAGCTACAACGTCACCTACAACATCAACAACAACGTCATGACCGGGGCGACCGACACCGCGATCGGCGCGTCCTTCGGCGGCACCGGCGCGATCATCAACGGCATCATCCAGAGCAACACGATCGGCACTGCCGGTGGCGGCTTCCAGACGGCGCTCAGCCAGGTCGGCTCGCTCAACGGCACGGGCATCAACGTCGGCTTCGACAAGAATGACGGCGGCACCGGCAGCTACGCCGTGCGAATCCAGGGCAATACGATCCGCGACATCGGCGCCGTCAACGGCGGCGGCATCGTCGTTCAGTCCTCGGCGGCCGGCAATAGCGGGGTCACCCGAGTCGAGGCGACCGTCCTCAACAACAACGTCGCGGAGATGGGGCCGAACTCGCGGAGCGCGTTCATGGCCAGAATCGGCGGGCAAGGCTCGACCGACAACGCCATGCTCGGCCTCAATCTCCAGAACAACGTTTTCACCGCCGGCACCGACAATGCCGTTTATCTGGACCAGATTTCCTCGCCGTCTCGCTTCTACGTCCCGGGTTACGGCGGCTCCGGCAACGGCGAGCTGAACATCTACGGCCCGGTCGGCACGGCGAGCGACGGCCTCACCAAATTCTGGGCCAATCTGGCCAGCAACCCGTCCGTGGCCGGCTCCACCGGAAACAACACTCTGACCAACGGCGGTCCGATCATCAGCATGCCGGGCAAGACGGTCTGGGCCGGCGAGATTTTCGGACTTACCAACAGTCCTTTCGTCCTCGGCGTGCCGATGATGGCGGCGGCCGAGGAGGGCATGGATTGGGAGACCGCGATCCGCGCCTATTACGGGCAGGACGGGCTTCCCGGGGCGTCGACGCCCGAGGCGGCCGATGCCGGCGCCGGCACAGGCACAGGCACAGGCGACAGCACGACCGGCGGCGACATGACCGGCGGCGGCTCGGCCGCGGGCGGCGACATGGGCGCGGGCGGCAAGCCGGCGGATCCGCCGGCCGACGACGGCAAGCTCAGCCAGGGCGAGCTGGCCACCCTCGTCGAGGCGGCGATCCAGCGTTGGATCGACGCCGGAGCGAGCGACCAGCAGGTCGCCGCGATGCGCGCCGTCAAGGTCGGGATCATCGACATGTCCGGAGTCTATGTCGGCTCCGCCCAGACCGGGATCATCAACGTCGACAGCGACGGCGCCGGCTATGGCTGGTTCGTCGATTCCACTCCGGGCGAGGATGGCGAGTTCGCCGGCTCGGGCACCGATCTCCAGGCGACTGCGGGCGGCGGCGCTGCCGGCAGGCTCGATCTGCTGACCGTCCTGATGCACGAGCTCGGCCACCAGATCGGCCTCGAGGACACCTATACCACGTCTCAGGACGACTCGCTGATGTACGGCTACATCCGGGTCGGCGAGCGCCGCCTGCCCGAAGATGGCGAGGCGGCCGGCGCTACCCCCGGAACCGTTCAGAACGAGGCCTTCGCGGTGATCGCGCCGACCGTGGGCACGCTTCCGCCGAACAAGACCGTCGACGTCTATTTCCGAGCGACGATCAACGCCCAGGAAGACAAATATATCTCGCCGCTGATGAACACCGCGACCATCAAGGTCGGCGGAGTCACGGTCACCACCGCCAACGAGAACAATGCGCTCGACAGCCTGACCCTGGGCAACGTCGTCTATCTCGACTCCAACAAGAATGGCCAGTTCGACGCGGGCGAAGGCGTCGCGGGCGTCTCGGTCAGCCTCTATGCCGACACCAACAACAGCGGCGGCTGGGACGCGGGCGACGTCAAGCTCGGCGCCTCGCAGCTGACTCTGGGCGGCGGCCTCTACAGCTTCGCCGGCCTCGCGCCGGGCGACTATATCGTCGTCATCGACGCCACCAGCTTCAACTCGGGCCAGCCGCTCAACGGCAGGATCTCCTATGCCGGCGGAGCCGATCCCGACAACAATGTCGACAATGACGACAACGGGGTCGCCGGAATCGCCGGGCTCGGCGCCGGAATCGCCTCCCAGACGATCACGCTCGCCTACAACAGCGAGCCCGACGGCACTCCGGATATCGACGGCGATACCGACGGCGACACCAACCTGAGCCTCGACTTCGGCTTCATCACCCCGAATTCGGCCCCGACATCGACGAATCTCGAAGGCGATATCGCCACCTATGTCGAAGGCGCGACCCCGGTCAGGCTCGATGTCGGGACCGCCGCCACCCTGGCGGACGGCAATGCCAACTTCGCGGGCGGCACTCTCACCGTCGCCATCGGCACCGGCGCCGACACGTCGGACGACGTGCTGTCGATCGCCACCACCGCGGCCGTCACCCTCGGCGCCGGAAGCACCGTTCTGGTCGGCGGAACGCCGATCGGCACCTATGCGGGCGGCACCGGCGGAATCGCTCTCACCATCACCTTCAACTCGAACGCCAACGCGGCGAATGTCGACGACCTGCTCCAGGCGCTCCAGTACAACAATTCGGACACCGTCAACCCGTCGAACGACACTCGCGCGGTCTCGATCACGCTCGTCGACGGCGGCGGCAACGACGGCGGCGTCGGCGCGGACACGCTCGTCATCAACACGCTCGTCAACGTCACCGACGTCAACGACGCCCCCGACGGCGGCGCCGGCAACGCCGACACCACCAACGACCTGACCACCCTGGTCTTCACCGCGAGCGATTTCAGCACCGGCTTCGCCGATCCCGACGGCAATTCCTTCGACGGAATCGTGATCACCAGCCTGCCGTCAGTCGGCACCCTCAAGCTCAACAACGTCAACGTCACCGCGCCGCAGGCCGTGACTCTCGCCGACCTGAACGGAGGCCTGCTCACCTACGTGCCCGCCGCCGGAACGGGGGGGCAGAGCCCGACCTTCCAATATGCGGTGAAGGACAATGGCGGAACGCTCAATTCCGGGATCGACACCGATCCGAGCGCGAGCACCTTCACGATCACCATCACCGCGTCCAACGCGGCGCCGGTCGTCGACCTCGACTCCGACGGCGGCGGCACAGGCTTCGCCTCCGCCTACAGCGAGGGCGGAGCGGCCGCGGCGATCTCCGACACCGACGTCGTCATCACCGACGCCGACAGCGGCGACGACATCGTCAGCGCGACGATCACCATCACCAACCCCGAGTTGGGCGATGCGCTCAACGTCGGCACCCTGCCGGCCACCGTCACCGTCCACACCAATACCGGCACGATGGTGAGGCTGGTCGCCGCCGCGGGCACCAGCGCCGCCGATTTCGCCACGGCGATCGAGGCGATCACCTTCTCGAGCAGCAGCGACGACCCGACCGACAAGGGCACGAACCTCTCGCGCTCGATCACCGTCACCGTCAACGATGGCGATTCGGAAAGCGCGGCCGCGACGGCGACCATTGCGATCACCGACGTCAACGACGCTCCCGCCGGCACCAGCTCGACGATCACCGCGGTCGAGGACAGCTTCCGGCTGCTCGCCGGGTCCGACTTCGGAATCGTCGACGTCGACGGCGTGCTCGGCAGCGTGACGATCAGCGCGGTCAGCGGCGGCGCCATCTATGTCGATTCCGACGGCGGCGCCGGAGCCGGCGGCTTCGTGCTCGAGACCCTGCCCAAGACCTACAGCGCCCAGGACCTCATCGACGGTAAGGTCGCCTTCATGGCCGGCCCCGACGCCAACGGCAGCGCCGTCGGCACGATAACCTTCACTATCGCCGACGATGACGGCACCAGCGCGGCCTCGGCCAACGTCCTCACCGTCGACGTCACCGCGATCAACGACCGGCCGACCCTTGCCCCCTCGGCCTCCCCGGTCGCGGCGACCGAGCAGACGGCAGTGGCGATCCTCACCGGAATCACCGTCGCCGACGTCGATCTCGACGCCCTCAACGGTGGCAGCGGCAATTATGCGGGCGCCCAGTTCAGCGTGAACCGCAACTCGGCGGCCAGCACCGACGACATCTTCACCCTCGTCGCCGGCCCCAACTTCACGATCGACGGCACCAACCTGAAGACGACGGGCGGCCAGGTCTTCGCGACCATCACCGCGAACAATCCCGGCCTCATCGTCATCAGCTTCAACAGCTCCGGAGCGATCGCGACCAGCGCCCTGGTCGATGAGGTCGTCCAGTCGGTCCGTTACACCAACATCAACAACAACCCGCCGGCTTCCGTCGTCCTCGCCTACGGGCTGGTCGACGGGGCGCCGGGCGGCGGCCAGGGCGCCGTGGTCGCGGGCAACAACGTCGGAGTCGAGCTGGTCACGGTCAACATCGCGCCGGTCAACGACGCTCCGGTCAACTCGCTCGGCGGAGGGATCGGAACGGGCGAGGACGCGGTCGATGCGTGGCTGAGCGGGATGTCGATCGCCGATCCGGACGCGAATCCGGCGACCGACGAGCTCAGCTTCGTCTTCGAGGTCGAGCACGGAACTCTGGAGATCCTGACCAACGTCTCGGGCGGAATCACCGCCGGCAATATCGTCACCCAGGATTCCAACACGATCGTGATCCGGGCGACCTTGAACCAGATCAACGCGACGCTCTCGGCGACGAACGGCCTCACCTACTCGCCGGACGCCAATTACAACGGACCCGACACGCTGACCGTCACCACCGACGATCGCGGCTTCACCGGCGCCGATCCGGGTCTCAGCGGCACCCTCACCAGCGAGGCGCATGTGTCCACGCGCGCCATCAGCATTTCCGCTCAGCCGGACGCGCCGGTGGCCCAGCCGGATTCGATCAGCACGCCCGAGGACACGGTGGGCACCGGCGATCTCTTCGCGAACAACGGCTCCGGAGTCGACAGCGACGCCGACGGCGACACTCTGAGCATCTCGGCGGTGAACGGCTCCAGCGCCAATCTCAACACCCCGATCGCGCTCGCCAATGGCGGCACGGTCACGGTCCAGTCCGACGGCACGTACAGCTTCAACCCGGCCGGCCAGTACAACACTCTGACCAATCCGTCGGGCGGCGAGGTCGGAGCGGTCAACACTTCGGCGACCGCCGGAACCTTCCAGTACACTCTGACCGACGGCAACACGGTGACCGTGACTCTGACGGTGACCGGAGTCGCCGGCCCCGGGGACTGGCTTGCCGGCGACGGCACCGACAATACGATCAGCGGCACCCCGAACGGCGACTTCTTCTTCGTCGTCCAGGGCGGCAACGACGATCTGAGCGGCCTCGGCGGCGACGATGTCTTCTTCTTCGACGGCGCGATGACCTCGGCGGACCAGGTGGACGGCGGCGGCGGCATCGACCAGATCGCTCTCCAGGGCAATTATTCGGGAGGGCTGACGTTCGGAGCCGACGTTCTCGGGGTCGAGAATCTGGCGATCATGCCGGGCAACGACACTCGTTTCGGCGATTCGGGCGCCAATCACTACGATTACAACATCACCTTGCTCGATGTGAACGTCGCGACCGGCGTGCAGATGATCATCGACGCCAACCGGCTCAGGCTCGGGGAGGACTTCACCTTCAACGGCGCCGCCGAGACCGACGGCAGCTTCTTCATCTACGGCGGCGGCGGCACCGACAACCTGACGGGCGGCGCCAATGACGACGTCTTCCTGTTCGGAGCCCAGGGCCAGTGGGGCGCCAGCGACGTCGTCAACGGCGGCCCGGGCGGAACCGACCAGCTCGCCCTTCGCGGCGACTATACGATCACCTTCGGAGCGGCGCAGCTCGTGGGGATCGAGCAGATCGGAATGGTCTCGGCCTTCGACACCCGCTTCGGAGCGCTGGGAGCCACCTACGACTACAATGTGACCATGAACGACGGCAACGTGGCGGGCATCCAGATGACGGTGGACGCCGCTCCGCTGAGGTCGAACGAGACGCTGGTCTTCAACGGCTCGGCCGAGGACGACGGCAGCTTCCGGGTGTTCGGCGGCCAGGGCAATGACAGCCTCACCGGTAGCCAGAACGGCGACATCCTCACCGGTCACCGCGGCGCGGACAATCTTACCGGCGGCGGCGGAGCCGACTTCTTCCGTTACTATACGGACGAGGATTCGACCGCGACCTCGATGGACCAGATCCACGACTTCCTGAGCGGAATGGACAAGATCGACCTCAGCCGGATCGATGCCGACGAGCATGCCGCCGGCGACCAGGCGTTCCGGGTGATCAGCACGGGCTTCACCGGCAACGGGGCGTCGTCGGCGGGCGAGCTCAGGGTCTACGGCAGCGCCGGGACCTGGTTCATCGAGGGCGACACCGACGGCGACGGCGATGCCGACCTGATGATCACCGTCACCCTCGCGGCGCCGCTGCCGATCACCCAGACCGATCTCATCCTCTAGGCCGGGGCCGGTAGCTGGCCGACCCGGCCGCCGTTCGTCCGCCCTCGGCGGAGGGGGCGTCGGGCGGCCCATGGGGGCGTTCAGGATCGCCGCCGTGCTTGTTGGGCAAGGGGTCGAAGCGCTCAGACCGCGCACGCGGCATCGCCCGAGGCGAGCGCCTCGGGCGAAGCAGGCGAGCTACAGCCGCGCGCGCGGCCAGCGCCGCGAACGCGGGTTGTCAGCGGAGTCGGGAAGCGACTTTGCGGCGCTTAGGAGAAGTTCACGCCCGTGTCGGGAGTTCCGGCAGGCGCGCCGTTCTCGGCACATCCGGCGGCAAGCCTTTGCACGGCAGGCCGAACCCACGCGCGGGTGGACCCGCCCGCATTGACCACCTCAAGAGCCTTGCGCGAAACAGTCATCATATCACCCTGTCAAAAACCGGAAGCTGGATGGGTACCGGCAAGCGGCCACCCTGTCAAACGCTACCGAAGAAACGACAATCTTCCCTGCGAGGTTGCATGCGGGTCGGTCCAGCCCATAAAGGGGCGCAAGCAATGACGGAGGGCTTGGTGGCCGAGGATCTGGTGGTTGAGAGACGGGGCGAGATGATCGAGACTGAGGTCGACGGGGAGCTGGTCGCCCTGCATATCGACAATGGCACCTGCTACGGCTTCAACAGCACCGCCACCCGGATCTGGGGAATGATCGAGCAGCCGAAGCGGCTTTCCGAGATCAAGCAGGAGCTGCTGGGCGAGTTCGACGTCGACCCGGACACGTGCGAGGCCCAGCTCAGGGAGCTGCTCGACGAGCTTGCAGCGGACGGATTGGTCGAAATCCGGCCTGCATGACGGCGATTGCCGGCTATTGGAGCTTCGACGACCGCCCCGATTCGAAGGCGCGCTGCGAGCGGATGCTCGAGGCGCAGCGTATATACGGCCCCGATGCGCCGGCGATCGCTGCCGACGGGGCGCTCGCGATGGGCCGGCGGCTATTCGAGCCGGCGCCGGACGACCGCGGCGGCCGGACCGTCACCAGGGCCGCGGACAGCGGCGCCCTGCTCGTCGCCGACCTTCGCCTCGACAATCGCGACGAGCTTTGCGACGCGCTCGGCCTGGGCTCGGCCGCCGGTTCCGACCTGACCGATTCCGACCTGCTCTTGCGCGCGCTCGAGCGCTGGCAGGAAGGGGCGATCGACCGGATCGACGGCGATTTCGCCTTCGCTTACTGGGCCCCGAGCCGGCGCCGGCTGCTGCTGGTGCGCGACATGCTCGGCGAAAAGCCCCTCCATTACGCAACCCGCCCCCGATTTTTCGCCTTCTCGTCGATGGCCAAGGGGCTTCACGCCCTTCCCGAGGTGCCGATGGCTCCGGACGAGTCGGCGGTCGCAGGCTTCGTCGCCCTTCTCCCCGAGGACGGCTCCGACACCTTCTTCCGAGGCGTGGAGAAAGTCCGAAGCGGGCATTTCGTGGCGGTCACGCACGACGGGGTGCGATCGGAGCGCTGGTGGCGGCCGCGGCTGACTCCGGTCAGGCTCGGCGGCCACGGCGAATATGCGGAGGCGATGCGGGCGCATTTCGACCGCGCCGTCGCGGTGCGCCTGCGCGGCAGCGGCGGCCACGTCGCCGCCCACCTCAGCGCCGGGCTCGACAGCAGCACGGTCGCCGCGACCGCCGCGCGGCTGCTGGCGCCGGCGGGGGGACGGGTGACGGCCTTCACCGCCGTGCCGCGCGAAGGCTTTGAAGGGCGCGGCCATCCCGAAACGATCGTCGATGAAAGCGGCCATGCCGAAAGCGTCGCCGCCATGCACGCCAATATCGACCATGTCATCGTCCGCAACGGCGGCTCCCCGCTCGCCGCCCTCGACCGCGACTTCCTCCTTTACGAGCGTCCAACCCTCAACCTGTGCAACACGGTCTGGCTCAACAAGATACTCGACCTGGCGCGCGACCGGCGCCTTGCAGTGCTTCTGACCGGCACGCGCGGCAACATGAGCATAAGCTATGACGGCATGCCGCTGCTCACCCAGCTCCTAGCGAGCGGCCGGCTGCTCGCGCTGCTTCGGGAATCGGCGGCGTTGAGGCGCAACGGCACCCGCCTCGGAACGATCGGCGCCCAGGCGCTTGGGCCGTTCATTCCGGCGCCGCTGTGGCGCGGCATCGGCCGCCTTAGGGGCCGGAGCCGGAAGATCACCGACTATAGTGCGATCGACGCCGGGGCGGTGGAACGGCTGGGCTTGGCCGAGCGCGCGGCAGAACGCGGCGTGGACTTCAGCCACCGGCCGCGCGGCGACCCGGTCGAGACTCGCCTGTGGGTGCTTCGGCGGGTCGACATGGGCAATTACAACAAGGGCACCTTGGCCGGCTGGGGAATCGACCCCCGCGATCCCACCGCCGATCGCAGGCTGATCGAATTCTGCCTCGCCGTGCCACCCGGCCAGTTCCTCCGCCACGGGACTTCGCGCGCTCTGGCCCGGACGGCCTTCGCCGACCGACTGCCGCAGTCGATTCTCCAGGAACGGCGCAAGGGGTACCAGGCCGCCGACTGGCACGAGGGGCTGAGCGCGGCCCGCGGAGAGCTCGGCGAGGAGCTCAAGCGAATCGCGGAATGCGCGGAGGCCCGCTCCATTCTGGACACGGACCGGCTGCAGCGGATGACCGCGGACTGGCCGGCGCGCGCGTGGGACGGCGTGGCGGCTATGCAGAATTATCGGCAAGCCCTGCTGCGCGGGGTCTCGGCGGGCCATTTCCTCCGCCGGGCCTCGGGCCCGAAAGCCTAGGGGGCCGCCTGCCGGTTGCCAATCGCGGCCCCAGAGTCCATGACGCCTCGATGCTTTCTCAACGAACGCGCTATACTATCCGCGCGCTCCTCCACCTGGCGGACCGTTATGGCGAGGGTCCTGTCCAGCTGAGCGAGATCGCGGCTCGGCAGAACATCCCGCCCAAGTTCCTGACGGTGATGCTCTCGCAGATGATCCGCGAGGGCCTGGTCGCGAGCCGCCGCGGCCGCGACGGCGGCTACTGGCTCGCGAAGCCGCCGGGAGAGATCAGCTACGGATCGATCGTCAGGCTCACCCGAGGCTCGCTCGGCCTCCTTCCGTGCGCCAGCCGGTACCGCCACGAGACCTGCAAGAATTGCATCAGCGAGGACCAGTGCCGGCTCCATCGGGTCATGCTGATGGTGCGCGACGAGACCGCTCGAATCCTCGACGGACTGAGCCTGGCGGATGCCATTCCCGAGGAGCAGCTCGGCTGGACGCCGGAAGCCGACCGGCTGGCGCTGAGGGCCGATATCGCCCCCCGTTCGCCCTGAGCCTGTCGAAGGGCCTTCATTCCGCGCCGGAAGACGCTGGCGGCGACCCGGGCGCGGCGGGATTTACAGCAATATCCGGAACAGGGCGCCGCCGCTTTCGCTGGCGCCGAGGCCGATCGACCCGCGATGGGCCAGGACGACCTGGCGGGCCAGGCTGAGGCCGACGCCCGTCCCCTTCGCCTTGGTGGTGAAGAAGGGCAGGAAGACGTCCTGGCGCAAGGCCTCGGGCACTCCGGCGCCGTTGTCGGCCACCTCGATCTGGACCCTGGCCCCGGGCACGGCCGTGAAGGAGAGCGACACCGCGGGAGCTTCATGATGCTCGCGGGCGGCTTCGGCGGCGTTTCGAAGCAGGTTGATCAGCACCTGGCACATCAGGTCCGGATCCGCGTCGAGCGTCAGGCGGTCCGGATGGACCCCCAGCGACAGGCTCACGCCGTCGGCTCCGTCGCCCGCCCGGAACAGCGATTCGAGCTCCTGGGCCCAGGGCAGCACTTCGAAATGGCGTCGGCGCACGATCGGGGTGCGGCTGATCTGGCGGTAGCTTTCGACGAAATGCATGACTCCGTCGGCGCGGCGGGCGAGCGTCTCGACCGCGGAGCGGGCGTCGCTCACGGCCGGGTCGTCGCCCTTGTCGACCTCCGCCATCAGGCTCGCCGCGCTCTGCGCGAGCGAAGTTACCGGAGTCATCGAATTCATGATCTCGTGGGTCAGGACCCGGACGAGATCGCTCTGCGCCGCGATCTCCACCGCGTTCAGCTCGCCCTGGATGGGCTGGACCGCGACCACCCTCACCATTCCGCCGAGGCGGTGGACCGAGGCGGCGCTGACCATCGCGGTCTGGGGCAGCTCGTCGAGCATCAGAGGCACCAGCCTCGGCTTGCCGATGGCGTCGTCGCTGAGCGCCGCGGCGAAGGTTTCGCCGTAGATCCGGTAATCCTCGATCCTCACTCCGTGATGGCGCACGAACAGCCGGCGCGCCGCCTTGTTGGCAAGCTCGACCCGCCCGTCCGAATCGACCGTCAGCAGCGGCGCCGGAGCGTCGTCCAGCACCGCCTCGCAGAAGCGGTTGGATTCGGTGAGGCGCAACCGTTCGTCGCGAAGGCTCCTGATGCCCTCGTCGAGAGCCTCGCCGATGTCGGCGAAGCCGCTACCGTCGGCGCGATGAGCGAAGCTTTGCGACAGGTCGCCGAGGCGAACCGCCTCGAGGAAGCGGGCGAGCTCCATGTTGGTGCGCTGGATGTAGCGCCACAGTTCGTAGAGCGCCCACAGGCAGAGGCCGGCGGCGAGCAGCCGGGCGACTCCAAGCCCTTCCACGTCGACCGCGGAGAGGAACAGGAACAGGCTCCCAAGCAGCATCGCCGCGCGCCAGCCGAGGCCGGCTATGAAGCGGCTCCTAAAGCCCATGGGGCCGCCGGGGCCTCAAATCCCTCCCAGGCAGATTCCGGGGAGGAGAGAGCGCCCGCTCAAAGCCCATGCTTGTCCATTCGCCGGTAGAGCGAGGCGCGGGTCAGGCCCAGTTCCTGAGCTGCGAGCGAGATGTTGTAGGCGTGGCGCTTGAGCGCTTCCTCGACCATCTGCCGCTCGGCCCGCTCGAGGTTGAGGTCGGGACTGAGGCTGGGCGGGCTGCTCACCGACGGCTGACGCGGCGTGGTCGAGCGCGACAGCGAGAAATCCTCGAAGGTGAAAGCGCCGTCGCCGGCGAGGATGACCGCGCGCTCGGCGGCGTGGCGGAGCGCTCGGACGTTGCCGGGCCAGTCATAGGCGACGAGGGCGGCAATCACCTCCGCGGGCAGCTCGCGCGCGGGCTTGCCATATTTCCTGGCGTAGAGGGCGACATAATGGTCGACCAGGACCGGGATGTCGTCGCGCCGCTCGCGCAGCGGGGGGAGCTCGATCTCGACGGTGTTGAGCCGGAACAGGAGATCCTGGCGGAACAGCCCCTCATCGGCGAGCCGCTCGGGCGGCAGGTTGGTGGCGGCGACGACCCGCACGTCGATCGGGACCGGCTTGTTGGCTCCGACCGGGACGACCTGGCGCTGCTCGAGCGCGGTGAGCAGCTTGGGCTGGAGATGAAGCGGCAGGTTGCCGACCTCGTCGAGGAACAGGGTTCCGCCGTCCGCCGCCTGGAGCCGGCCGATGCGATCGCCGCGGGCGTCGGTGAAGGCGCCCTTCACATGCCCGAACAGCTCGGACTCGAAGAGATTCTCGGCGACCGCGCCGAGGTCGACCGAAACGAAGACGCTGCCGGCCCGGCGCGACTTGCGGTGAAGCTCGCGTGCGACCAGCTCCTTGCCGGTGCCGTTCTCGCCGAGGATCAGCACGTTGGCCTCGGTCGGAGCGGCGCGGTCGACGAGCGAATAGACCCGGCGCATGGCCGCCGACTGGCCGAGCAGCGGAGTTTCGCCGCCCGCCGCGGGAGCGGAGATGGCGACGGCGCGCTTGCGCTCGGTGGCGACGGCCTGGCGCGAGGTGCGCAGGGCGGCGGCGGTGCGCACGGTGGCGAGCAGGCGCTCGTTCGACCAGGGCTTGGAGACGAAGTCGGTGGCGCCGCGCTTCATCGCCTCGACGGCGATGTTGACCCCGCCATGGGCGGTGATCATCACCACCACGGCCTGCGGGTCTTTCGCCAATATCTCGCCGAGCCAGTGGAAGCCCTCGGCGGCGTTGGTGGCGCCGCGGCCGAAATTGGCGTCGAGCAGGACGACGTCCGCGCCGTCGCCCTCGATCGCCGCCATCGCGTCCTCGGGGGCCTGGAAGGTGGCGACCTCCTCGAAAAGATCGCGAAGCAGGAGCCGGGCCGAAAGCAAGATGTCCTGATCGTCGTCGATGACGATGCAGCGCCAGAACGGCTTACCCTCCCCAGCCACGGCGATTCTCCTACAGCGGCGTCCGGATGCGGACAAACAATAATCGTGCCAATGGTGCCTTGGAGCGTGACCGCAGAGTCCGGGGACGGACTCGCCGCGTCCGGAAGCGGACGTGCCGGAGGCCCGAAACATCGCCGACAATCGCCGCAAACCGCCATTTTCCGCCATTGGCACGGGTCGTGCTGGGTATCGGGCGGGATTCGGGAGGAAAAGATGCGGAGCATGGAAATCTGGCTGGCCGGCCTGCTGGGGATCGCCGCCGTGGCCGGGCTAAGGATGGCGGCCTGCGAGCCCGTTCAGGCCTGCGCCGACGGAAGCGCCCATCTCGCCATGGGCTGCTCGAGCATTTCGCTGTGACTTTGTCCGCCGCCGTACAGCCCTGTGTCCGGAATCGGACGATCATCGAGGCCGGGTCGGCCCGCGCCGCCGTCCCGTTCGTGGCACGATGATTGCTGATGGACTCGAATGAGGTTGGGATGAGCGTGATCGGAATCAAATCGAACGAAAATCCGAACCGGGCCGAGAGCGGCACCGGAATGGACAAGGTCGTGGCCTCCACCGGCCTGTCGCAGCGGACCAAGATCGCCATCGGAGCGGCGGCGGCCGTTCTTCTCGCAGCGCTTTTCTGGTGGTTCGCACCGAGCGCCGGCAGCCAGACGGTGGCGGCCGAGCGGCTGACCATCTCGGCGGCGACCAAGGGGACGTTCGACGACTTTCTTCCGCTTCGAGCCCGGGTCGAGCCGCTCGTCACCGTCTATCTCGACGCGGTCGAGGGCGGACGGGTGGAGAAGGTGCTGGTCGAGGACGGAGCGATCGTCCAGCAGGGCCAGCTGCTCGCGGTGCTTTCGAATTCGGACCTGGCGCTCAACCTTCTCGCCCGCCAGTCGGACGTCTCGCGCGAGGTCAACTCGATGCGGAGTCAAGAGCTCGCGCTCGCCCAGACCAGCATCGGCGACGAGCGCGCGGTGATCGACGCCCAGCTCGCCGCCGACAAGGCCAGGCGCCAGTACGAGATGCAAAAGCCGCTGATGGAAAAGGGCTACGTCCCCGCCAAGGTCTTCAACGACAGCCGCGACGAATATCTCTCGAGCGAGCGCCGGGCCGAGGTGCTGAAGCGCGCCCGGGCGGTCAACCAGAGGCTCCAGACCAGCCAGCTCGCGCAGCTCCGGGCCTCCAACGCCTCGCTGAGCGGAAGCCTCGACATCGCCCGCTCGACTCTCGACGCCCTCAACCTGCGGGCGCCCGTCTCGGGCCAGCTCACCGCCTTCTCGATCCAGGTCGGCCAGTCGCTGACCCGCGGCGAGCGGCTCGGCCAGGTCGACAGCGCCGGCCGCAACAAGCTGGTCGCGAGCGTCGACGAATATTATCTCGGCCGAGTCCAGCCCGGCCAGACCGCGACCGTCGAAGTCGGCGGCAAGACCTATCGGGCGAAGGTCGCCAAGATCTATCCGCAGGTGAAGAACGGGGTCTTCGAGGCGGATCTCCATTTCGTCGGGGCCGAGCCGCCCGCGCTCAACCGCGGCCAGACCCTCCAGACCAAGCTGACTCTCGGCGATCCGGCCCCGGCTTTGCTGATCCCCAACGGCGCCTTCTACAACGAGACCGGCGGCGCCTGGGTGTTCGTGGTCGCCCCCGGCGGAGGCGAAGCGGTGAAGCGCAACGTCCGCCTCGGCCGCCGCAACGCCGATTATATCGAAGTGCTGGACGGGCTGGAGCCCGGAGAGCGAGTCATCACCTCCCCCTATACCGGTTTCGCCGACAAGGACCGGCTGGACCTCGAGACGTGACGAAGGAGCTTGAAGCTATGCTGAGCATGCGTGAACTGTCGCGGGTCTACCGCACCGATACCGTCGAGACGACCGCCCTCGACCGGATCGACCTCGACATCGCCGACGGCGAGTTCGTCGCGATCATGGGCCCGTCGGGATGCGGCAAGTCGACGCTGCTCAACGTGGTCGGGATGCTCGATTCGCCGAGCAGCGGCTCCTACGTTTTCGACGGGACCGAAGTGGCCGGGCTTCCCGAGAGCAAGCTCGCCGACTTCCGAAAGAAGAATATCGGCTTCATCTTCCAAAGCTTCAACCTGGTCGACGAGCTCAGCGTGCGCGAGAATATCGAGCTCGCTTTGCTCTACCACGACGTCCCGGCTTCCGAGCGGCGGAGCCGGGTCGAGGCGGTGATGGACAAGGTCGGGGTCGCCCACCGCGCCAAGCACCGGCCTAGCCAGCTCTCCGGCGGCCAGCAGCAGCGAGTCGCGGTCGCCCGCGCCCTGGTCGGCAACCCGAAGCTGATCCTCGCCGACGAGCCCACCGGCAACCTCGATACCCAGCATGGCGAGGAGGTGATGAAGATGCTCCAGGCCCTGAACCGGGAAGGCTCGACCATCGTCATGGTGACCCACTCGCCGGCCCATGCCGACTATGCGGGCCGGGTCGTCAACATGCTCGACGGCAAGATCCTGATCGAGCGGCGCAGGGCGGCGTGAGCTTCACCCCACACCCGTTCGCCCTGAGCTTGTCGAAGGGCTCCCCTTCCATTTTGCGCAAGGGGAAGGGAAGGGCTTCGACAAGCTCAGCCCGAACGGTGCCCGTCTCATCTCTGAGCGCCTGCCTCCTCCTTTCCGTCGCGGCGGCCATCGTCCCGGCCGCCGCGGCGGGAGCCGGGGAGCGGCAGCGCGCAACCGTGCTGATGAGCGAGAACGAGCGGGCGAGGAAGTCGCAGGAGGAGTGGGGCTATAACGACGCCATCGTCGTCGGCGACACGATCTACCTCAGCGGGATCGTCGTCGGCCTGCGGCAAGGGGAGACCGACCTCGAGGCCGCCTATGAGCGGGTCTACCAGCGCATCGGCTCGATCCTGAAGAGGGCCGGGGCGAGCTGGGACGACGTCGTCGACATCAGCAGCTTCCATACCGACGTCGAAGGCCAGATCGGCAAGATGGTCGCGGTCCACAAGCGCCATGTGAACGCGCCTTATCCGGCCTGGACCGCGATCGGCGTGGCCAAGATCCTGGGGGGCGGACTGACCGAGGTCAAGATCGTCGCGAAGCGGCCCGCGCCGCCGGCGCGGTAGGGGGAATTTCGATGCAGGCGATGTGGCGCAATTATCTGACCGTCGGCTACCGGGCGCTGACGAAGAGCAAGACCTACGCCTTCATCAACATCGTCGGCCTGGCGATCGGCCTCGCCGCCTGCCTGATGATCCTCCTCTACGTCCGCCATGAAACCAGCTACGACAAATGGCTGCCCGACGCCGACCGACTCTTCCAGGTCCAGAGCATCCACACCGATCCCGAGACCGGCCAGGTCAGCCGCCAGCAGGGGACCCACGGGGTCATCACCGAATCGCTCGCCAAGGATTTCCCGCAGATCGAGGCGATCGCCCGAGCCGAGGGCGCCGAGCCGGTCTTCCTTCGCAACGGCGAAGCGAGCTTCGCTCCGATGATCCGGGCGGACGAGAGCTTCTTCCGGATCCTCGAAATCCCCTTCCTCTACGGCGATCCGGCGACGGCGCTCAGGAACGTCGACGACCTGGTGCTTAGCCGAAGCGAGGCGCTGAAGCGCTTCGGCGGCGTCAACGTCGTCGGCCAGACGATGACGGTCATCCGCCGCGGCGAGCGCTCGGCGATGCGGGTCACTGGAGTGTTCGAGGATCTGCCGCGCAACAGCCACATGAACTTCAGGATGGTCAGCCGGATCAGCGACCTCGAGAAGGGCGAGTGCGGCTGGGGCTGCATCAACGGCAACGTCTATCTCAAGCTTCGGCCCGGCGCCGACGCCGAGGCGATCAACGCCCAGCTCCCCGCCTGGGAGAAGCGCAACATCACTCCGGTCGACGTCGGCGGAGTGAAGGTCAGCGAGGGCGACGCCTTCGACTGGAAGCTGGTCAACATCCGGGACGTCCACCTGAGCGAGGCGGAGGGCGAGCCGGAGCGGCCCGGCAACGACCGCGGCACATTGCTCACTTTCACCATCGTCGCCTTGCTGATCCTCGGAATCGCGTCAGTGAACTTCGTCAACCTGGCGACCGCGCGCGCGAGCCAGCGCGCCCGCGAAGTGGCGCTACGCAAGGTGCTGGGAGCGAACCGGGGCCAGCTCATCGTCCAGTTCCTGGCCGAATCGATCCTGCTCGCGTCGGTGGCGATGCTGCTGGCGCTGGCCTTCGCCGAGCTGACCCTGCCTTTCCTGTCGAGCTTTCTGGGAGTCGAGCTGGAGATGAACTATTTCGGGGAGGGCGGAATCGCGCTTCCGGTGGTCGGGCTGCTGCTCGCCGTCGGCCTCGCCGGCGGCCTCTACCCCGCTTTCTATCTCTCGCGCTACCAGCCGGCGGCGGTGCTCAAGGCCAACAAGTCGTCGGCCGAGCCGCTCGGCAGCGGCCGGCTTCGAGCCGTGCTCGTCGTCGCCCAATTCGCGGTGTCCATCGGCCTGATCATCTGCACCGCGATCGTCTACGCCCAGACCGAGTTCGCCCGGACGACCGACCCCGGCTACCGCCGCGACGGCCTCATCCAGATCTCCAACCTCAACCGCGCCCAGGTCGCTCCGATCGTCGACACCCTGATCCGCGAGATGGAGAAGGTCGAAGGGGTCAAGGGCGCCGCCGGAACCTCGATCACGCCCGCCAGCGGCACGACCCTCAACACCAGCATCCAGGTGCCGGGGCGGACCAAGCCGATCACCATCGGCTGGTACAGCGCCCATCCCAATTTCTTCGACACGATGGGGATCAAAATGATCGCCGGGCGCAAGCTGTCGAGGCAGTTCGCCAACGACAGCGGCGCCATCCCCGACGAGCCCAAGGAAGCGACCGAGGCGGGGATGCGGGCGCTTGCGCAGAGGGGCGTGAACGTGGTCGTCAACGCGCTGGCGGCGCGGCAGATGGGCTTCGCGACCCCTCAGGAGGCGCTCGGCAAGCAGGTCAAGGCGAACCAGCTTCCCGACGAATATGGAATGCTCCCGGTGACGATCGTCGGGGTCGCGCAGGACTCGCGCTTCCGCTCGCTGCGCGAGCCCCTCGAGGCGATGATCTACCAGGATAGCGGCGTCTACCGAAGCCTCGTCGTCCGCTACGAATCGGACGACCCCGAGGCCTTGCGCCGCAAGCTCGAGCAGGTCTGGAAGAGGCTCGCTCCGGAAGTGCCGTTCGAGGGCGAGTTCTCCGACGACCAGCTGGGCGAGCTGTACACGACCGACGCCGCCAAGGCGAAGACCTTCGCCGGCTTTGCCCTCCTCGCCGTGCTGATCGCCTGCCTCGGCCTGTTCGGCCTTTCCGCCTTCACGGCCGAGCGGCGGACCAAGGAGATCGGAATCCGCAAGGTGTTCGGCGCCCGAAGCCGCGATATCGTCAGCCTGCTCGCCTGGCAATTCTCGAAACCCGTCATCATCGCCAACCTGATCGCCTGGCCCGCGGCCTGGTGGGTCATGCGCGACTGGCTGAACGGCTTCGACGCCCGGATCGACCTCGGCCCCGCGCCGTTCGTGCTCGCCGGAGCCCTCGCCCTCGCCATCGCGCTCGGAACGATCGCCGGCCACGCCCTCAAGGTCGCCCGCGCCAATCCCATCCACGCGCTGCGCTACGAGTAGGGCCGGCGATGCTGCTCAACTATCTGACCGTCGCTTTCCGGGCCCTGGCGAGCAACAAGGTCTATGCGGCGATCAACATCGGCGGGCTGGCGGTGGGCCTCGCCGGCTGCCTCCTGATCCTGGGCTATGTGCGCTACGAGCAGAGCTACGACAGCTGGCTGCCGGGCCACGGCGGGGTCTATCAGGTCCAGTCGAAGATCCACCCTCCGGGCCAGCCCGACGTGCTCACGCAGGCCACTCCGTTTCCGATGGACGAGAGCCTGGCCCGCGGCTTCCCGCAGATCGAAGCGGTGACCTCGGTCGCGTCCGGCAAGACCGTCACCGAGCGCGACGGCCAGCCGGTGTTCATCGAAGCGACCACGGTCGACGGCGACTTCTTCAAGGTTCTGGATTTGCCCTTCGCGCACGGTTCGGCCGCGACCGCGCTGCCCGATTCCAACTCGATCGTGCTGATTGAGAGCGAGGCGATCCGGCAGTTCGGAACGGCCGATGCGGTCGGGAAGGTGATCAGCCTCGGCGCGGGCCCCGGAAAGCGCGGCTATCGGGTGGGCGGCGTGCTGCGCGACCTGCCGCGCAACACCAGCCTGAGCGTCGGGATCATCTACCGCCGGGATCCGGCGCAGATCCCGCCGGAGCTTCGGGGCTGGGGCAATTACGACCAGCTCCATTATGTCCGCCTGCGGCCCGGCGCCGATGCGGCGGCGATCGATGCCGGAATCCCCGCCTGGAAAAAACGGGTCATGACTCCGGAGGTCATCGACGGCAAGCTCGTCTCGCTGGCCGACATCTTCGAGTTTCGGCTGGTGCCGCTGCGCGACGTCCATCTCGGCGAGACCCAGACGGCGGCGCTGACCCCCGGCGGCGATCCGCGCGCCCTCGCCACCTTCGCGATCGTCGCCCTGCTGACTCTGGGCATGGCCGTGATGAACTTCGTCAACCTGAGCACCGCGCGGGCGGCTCAGCGGGCGCGCGAAGTCGCGCTTCGAAAAGTGATGGGCGCTACCCGCGGCCAGCTGATCGTTCAGTTCCTGACCGAAAGCGTGGTGGTTTCCGCCGTTGCGATGGTGATCGCGCTCGCGGCCGTCGAGCTGGCGACGCCGTGGGTCGGCCGGCTGACCGGCGCCGACATGCGGGTCGCCTATCTGGGCGAGGGTGGAATGCTTCTGCCGGCGCTCGCCCTGGTCGCGGCAACCGGGCTTCTGGGCGGCCTCTATCCCGCCTTCTACCTCAGCCGCTTCAAGCCCGCTCCGCTGCTTCGCGCCGGGCCGGTCTCGGCCGAGACTCCGGGCAGCGGGCGGCTCAGGGCGGCCCTGGTCCTGGCCCAGTTCGCGGTCGCCATCGGGCTGATCGCGAGCACGGCGGTGATCTGGTCCCAGACCCGCTTCGTGGAGCAGGTCGATCCCGGCTATCGCCGCGACGGGCTGGTCCAGATCGACAATGCCTGGCGCTTCACCCAGGGCTCGGAATATGAGGCGGCGCGCCCGGCGATGCTCGCCATCCCCGGAGTGACCGCAGTGGCCCGGACCGGAATCGGCCTGGGCTCGCCGGACTCCTCGGTCCGGCTGATGCGGGCCCTCGGCGCTCCGGAACATGTCTCGATGGGCTTCTACGGAGTCGATTCCGAATATCTGCAGACGATGGACATCGAGCTGCTCGCCGGGCGGCTGATCGGCGACCGCTTCGCCGCCGACCGGGTGACCGGCACCACCGGCGAGCTGGTCGGCCGCGGGATCAACGTGGTGGTCAATCGCTCCGCCGCGGCGAAGCTCGGCCATCGCAGCCCGCAGGCCGCGATCGGCCAAGTCGTCGAAGTCGCGTTCGACGGCTTCAACATGGTTCCCGCGAGGATCGCCGGAGTGGTCGAGGACACGCGCTTCCGGACCGCGCGCGAGGCGATCGAGCCGATGGTCTTCGCCTACGATCCCGAGAAGACGAGCCAGGTTCTGGTCCGCTACGCCGCGGCCCGCCCGGGCGACGTGATGGCCGGCCTCAACCGGGTGTGGCGCAGGTTCGAGCCGGAGATCCCGTTCGAGGCGCGTTTCGTCGAGGATGTCGCCCGCGAGCTCTACGCCGCGGAGCGCGGGCGGACGATCCTGTTCGCCGGATTCTCGCTTCTCGCCATCGCCATCGCCTGCCTCGGGCTGTTCGGGCTCGCCTCGTTCACGACCGAGCGGCGGACCAAGGAGATCGGAATCCGCAAGGTGCTGGGCGCGAGAGTGCGCGACATCGTCCGGCTCCTCACCTGGCAATTCTCCAAGCCCGTCGTGCTGGCCAATTTGATCGCCTGGCCGGCCGCCTGGTGGGCGATGCGCGACTGGCTGAACACGTTCGACGCCCGGATCGCGCTCGGCCCGGGGCCCTTCGTCCTGGCCGGAGCCCTCGCCCTCGCCATCGCGATCGCGACCGTCGCCGGCCACGCGGTGCGGGTCGCCCGCCTCAACCCCGTCCACGCCCTTCGCTACGAGTAGGACCCAGACAGATGTGGAAGAATTATCTGACGGTCGGCCTCCGCGCCCTCGCGAAAAACCGCACTTATGCCTTCATCAACATCTTCGGGCTCGCCATCGGAATGGCCGCCTGCCTGCTGATCCTGCTCTTCGTCCGCTACGAGATGAGCTACGACGAGTGGATGCCGGGCGCCGAGAACGCCTATCAGATCCAGAGCTGGTACAAGTCGAGCGAGACGGGCCAGGAGGCCCAGCTCCAGATGACCCCCTATCTGGCCGGCAAGCGGATCGCGAAGGACTTCCCGCAGGTCGAGAAGGAGGTCTACGTCACCAGCAACGGCCCGGTCTTCCTCAAGGACGGCGAGGCGACCTCGACCGAGGATTATTACTGGGTCGACAGCAATTTCCTCGAGGTGATCCCGCTGCCGATGGTTCACGGCGACGTCTCCTCGCTGAGCCAGCCCAATAGCGCGGTGCTGACCAGCAGCGAGGCGAAGAAGCGCTACGGCACCGACAATGTCGTCGGCCGGACGATGACCCTCATAAGCCGCGGCCAGTCGCGCGACTTCAGGATCACCGGGGTGCTCGAGGACCTGCCGAAGAACTCGCACCTCAAGATCAACGCGCTCGGGCGGATCGACCTCGTCGCCTTCAACGCCGACACTCCGCAGGCGCTGGAATGCTGGGGATGCCAGAACGGCTATGTCTATGTGAAGCTTCGGCCCGGCGCCGACCCGAAGACGATCCAGGACGGCTTCCCGGCCTGGGAGAAGCGCAACATCCCCGACGAGAATGCCGGCGAGGCCCGGTTCAACGCGGGCGACGACCAGGACTGGCATATCGTCAACGTCCGCGACGTCCATCTCGGCCGGGCGCAGGCGGCGGCGATGTCGCCGGGCAACGATCGCCGGACGATCGTCACCTTCGCGGTCATCGCGCTCCTCATCCTCGGCATGGCGGTGGTCAACTTCACCAACCTCGCCACCGCCCGCGCGAGCCAGCGGGCCCGCGAGGTCGCTCTTCGAAAGGTGCTCGGGGCGACCCGAAAGCAGCTGATCGTGCAGTTCGTCGGCGAATCGATCCTGATCGCCTTCGTCGCCGCCCTGATCGCTTTGGCGCTGGTCGAACTCCTCGTCCGGCCCTTCTCGGCCTTCCTCGATGCGAGCCTTCAAATCTCCTATTTCGGAGCCGGCGGGATCCTTCTGCCCGCGCTGCTTCTGGTCCTGATCGTCGGAGTGCTCGGCGGGCTCTATCCGGCCTTCTTCCTGTCGCGCTTCCAGCCGGCCTCGGTGCTCAAGGCGAACAAATCCTCGGCCGAGACCTCCGGCACCGGGCGGCTGCGCAGCGTGCTCGTGGTCGCCCAGTTCGCGGTGTCGATCGGCCTCATCATCTGCACCGCGGTGATCTACGGCCAGACGGTCTACGCGCGCACCGTCGACCCCGGCTACAACCGAAGCCAGATCCTCCAGGTCGACGAGCTGGCCCGCTACGCCCTCATCAACAAGGGCGACATGATCGCCGAGCGGGTCTCGAGGGTGCCGGGAGTCGAGTCGGTCGGCCGGACCAACATCGGAGTCGCCACCGACAACAACAGCAACACCGGAGTGATGGTGCCCGGCCGCACCGAGCCGACCAGCATCGGCACCTATTCGGTCGACACCGGCTTCTTCGAGGCGATGGGGCTTCGGATGGCCGCCGGCCGCTGGTTCGACAGGAGCCGGCCGCTCGACGACATGACCCTGCCCTATCCGCCGAATCCCGCGGACGAGCGGGCCCTGGCCCAGCGCGGCGGCAACATCGTCGTCAACGAGCTCGCGGCGAAGCGGCTCGGCTTCGAGAATCCGCGCGACATCCTCGGCAAGACCTTCCGGGCCGCGATCGTCGACAACGAGATCGGGCTCGTGCCCGTGACCGTCATCGGAGTCGTCAAGGATTCGCGCTTCCGCTCGGTCAAGCTTCCGCTCGACCCGATCATGTTCTCCAACACGCGCAGCGGCCACAGCTACATGATCGTCCGCTTCCGGGGCGATCCGGCCGCCGTCCGGGCCGGAGTCGAGCGGGCGTGGAAGGGCATCACCACCGACGTCCCGTTCACCGCCGAGTTCAGCGACGACATCATCGGCGAATTGTACGAGGCCGAGGACGCGCGGGCGAAGACCTTCGCCGGCTTCGCCTTGCTCGCGGTGGTGGTCGCCTGCCTCGGCCTGTTCGGGCTCGCCGCCTTCACCGCCGAGCGTCGGACCAAGGAGATCGGAATCCGCAAGGTGCTCGGCGCCCGCTCGCGCGACATCGTCCGGCTGCTCGCCTGGCAATTCTCCAAGCCGGTGATCATCGCCAATTTGATCGCGTGGCCGGTCGCCTGGTGGGTGATGCGCGACTGGCTGAACGGCTTCGAGGCGAGGATCGACCTCGGACCGGGGCCCTTCGTGATCGCCGGCGGCCTCGCGCTGGTGATCGCGCTGGGCACGATCGCCGGCCACGCCTTCAAGGTCGCCAGGGCCAACCCGATCCACGCGCTTCGCTACGAATAGCTTCAACGGAGGACAGCCAATGCGCGCTTATATTCTCCTGCTTGCCGCCCTCGGGTCGCTTCCGGCCGCCGCGCAGGGCCCCGCTCCCGCCGCCCAATCGACCTTCCGGTCGATCGAGTTGCGGGGCGGCGGAACGGTCACCCTAAGGTACGGCCCGGAGCACCGGGTGACGGTGCGCAGCGGCGGGGCGGACCGGGCGATCCGGTACGAAGGCGACAAGCTGGTGATCGACCGGTGCCGTCGCCCATGCCCGGCCGGCCACCGCATCGATGTCGAGGTCGCGGCCCCGCGAATCTCGGCGCTCGCCGTCGCCGACGGCGGCCTCGTTCAGGTCGCCGGAGGATTTCCGGCGCAGCCCGCGATGGCGGCCGCGGTGAGCAGCGGAGGAATGATCGACATGAGGCGCCTCGACGCCGCTCACGTGACCGCGGCGGTGGTCCAGGGCGGCCGGATTCTCGCCAGCCCGCGCCGGGAGCTGACGGCCGCCGTGCTCGACGGGGGCGTCGTGACCTATTGGGGCGATCCCAAGGTCACCTCCTCGGTCCGCCGGGGCGGAGCCGTCGCGAGGGGCTCCGCCGGCGACCTGCGAAAGCCGGCCGCCCAGCTCGACGCTCCGCTTCCGACCCTGCCCATCCTCCCCGTCCTGGCGCCGCCGGTTCCGCCCACGCCCGCGCACAGCGACTGATGCGCGGTCCCCGGCCGGGAAGGAGACAGAAAAGATGTGGAAAAACTATCTCACCGTCGCCATCCGGGCCCTGATCAAGAATCGCACCTACGCGTTCATCAACATCTTCGGGCTGACCATCGGCCTCGCCGCCTGCCTCAGCGTCCTTCTCTACATACGCTACGAGCTCAGCTACGATAGCTGGCTCGCCGACTCCGGCCGCACCTTCCAGCTCCAGCAGTGGATCGTCGAGGGAGAGGACGGCCTCGAGCCCGGCGGCACCCAGATGACCTCCTATCTTTCGGGGCAGCGGCTGCGCCAGTTCCCGCAGATCGAGCAGGTCGTCTATGTCGGGCGCCAGCAGCCCGTCATCCTCCAGGACGGCCAGGGCACGCTCAGCGAAAACTTCGTCTTCGTCGACGGACCGCTGTTCCAGGTGCTGCGCATGCCCTTCCTCCGCGGCGACCCGCGCACCGCCCTCGTCGCGCCCGGCACGATGGTCCTGACCGAGAGCGAGGCGCGCCGCCGCTTCGGGACCGTCGACGTCGTCGGCCGAACCCTGTCCCTGGCCACCTCCAAGGGAACGACCGACTATCGGATCGCCGGAATCGTCCAGGATCCGCCCCGCAACAGCCACCTCGCCTTGTCGGTGGTGGCGCGGGCGGATTTCGAGAGCCTGTTCGGAGCCGACAATCCGTTCCTCACCGGATGGATGCCGAAGAACGGCTGGGTCTATGCGCGCCTCAGGCCGGGCGCGGACGTCGCCGAGATCGCCCGCCAGATGCCGGCCTGGGAGAAGCGCAACATCCCCGACGAGACGGTCGGCGGCCGGCGCGAGAATCTCGGGACCAACGTCGACTGGCGCCTGGCAAATGTTCGCGACCTCCATCTCGGCGAGGCGCCCAACGGGATGAAGCCGGGCAACGACCGCGGCACGATCACCGCGCTGGGGGTGGTCGGCGCCCTCATCCTCGCCCTCGCCGTGGTCAACTTCGTCAACCTCGCCACCGCCCGGGCGAGCCGGCGAGCCCGCGAAGTGGCGCTGAGGAAGGTCCTCGGCGCCTCGCGGAGCCAGCTCATCCTCCAGTTCCTCGGCGAATCGATCCTCCTGACGTCGTTCGCCGTCCTGCTCGCCCTTGCCCTGGTCGAGATGCTCGTCCCCTGGGTCAACGCCCTCCTCGGCACCGGCCTCGAGGTCCGCTATTTCGACCAGGGCGGACTGCTCCTCCCGGCCCTCGCGCTGGTCCTGCTCGTGGGGGGGGCCGGAGGGCTCTATCCGGCCTTCGTGCTTTCGCGGTTCCGGCCGGCGGCGGTGCTCAAGGCCAACAAGTCGTCCAGCGACGCGCCCGGCTCGGGCCGGCTCCGCAACGCCCTCGTCGTCGGCCAGTTCTCGGTGTCGATCGCGCTCATCATCTGCACCGCGATCATCTATGCGCAGACCGTCTTCGCCCGAAGCATCGACCCGGGCTACCGGCGCGACGGAATCCTCCAGATCGGCAACGTCTACCGCGCGGCGCTTAGGCCGGTGATGGACACCTTGCTCCGCGAGATCGGGCAGGTCGAGGGCGTGACCTCGCTCGGCCGCTCGACGATCGGAGTGGCGACCTGGGGCATGGAGAACATGACCGTCACCGCCCCCGGCGCCCGCGAGCCGGTCGAGTTCGAGCTCTACAGGGTCGATCCCCCCTTCTTCCGGACGATGGGCATCGAGACCGTCGCCGGCCGGACCTTCGCTTTGGACCGGGCGAGGGACGACAGCACCGTCGACTCCAATTCCGACGAGGCGGTCGCGGCGATGGCCCGGCGCGGCTACAACGTCGTCCTCAACGAGCTCGCGGCCCGGCAACTGGGCTTCGCCAATCCCTCGCAGGCGCTCGGCCGGACCCTCCTCGCCGACGACGGCGACGTCGAGGCCGTCGGGCGCACTCCGGTCACGGTGATCGGAATCGTCGGGAACAGCCGCTTCCGCTCGGTCCGCGATCCGATCGCTCCGATGATCTTCCTCTACGACCGCTACCAGCCGAGCTGGCTTCTGGTCCGCTATTCGGGGAATTCCGCCGGCGTGCGCGAGCGCGTCGAGCGGGTGTGGAAGCGCATCGCTCCGGAAGTCCCGTTCGAAGCGGAGGAAAGCCACCAGCTCGTCGCCGAGCTCTACGACGCCGAGGAATCCCGCGGAATCGTCTTCGCCATCTTCGCGCTGCTCGCGATCATGGTCGCCTGCCTCGGCCTGCTCGGCCTGGCCGCCTTCACGGCGGAGCAGCGCACCAAGGAGATCGGAATCCGCAAGGTGTTCGGAGCGCGCGTGCGCGACATCGTCCGGCTGCTCGCCTGGCAATTCTCAAAGCCCGTCATCCTCGCGAACCTGATCGCCTGGCCGGTCGCCTGGTGGGTGATGCGCGACTGGCTGAACGGCTTCGACGCCCGGATCGACCTCGGTCCCGGTCCCTTCGTCCTCGCCGGAGCGCTCGCCCTCGCCATCGCGCTCGGAACGATCGCCGGCCACGCCTTCAAGGTCGCCCGGGCCAACCCCATCCACGCCCTCCGTTACGAATAGGATCCGATCCATGTGGCGCAACTATCTGACCGTCGGCTTCCGGGCGCTGGCCAAGAACAAGACCTATGCCTTCATCAACATATTCGGGCTGGCGCTGGGGCTCGCCGCCTGCCTGATGATCCTTCTCTACGTGCGCTACGAGATGAGCTACGACAAATGGCTGCCCAATGCGGAGAACGTCTACCAGTGGCAGACCTTCTACCATGACGAGCAGACCGGCGAGGACCTCAACCTGCAGATGGCCTCCTACGTGGCGGGCAAGGCGCTCGAGAAGGATTTCCCCCAGGTCGAGAAGAGGGTCTATGCGAGCGGCGGCGGCTTCACCGTCATCCGCGGCGGCGAGGCGATCGCGGTCGAGAACGGCTCGCAGGTCGACGGCCCCTTCTTCGACGTCGTGCCGCTTCCGCTGGCCAGGGGCGACCCGGCGACGGCGCTGAGGGAGGTCGGCTCGGTCGCCCTTTCCGAGACCACCGCGACCAGGCTCTTCGGCGCGTCCGACCCGGTCGGCCAGACGCTGACGGTGATGCTTCGCGGCAAGGCCGTCGACCATCGGGTCACCGCGGTGTTCAAGGACTTGCCGAAGAACTCGCACATGCTCTGGAACATGATCGTGCGCTACGATCCGGTGACCTACAATTCGGAGCAGCCGGATTTCCTCACCCAATGGGGCTGGCAGTCGGGCTGGCATTACGTCCGGCTGAAGCCCGGCACGGACCCTGAGACCATCCACGCCCAGCTCCCCGCCTGGGAGAAGCGCAACATCAAGGACGAGAATTTCGGCGACCGCAAATACAATGCCGGCGACGAGCAGGAATACCGGCTGGTCAATGCCCGCGACGTCCATCTCGGCAAGGCGCAGAGCGGCGCCGCGACTCCCGGCAACGACCGCCGGACCATCGTCACCTTCGGGATCGTCGCGGCGCTCATCCTCGGAATGGCCTGCGTCAACTTCACCAACCTCGCCACCGCCCGAGCCAGCCAGCGCGCCCGCGAGGTGGCGCTGAGGAAGGTGCTCGGCGCCAACAGGAAGCAGCTGATCGTCCAGTTCCTCGGCGAATCGATCCTGGTCGCCGCGCTGGCGATGGTCGTCGCCCTGGCGATGGTCGAGCTTCTCCTCCCCTATTTCTCGCGCTTCCTCGAGGCCGACCTCACCATCGCCTATTGGGGCACGGGCGGGCTGCTTCTGCCGATCCTCGCGCTCGTCCTCCTGGTCGGTGCGGCCGGCGGCCTCTACCCGGCCTTCTACCTGTCGCGCTTCCAGCCGGCCCAGGTGCTCAAGGCGAACAAGAGCTCGGCCGAGGCCTCGGGCACCGGCCGGCTGCGCAACGTCCTCGTCGTCGCCCAGTTCGCCGTGTCGATCGGACTCATCATCTGCACCGCGATCGTCTACGCCCAGAGCGTCTTCGCCCGAACCGTGGACCCGGGCTATAAAAGGAGCGGCCTCATTCAGGTCGAGGGGATCGGCCGGCGCCAGCTCGTGCCGCTTGGCGACACCCTGGTCCGGGAGATCGAGCGGCTGCCGGGGGTCGTCTCGGTCGGCCGGACCAATATCGGAATCGCCACCGGCAACAGCTCGAGCACGGGAGTCCAGGTTCCAGGCAATCCGGAGCCGGTGACGATCGGAACCTACAATATCGACTACAAATTCCTCCCGACCATGGGGGTCAAGCTGCTGGCGGGACGAAGCTTCGAGGAGTCGCGCCCGATGGACGACGCGACGACGCCCTTCCCGGAAGTGCCCGAGGCGGAGCGGGCCTTCGTGGCGAGGGGGATGAACATCGTCGTCAACGAGCTCGCGGCGAAGCGGATGGGCTTCGCGGGGCCGCGCGAGGCGATCGGCAAGCAGGTCAAGATCTCCTATGACGACGATTATGGCGGAGTCCTTCCGGCGACGATCATCGGGGTCGTCCAGGACAGCCGCTTCCGCTCGATCCGCGAGCCGATCGACCCGATCATGTTCCGGATCGAGAAGAACGGCTACGGCCAGGCCCTCGTCCGCTACGACGGCGATCCGCGCCAGGTGCGGGCCGGAATCGAGC
The DNA here is from genome assembly GCA_036386795.1 of Allosphingosinicella sp. Taxonomy (GTDB): domain Bacteria; phylum Pseudomonadota; class Alphaproteobacteria; order Sphingomonadales; family Sphingomonadaceae; genus Allosphingosinicella. The sequence goes on from DASVUZ010000016.1 coordinate 81,852, forward strand.
GGATCTGGAAGCGGATCGCCTCCGACGCTCCGTTCGACGCGAAGTTCAGCGAGGACATCATCCAGAAGCTCTACGAGAGCGAGGACGCGCGGGCGCAGACCTTCGCGGGATTCGCCTTGCTCGCCGTGGTGGTCGCCTGCCTCGGGCTGTTCGGGCTCGCCGCCTTCACCGCCGAGCGTCGAACCAAGGAGATCGGGATCCGAAAGGTGCTCGGCGCCCGAAGCCGCGACATCGTCCGGCTGCTCGCCTGGCAATTCTCCAAGCCGGTGATCGTCGCCAATTTGATCGCCTGGCCGATCGCCTGGTGGGTGATGCGGGACTGGCTGAACGGCTTCGACGCCCGAATCACGCTCGGGCCGACTCCGTTCCTGGTCGCCGGGCTGCTGGCGCTGGTGATCGCGGTCGGAACCATCGCCGGCCACGCCTTCAAGGTGGCGAGGTCGAACCCGATCCACGCGCTCAGATACGAATAAGCTCCGTCATCGCGAGCGAAGCGAAGCGATCCAGGCCGGGCCTGGGTCCGCTGGATTGCTTCGTCGCTTCGCTCCTCGCAATGACGGGGAGAGGAACGCCTCCACGCTCTTCCCGTTACGCGACTGATGCGCATTCTTCTCATCGGCGCCAGCGGGCTGATCGGCTCGGCGGTGGCGGCCCGACTGAAGAGCGGCGGCCATGAGGTCGTCGCCGTCGGCCGGGGCGGCGGCCCGGCCGTCCGGCGGGTGCCGGTCGACCGCTGGGTGGCGCTGGACCTGCGCGGAGCGACGGACGAGTCGGACTGGCTCCCCCATCTCGCCGGGATGGACGCCGTCGTGAACTGCGCCGGAGTGCTCCAGGACAGCAGCCGCGATTCGCCGGGCCGTATCCACCGCGACATGCCGGCCGCCCTGTGGCGGGCCTGCGAGTCGGCCCGGGTCCGGCGGGTGATCCATTTCTCGGCGCTCGGAGTCGAGCTCGGCGGCCTCACCCGATTCTCGGCGACCAAGCGCGAAGGCGACGCGGCGCTCGAGTCGAGCGGCCTCGACTGGGCGATCCTGCGACCGTCGGTGGTGGTCGGCCGGGCGGCCTATGGCGGGAGCGCCCTGTTCCGGGCGCTCGCCTCGCTGCCGGTCTTCCCGAGCCCGAGCGAGGCGGGGGCCGTGGACGTCGTCCAGCTCGACGACGTCGCCGAGACGGTGGTCCGGCTGCTCGAGCCGGGCGCGGCCTCGCGAGTGGCGCTCGACCTGGCGGGGCCGGACCGGCTCGCTTTCGCCGAGGTGGTCGCCGCCTATCGAAGCTGGCTCGGCTGGACTCCGGCGCGCAGCTTCGCCGCACCGGCCTGGCTGATGGGAATCGCCTATCGCTCCGGCGACCTCATCGCCTGGCTCGGCTGGCGGCCGCCGGTCCGGACCACACCGGGCCGCGAGATCCGCCGGGGCGCGACCGGCGACAATCGCGCCTGGCGCGAGGCGACCGGGATCGAGCCGCAATCGCTCGCCTCGGCCCTGGCCGCCAATCCGGCCTCGGTGCAGGAGCGCTGGTTCTCGCGCCTCTATCTGCTGAAGCCGCTCGCGATCGGCACCTTCGCCTTGTTCTGGCTTCTGACGGGACTGATCTCGCTCGGCCCCGGCTACCAGCGCGCGGCGCATTACATGCAGGCCGGAGGAGGCGGGGCGCTGAGCGAGCCGAGCGTCGTCGCCGGAGCGCTGGCCGACATCGCCGTCGCCCTCGGCATCGCCTGGCGGCCGACGACGAAGCTCGCTCTGTGGGCAGCGCTGGGCCTCTCGGCCTTCTATATCGTCGCCGGAACGATCCTGCTGCCGTCGCTCTGGGCCGATCCGCTGGGGCCGATGATGAAGATATGGCCGATCCTCGCTCTCAACCTGCTGTGCCTGGCGATACTGGACGAGAGATGACGGCTTATTACCTGCTCAAATGGCTTCACGTGATCGGCGCCACGGTGCTGCTCGGCACCGGCGCGGGGATCGCCTTCTTCATGCTGATGGCGCACCGCACCGGCGAGGTCAGGCTGATCGCCGGAGTGGCGAGGATCGTCGTCGTCGCCGACTATGTCTTCACCGCGACGGCGGTCGTGGCACAGCCGGTGACCGGGGTGCTGCTCGCGTGGACCGTCGGCTATTCGCTCGGGGAGGGCTGGATCCTCGCCTCCATCGCGCTCTATCTGCTCACCGGCGCCTTCTGGCTGCCGGTCGTCTGGATGCAGAGCCGGATGCGCGACCTGGCGCAAGCGGCCATGACGGCGAGGACGGCGCTTCCGGACGAATATCACCGGCTGTTCCGCCGATGGTTCGCATTCGGCTTTCCGGCCTTTACAGCGGTGCTCGCCATCTTCTGGCTGATGATCGCGAGACCGGAGATCAACCTTTGAGGGACGACAGGCTGAAGCTGACCAGCCGGCTGATCATCGGCGGAATCGCCGGAGTCGTCGGGACTATGGCGATGACCTCCGCCATGCGGCGGCTGCACCGGCGGCTGCCGGAGAACGAACGCTACCCGCTCACTCCGCGCGAGATCGTCGATTCGGGAACGAAGCAGCTCGGCCTGCCCCTGGCCGGCGAGGCCGCCAAGGACCTCACCACCGCAGCCCATTTCGCCTATGGCGCGGCGATGGGGGCGATGGTCTCGGCGCTCAATCCGGACCCAAGCAAGCGCACCGGAGCCGCGGCCGGAGCGGCGATCTGGCTGGCGAGCTACATGGGCTGGATCCCGGCCGTGGGGACCCTCGAGCCGGCGACGAAGCATCCGGCCCGGCGCAACCTGCTGATGATCGGAGTGCACCTCGTCTGGGGCGCGGCGACGGCCGGAGCGATCCGCGAGCTGAGGGCGGCCCGCGAGACGATCATGAAGGACGGGCCGGACCGGGACGCGCCTCGCGAGGGAGCCCGTCATCCCGGCGAAAGCCGGGATCCCGGGCCGTAAAGGCCCGGCGGGTCTCCCCGAGGCCCCGGCTTTCGCCGGGGTGACGGATCAATCGACGTGCTTGACCGCCGGGGGGTCGCTGGCCGGGAAGCTTTCGTCCGAGGCCTGGTCGGCCTCGTCCCATTGCGTGGGCGGATCGCGCATCGCTTCCGGCCCGGCCGATCGCGCCGCGCCGGATTCGCCGACGGCGCCGTAGCCGCCCGAGCCGCTGATCGCGGGCCGGGCGCCCGGGCCGCCGCCGCCGGCCGCTCGCCGGCGCCAGAGCGACGAGAGCGCATAGCCGAGGCCCGCCGCCGCGGCCGCGGCGAGTCCGGTGAGAAGGGCCCCCTTGCGCTGCATCTAGCCCTCCGTCCCCATGGTCGCGGGCTGGGCGGGAGGAAGGCCCTCGGCGTCGGCGAGCCGCATCAGCTCCTCCTTGCGGGCAGCCATCTGCCGGCCGAGCGCCTCGAGGTCGACGTCGGTGGCGCGGGCCTGCTGGAAGAGGTTGCCGCGGCTCTTCTCCTCTTCCTCGACATGGTGCTCGATCTGCTCCTGGAGCACCTTCACCTTGGCGTCGTAGAAATCGTCGTCCGGCCCGCCGGCCTCGATCTCGTTGATCAGCACCTTGGCGCCGTCATGCTCGACATAGGCCTCGTCGAGATCGTCGTCGTCGATCTTGCCGCGGAGCGCCGGATAGAAGATTTCCTCCTCGATCATCGAATGGACCTTGAGCTCGGTGCAGATCTGGCGAGCGAGCTTCTCCTTGCGGCCGTCGCCGCTCGCTTTCTCGAACTGCTCGAACAAATCCTCGACCTTGCGGTGATCCTCCATCAGGAGGTGGGTTGCGTCCATCTTGCGGTCGGCGACCATCGGCTTTCTCCTCGTTTGGGTTCTGGAACATTCGGCGCTAGGGGCCGGTTCCTTCGCACAAGCGAGCGAGGTAGAAGTTTTGAACGACACCGAAACCCTGTCGCCATTGCTGCCGGACGAGACCGAGGAAGCGACCCGCCGGCTGCTTGTTAAGGCCTCTGAGCGGGGCCTTCGCCTGGCCACCGCCGAGAGCTGCACGGGCGGAATGCTGGCCTCGCTGCTGACCGACGTTCAGGGGGTGGCCCATGCCTTCGAGCGCGGCTTCGTCACCTATACGAACGAGGCCAAGAGCGAGATGCTCGGAGTGCCCATGGCCCTGATCGAGGACAAGGGCGCGGTGTCGAGCGAGGTGGCGGTGGCGATGGCGGAGGGCGCGCTGGAGCGGTCGCGCGCCAACATCGCCGTGTCGATCACAGGCTTCGCCGACGCCGGCGACGAGCCCGGGCTGGTCCATTTCGGCTGCGCCCGCGCCGGCCGGGCCACAGCCCATCGCGAGGAGCATTTCGGCCCCGGCGGAAGAGGTGCTACCCGGGTCAAGTGCATGAAGGTCGCCGTTGAGATGATGACGGAGATGCTGTGATGGCCCAAAGGAAGCGCGGGCGCCCGCCCTTCGAAGCGATCCACCGCCACGGCTTCGTCCGGGTGTCGGCGGCGAGCCCGACCGGCTCGGCGGGCGATGTCGGATTCAATGTCGACCAGGCGATCGCTTTGGCCGAGGAGGCGGATTCGAAGGGATGCGACCTCGTCGTCTACCCGGAGCTCAACATCTCCTCCTACGCCGTCGACGACCTGTTCCTGCAGGAGGCGTTTCTCGACGCCGTCGAGGACGGGATCGCGCGCTTTCGCGAGGCGACCGCCAAGCTTGCTCCGGTGCTGGTGATCGGCGCCCCGCTGAGGCGCAACGGGCGGCTCTACAATTGCGCTTTGGCGGTGTCGCGCGGGCGGATCCTCGGAGTGGTTCCGAAGAGCTTCCTTCCCAATTACCGCGAATATTACGAGAAGCGCTGGTTCGTATCGGGAATCGGCCTGAACGGAATCGACATCGCCGTCGCCGGCGAGATCGTGCCGTTCGGAACCGACCTGATCTTCGCCGCCGAGGATCTCGACGACTTCATCTTCCACGTCGAGATTTGCGAGGATTATTGGGCGCCGCAGCCGCCCTCGACGGTGGGCGCGCTGGCCGGAGCGCTGATCCTGTGCAACCTCTCCGCCTCCAACATCACCATCGGCAAGGCGGACGAAAGGAAGCTGCTTTGCGCGTCGCAGTCGAGCCGCTGCTGCGCCGCCTATGTCTACGCCGCCTCCGGCCCCGGCGAGAGCACGACCGACCTCGCCTGGGACGGGCAGGCGTCGATCTACGAGCTTGGCGAATTGCTCTGCGACTCCGGCCGGTTCGACATGGAGCCGGAGCTGTGCATCGCCGACGTCGACGCCCAGAAGCTTCGGCTCGAGCGGATGCGGATGCCGACCTTCAACGACAATGCGGTCGCCGCCGGCCATCCCGAGAAGAGCGCCCGGCGGATCCATTTCGAGCACAAGCCGAGCCGGGCCGATGTCGGCTTCAGGCGCGGCCTGCGCCGCTTCCCCTACGTTCCGAACCGGCCCGAGCAGCTCGATTCCGATTGCTACGAGGCGTTCAACATCCAGGTGCAGGGCCTCGCCCGCCGGTTCCAGGCGACCAGCGGCAGCCATCTCGTCATCGGGGTGTCCGGCGGGCTCGATTCGACCCATGCGCTCATCGTCGCGGCGAAGATGTGCGACTTCCTGAAGCTGCCTCGAACCACCATCCTCGGCTTCACCATGCCGGGCTTCGCCACCGGCGACACGACCAAGGGCAATGCCTGGGCGCTGATGAGGGCGCTTGGCGTGGTCGGCGAGGAAATCGACATCCGTCCGGCCGCGATGCAGATGCTCACGGACATGAAGCACCCCTTCGCCGAGGGAAAGCCGGTCTACGACATCGCCTTCGAGAACGTCCAGGCGGGGCTTCGGACGGACTATCTCTTCAGGCTCGCCAACCAGCGGTCGGGCTTCGTCGTCGGCACCGGCAATTTGTCGGAAGTCGCCCTGGGCTGGTCGACCTACGGAGTGGGCGACCAGATGAGCCATTACGGGGTCAATGCCGGAGTTCCCAAAACCCTGATCCAGTATCTGATCCGCTGGGCGGTCAAGACCGGCCAGTTCGACGCGGAGACCAACCGAATCCTCGAGGCGATCCTGACCACCAAAATCTCGCCGGAGCTGATCCCGGCCGACGACAAGGGCGAGATGCAGTCGACCGAGGGCACGATCGGCCCGTACGAGCTTCACGATTTCTTCCTGTTCCACATCCTTCGTTCCGGCCAGCCGCCGTCCAAGGTCGCATTCCTCGCCTGGCAGGCCTGGAGCGACTCCGCCAAGGGGCAGTGGCCGCTCGGCTATCCCGACGCCCTGAAGCGCGCCTACGACCTGCCGACGATCCGCAAGTGGCTCGAAGTCTTCCTCTACCGCTTCTTCCAGATCAGCCAGTACAAGCGCAGCGCCATCCCCAATTCGCCCAAGGTGTCGGCGGGCGGGGCGCTCAGCCCGAGGGGCGACTGGCGGGCGCCGTCGGACGGAAACGCCAAGCCGTGGCTGGAGGAGCTCAAGGCGGCGCTGGACGATTGACCCGCGTCATCCCGGCGGAAGCCGGGACCTCGGGGAGACCCGCCGTGCTCAATCGCTGCGAGGTCCCGGCTTTCGCCGGGATGACGGGTGCGCTCATTCTAATATTTTAATTATCATACAATTCGAATCGGCGGTGAAACGTCCCGGTCCCGTAACAAGCCAGCTTAGTCCTGACTTAAATCAATAAGATTCATGCTGCACTGCGGGAACTTCGCGCGTCGAACGGACGTTCTCCGGAAGTCCTTCAAACCATAAGGTATAATCGCGTTGATCACGTTGTCGACCGCCTCGACGCTCGGCCAGAGCCACTTCGCGCCCCAGCAGGTTTCGAACCACACGCTCATCTGCTTTTCGCACCTCCGGTGGAATTTCGTGTTCCAGCGGCCGCAGCATTTGATGAGCCGGTTCGCCGAGGCGGGTCGAGTGATCTTCTGGGAGGAGCCCGAGGCGGCGCTGCCCGAGATGGAGCCGGCGCTGGGAGTGCGCACCTGCGCCGAGACCGGGGTGATCGTGGTGACTCCGTCGCTTCCGGAGACCCTGTCCGAGGCCGAGCGCGATTCGACCCTGAAGTCGCTGCTCGATTCCTATCTGGCGGGCGAGCAGGGACCGCTGGTGCGCTGGTATTACACGCCGATGATGCTTCCTTTCTCGAGGCACATCGAGGCCGCCTGCACGGTCTACGACTGCATGGACGAGCTCGCCAACTTCCGCTTCGCCCCGGCCGAGCTCCTGACGCTCGAGCGCGAGCTGATCGCGTCGGCGGACGTCGTCTTCACCGGCGGCTACAGCCTCTACGAAGCCAAGAAGGGGCTTCACCCCAATATCCACCCCTTCCCGTCGAGCGTCGACCGGGCCCATTTCGGCCGCGCCCGGGCGATGGATGCGGTCCCCGACGACCAGGCCGCGCTGGCCCGGCCGCGCTTCGGATTTTACGGGGTGATCGACGAGCGCATGGACCTGGAGCTTCTGGCGGCGGTCGCGGACGCCCATCCGGAATGGTCGCTGGTCATGGTCGGGCCGGTCGTGAAGGTCGATCCGGCCGACCTGCCGCACCGCCCCAACATCCACTATCTCGGCGGCAAGACATATGAGGAGCTGCCGGCCTATCTCGGCGGCTGGGACGTCGCCCTGATGCCGTTCGCGATCAACGATTCGACCAAGTTCATCTCGCCGACCAAGACTCCGGAATATCTCGCCGGGGCGCGGCCGGTCGTCTCGACTCCGATCACCGACGTCATCCGCCATTATGGCGACCTCGACGCGGTGTTCATCGCCGACGGCGCCGACGCGTTCATCAAGGGGTGCGAGGATGCGCTCCGGCTGGCGCGATCGGGGGACGAATGGCTGAACGACGTCGACCTCAAGCTCGCCAATCTGAGCTGGGACATCACCTACGCCCGGATGGCCGGCCTGGTCCACGAGGCGATCGCGGTGCCCAGCAAGGGCCCGAACATCGTCAAGTCCGCGTCCAAGAAGGCCTATGACTATCTCGTCGTCGGCGCCGGCTTCGCCGGCTCGGTGATCGCCGAGCGGCTGGCGAGCCAGCACGACGCCCATGTCCTGGTCGTCGACCGCCGGCCGCACGTCGGCGGCAATGCCTACGACCATCTCGACGAGGCCGGAGTGCTGATCCACCAGTACGGGCCGCACATCTTCCATACCAACAGCGACGAGATCGTCGACTATCTGTCGAAGTTCACCGAGTGGCGGCCCTACGAGCACAAGGTGCTCGCCGAGGTGCGCGGCCGGCTGGTGCCGATCCCGATCAACCGGACCACCTTGAACATGCTGTTCGGGCTCGACCTCAAGACCGACGAGGAGGCCGCGGCCTATCTCGCCTCGCGGGCCGAGACGGTCGAGGAGATCAGGACGTCCGAGGACGTGGTGATCAACGCGGTCGGGCGCGAGCTCTATGAGCTCTTCTTCCAGGGCTATACGAGGAAGCAGTGGGGAATCGATCCGAGCGGCCTCGACAAGGCGGTGACGGCGCGGATCCCCACCCGGACCAACACCGACGACCGCTATTTCGGCGACAAGCACCAGATCATGCCCAGGCATGGCTATACGGCGATGTTCAACCGGATGCTCGACCATCCCAACATCGACGTTCTGCTCTCGACCGACTACAAGGACATCGTCGACGAGATCGATGCGGGCCATGTCGTCTTCACCGGGCCGATCGACGAATATTTCGACTTCCGGTTCGGCAAGCTGCCTTATCGAAGCCTGCGCTTCGAGCATAAGGTGGTCGACCAGGGCCAGTACCAGCCGGTGGCGGTGGTGAACTATCCCGATCCGCAGGTGCCCTATACGAGGATCACCGAATACAAGCATTTGACCGGCCAGAGCCACAAGAAGACCAGCATCACCTACGAATATCCGTCGGCGGAGGGCGATCCTTATTATCCGATCCCGAGGCCCGAGAACCAGGCTTTGTTCAAGAAGTACGAGGCGCTCGCGGATTCGACGGCGGGCGTGACGTTCGTCGGCCGGCTGGCGACCTACCGCTATTACAATATGGACCAGGTCGTCGGCCAAGCGCTGGCGACCTTCCGGAGGCTCGATGCGGCGCTCAAGCCGAAGGCCCGCGCGCGCAGCGGCTCGATCTGGACCGAAGCGGCGGAGTAGGCCTGGGGGAGGGTCCTTCGATACGGGCCTTCGACTTCGCTCAGTCCCTACTCAGGATGAGCGGTGAAGGATGTTCGCTACCGCTCATCCTGAGTAGCCGCTGAGCGAAGTCGAAGCGGCGTATCGAAGGACCCGCCACCTTCCTACTGGTCCCCCCATCCGGCGATGGGGAGGATTTTCTACTCCGCCGCCACCGCGGTCTCTTCCGCGATCGTGACCTGGCGCAGGAAGTCCTCCAGCGCCGAGCCGAAGCTTCTGAGCATCATTCCGCGCTTGCTGCACAGGGCGGTGCTGAGCTCTTCCGGACCGTCCTCCGCCACGACGAGAGCCGGATCGTAGCCGGCGCCTTCCGCGACGCGGCGTGCGAAGTCGAACCAGCTCAGCTCGCCGTCATTGGCGAGGTGCCAGAGGCCGGTCTCGCCGTCGATCAGAAGGTCGAGCGTGGCGTGGCACAGGTCCGGGACGAAGGTCGGCGAGACCCGAGTGCGCGAGCAGGCCCTCACCGACTCCCCCCGAGCGAGCGCGCTGAGCACGTGCCAGGCGAAATTGTAGCGGTCCCAGGGCCCGAAGAAGGCGCTCGTCCGGACCATGAGCGCCTTGCCTCCGGCGGCCAGGACGCGCCTCTCCGCTTCCGCCTTGCTCCGCCCGTAGACGGTCGTCGGGCAGGTCTCGTCCTGCTCATGATAGCGGCGGCCGAGCCGGCCGTCGAAGACGAGGTCGGACGAAAAGGTGACGAGCGGCACTCCGGCGGCCGCACAGGCCTCGGCGGCCGCCGCTGCGCCTTCGGCATTGGCGGCCATGCAGGCCTCCACCTCCCGCTCCGCGTCAGCGACCCGGACGAAGCCGGCGGTATTGATCACCGCCCAGGGCCTGTGCCGCTTCAGTGCTCGGCCGATCGACCGCGGGTCGCAAAGGTCCATCTCGTCCCGGCTCGTCAGGGAGAAGGGCAGGGCCCGCTCCTCGCATAGGCGGGCGAAGGCATTGCCGAGCGTTCCGGTGGCGCCCGTGATCAGAAGCTTGCGGCCGTCGTCGCAGGCCGGCTTCCGGCAGCTTCCGCTCCACGGATAGAGGCGGGGCGGGCGCCGCCACCAGCCGGGGGAATCGAGCGCCGCATGGTCGAAAGACTCGCCTTTCGCATAGGCCTTCGCGGCCTGGGCGATCACCGTCGGCCGGGGCGTGCCGCTTCGGGCGTCGAAGGCGCCGGTGTCGTAAAGGCCGTTGCGCTGAGTGAGGAGGAACCGCCAGTCGACATTGCCGAACATCGACCAGATGGTGACGGCGCGAAGGTCGATCCCCTCGCCTCGAAGCCGGGTCGCCGTCTCCCACACCTCGGCGAACCAGCGCAGCTGCTCGTCGCGGTGGCAGCCGTGATGGACCTCGGTGATCGCGATCGGGATCGAGTAACGGTCCCAGGCCTCGCGAAGGCGCGGAGCGAAGCCGGTATCGTCCTCGAGCCTCTTCACCCGCACCGCCTCGGCGTCGACATAGGTGTCGCGCCGGTTTCCGCCCGGCTCGAGCCAGGGATAGAGGTGGGTGCGGTGGTCGAGGAAGCGCTCGCTGGTCAGGTAATGGTTGATGCCGAGGATGTCGGGCTTCGCCTCTCCGCCCTCGAACATCTCCATCTCGGCCCAGCCCACTCCGGCGCCGAACAGGATCTTGTGCCAGGAATGTTTGGAGTCGATCCGGCCGCAGAGCAAATCGAGGCTGAGCCACCGCCGCTCATTCTCGTGCGCCGCCTGGTAGCGAAGCGGCGCGGTGGAGAAGGTCTTGCCGAGATCCTCGGTCTGGACGAGCAATGCATCGGGAATGACGGATCGGATGGCGCGCATCGCCTCCAGCGTTCCCTTACACTCGTTGGCGAGGCATCGAAGGAAGGTGGGATAGCTTCGCCCGTGCGGATACCAATGGCCGTACAGGCCGGAGAAGCGAGCCGTGGTGAGAGGCTCGTTGACCGGAGTCCACATCTCTATCCACGGGTAGCGGTCGGCCACCCTCGCCGCATAATCGGCAAGCTTCTTCGGGAAATCCGGATCGAGCAGCTCGGTATAGCGCGGCCCGGAGCCGTGATGGAGCAGGCCCCCGATCACCTTGATGCCGCGCTCGCGAAGCCTTGCCAGCCGGTCGTCGGTCCATGAGAAATCGAGCCGGTCGGGCCGCTCCGGCGCGACCGCCTCCCACAGGATCGGGAAGCGCACCGTCGTGACGCCCAGATCGGCCATTCGGTCGATGTCCTCGCGCCGGTCGCGGTGCCCGGTTTCCGCCGCCTGGTCTCGATAGCCGTCGCCAAGGCGGACGATGGTGCATTCGGCGCCTCCCCATAATTCCGGAGGAGGCGTGGTGCGATGATCTGCCGTCATTCCTTGAGCGTTCCGATCGTGGCGGTGGAGTAACGAACTCGCCCCGCAAAGCTCCGGTTCCGCCAAAGTCGCGCGCATCTAAAGCAGGTTAGGTAGATTCCGCAGTGACTTAAAACAGATCAGTGGATCCACGACCGCTAGCAATTCGGTAACCCTTCGCGTGTCATGCTCCAATCTCCCCAGGGAGAGTGCGATGCGTGTCCAGCACCAGGAGCTAAGCTTCGAAGACCGCCGCTGCGAACCGCGCCACGAGGGCCTGATCGACAGCGCCGTCATCCTTTTCCGCGGAGAGCGCCATTCGGTGCCGGTGCTCAACCTTTCGACCCGAGGAACGATGATCGAGAGCGCAATCACCCCCCGTCTCGGCGAGACCGTGCTGGTCGAATTCCCGGAATGCAGCCGGATCCACGCTTTCGTGCGCTGGGCCCGCGACGGCCGGATCGGCCTCAATTTCGGCCACGAGATGGTGCTGGGCTGAATAATTCCTCCCCATCCGAGATGGGAAGGGGGACCGGGCTAAGCCTGCTGGAGGGGTAGAAGCACAGGCCTCTTCGGCTCGAGCGCGAACCACCTGATTCCTGTGCCATCTACCTCTCCACCACAGTTCGTGTGGTCCCCCTCCCCACCGCTTCGCGGCAGGGAGGATTATTTTTCCAGCGCCCTCATCACGGCCGGCGCGATTCCGCCGACCATCCGCTTGATGCCCTGGAAATTGGGATGAACCCGGTCCGGCAGGGCCAATGAAGCGTTGCCGGCGACCCCGGCGAGGAAGAATGGGTAGAGACCCGCATCGTGCTTTCGGGCGAGATCGGGGAAGATCGAATCATATTCCGCCCGGTAGGTTCGCCCGAGGTTGGGCGCCGCCAGCATTCCGGCGATCAGAACCCTGATCCCGCGCCGATTCAGCTCGGTGAGGATCGCGTCGAGATCGGCCCGGGTCTGCGCCGGCGGAAGGCCTCGGAGCATGTCGTTGGCGCCGAGCGCGACGATCGCGAGATCGGGCTTCGTCCGCAGTCCGTCGAGAGTCCATTTGAGCCGTGCCCGGCCCTGCGCGGCGGTGTTGCCCGATACTCCGGCATTGGTGACGACGGCGCGGATGCCGTTGCGGCGCAGCGTCGCCTCGAGCTGAGGCGCGAAGCCCTGGCCCGGCGGGAGGCCGTAGCCCGCGGTCAGGCTGTCGCCGAGGGCGAGGACATGGACGTCCCGGGCCTCCGCCGGGGCTGAGGCGGCCGCCATCAGAAGCAGCGCGTAGACAAGGCGGATCGCCGCCCCATATGGGAAAAGCAACGACATCGGACTTCATTCCCCTTCATGACCGGCTCCTACGTTATCGACGCTTCCGCTGTCACCCTGGCGCTCGGCTCCGGCGCGGGCCGGGTCGAGATATTGCGAGGCGTCAGCCTTCAAGTCGCGAGCGGCGAAAGCGTTGCCTTGCTCGGCCCTTCCGGGAGCGGGAAATCGTCGCTCATGGCGGTCCTGTCGGGGCTGGAGCGGGCGACGGGCGGCGGAATCCGGATCGCCGGCGCCGATTTCACGGCGCTCGGCGAGGACGACCTGGCGCGGGCGCGGCAGGGACGGATCGGAATCGTCCTCCAGGCCTTCCACCTGCTGCCGACGATGACCGCGCTCGAGAATGTCGCGGTCCCGCTCGAGCTGGCCGGCCGCGAGCGGGCGTTCGAGCTTGCGAGCGCCGAGCTCGAGGCGGTCGGTCTCGGCCATCGGATCACCCATTACCCCGCGCAGCTGTCGGGCGGGGAGCAGCAGCGGGTCGCGATCGCGCGTGCGACGGCGCCGCGGCCGGCGCTGCTGTTCGCTGACGAGCCGACCGGAAACCTGGACGCTTCGACCGGTGCTGCGATCCTCGACTTGCTGTTCGAGCGACAGCGCGGCACCGGCGCCACCCTGCTCGTCATCACCCACGATCCGGCCCTCGCGGCGCGCTGCGACCGGGTCCTGGAGATGCAGGACGGGCGGATCGTCCGGGATTCGAAGGCGTGAGGGGGGCCGTTCCAGTCTTCCCCGTCGCGAAGCGATGGGGAGGGGGACCATGCGAAGCATGGTGGAGGGGCGTTCCGAGTCCGAGCTGCCCCTCCACCGCACTTCGTGCGGTCCCCCTCCCCACGAGCTTCGCTCGCGGGGAGGACAAGTGACGATCGCCCTCCGCCTCGCCTTGCGCGACCTTCGCGGCGGCCTCGCCGGGCTGCGGCTGCTCGCAATCTGCCTGTTCCTCGGAGTTCTCGCGCTCGCCGGAGTCGGCTCGCTGTCCGCCGCGATCGTCGCCTCGCTGGCCGAGCGGGGCCAGGAGATACTCGGCGGTGACGTCCAGCTCGTCGTCGCCCAGCGCTCGGCGACGGCCGAGGAGCTCGCCGCCTTCGAGCGGGAGGGCCGGATCAGCCACATCACCCGGATGCGGGCGATGGCCGCCCGGCTCGACGGCCAGGAGAGCGTGCTGGTCGAGCTCAAGGGAGTCGACGAGGCCTGGCCGCTGTTCGGGAGGTTCCGGGCGTCGCCCGGGGCTCGGCCCGGCGCCGGGCAGGTCGCGGTCGGGCCGGAGCTCGCCGAGCGGCTCGGAGTCCGGGTCGGGCAGCGGCTGCGGATCGGCGCCGCAGAGCTCGAAATCGCCGGGCTGATCGCCCAGGAACCCGACCGGGTCGGCCAGGGCTTCACCCTCGGCTCGACCGCGCTGGTCGATCGCGCCGGCTTGGCGGCCACCGGCCTGGTCCAGCCCGGAAGCCTCTATACCAGCGCCTACCGGCTGAAGCTCGCCGACGGCCGGGACCCCAAGGCGGTGGCCGAGCGGCTGAAGGCCCGCTTCGCAGCGGCCGGATGGCAGGTCCAGGACCGAAGCGACGGAGCTCCCGGGACCCGCCGCTTCATCGAGCGGCTGGGGCAGTTCCTGACCCTGGTCGGGCTGACCTCGCTGATCGTCGCCGGGATCGGAGTCGGCAACGGAGTCGCCTCCTATCTCGATTCGAAGCGCGGCACGATCGCGACCCTGAAGCTGCTCGGAGCGACCAGCCGCACCCTGTTCCTGTCCTATCTCAGCCAGGTCGGCCTGGTCGCCCTCGCCGCGACCGCGGCCGGCCTCGCCGCAGGCGCCCTGGTCCCCGCGGCGGTGGTCGCCCTCGCCGGCGACGCCCTTCCGGTTCCGCCCCGCCTCGCCCTGTACTGGAAGCCTCTGCTCGCCAGCGCCGCCTACGGCCTGCTCATCGCCGCGGTCTTCGCTCTGGTTCCGATCGCTCGAGCCCGCACCGTGCCGGCGGCGACCTTGTTTCGGGGCGATCTCGAGCCGCTTCGAAGGCCGGGCCGGGCCGTCGTGCTGATCGTCCTGGTCGCCGCCGCGGCGATCGCCGCGCTCGCCATCGGCACCGCGAGGGAGCCCGTCTTCGCCGCAGGCTTCGTCGGGTCGGCCCTGGGCCTCGTGCTCCTGCTGACCCTGCTCGGCGCCCTGATCCGCTGGATCGCCTCGCGGCTGCCGAGGCCGAAGCATCCGGTGTTCCGGATCGCGCTCGCCAACCTCCATCGCCCCGGCGCCCAGACCGGCCGGCTGGTGGTCGCGCTCGGCCTCGGGCTGACGCTGTTCACCACCCTGGCGGTGATCGAGAGCAACCTGTCGGGCCAGATCCGCAACGTCATCCCTGCGCGGGCGCCCAGCTTCTTCATGCTCGACATCCCGGTCGAGGAGATCGGCCGCTTCCGGGCCCTCGCCGGCCGCGCCGCGCCGAACGGCGACCTCGTCACGATCCCGTCCCTGCGCGGCTCCGTGGTCGCGATCGCCGGCCGGCGCGTCGCCGAGATGGAGCAGCTGCCGCCCGACGCCTGGTTCCTGCGCGGCGACCGGGGCCTCACCTATTCGGCGACCCTTCCGGAAGGCAGCCGGATCGTGGAGGGCAAATGGTGGCCGGCCGGCTATTCGGGACCGCCCCTGGTTTCGCTCGACGTCGCCGCCGCGCGGTCGGTCGGGCTGAAGGTCGGCGATCCGATCACGGTCTCCGTGCTCGGCCGCGAGATCGAGGCTCGGATCGAGTCGCTGCGCGAGATCAACTGGGACACGATGGGCTTCAACTTCGTGATCGTGTTCGCGCCGGGCGCGCTGGAGAGCGCGCCGCACAGTTTCATGGCGACGCTGTCGATGCCGGAAGCGGAGGAGCGCCCCTTCGCCCGGGCCGTCTCGCGCGCCTTCCCGAGCGTGTCGGCGATCCGGGTCAAGGACGTGGTCGACGCCGTCTCCAACATGCTGGGCCAGCTCTCGGTCGCCGTCCGAGCCGCAGCCTCGGTCGCGATCCTCGCCGGCATCGCGGTCCTCGTCGGCGCCCTCGCCGCCAGCCGCCGCGCCCGCACCTACGACAGCGTGATCCTGAAGCTGCTCGGAGCGACTCGCGCGCGAATCCTCGCCGCCCAGGCGCTCGAATTCTCCCTCCTCGCCCTCGTCGTCGCAGCCCTCGCCTTCGCGCTCGGGGCGGGCGGAGGCTGGTACGTCGTCGTGAACGTGCTGGAGCTCGACTGGGCGCCCGACTGGTCCGTCGTCGCCATCACTTTGGCCGCGGGCGCGCTGGTCACCCTTGTCCTCGGCCTGCTCGGCTCCCTACCTGCGCTTGCGGCGCGCCCTGCGTGGGCGCTGAGGACCCTCTGAAGGAGCCGACATGATCGACCTCTACACCGCCGCCACGCCCAACGGATGGAAGGCCTCGATCACTCTGGAGGAGCTGGGCCTCCCCTACGAGCTCCGCGTGATCGACCTCGCCTCGGGCGAGCAGAAGAGCCCCTCCTTCCTGAGGATCAACCCGAACGGCCGCATCCCGGCGATCGTCGACCGCGAGGAGGGCGATTTCGCCGTCTTCGAATCGGGCGCGATCATGGTCTACATCGCCGAGAAGACCGGCCGCCTCCTCCCCACGGACGCAAAGGGCCGAAGCCGGGTCCTCCAGTGGCTGATGTTCCAGATGGGCGGAGTCGGCCCGATGATGGGCCAGGCCAACGTCTTCACCCGCTACTTCCCCGAGCACCTCCCGAGCGTCATCGACCGCTACCGGCGCGAGGGCCGCCGCCTGTTCGAGGTCCTCGACGGCCACCTCGCCCATAA
The DNA here is from genome assembly GCA_036386795.1 of Allosphingosinicella sp. GTDB lineage: Bacteria > Pseudomonadota > Alphaproteobacteria > Sphingomonadales > Sphingomonadaceae > Allosphingosinicella. Next base: position 98,331 of record DASVUZ010000016.1, read on the forward strand.
CGAATGGCTCGCCGGCGACTATTCGATCGCCGACATCGCCAATTATTCCTGGGTCCACACCCACGAATGGCCCGGTATCCCCGTCGACGGCCTCGACCACCTCCAGCGCTGGCTCGCCGCCATCGCCGCGCGCCCGGCGGTGCAGCGCGGCCTCCAGGCGCCTCCGCGCAACCCCGATAGCGCGAAGACGGTTGAGACGGCGAAGTCGATACTCGCCTGAGCGGCCCGCGCGGCGCTATAGGCCCGCCCAAAGGAGACCCACATGAACGAGATGAGCCGCGTCGCCGTCCAGCCCGCTTATTCCGAGGCCGCGCAGAAGGCGCTCGCCCGCGCGCCCGCCTTGTTCATCGACGGCGAATGGGTGAAGTCGAGCGGCGGCAAGACGATCGAGGTCTTCGATCCCTCTACCGGCCGCCAGGTCTCTACGATAGCCGACGCGTCGGTCGAAGACGTCGACCGCGCGGTCGCGGCCGCCCGGCGGGCGTTCGACGACGGCCGCTGGTCGGGCCTCCCGCCCTATCAGCGCGAGCGGCTGATGCACCGCCTCGCCGACCTCATCGAAGCCGCCACGCCCGAGCTCGCCGAAATCGAATCGATCGACAACGGCAAGCCGCGAACCGCCAGCCAGGGGTACGACCTCCCCCGCACCGTCGCGACGCTTCGCTACATGGCCGGCTGGGCGACCAAGCTCGCTGGCGAGCATGTCGAGCTCAACGGAGTCCCCGCGGGCGCCATTCACGCCTACGTGCGCCGCGAACCGATCGGCGTGTGCGCCCAGATCGTGCCGTGGAACTTCCCGCTGATGATGGCGGTGCAGAAGATCGCGCCCGCGCTCGCGGCCGGCTGCACGATCATCCTCAAGCCCGCCGAGCAGACGCCGCTCACCGCGCTCCGCCTCGCCGACCTGATCGCCGAGGCCGGCATTCCCGCCGGCGTGGTCAACATCCTCACCGGCTACGGCGAGACGTCGGGAGACCGGCTGGTCCGCCACCCCGACGTCGACAAGGTCGCCTTCACCGGCTCGACCGAGGTCGGCAAGATCATCAACCGCGCCGCCACCGACACGCTTAAGCGCGTGACTCTCGAGCTCGGCGGCAAGTCGCCGGTCATCGTCCTTCCGGATGTCGATGTGGCCAAGACGGCGCGCGGCGCGGCGATGTCGATCTTCATGAATTCGGGCCAGGTCTGCATCGCCGGGTCGCGCCTGTTCGCGCACCGCGACGTGTTCGACAGCCTCCTCGAAGCCGTCGCCGCCAATGCCGCCCAGTGGAAGGTCGGCCCGAGCCTCGCCCCGGACACGATGATGGGCCCGCTCGTCTCGGACGAGCAGCAGGCCCGCGTCCTTTCCTACGTCGCGGCCGGCCGCAAGGAAGGCGCCTCGGTCCTGACCGGCGGCGAGGCGCCGGGCTCGGACGGCGGCTGGTACATGGCCCCCACCGTCCTCGTCGACGTGAAGCCCGAAATGTCGTGCGTGCGCGAGGAGATTTTCGGCCCGGTCCTCACCGCCTCGCGGTTCGACGATCTCGACGAGGTCGCCGACGCCGCCAACGCCACCCCCTACGGCCTCGCCGCCACGATCTGGACCCGCGACGTCTCGGCCATGCACCGGCTCGCGGCCAGGCTCAAAGCCGGCATGGTCTGGGGCAACACCGCTGCCGCCACCGACGTCGCTTTGCCGTTCGGCGGCTACAAGCAGTCCGGCTACGGCCGCGAAAGCGGCCGCTACGGCGTCGAGGCCTATACGGAACTGAAGACCGTCGCCATCGCGCTCTAATACTCGGCCGTTCAACCAGCAGCCATGCTGCCACGGCCATGCTCGCGCGGCAATTGCCGCAGGTTGCCTCGATGTGCGGCCCGCGGCTATATCCGCGCCGAGTATTTCCGAAGAGGAACAATGTGATGCGTCTTCCCATCGCCAGCGGCGCCGCCGTCGCCGCGCTCATCGCCGCCTCCGCCGCCGCGGTCGTCGCGCAGCAGCCGAGCCTGCCGGCAGCCAAGGTCGCCGAGGACGATCAGGTCACGGCCCCGGCCGCCGCGCCCACGGCGCCCGCAGCGGCCGCGCCCGCGACTCCCGCCGCCCCGGCGCCGCC
>DASVUZ010000017.1:0-54384 GCA_036386795.1 Allosphingosinicella sp.
TCGAGGCTCATCTCGAGCCGCTCGCTTTCCTCGGCGTCGATCGTGAAGCCGATCCCGGATTTCCTGGCGAGCAGGGCCAGTGCCTCGACCCGCTCCACCAGAGCGGGGACGCAGCGTTCATATTGCCCGACCTCGTAGCGCGGGTGGAGCGCGGAGAGCTTGACCGAGATCGAATGCCCGCGCTCGGCGACCCGCCCGACCGCTTCGATAGCTTCGCCATAGGCCACGAAATAGCGCTCGGCGTCGGGGAATGTGCGCGCGGCCTCGCCCAGCATGTCGAAGCTGGCCGTGAAGCCGCGATTCTCGGCCTTGTCCATCCGGCGGATCGCCTCCTCGATGGTCCGGCCCATTACGAAGATTTCGCCCATCAGCCGCATCGCGGCTCCAACGCCCTGGCGGACGAACGGCTCGCCGACCCGCGAGATCAGGCGCTTGAGGGCGCTCGCCTGCTCGCTCTCGCCGACCAGCGCCCGGCCGATCACCAGCCCCCAGGTCGCGGAATTGACGAGGGTCGAGTGGGACTTGCCGGCATGGGCGCGCCAGTCCGCATTGCCGAGCTTGTCGGCGATGAGTTGGTCGGCGGTCTCGGGGTCCGGCACCCGAAGGAACGCCTCGGCGAGCGAGAGCAAGGCCACTCCCTCAGACGTGTTCAGCCGATATTCCTGGAGGAACTGGTTGACCCAGCCGGACGACTGCGCCGATCGGAGTTCGGCCAGCATCGTCCGGGCCCGGCGCTCCACCCGGGCGCGCGCTTCCGAATCGAGGAACGCGTCGCGAAGCAAAGGCTTCAGCACCTCCGGCTCGGGGGCTCGGTGAAGCCTTCTCAATTCCGATCTCGCGGTTGCCGTAGCGTCCGCCATCATCCGTGTCCTCGCGGGGCTTGAGTCTTGCGTCGGCGCCGCTCTAGACGGCCTCAATGCCCATCGCCAGCATCGATGAGATCGCCGCCAAGGTCGGGAGCGAAGTCGGAGTGTCCGGCTGGATCCTGGTCGATCAGGCGCGCATCGATGCCTTCGCGGAGGTGACCGAGGACCGCCAGTTCATCCATGTCGATCCGGAGGCCGCGGCCCGCACTCCGTTCGGAGGGACGGTCGCCCATGGATTCCTCACCCTGTCGCTGCTGAGCCGAATGGCGGAGGAGGCGATGCTCCGGCCGGAGGGCGTCAAAATGGGCGTCAATTACGGCTTCGAGCGGGTCCGCTTCCTGGCTCCGGTGCGCTCCGGAAAGCGAGTCCGAGGCCGCTTCCGGCTCGACCGCTTCGAGGAGAAACGGCCCGGCCAGTTCCAGTTCGTCCACACGGTCGCCGTCGAGATCGAGGGCGAGGACAAGCCCGCTCTGGTGGCGGACTGGATCGGGATGATCTTCGTGTAAGCCGCAGGGGACAGTTACTTTCACGCGCGGCGGCGCGCGACTTTGTGGCGCGGCACGTGAAAGTAACTGTCCCTCCTCGTGAAAGGTCGCGGCATGGCCAGGCTCGTCTTCGGAATGAACGTGTCGCTCGACCTCTATGTCGACCACTCGGCGTTCGCGCCCGATCCCGCGCTGTTTCGCCACTGGACCGAGCATGTCCGCGGCCTCGCCGGCAGCGTCTACGGCCGCAAGATGTACGAGATCATGCGCTACTGGGACGTCGACCGTCCCGAATGGGATGCCGACCAGCGCGCGTTCGCGGCGGCCTGGCGGAGCCAGTCCAAATGGGTCGCGTCGCGCTCGCCGGCGTCGCTCGGCCCCAACGCCACGCCGGTCGAGGGCGGCGTCGCCGAGTTCATCAAGGACCTGAAGACCCGCCTGTCCGGCGAGATCGCGGTGTCCGGACCCAATCTGGCGGCAAGCCTGACCGAACTCATCGACGAATACCGCCTCTATCTCCACCCCCTCGTCCTCGGCCGAGGCACCCCCTTCTTCGCCGCGCCGCCCCCGCCGCTTCGCCTCGCCGCCACCGAGCGCATCGGCGAGGAGGTGATCAGGTTGACTTACCTCCTCGCATGAACACCGGGCCGCTTGACAACGGCTGCGTAACGGAACGTGTCCCCATCTCTATCGGGAGCGCGATTCCGAGCCCTTTCGTGCGTTGCCGGCAGCCGACTCCACGCGGAGGCGCGGAGTGAATGGGAGGCGCGGAGAAGAACATCGACGCAAAGCGCTTGCCGCTCGGCGCAAGGGAGCGGCACCAGGCAACGCCGGAAGGATCTCCGGCCTGCGGCCGGGAAACACCTTCGCGCCTCCCCTCCTGTCTCCGCGCCTCCGGGCGAGTCAAGATCGACCGCTCCCGCTACCGCCGCAGCAGGAAAACGAAGGGATGATTCGGGCGAACGAAAATAGAACAAAATGCTTGCAATGTAGGATTTCCTTTGCTCCTCCCGGAAGATGGACCTGCACCCGCCCGCCCGGCTTCGCACCCACCCCGCCCGCCGCCGGCCGGACGAGTCGCCCGTCACGAGCCGCCTCCGCGCCCCTATGGCGAGTGGGAACATTGGGAACATTCGGCCCCGCACCCTCCGCGCAACGGCCGGCGTCGGCGATGCGACACGGCGCGGCTTTGGCTGGAATCCCGCCGCGGAAAAGCTAGAGAGGCCCGTCACCGCCCCGCAACGACCAGGATGAAGCCATGGCCACCCGCGAAGCCGTCATCGTCTCGACCGCCCGAACCCCGATCGGCAAGGCCTATCGCGGAGCGTTCAACGTAACGCCATCGCCGACGCTCGCGAGTCACGCCATCAAGGCGGCCGTGGAGCGGGCCCGGGTCGAGCCGGCCGAGGTCGACGACTGCATCATGGGGGCAGCGCTGCAGCAGGGGGTGCAGACCACGATCGGTCGCACCGCCGCACTCCGCTCCGGCCTTCCGGTCACGGTGTCGGGGATGTCGATCGACCGCCAATGCTCGTCCGGGCTGATGGCCATCGCCACCGCTGCAAAGCAAGTCATCGTCGATCGGATGGACGTGGTCGTGGCGGGCGGCGTCGAATCGGTCTCGTTGGTCCAGACTCCGGAAATGCGCCTCGGCCCGGACCCGGAGCTGCTCTCTATGCATAACGGCGTCTACATGCCGATGATCCAGACCGCCGAGGTGGTCGGCAAGCGCTACACGGTGAGCCGCGAGCGGCAGGACCTCTACGCGCTTCGCTCGCAGCAGCTCACCGCCAAGGCCCAGGCGGAAGGTCGGTTCGACGACGAGATCGTGCCGGTCGCCGCCAGGATGAAGGTGACCGACCGCGAGACCGGCGAAACCTCGATGAGGGACGTCACCCTGACCAAGGACGAGGGAAACCGGCCGCAGACCACGCTCGAGGATCTCCAGAAGCTCCAGCCCGTGATGGGTCCGGAAGCGATGATCACCGCCGGTAACGCCTCGCAGCTCTCCGACGGGGCGTCCGCCTGCGTGGTGATGGAGGCCGCCTTGGCCTCGAGCCGCGGGCTCCAGCCGCTGGGCCGCTACATGGGCATGGCCGTCGCCGGCACCGATCCGGACGAGATGGGAATCGGACCGGTCTTCGCGGTTCCCAAGCTGCTCGGCCGCTTCGGGCTTTCGGTCGACGACATCGGGCTTTGGGAGCTCAACGAGGCGTTCGCGGTCCAGGTGCTCTATTGCCAGGATCGGCTCGGAATCCCCGACGAGAAGCTCAACGTGAACGGCGGCTCGATCTCGATCGGCCATCCTTATGGAATGTCCGGAGCGCGGATGACCGGCCATGCACTGATCGAGGGCCGGCGCCGCGGAGTGCGCCACGTCGTCGTCACCATGTGCGTCGGCGGCGGGATGGGCGCTGCGGGTCTTTTCGAGGTGCTGTGAGCCGGCGCGTCCCGGGGGCCGTCAAGCGACTGCGGATCGAGGCTCACGCCGCCTGGCTCGCTGCCCGCGACAGGCGCACGCCGTGGCCGGCGCGCGCCATCGGCTTCTTCGTCGCAGCCTATGCCCTCTCGCCGATCGATCTCATTCCGGACTTCATCCCGGGGCTCGGGCTGCTCGACGACGCACTGATCGTCCCGGCCGGACTGTGGGTGTTCGTGAAGATGGTGCCCAAGGGCCTGCTGGAAGAGCACAGGGCGGCTGCTGCCGCGGCTGCGGAGCGGCCGGTCAGCCGGTTGGGGATCGCGATCGTGCTCCTCGCCTGGGCCGCCGCCGCCCTGCTGCTCTACGCGCTGCTCGCCTGAGGACGAAATGGGCGCGGGAGCAAGGGCTTGTCTTCCCCGGAGGCCGGAGCGGCCGGCGGTCCGCTTGACCCCCAAAGCGCCGCATCCTAGAGGCCACCGCTCCGGCCGGCCCCATCGTCTAGCGGTCTAGGACGTCGCCCTTTCACGGCGAAAACACGGGTTCGAGTCCCGTTGGGGTCACCACTTGCGCCGGTCTTTCCAAGCGGCTTGTTACACTGTATCATCGAGCGTCAAACGCGCCTCGAGGAGATGGTGATGCGCCTGCAAGCTTCCGCGATTCTGCTTTCCGCTTTGCTTTGCGCCTGCTCCGGCGGAGCGCCGGATCCTCGCGGAGTCGGGCACGGGGAGGTGCTCCTCCAGGTCGCCGCGACCGGGCGCTCCGAGACCCGGCCGGACGAGGCGCGGTTCACCGTCGGAGTGGAGTCGGTCGGGCCGAGCGCGGCTGCTGCGAGTGCCGCGAACAATCAGAAGATGAGCCGGATGGTCGCCGCGCTCGATCGGCTCGGAGTCAAAGGCGACGACCTCCAGACCCGGGCGCTCACCATTCACCGGATCGATTACGGCCCCGAGCGCGGCCGATTCCAGGCGCGCAACGTGGTCGAGCTCCGGGTCCGCGAGATTGGCCGGGCAGGAGAGGCGATCGCCGCGGCGACCGAGGCCGGCGCCAACCTGCTGTCGGGACCCGACATGCGCGTCTCCGACCCGGAGGCTGCAAGCCGAAGCGCCTATGCGGCCGCCTACCGCGCCGCACGGGCCCGGGCCGAAGCCTATGCCGAGGCCGCCGGCCTTCGGATCGTGCGGGTCCTGGCGATCCGGGATTCCGGCGCCACCGGCGGTGGGCCGATGATGAGCCACGACCGGGATATGTCCGCCCAGGCCACCGCACCGCCTCCCGAGGAAGCCGCACCGCCCGTCCGCCCCGGCCTCAATGCCAGCGAAGTGAGGGTCCGGGCCGACTTCGCTCTCGCCGAATAAGGGCGGTCGGGGGCGTCGAAATTGCGCGCGCGGCCCGGGACAATCGGCTAGCATCGGCGCCGGGCATGGCGCCCTGGAGGATGAACCGTGGCGAAAGGCCAGAAGAGATCGAGCAAGGAGATCCGCAAGCCCAAAGCGGAGAAGCCGAAGAAGACCAACGCCTCCAACCCCTCGACCAAGGGCATGGTCTCCGACGCCAAACGCTGAGCGCCGCTTCCGGGCGCTACCTAGCGGTGCCGACCGGGATGAACGGGGCATGTCGGCCGCGTTCAGCAACGCCTCACGGCCGGAAGCGTTAAGTGCCTCCAAGCGCAGGGGCGTTTTGGAGTAGAGCTCATGAAAAAGATCCTTTTGGCGATGACTGCGTTCTCGGCGATCGCCGTCGCAGCGCCGGCATCCGCGCAATATGTGAACAGCAATATCGGCGTCCAGGTCGACCAGCTTCAGCTTCGGCTCCAGGCCGGAGTCCGCAACGGCACGATCAGCCGCCAGGAAGCGACGAGCCTGCGCGCCCAGCTTCGCTCCCTGACCAGGCTCGAACGCCAATATTCGCGCGACGGTCTGAGTAGCGCCGAGCGCAGCGACCTTCGGATGCGGACGCAGACCCTTCGCCAGCAGATCCGGGCCGCCGAGCGCGGCGGTTCGGGACGCTACGACCGCGACGGGCGCTATGACCGCGACGGCCGCGATTGTCCCCCGGGCCTCGAGAAGCGCAATAACGGCTGTACTCCTCCAGGCCAGGTCGGCCGTGACCGGGACCGCGACCGCGACGACCGCTGGGACCGCGACGACGATGACCGCTGGGAGAATCGCGATCGCCGCGATGCCAATCGCGACCGCGATTACGATCGCGATTACGATCGCGACGGCCGCTGGGAAAATGACGAGGACGATCGTCGCGACGGCCGCGGCGGGATCGTCGGCCGGGTAATCGACGGCATTACCGGCGGCGGCGGCCTCCGGGTCGGCCAGCGCGCCTCGGCCAATCTGGGCGCGGTGCCCTACGAGTATCGCAACCAGTATCGCGACGGCAACGGAGTCTATTACCGGGCGGACTCGCGCTCGATCTACCAGATCGACGCCCGAACCCACACCGTCGTCAGGATCTATTCGATGGGCCGGTAATCCGGAACTCGTCGATGGAAAGAGAGCGCCTCGGCTTCGGCCGGGGCGCTTTTTTCATGCGTGCTGCACCGTCTTGAGCGGTGGCTATTGCGGATCGGCGCAGCCCTGGCGGGTCTCGCCCTTGACCTGGAGAGTCGCGGTGAAGGCGAAGCTGTGCTCCGACATGCCGTTCGAGCAGGGGCCGGCGGTCAAGGTGAGGACGAAGGGCTGGCCGGCAAGGGCCCCCGAATAGACCTCCTGAGCGGGCGAATAAGCGGCGGTGACCGCGACGGTGTCGCCGAACTGGTCTTCCGGGGTCATGTAGGTGACGGTCGAGCCGCTGACCGAGCCGCCCCAGAACGGCTCGGTCCCGTTCAAGGCGTAGCCGCTCGCCGACCACGGATGGCTGGCCGGCAGCGCCGGACCCTTGCGGTCCGCCTTCGGCTCCGCCTTTACCGCGTTTCCGGAAGCAGCGCCGGCCTTTGCGCCCGGCCCGGGAGTCGCCTGCCCTGCCGCTTTGCCGGACGCCGCATTCCCCTCATTGCCGGGTTGCTGCGATCCGCAGGCGGCGAGGAGCAGGGCCAGAGTGGCCGGCAGGTAGCGCGAAAACCGTCGGGATGAGGTCATGGCGAGCCCCTTCATCATGGCCGGACATCCTAGCGCCGTTCGCCCCGTTCGATCCAGCCCGAAGCGGGACGGATTCCCATTTGCCGTCCGGCGCGCCTTCGTTCTAGCGTCGGCGCCATGTCCAGACCGATCGCGCTGCTCGTGCTCCTGTCGCTGCCCGCCGTCGGTTGCGGCCGCGAGCCGGCCTCCAACCAGACGGCTCCGCGGGGGAGCACCACGGAAGCCCGCCCGGAGCGGAAGGCTGCGGAACCGTTGCCCGACATCGTCCGAGTGAGGCTCGAGACCGACATGGGGGCGATCGTCGTGGCGCTCGATGCGAAGCGGGCTCCGCTCACCGCAGCCAACTTCGTCCGCTATGCCGAGGACGGCAAGTTCGACGGCACGACCTTCTACCGGGCCGCCCGGACTCCGGGCTCGCCGGCCGGGGAGGGCGCGCGCGGCTTCATCCAAGGCGGGATTCGCCGCGACTATCGGCGGATGCACCCCCCGGTGGCGCACGAGCCCACCAGCGAGACGGGCCTGAGGCACGAGGCGGGCACGATCTCGATGGCTCGGACCGACCCGGGCAATGCGATGGGCGAGTTCTTCATCACCGCCAACCGGATGCCGGCGATGGACGCACGCGGCGGCGAACCGGGCTATGCCGCCTTCGGACGGGTGGTCGAGGGCATGGACGTGGTTCGCCGGATCCTCGCAGCGCCGACCGCCGCCGACGCGGGCCGCGGAGCGATGCGCGGCCAGATGCTCGAGGCGCCGGTCCGGATCGTCCGGGCCGTGCGGGTGGACTGAAGCCGCTCCAGGCCCGGATCAAAGGGGTTCGGCACAGCCGGTTCGCCGCTCGCCGCCGACCAGCAGCTCGACCGCCAGCGGATAGCGCTTGTCGGACATTCCGTCGGAGCAGCCGGGCCGGGCGCGGGTTCGGAGCACGAAGGGGTGCCCGCCGAGGGCTCCGGTCCAGGTCCCGCCGCCGCCGGATCCCGCCGAGTAGCGGGTCCAGACCCGCGTTCCGCGCTGGTCCTCGGGATGGGAATAAGTGACGCAGCGTCCCTCGATCCGGGCACCCCAGAAAGGCTCGGTGCCCACGGCCCTTATGGGGGCCACGCGGAGCCGCTCGCTTCCCTGCATCGTGCAGGGACCGCCTGGAGCGGCGGGAGGAGGAGATGGAGGGGCCGGAGGCGCGCCTTGGCTGCAGGCGGCGACGAAGTCCCGGGCGACCTGTTGCGGCGGCGCGGGATGAGGCCCGCTCCGCTGCGCTCCGTAGCTCGCCGAGATCGGTCCTCCGACCAGGGCGGCTAGATTGTCCGGAACCTCGCCGGTGCCCGTGACTCCGCCGCGCTGCCGGTCCCCCCTCGTATCGGCGACGAGCGCATGAGCGTTGCCGCCGCTTCCGAATGAAAGCCGCTCCTCGCTGCGGACCGGCCGGAAGCCGGGGACGTTAACCAGCAGGCTGTTCCTGCCCGCGGCACAGAACAGGCGGATGACGGTGCGGTCCGGACCCGCGAGCAGCGCCAAAGCGGCGCCCTCGCCGCTGGACTGGAGGCCCCAGGCCGGGCTCGACGGCTCGGCGGAATTGCCGGGGGCGGCAGGCTCGGCAGGGGCGACGTTGCCCGCGGGAGGGGACGCGCTTTCATTCCCGTTGGCGGGGGCCGTTTCGTCGCTGCCTCCGCAAGCACCCAGGAGAAGCGCGCCGACAGCGATCGTCGCGACTACCGATGGGGAATTGGGCATGATCTGGCTCCTCGTAGGATCGTGGGCTCCTCGAGCCCTCACCGGAACTGGCAGGAGCTGCCAGCCCACAAGGCGACGACCCGGGTGTCGCGCGAGCCCTCTTATCCCCGGCACAGGAAATGCGCTATCGCATCTCCTGCAAGGGGGTGCCCGATGAGCGATCGACTGTCCGGGAGCCGGCGAATCGCGCGGGTCTGCCTGCTGCTGGTAGCGGCGATCGCGGTCTCCGGCGGGGCTTTGCAGATGATCCAGGGCCAGCCGGAGACGACGCCCAGGCTGGACAATGTCCATCGCTTCATGGCGGGCGTCTATCTTTCCACCGGGCTGATCAGCCTGTGGGCAGCGCTGACGATCCGGAGGCAGGAGATGCTCGTCCTTCTGATCGCACTCGGCATCCTGCTGTCGGCGGCGGGACGGATGCTCTCGATCGCAACAATGGGGCTGCCCGAACCGTCCGCTCTGTGGCTCGGGTACCTCGGAATCGAGCTGGTGCTCGGGTCCGCGATGGCGGCCGCCTGGGTGGCAACGCGAGGGAGCTAGCGAGCTCAATCCGAGCGGTCCTCGTCAAACTGCACCAAATCCCAAAGATTGCCGTAGAGGTCTTCGAAGACGGCGACGGTCCCGTAGGGCGCCTGCCTCGGCTCGCGGACGAAGCGGACTCCCTTGGCGAGCATCGCCTGATGGTCGCGCGCGAAATCGTCGGTGCGCAGGAACAGGAAGACCCGCCCTCCGCACTGGCTGCCGATGAACGCCTCCTGCTCGGGCGACGAGGCGCGGGCGAGGAGGAGAGTCGTGGCCTCATCGCCGGCGCCGGGCGGGGCGACCAGCACCCAGCGCTTGTCCTGCTCGGGCTGGTACTCATCGGCGACCAGGGTGAAGCCGAGCTTGGTTGTGAACCACTCGATCGCCTCGTCATAATCGCGGACGACCAGGGCGACGTGGGCGAGCGACTGGCTCATTGCGCTTCCACGAAGCGTGCGAGGTTTTCGAGGGAGGAGGCAAGCCCGGCCGAATGGTCTTCGGCGGAGATGCCCGGCGGCACGTTCTCCGCGGTGAGGGTGACGAGGGTGCCGCCGGCCGCAGGTCCGAGCGTCCAGGTCATCACCATCGTTCCGGCGAAGGCCGGGTCTGCGGATTCGAACTCGACCGTCTGGACGATGCGCTTCCCCGGGACGAGCTCGAGAAAGCGCCCGGAGGTGAGGTCGGTCCGTCGGTGGTCTTGCCCGACACGTCGTGCCCCTCACCCTCCAGGGTGAGCTCGATCCGGTAGCGCCCGCCTTCCCGAGGCTCGAACAGCAGGATCCGGCCGCTCATGCCCTTGGGCGGAAGCCACGCCATGAGCGCCTCGGCATCGACGAAGGCGCGGTAGACGGCGTCCTGAGATGCGCCGACCAGGTTCGTTGCGGTGTCGGTTCGCATCATTTATCCGCCTGGCTGGGTGAGCACGATGACCGCGAAGAGATTGGCGAAGCCAACGCATGGCGCAAGGGAGTGGGCCGCGGAGCCCGTCCTGGAGATCGTGAAGGGCGAAGGCGATCCCCCCCGTGCAAGCTGCGTCATTGCGAGGGCCGCAGGCCCGTGGCAATCCAGGCGCCGGGCTGGATTGCTTCGCTCTGCTCGCAATGACCGCTCTGGAATCGACGCCGGCCGGGAGGAGAGGATGAGCGGGACCCCTTCCGACCTGATCGACGCGAAGATCACGGCTTTGGGCGACTGGCGGGGCGAGGCGCTCGCGAGGGTGCGGGCGCTGATCCGGGAGGCCGACCCGGACGTGGTCGAGGCGGTGAAGTGGCGCAAGCCGTCCAACCCCGCGGGAGTTCCGGTGTGGGAGCATGGCGGCATCCTCTGCACGGGCGAAACCTACCGGGACAAGGTGAAGCTGACCTTCGCCGGGGGCGCTGCGCTCGACGACCCGTCCGGCATCTTCAACTCGAGCCTGGAGGGCAATATGAGGCGCGCCGTCGACATCCGCGAAGGGGACCGGATCGACGAAGCGGGGCTCAAGGCGCTGGTCCGCGAGGCTGTGGCGCTGAACCTCGGCGGGGCCCCTCGCTAGGGCCGGGCCTACAATGTCTGGGTGAGGCTGAGGCCGTTGCCGTCCGGGTCGTTGAAGAAGGCGACCTTGCAGCTGCCGTCCGGAGCGGTCCAGATGCCGCGCTCGTCCTGGCCGAGGCCGTCGTAGACGTTCATCGCGACGCCGTTGGCGGTCAGCGCTTCGACGGCGGATTCCATGTCCGCCACCTCCCAGCCGAGGACCGGATGGGGCGGGGCCGAATAGCCCGGGACCTCGGTCAGCCGGAGAGTCACTCCGGCAAGGTCGAACAGGGCGGCGAAGCCGTCGTTGCCCTTGCGCGTCAGGCCGAGCGTCTCGGCATAGAACGGCTCGGCGACCTTGCGGTCGGCGGTGGTGATCATGGCGATCGGGCGGGCATATGAGAGAGGCATGGCGATTCTCCTGGCTGGCAACTGGGCGGGTCATGCCGCATGCGGGCGGGTGAAAGCTATCGCCCGGATGGGTGATTCGGGAGGTGTCGAAGCCAAGCGGGCCGGTTCGTGCCATGCACGGAGCCCCAGGGCCGCGGAGTAGCCCTCGGCCGGCTGGACGAGGAAAGCCACCCTCGAGCGCCTCGATGGGCAAGCGGCTCACGGTCGCGCTTCGCTCCTCAGCGATCCTCGCGGCGGATTTCCCAGATGTCGCATGGGCGACCGAAGGGAGCGAATTGCTCGGAGGTGCAGCGCTCGCCCAGCCGTTCGGCGACCCGCCGGCTGGCGGCGTTGGCCGGATCGATGACCGAGATGATCCGGGGCGGCTCGAAACGTTCGAAAGCCCAGCCGATCGCCGCTCGGGCGGCCTCGGCGGCATAGCCCTTGCCCCGCGCCTCGGGAGCAAGCGCCCAGGCAATCTCGAAGCCGGGCCAACCCGGCGGCTGCAGCGGCCCGACCCGCCCGAGAAAGGCTCCGGTCGACCGCTCCTCGACGACGAACATGCCGAAGCCCAGCAGCTGCCAATGGCCGACCAGGAAAGCCGTCTCGGCCCAGGCTTCCGGCTCCGAGCAGGGCTCGCCCCGCCGGGTGATGAAGCGAGCGGTCTCGGGGTCGGCGAGCATCGCCGAATAAGGCGCGAAATCCTCGGGCCGCCAGCCGCGCAAGGTGAGGCGCGCGGTCCTGAGGACGGGAGCGGCGGGGGTGCCGAGCATGGGTTGAGGATGGCGCCGGGTTGTGGCGCAAATCGGGCGCGGAAGCGGCGGGCCCCCCGAGTCATTGCGGCCCCTTCGGCAGCCCGGGGGAGCATCGCGCCCCACCCACCTACCACCGCCGGCTGGCGGGAAGAGAAGGCGGACCCCGGATCGAGTCCGGGGTGACGAAGGACGAAGCGGGCCTTGGCTCGATGGGTCCGCGCCCTCAGCGGGCTCGGCGGCCGTCGGGCTCCTTGGCGACGCCCTTGAAGGGCGTTCCGCCGGACTTGACGTCCATGAACTTGCCGGCCGTCTCGCTGTCCGGATCGCGGTCCCGCTTGGTCCAGTCGCCGGTGACCGGGTTCTGGACCTGGGTGCGGTCGGCGACCGACCCGACTCGACGGCCTTCGCCCGTATTCCTGGCCATTTCACTTCTCCTTTCGCGGGCATAACGCGCGGATTCGCGGGATTCTCCATGGCGGGAGGGAGAAAATCGCGCGCCGCCGGGTCAGCGGTTCCGCGGTGCCGGCTGAGTGGAGGGCGCGCTCTGGCGGCGGAGCTGGCCGATCTGGTGGGCGATGGCCCGGCTGATGGCATTGCGAACCGTGATGAGGTTGAGCTCCGTACCGAGCACCCGCGCGACGTCGCTCTCCCGCGCCTGGCATTTCACGAACGCCCGGCGCGTGATGTCGCGGACGGAACGCCGGGTGGGCGCGTGCCTGGCGGACTCCCCCAGGGCGCAATGGGCCCACGCCTCGACCGCGCTCGCGACCTCCGGGCTTGCCTCGGGAAGTTCCCAGCGGATGGTCCGCGTGTAGACGCCCGGGACCGGCTCGCCCCGCGAATCGAGCGCGGGGCGAAACCGGGCCCGCTGCGAGAGCAGCCGGCAACTGGCCGAATCCAGCGCCGAGGAGCCGCTGGAAGCCTCGACCGAGCAGCCGGTCACCCGCCCTTCGCGGTCGATCGAAAGCCGGACCCGGACAGCGCCCTGCTCGCGCCTCGCAATCGCCTCGGCCGGATAATCCGAATTCGCGATGAGGGGCCCGGGTATCGGCTCTGGAGGGCGTGCGGGAGCTTCGGCCTGCGGGGCGCCTTGGGCGCGCGCGGCCCCCGGAAGGAGTTGGAGGGCCGCCGCGAGCGCCGCGAGTCCTGCCCAGTTACGGCTGAAGCGCATGTTTTTCCCTCGTTTTCGGCTCAGTGGAGGCTAGACCGCGGGCAAGGGCGAGTCCAGTGAGCGAGGGCGGCCCCCCTGGCGACAACCTCCCGCGAAAGGTCCCAATGTTCGCACTGGCCATGGGGGTGGGCTCGCGAGGGGCCGTCACGCGAGTAAATCGCGCGAGGTCGGTCCTGTCGTCCCGAAGGCGGGCCGCAGGCCGTCCGGCATTCGCCAGCTCTTCGCACAGGCGCCCGACCGCTGCGCGCTCGGTCGCTTGTACTCGGCGGCTCATGCGACGATGTCGTCGAGCGCGTCGAGCAGCGCCGGGAAGCTCTCCCGAGCCTGGGCCTGGGGATCGGCGGCGCCGTCCTTGCGAAGCTCCCACGGAGCGGCGAAGCGCCTGGGATCGAGCCGGGCGAGCAGCCACATCAGCAGCCGGTCGCTCGGCAGGCGCTTCTCCGCGACCAGCTCGCCACCCTGCCAGACCTGCTCGGTTCGGCCGTTGATCGCGCGATCGAAGGCCAGAGCGGAGAGCCGCCCGACGGCGAGCTGGTCGGCCACGTCCCAGGCCGCGGCGAAGGCCGGCGAGCGGGCCCGCAGTCGATAGGCGGAGCGAGCGGTCAGGCGCGCGGCGGCGGCGGCGAGATGGACCGAGCCGGTCTCGGCGAGATTGCAGAGGAACAGCCGCTGCCGCTCGGCGCTCCAGCCGGCGAGACGCTTGCGGCTGTCGTCGAGCGCGACGCCGTCGAACGGGGTTGCGGGGACCGGGGGCTCGGCCGGGGCTTCGCCATGCAAAGGCGGTTCCGCCGCCGCCGGCGCCAGCAGGTCGGTGGGCCAGACCTCGTTCCGCTCGGTCCGCGGCACCAGCGAGAGGCTCGGCCCGCCCTCCTCGTCCGCCGCCTTCCCGACCGCATCGAACCGGTCGCTCGCAGCCGCCCATCGGTCGAACTCCTCGACCGTGCATTCCCGTGCCGTGTGACGCTTCATGATCCTTGCTCCTTCGAGTCGAAAAAGGAGCGAAGCATTTATCCCATGAGCGGGGTTGTTGGAAAATCCCCCTCTGCGTTGCGACGAACCGAGTGGGCGACTCGGGGTGGGGAGTCGGGCCCCGCGCCGGGCCGTTATGATCGGAGTAAGGGGGGTGCCGCAGCGGCCATGGCGCTGAGCGTTCCCGCAACGCCCCAATCACGCGTCGTAAACATCACAGACAGGTCAGCGGTAAGAGTAGTCAGCGCGATGACCTTGCCGAGAGGCAGCATGTGACCTCCGTCCGGCTTGGTGTGCCTCAACTCCTCCATCACAGGCTTAGGTACATCACGAACCGACCCTCGCCGGATGCTCATGCGACCATCGCGTATGCCCTCGATCTCAGGCTTTCGGTCCACCACCATCTGGATCACTAGCGCTTTAACCCGCGGGTGCAGCTGAAGCTCTGCAAGCAGTCGTTCCTCCATGCGCAGGAAGTGTGAAAAGTGCATATACCGAGCCGATGAACCTCGCACGATGTCGCGGCCGATCCCCAAACGCAGCTGAAAATCTCCCCATTGCCAAGAGGCCGCTACACGTGTGCGCCCAGCGGCGCTGCGACCCTGGAGATAAATTTCTCTGGTCCGACGCGATGACCCCTCGCTGCCCATCAGTTCGACAAATTCGGTACGCTCAAGAAACTTCTTGGAAGCAACGTAATCTTCCAACAATGGCAGCAGGTCAGCTGCTGCCCGGTCCGATAGCGGAACCTGCCCGCTAGGAAGGTTGGAGGCCCTCCAGTCGGCCGGCATATCCAAAAGTGCCTCCGCCAGAACGCGAAGGATCCGCTTCTCAACTGGAGAAAGCGCGGGCTGAGGCGCATAGATCGACATGTCTAGGTTCCGCTCTTTCCTTCGCAGCCTTGGCCGCATAGCGGCCCCAGGATCAAGCTAGTCGCGTCCATGATCACGACGATGGTCGCGGAATCCGGCCTGTCGCGTGGATCGCGACAGGCATTTGAGCGCGTGACGATGTGTCAAACCTGGTTGTCTAAGGCTTCCGAAACACGTCCGTGGTTGACGCCAAATTTCTCTGCGATGTCCTGCTGATGGGCGTCGGGATTGGCGGCAGCGTACTCACGGATTTCCTGCGCCATCGCCACAGTGAGCTTCGGACTCCGGATAGGGGCGCGCTTCTTCGCCGACTTGCGATACATCTGATCGGCAAGGTCATGAAGCTCTTCGATACCATGCTCGTCAGCGAGCTCACGCAACCGATCCCGAACAGCGGGAATACCGCGACTATTTTTAGCCATCATATATCTCCGAGGTGACCTCAGATCAGCAAGAGGTCTCCAGCAGGATAGTCATTTGGTTTTTCCAGTTGCCTTCTGCAAGGGGGAATCCAAACCACTCTACAGTCGCCGTGGATATGGTGCTCCCAGACTAGCCAAGCATAGCCGGTTGCAGTTGTAGCCTTTCCATCCAGCCGGCCCCTTACCATGGGCACCCGCTCCACAAACTGAGCGAACTTCGAGGGCGGGTCATTGAGGAAGAGGCGGTTATAACGGCCAACGCTTTCCAGGAATACGGTTCGAACGAGCATCGCGACGCCCCGCCGTGCTACATCGAATGATCGTTGCACGAATTCCTCTGCCAGACGAAACGGCGGATTGGTGATTATCCAATCAACGGCATTTGTCTCGTAGGGGTAGGACAAAAAGTCTCGCACAGGGGCATATCCGTAATCGTATGCGTCGGCGCACCGAACTTCCTTAAAGTAGTCCTTCAAAACGTTCGCCATGTGGCCAGCGCCACAAGCAGGTTCGAGGCAGGTCAGGTGATTAAGGCCCCCTACGCCGATCACGTGCTCCAACAACGCCCGGGTTGCCCAAGGGGGAGTTGGAAAATCATCGGGGCTGTCACCCGATTCGACACGTTGCGACATCACAGCATGAGACGTGTTTTGCATTGAAGCCTCCCCGGATTGGATGTGCATAAACCTTTCAGGAGTCGATGAGAATCCCCTTTGTGGCGGGGCTATCGGCCCTCTCGACGCACGTAGATTTCTCCACCTGCGTCTCGAAACTTCTCGCTCATTTCGGCCATGCCCGCTTCCGCTTCGGCTGGCGCCAAAGCGGCCCCTCCACCGTCCTTCGGACGGTCCCCCTCCCCGAGCAAGCTCGGGGAGGAATTGGTGGCGGCGAGGAAGGCGTCGGCGCCCGCGTTCTGCTTCGCGGCGAAGTCGCGGACTTCCTGCGTAATCTTCATCGAGCAGAAGTTGTCCTCGCTTCGCTCGTTCGCGTCGGCGCTGGATCTGCCTCGGCCCCGGCCCGCATCGAGGAGAAGTGGGCGGTCTTGGCGCCTCCGGCGGGGATGTCTGGTCGTGACCTTGCTCGGCGGGGTCTCGGGTTCGGGATCGAGTTAAAGCTGACCAACGGGGCAGCCTTGCTCAGGTGTCAGTCGTCACCTCATCCCAGTCCGCGCCGTCATTGTAGCCGATCAGCCAGTTGAGCGCGTGATGGCGCTCCATCGTGACGCCGGGGTGCAGGCCGACGGGCGGGGGCTTGCCGTCGAGCGCCGCCTGCCGAACCGCCCAATGGCAGCGATAGGTCAGGTCGGCCTCGTTGAGGATGTCATTGGCGGGGCGCAGTCCTCGCGACGCCAGATCGACGTCCCGGTAAACGGTCCCGGCGAGGAAGGGCACGTCGCACAGGTCGCGCGGCGGCCCGAGCTGCCCATCGACATGCTTGAGCGCCCACAAGAGCACCCAAGCCGCCTCGCATCTCCAGCTGAAGCGGATGCGGGCGGCCTCGTCGGGATCCGGATCGTCGATGAAGGCCGCCTCTTCCGGCGTGAATAGGGGGCGAAGACCGCGTTCGGCGACAATTGAATCGACCAGCGCCTGATCGGGACTCTCAGACGCCTTGAACCCTGCGGCGACCAGTGCGCGCAGCCGATTTGCGACCTCATCCGCCGTGCGAAGCGTGGTCTCGGCCTCGCTTTCTATCATCGGCAGGTGCGGGTTAACCGGGATGCCTTCGGCGCGCAGGACGCTCTCCGCCCATTCCTTGCGGAGCGGCTGATCGCCGTAGACCGTCTCGTGCTCGCCCGGGCCCGGAAGCTCGACGCGGATCGGCTGCGGTTGCTTCGCGCCGGTGCCGAACAGCTTCTTGAGCCAGCTCATTCGGCAGCAGGCAGGTAGATTTCTCCGCCCTTCTCGCGGAATTTCTCGCTCATCTGCGCCATACCGGCTTCCGCTTCGGCCTGGGCCGAACCGGCCCCTCCACCGTCCTTCGGACGGTCCCCCTCCCCGAGCAAGCTCGGAGAGGAATTGGTGGCCGCGAGGAAGGTGTCGGTGTTCTGTTTCGCCGCGAAGTCGCGCACCTCTTGGGTGATCTTCATCGAGCAGAATTTGGGGCCGCACATCGAGCAGAAGTGGGCGGTCTTGGCTCCCTCCGCCGGTAACGTCTGGTCGTGATATTGTTCGGCCGTGTCGGGGTCCAGGCTGAGATGGAACTGGTCGCGCCAGCGGAATTCGAAGCGGGCGCGGCTCAAGGCGTCGTCGCGCATCTTCGCGGCGGGGTGGCCCTTGGCGAGGTCGGCGGCGTGGGCGGCCAGTTTGTAGGTGACGACTCCGACCTTGACGTCGTCGCGGTCGGGGAGGCCGAGATGCTCCTTGGGGGTGACGTAGCAGAGCATCGCGGTGCCGAACCAGCCGATCATCGCCGCTCCGATCGCGCTGGTGATGTGGTCGTAGCCGGGGGCGATGTCGGTGGTCAGCGGCCCCAAGGTGTAGAAGGGCGCCTCGCCGCAGGCTTCGAGCTGCTTGTCCATATTGGCCTTGATCTTGTGCATCGGCACGTGGCCGGGGCCCTCGATCATCACCTGGACGTCGTGCTTCCAGGCGATCTGGGTGAGCTCGCCGAGGGTGGCGAGCTCGGCGAACTGGGCTTCGTCGTTGGCGTCGGCGATGGAGCCGGGGCGCAGGCCGTCGCCGAGGCTGAAGGCGATGTCGTAGGCCTTCATGATCTCGCAGATCTCCTCGAAGCGGGTGTAGAGGAAGCTCTCCTTGTGGTGCGACAGGCACCATTTGGCCATGATCGAGCCGCCGCGGCTGACGATTCCGGTGACGCGCTTCGCCGTCATCGGGATGTAGGGGAGGCGGACGCCGGCGTGGATGGTGAAATAGTCGACGCCCTGCTCGGCCTGCTCGATCAGCGTGTCGCGGTAGATCTCCCAGCTGAGGTCCTCGGCGACGCCGCCGACCTTTTCCAGCGCCTGGTAGATGGGCACGGTGCCGATCGGGACGGGGCTGTTGCGGATGATCCATTCGCGGGTGTCGTGGATGTTGCGGCCGGTCGACAGGTCCATCACCGTGTCGGCGCCCCAGCGGATCGACCAGACCATCTTGTCGACCTCGGCCGCGACGTCGCTCGCGACGGCGCTGTTGCCGATATTGGCGTTGATCTTGACCAGGAAGTTGCGGCCGATCGCCATCGGCTCCGACTCGGGGTGGTTGATGTTGGAGGGGATGATGGCGCGGCCGCGGGCGACCTCGTCGCGGACGAATTCGGGGGTGACGTAATCGGGAATCGAGGCCCCGAAATCCTGGCCGTCGCGGACGAGGGCCTCGGCGCGCTGCTCGCGGCCCAGATTCTCGCGGACGGCGACATATTCCATCTCCGGGGTGACGATCCCCTTCCGAGCGTAATGCATCTGGCTGACGTTGGCGCCCGGCTTGGCGCGCAGCACCTTGCGGCGGACGTTCGGGAAGGACTGGACCCCCCCGGACCGGTCGGGGCCGAGCTGGCCGTTATCCTCGGGGCGGACCTCGCGCTGGAGCACCTCCTCGACGTCGCCCCGGCCGCGGATCCAGCCGCGGCGAAGCTCCGGGAGGCCGCTCAGGATGTCGATCGCCGAGGCGGGATCGGTATAGGGACCGGAGCAGTCGTAGACCCTGAGCGGCGGCTCGCCGGAGCTCGGCTCGAGGTCGATCTCGCGCATCGCCACTCCGAGCGGGCCGACGCGCACCTTGCGGCTGCCGCGGATCGGGCCGGTGGTGACGTTGAGCGTGCCCTTGGCACGCTCGAGCCGTTCGGGGTTCAGAAGCTCGCTCTGCGCGGGGGCGTCGGCCATTCGTCTTTCTCCTCAGGTGGAGGAAGACCGGGCGGACCCGAGCTCCCTCCCTACGCCGGTGTCAGCCGGATCAGGTTCGACGGGTCGCCTGGATGGCCAGGCCTCTCAGACGCCTTTCGCGTCCCCCCGGGGATTCGCCCAGTCTAGGCGCAAGGCGCGGCCGAGGCCAGCGCCATGGTCTCGCCGAGATCGAACCGATTCGGTCCCAGTTCGTGTGGGGGCGCGGCGCTCGCCGGTGTAGGTTTGCGGCCGGACAAAGCGGGGGATCCACGATGAACGCGATCGCCGACCTCAAGGCGAACCTGACCGCCGGAATGCCGACCGATCCGTTCGGCCTGGCCTATATGCAGCTTTGCGGCCTGTCCTACGAGCCTTCGGCGAGCATCCCGGCCCTGGTCGCCGACCCCGGCAAGGTCAGGCCCTGGGGCGAGGGGACGTGGAAGTGCATCTGGGGCCCCTCCGTCGATCCGCTCGGGGCCAATCTCGTCTATGTCGCCGCTTATTACGATTCCGGGCTGCCAGTCGCCGCCGTAGTGGTCCTGCGCGGCACCGACATCACCGACAATGGCTGGGGAGACTTCTGGCAGGTGTTCGAGGACCTGCTGGTGACGTCGCAATGGACCCTGCCCTGGCTTCCGGTCACCTCGGCGCCGATGGTCGCTTTCGGAACGCTCGACGCGCTGCTGACGATCGAAACTCTGGCCTATGAGGGAGCGTCGCTGCCGAAATTCCTCGCCGGCTTCCTCGGCGATCCGGCCAACCAGAAGCCGGTCCTGGTGGTCACCGGCCACAGCCTGGGCGGCTGCCTCGCGACCGTGGCCGCGCCATGGCTTCGGGTGGCGCTGGCGGCGAAAAACGTGAACGTGCCGATCGTGCCGGCCACCTTCGCCGCGCCGACCGCGGGCAATGCGGCCTTCACCGACTATCTGGCGTCCAACTTTCCCTATGCGCCCCGCTATTACAACACGCTCGACATGGTCCCGTACGGCTGGAGCGACCTCAAGGGGGTCAAGACCCTCTACGACCCATATAAGCTGCCGACGCCGGGCCCGGTGAAGAACGCCATCGACACTTTCATCAACGATCTCGGCAGCGTCCGCTACGCCCAACCCGGCTGCACGGGGCCGCTGAAGGGGGCCTTCTGCCCCGGCTTCGACTGGTACCAGCAGGTCGGCGCTCAGCACGATCATCGCACCTATATCTCGCTGATGGAGGGCGTCGCTCCGACTTGCTACACGAAGCTGGCCCGGAACCGGCATTATACGCCCGACGACTGG
This sequence comes from Allosphingosinicella sp., assembly GCA_036386795.1. GTDB lineage: Bacteria > Pseudomonadota > Alphaproteobacteria > Sphingomonadales > Sphingomonadaceae > Allosphingosinicella. The sequence goes on from DASVUZ010000017.1 coordinate 20,301, forward strand.
GCCGCGGGCCTCGGCCAGGTCCAGGAAGGGGAGGTCGCGCCGCCCGAGCCGAGCCCGCCGCTGCCGGCCTAGAGCGGCAGCGGGAGCTCCATCGGCCCGGCTTCGGAGCGTTCCGAGCCGAGGCCGGAAAGGCCCAGGCCGAGGAGCCGGATGCTCTTCACCGGGGGCAGCAGGGTGCGAAGGAGCTCGGCGCCGATGGCGAGGAACTCGGCCTCGCCGCCGACATTGCGGTCGAGCGAGCGGGCCCGGGTGACGATCTGGAAGTCGGCATATTTGACCTTGAGGTTGACGGTTCGGCCGGCGAGGCCCTTGCCGACGACCCGCTTGGTCCAGACGTGGCGGCCGATGCGCTCGAGCTCCGACAGCAGGGCTTCGGGGTCGGCCAGGTCCTCGAGGAAGGTGTCCTCGGCGCTGACCGACTTGTAGGGGCGGTCGGCCTTGACCTGGCGGTGGCAGATGCCCCGGGCGAGGTCGTGATAGTAACGGGCCGAGCTTCCGAAATGGGCGGCGAGCCATTCGAGGCTTCGAGCCTTCAAATCGGCGCCGGTCTCGATCCCGAGCCGGGCCATCTTCTCGGCGGTCTTGGGGCCGACTCCGTGGAAGCGCTTGACCGGAAGGCCCTCGACGAAGGCGGGGCCGCGCGCCGGAGTGACGACGCACAGGCCGTCGGGCTTGTTCTGGTCGGAGGCGAGCTTGGCGAGGAACTTGTTGTAGCTGACTCCGGCCGAGGCGGTGAGGCCGGTCTCCGCCTTGATCCGGGCGCGAATCTCCTCGGCGATCGCGGTGGCGACTCCGATCCCCTTCAGGTCCTCGGTCACGTCCAGATAGGCCTCGTCGAGCGACAGCGGCTCGACGTGCGGCGTGTAGTCGAGGAAGATCGCCCTGATCTGCTCGGAGACGGCGCGATAGGCGTCGAAGCGCGGCTTGACGAAGATGAGGTCCGGGCAGCGGCGCCGGGCCGTGACCGCCGGCATCGCCGAGCGGATCCCGAACTTGCGCGCCTCGTAGCTGGCCGCCGCGACGACTCCGCGGACTCCGCCGCCGACGGCCAGCGGCTTGCCCCTCAGCTCCGGATTGTCGCGCTGCTCGACCGACGCGTAGAAGGCGTCCATATCGACATGGATGATCTTGCGGATCGCCGCAGCGGCCGGCGTGTCGTTCACGCCCTGTTCCTAGCGCGTATCGCTCCGGGGGAAAAGCGCAAAGCGCATCTCGCCGTCATCGCGGCGAAAGCCAGGACCTCATGTCAAGGAAGTCTCGGCGGGTCTCCCCGAGGTCCCGGCTTGCGCCGGGATGACGAGGGGCTTGGCTGCTCGTCAGAAGCGAAGGCTCATCCCGACGGCGGCGACCCGGGTGCCGGAGCGGAGGAACTCGCGCGCCGGATCCATCCGGCGGCGCATCTGCTCCTTCTCCGTGGTTCCGACGACCGAGAAGAGCCCGACGCCGATGTCGACATTGTCGGCGACCGGAAGGCTTCCGAACAGGCGCGGCGCGGTCGGGTCCACGGTCGGGACGATATCCGACGAGTCGAGCGCGACGGTTTGTGGAACGAGTGCATTCGCCCGGCTCTGCGCCGGCACGGCCTCGAAGCGTTTTGCCTCGCCGCCCTCCATCGATCGGTCCATCGCCGCGGCAGGCGACGCGAGGACCAGCATCATCCCCGTTACGGCGAGCCCGGCATATCCTCTCATAGCGGGCTCCGTTTTTTGCAGTTGCCCATATAGCGCTCGACTATGGCGAGTGGTTCCGGACGTGTCACTACCCCCATCATTCCGGCCGCCTCCCCGGCGGGAGGCGGTCCGCGCGACCCGTGGCGGATCAGAACGTATAGGCCAGGCCCAGCGTGGCGAAATATTGGTCGCGATCGCCGGCGACCCGGACGATCGGGCTCCGGGCGAAGTCGCCGAGCAGTCGCGAATAGCCGACCCCGCCGAACATGGAGAGCTTCGGGTTCCTCAGGTTGCCGGTCAGCGACTGCCCGAGCAGAAGGGTGGCCCGCCAGTTCTTCCAGCCGCCGTCGGCGTTGAAGGCGGCAAGGCCGCTGGCCAGAGCGCCGGCCGGAGTCACCGAGAAATAGGTGCGGGCATAGCCGTCGCCGACATGCTCGGCCTGGAGGCTGAAGCTGGCGAGGGTCCGCGGGCTGAGCGGAGTCGAATATTCGATCGCGGGAGTGATCACCGAGCTTTCATGGGTGTCGGTGAGATCGGTCTGCCAGGCGACCCGGATCCCGAGGCTGTCATATTGGTGAAGCACCCCGTTCTTGCGAAGCCCGGCCCAGGCGCCGGCCTCGATCGCCGCGTCGATGTCGCCGAGCGCCCGCACCTGGGCGTCCTCGACCCGGCTGCTCCGGTCGAGGCGAAGGTTGGCGACCGGGCCCAGGTCGAAGGCCAGGGGCGAGTCCGCCTTGTCGGGGATGAGGTCGACGTAAAGCGCCGTTCCGCGAGTGGCGAAGCCGAAGCCGGCGACCTTGCCGAAGGCGAGCGCGACCGGAGTCAGGATATAGTCGTCCGAGCCCTCGTAGGACGGGACATAGGCGCCGCCGAGGCCGATGGTGAGGCTGTTGCGGTCGTCGGGCCAGCCTTCCTCCGCGGTTTCCTGGGCCAGAGCCGGAGCCGCGGCCAGAAGCGGGAGGGCCAAAGCGGCGCCCCGCCAGAAAGTCGTCACGATCATCAAGGTCCCTCCTGTTGCCCCAACGGCCGGCTTGTAACCCAAGGATTCCGGCAGCGTTACGAAAAAAACGTGTCGTTTTGGGCCCTTTCGCGACTCCCGGGTCACGCGGGCATGGCCTCGCGGCCGCTCGGGCGGTAAGCAGGTGGCGATGCGCAAGGGAAAAAATTGCGGGTTGCTTATCGCGGGTGGAGGAGTCGCGGGATGCTTCGCCGCGCTCGCCATGGCGCGGATGAGGCCGGAAGCGCCGATGGTGCTGGTCGGCGAGGAAGTGCGGTTCGGCGGCGGCAGCGGAATGCTCGTGCTCGATGCCGGCCTTGCCGCCGACGAGCGCGACCTGCTCTGGCCGGTGATCGCCCGAAGCTGGGATTCCTGCTACGTCTCGCTGCCCTCGCGAAGCCGCAAGCTCAAGCTCGCCAGCCACCTCGTCACGACCGAAGCGATCCACCAGGCCGTCGCCGACGCACTGCCCGACCGGTGCGCTCGAAGCGCCAAGGTCGTGGCGATTCGCGACGACAGCCTGCTCCTGCCGGGGGGCGAGACGATCGCCGGAACCGGCGCCGTCGACGCTCGCGGCTGGGCTCACCAGACGACCCTCGAGATCGCCTGGCGCCACCGCACCGCCCGCACCTGCCGCTTCGCCGACCCGCACCGGGTCGACCTTCCGGTGCTGGCCGACATGACCCTTGAGACGGGCGGCTGCGGCCACTTCGCCTGCGTCCCGATCGACGAAAGGACGCTTCGGGTCGAGCGGATCGATTATTCGCGCAGCCCCGAAGGCGGCGCCGACGGGGCCGAGCGAATCGAGGAATATGTCGGTCGCCGCGGCTGGCACGACGGCGAGCCCCGCAAGGCCGAAGCCTCGTCCCGCCCGATCATCCTGGGCGGCGACTTCGCGGCCTACTGGAGGATCGGCGGGGCCCGGGTGGCGAAGCTCGGGGCGCGCGGCGGCTTCTCCCACCCGTTCACCGGCTCGGCGCTTCCCGACGCGCTTCGAACCGCCCTGACCCTCGCCGGCCAGAGCGACCTATCCGGCTCGGCCCTGCACGACCTGTTCGAAGCCGAAGCGGCAGCGACGTGGAAGCGCCGCGAATTCTACCGGGGTGTCAATCGGGTGCTTCTGGACAAAGGCGGAAGCGCTCTGGCGGGGCTCTACGATCTCGATGCGGCCCTGCTCGAGCGATTCTTCGCCGAGGAAGCGGGCCTGTTCCACCGGCGCAAGATCCTGGCGGCGATCGGCGGCTAGCCGCCGTCCGCGTCGCTGCGCGCGGGGCGGACGAATGCTTGGATTCCCTTCGGCGCTGTGCTTTAGGCGCGGCCATGAACGTGCATGAATATCAGGCGAAGGAATTGCTCGCCGCGCAGGGCATCCCGGTCCCCGGCGGCTATGCCGCCCTCTCCGTCGAGGAAGCGGTCGAAGCGGCGGGGAAGCTCCCCGGACCGCTCTGGATCGTCAAGGCTCAGATCCACGCGGGCGGCCGGGGCAAGGGCCGCTTCAAGGAGCTCGGCCCCGATGCGAAGGGCGGGGTCAGGCTGGCGCGGTCGATCGACGACGTCCGCTCGAATGCCGAGGAGATGCTCGGCAAGACGCTGGTGACCATCCAGACCGGCGCCGAGGGCAAGCAGGTCAACCGGCTCTACGTCACCGACGGGGTCGATATCGCGAAGGAATATTATCTCGCCTTGCTCGTCGACCGCGGGTCGGGCCGGGTCGCCATGGTCGCGTCGACCGAGGGCGGAATGGACATCGAGGCGGTCGCCCACGACACTCCGGAGAAGATCACCACCATCGCCATCGACCCCGGCCAGGGCTTCATGCCGCATCACGGCCGAGCCCTCGCCTTCGCGCTTGGGCTGGAGGGCGAGCAGAACAAGCAGGGCCAGAAGCTGGCTCGCCAGCTCTACGACGCCTTCGTCGCGCTCGACTGCTCGATGCTCGAGATCAACCCGCTGGTCGCGACGGAGGACGGCAAGATCCTCGTCCTCGACGCCAAGATGAGCTTCGATTCCAACGCGGAGTTCCGCCATCCCGAATATGAGGCGCTTCGCGACGAGAGCGAGGAGGATCCGATGGAGGTGGAGGCGTCGAAATTCGACCTCGCCTACATCAAGCTCGACGGCAATATCGGCTGCATGGTGAACGGCGCCGGCCTCGCCATGGCGACGATGGACATCATCAAATTGAACGGCGCCGAGCCCGCCAATTTCTGCGACGTCGGCGGCGGCGCCAACAAGGAGAAGGTGACGGCCGCGTTCAAGATCATCCTCTCCGATCCGGCGGTGAAGGGCATCCTGGTCAACATCTTCGGCGGAATCATGCGCTGCGACATCATCGCCGAGGGGATCATCGCGGCGGCGAAGGAAGTCGACCTCAAGGTGCCTTTGGTCGTCCGGCTGGAGGGGACGAACGTCGAGGAAGGCAAGCGAATCCTCGCCGATTCCGGACTCGCCATCGTCCCGGCCAACGACCTCGGCGACGCGGCGAGGAAAATCGTCGCGGCGGTCGGCGAGGCGGCATAAGGACGGGCGCGGTGAAACACATGCCGTTCGCCCTGAGCTTGTCGAAGGGCTTTCCTTCTTCCGGCGACGGTGAAGGAAAGGGCTTCGACAAGCTCAGCCCGAACGGTTCTCTCTTCCCTCTCGAGGAGCCTTTAGGATGAAACTTCTCGTCCCCGTGAAGCGGGTGATCGATTTCAACGTCAAGCCCCGGGTCAAGGCCGACGGGACGGGCGTCGACCTCGCCAACGTGAAGATGAGCATGAACCCCTTCGACGAGATCGCGGTCGAGGAAGCGATCCGGCTCAAGGAGAAGGGCGTGGCGACCGAGATCGTCGCCGTGTCGATCGGCCCGGCCAAGGCCCAGGAGACGCTGCGGACAGCGCTGGCCATGGGCGCGGATCGGGCGATCCTGGTGACAACGGACGACGAGGTCGAGCCGCTCGCCGTGGCCAAGATCCTGGCGAAGATCGCGGCCGAGGAGCAGCCCGGCATGGTGATCCTCGGCAAGCAGGCGATCGACGACGATTCCAACCAGACCGGCCAGATGCTCGCCGCTTTGCTCGGCTGGGCGCAGGGCACCTTCGCCTCCAAGGTCGAGGTCGACGGCGAGAGCGTCAACGTCACCCGCGAAGTCGACGGCGGGCTCGAGACCCTGAAGCTCAAGCTTCCGGCGATCGTCACCACCGACCTTCGCCTCAACGAGCCGCGCTACGCCTCGCTTCCCAACATCATGAAGGCCAAGTCGAAGCCGCTCGCCCAGAAGACTCCGGCGGATTACGGAATCGACACCAGCCCGCGCCTGAGCACGCTCGGAGTGCGCGAGCCCTCCAAGCGCGAGGCGGGCATCAAGGTGCAATCGGTGGACGAGCTGATCGACCGCCTCCGGACCGTGGGAGTGATTTGATGAAGACGCTCGTTCTCGTCGAGCATGAAGGCGGCCAGCTCAAGGACGCCACCCTTTCCGCGGTGACCGCGGCCTCGAAGCTGGGCGAGGTCCACCTGCTCGTCGCCGGCGAAGGCGTCGGAGCGGTCGCCCAGGCGGCCGCGAAGATCGCCGGCGCCGGCAAGGTCCATGTCGCCGACGGCCCCGCCTTCGCCCACCAGCTGGCGGAGAATGTCGCCCCACTCGCGGCGGAGCTGATGCAGGGCCACGACGCCTTCGTCGCGGCGTCGACCACCGCCGGCAAGAACGTCGCTCCGCGGGTCGCCGCCCTCCTCGACGTGATGCAGATTTCCGACGTCATCGCGGTCGAGGCAGAGGACACGTTCCAGCGCCCGATCTACGCCGGCAACGCCATCGCCACGGTCAGGTCGGCCGACTCCAAGAAGGTCCTGACGGTGCGCGGCACCGCGTTCGAGAAAGCGGCGGCCGAGGGCGGCAGCGGCCAGATCGAGGCGGTCCCCGGCGGCCCGGACTCCGGCCTCTCCAGCTTCGTCGGCGCGGAGATCGCCGCCAGCGAGCGGCCCGAGCTGACCAGCGCCAAGATCATCGTCTCGGGCGGGCGGGCGCTGGGCTCGTCGGAGCAGTTCCACGCGCTCATCGACCCGCTCGCCGACAAGCTCGGCGCGGCGGTCGGGGCCAGCCGGGCCGCCGTCGACGCCGGCTACGCGCCCAACGACTATCAGGTCGGCCAGACCGGCAAGATCGTCGCTCCGGAAGTCTATATCGCGGTCGGAATTTCGGGCGCGATCCAGCACCTCGCGGGCATGAAGGATTCGAAGCTGATCGTCGCCATCAACAAGGACGAGGAGGCGCCGATCTTCCAGGTCGCCGATTTCGGCCTGGTCGGCGACCTGTTCAAGCTGGTTCCGGAGCTGACCGAGAAGCTGTAGCCGACCTCTCTCCGGGCGCGAGACCGGCGCTACTTGCGCCGAGTGAAGGTCCCGACCAGGTCCGCCTTGGCGAGGACGTGACCGTTCATCGCGGCCAGGAGCTGCTCCCGGTTCGAGCCGGCCTTGAGCGCCAGTTCCTTGTCGAGCGCGAAGACCTGGAAATGATATTTGTGCGGCGTTCCTGGCCGAGGGGCCAGATAGGACGGAGTGCCTCGGCTGTTCTTGCCGAGCCGGGCGCCGAGCGTCACCGACCCGCGGCTGAGCCCTCCGGCGGCCGGATCGATGTTCCAGGCCAGCCAGTGGACGAACGGCTTGGAGGAGACCCCTTCCGGATCCTCCATCATCACCGCCAGAGTCCTCGTGCCTTCGGGCAACCCCGACCAGGCGAGGGAGGGCGAGAGGCCGTCGCCATTGGCGCTGAATCGGATCGGAATCTCGCCGCCGTCCTGGAAGTCGCGCGACGACAGCTGGAAGGTCGAATCGGTTCGAGTCTCGGAGCGGGCGCCGGCGAGGGCGTGGCGATCCGCCGGCGCGGGAGCGGCGGCCGCGGAGGAGCCGGCGAAAGCGAGGAGGCAGGCGAACAGGAAGGCGTGGCGCATCGTCTCGTCTCCAACAGTCGGCTCGACCTTTATTCCCTGCCGCCCGGCGGTGCGCAAGCGGGCTTCGAAGCCGGGCTCGGGACAGTCTCAGAAGCCGGAGAGAAAGGCGCTCACGTTGGCGCCTAGCGCATCGACCGCATAGCCGCCCTCCATGACGACCAGAGTCGGCAGGCCGAGCGAGGCGATGCGGCGGGCGATCGGGGCATAATCGCAGGTGTCGAGCGCGAACGCGCAGATCGGGTCGCCCGCGAAGGTGTCGGCGCCGAACGAGCAAAGGAGAAGCTCGGCGCCGAAGCCGGCGATCGCCGCCAGGGCCCGGTCTAGCGCAGCTTCATAATCGGCCATCGCCGTCCCTCGAGGCAGGGGCAGGTTGAGGGTCGCCCCCTCCCCTTCGCCGGTCCCCGTCTCGTCCTCATGGCCCCAGAAGAAGGGGTAATCGGTGCGCGGATCGGCGTGGATCGAGGCGAAGAAGACGTCGCCGCGGCCGAGGAAGATGTCCTGGGTGCCGTTGCCGTGATGATAGTCGATGTCGAGGATCGCGACCCGCGCCCGGCCGGCCGAGCGCGCCGCTTCCGCCGCGATCGCGGCGTTGTTGAGGTAGCAATAGCCGCCCATATAATCGGCGCCGGCATGGTGGCCGGGAGGGCGGCACAGGGCGAAGGCGGAGCGCTCGCCGGCCAGCACCGCCTCGAGGCCGGCAAGCGCGGTCTGGGCCGCCCAATAGGCGCTTTGCCACGTGCCCTGGGCGACCGGAGTCGAGGCGTCCATGCTGTAGCGGCCCAGGCGGGCGTCGATCCGGTCGAGCTCGAGCGCCCGCCGCCCCACCACCGGCCAGACATAGCCCGAGGCGTCGCCCGGCCGGCCGGCCGCCTTCCAGTCGCCGAAGGCGGATTTGAGGAAATCCAGATAGTCGGGGGGATGGACCCGCAGCAGCGGCTCCTCGCCGCGATCGTCGACGACATGGGTCGCGCCGAGCGCGGCGAGCATCGAATCCACCCGCCCGCAATGCTCCGCGAAGGGGGCGAAGGCGCCGTTGTGGAGCTCCTGCGCCGGCGCGTGAAGGCGCTGCCGTTCATCCCAGAAGGTGCGCATCACGCCACCGTCATTGCGAGGAGCGCAGCGACGAAGCAATGCAAGCTCCCGCGCCCGCGCCACTGGATTGCTTCGCTTCGCTCGCAATGACGGAGGCAGGCAGTCATTTCAGATCCCTCGGCAAGGTCGGCTCCGACAGCAGCTTCTTCATCGCCGCCCAGCGCGCCGCCGGGTCGGTACCGGCCCGCTCCACGGCGGAGCGGACCATGTCCTGGCCGAGCCCGTAATTGATGACGTAGGAGCGATACTGGTGGGTGAAGGAAACGGACTGCTCCGCCCGAGCCTTCGAGACGAGCTGGTACTTGCGTGCCAGCTCGACCGCCCGGGCCCGGTCGATCCGGCCCTCCAGATAGTCTCTCGCGATGGTGAAGCGGGCGCCGGCAAGGTCCTGCATCGCTTCCTGAAGGGCGGCGTAAGCGCCGGCCTCTCCCGCCGGGAGGCCGGCGAGCGGGTAAAGGACCGTGGTCTCGAAGCGGAGCCGCTCTTCGCCGGGAAAGGCGAGCTCCTTGCCGTAATTGGCGCTGCCCTCGGCGAGGAAGCTCTGCGGCGAATAGAGCGGGTAGAGCGTGAACTCGACCCAGCCACGCGCTTTGGCGAGCCTCTCCTCGAGCAGCAGATTGTAGACGTGGTGGCCCGGATAGCCTTCGTGGCAGCCGAGATCGACGGCTCGCCCGATCCTCACCGGAAAATCGGTGTTGACCTGGATGAGGCTGTTCGAATCCCCCTTGTACCAATTGTAGCCGCCCCAGCTCTTGCCGGTCACGAACTCGAGCGTGAAGCGCTCCTTCTCGGGGAGCGGGATATGCCTGAGGGTTCGCCGGCGGCATTCGGCGATGGCGGCGCGCATCACCGAATCGAGCCGGTCCCTCGGAATGGCGAACCGCTCCTGGAAGGAATCGACCCGGTCGGAAAGCGGGCCCTTGCCCGGCACGAGCCGCTCGATCCGGGCGAGGACCGGATCGTAGGCGGAAAGCGGCTTCATCTCGGGCCGGACTCCGAACAGATTCTCGGCCTCGTCGGCAAAGGCGTATTTCGCGCCCTGCATCATCGCCAGGCGGGTCGAGGCGGCCTTGAGCTGGGCGAGGAGGAAGTCGCGCCGTCGCCTTTCCATCGGGTCGAGGCGGGCGTCGGCGAGGCTCCTCAGCCGGACGCTGAGGACTCCGGCGCGCTGGGCCAGCGCCGCCGGCGTCTCGGCGTTCGTCTTCGCTTCGGCCTGCCATTCGGGGGGACCGTAATAAGCGTCGACATAGCCTTGCTCCTTCTCGCCGACGGCGAGCTGGAGCTTCACATAGTCGCGGGCGATGAGGTCGAGGCTCTCGCGGGCGGGTGCCGACGAGACACAGCCGGCGAGGACGAACGCCGCGAGCAAAAACCACCCCTTCATGCCTTGCGCTCCTCGAGCCGTTCGACGTCGCCGTCGCCCCCGATCTCGCGATCCTGGAGCGCTTCCTCCTCCTGATGCCGCGGATGCGAAGGCGCAAGCCGAAGCACGGCATAGCCTCCGAGCGCCGAGAGGAAGGAGCCGGCGAGGATGCCGAGCTTGGCCGCCTCGATCCGGGCCGGATCGCCGGGGAAGGCGAGGGCGCCGATGAACAGGCTCATGGTGAAGCCGATCCCGCACAGCATGGCCACGCCCCAGAGCTGGAGCCAGGTCGCGCCTCGAAGCGGGGAGGCGAAGCCGAGACGGACGGTCAGCCAGACCGCTGCGAAGATCCCCAGCTGCTTGCCGAGGAACAGTCCTGCGGCGATTCCAAGCGGAAGCGGCGCGAGCAGGCGGTCGAGCCCCACGCCCTGAAGCGAGACTCCGGCATTGGCGAAGCCGAACAGCGGCACGATCAGGAAGGCGACCCAGGGGCTGAGCTTATGTTCGAGCCGATGAAGCGGCGAGACCGCCGAATCGGGTGCGCCCGGAGTGGTGACGATGGGGATGACGGCGGCGGCGAGCACTCCGGCGACCGTCGCGTGGACGCCCGACAACAGGACCACATACCAGAGCAGGGCCGCGCCGATCAGATAGGGCCACAGCCAACGGACGCCGCCTTTGCCCATGGCGTACATGACGAACACTATCACCCCCGAGGACACGAGCGCTCCCGGGTCGAGCGATTCGGTATAAGCGAGGGCGATGATCGCGACCGCTCCGAGATCGTCGGCGATGGCGACGGTGGTGAGGAAGAGCTTGAGCGAGGTCGGCGCCCGGCTGCCGAGCAGCGCGAGCACTCCGATCGCGAAGGCGATGTCGGTCGCGGCCGGGATCGCCCAGCCTCGGCCGAGCCCGTCCGTGCCGGCGGTGAAGGCGAGGTAGACCGCGGCCGGCACCGCCATCCCAACCGCCGCGGCGATCACGGGGAGCCGCCGCCGCTCCCAGGTCGAAAGCCGCCCGTCGACGAACTCGCGCTTGATCTCGAGCCCGACGAGCAGGAAGAACAGGGCCATCAGGCCGTCGTTGATCCAGTGGTGGACCGTCATCGGCCCGATCCGCTGCGACAGGGCCGGCCCGGCCTCGAAGTGGAGGAAGCCGGCATAGGCGCCGGCCCAGGGCGAGTTCGCCACGACCAGCGCCAGCGCCGCGGCCGCCATCAGCATCAGCCCCCCCGCGGCCTCGCTGGCCAGGAAGGCGCGAAGGGCGGACGGCCGGGCGGAGGTGGAAGAGGCGGTCACGGCTCCCCCTTGCCGTCCGCCGCCGCCGAACGGAACCCCTAGCGGCGCGTGCCGGTGAAGCTTCGAGTGACGCTCATGACCTTCAGAGTCCCTTCCATCCGGTTCCCCGAGACTCGGCCGCTGATCGTGTAGGGCACCGCCATCTTGCTGCCGCGCAGGGTGAAGGCGGAGCCGGTCGCCGTCCCTTTGGCCCTGACGCTTCCGCGCCCGTGAATCTCGCCGCGGATCGCCGTGCCCTGCTGGACGATGACGAACCGGCCCTCGCGCCTTGGCCCCTTGCGGGTCTGCCAGACCAGGTCCCAGGTCCCGGCCACGGAGACGGTAGCTTCGCGCGCCGAGGCCGCGGGCCCGGCGAAGCTCAGGGCGATCAGGGCGAAGGCGGGCAGAAGCGGCTTCATCTTCGGCCCTCCACGAGACTCGCCCAACCCTAGGCCAGAAGCGCTCGGCGCCAAGGCCGGGTCAGCCGTTGCAGGCGCAGCCCTTTCCCTTGTGGCAGGTCTTCCACCGGGCGATGCAGCTGTTGCCGCAGGCCTTGCCCTTCGAGCAGACCTTGCAGCAGCCATAGGCCTGCGCCGTGGCGGGGCCGGCGAGGCAGGGGCCGAGCGAGGCGGGCCCGAGGGCCAGGCTCGCCGCGGCCGCGAGGAAGGCAAGGCCACGCACGATCGGCGGGCTCCTCGCGGTCAGTCGCCCGGACTGAAATATGCCGGCGAGACGGTCCCGTCGGGACCGATGACGATCCGGATGTTGTCGCACCCGCCCGGGCGCCCGTCATTGTCCGGGCCGATCTTCCGTGTGTTGGTCGGGCAGGTCTTGTCGTTGAGCGCGGTCGTCCACAGCTGGCCCCGCCGGTTATATTCGTCGATGACGTCGTCGTCGGGAAGGACGGTGCCCGAATAGGCCTTGGGGCCGACCGAGACGACATATTGGCTGGCTCCGACCGCATCGAGGAAGGTCGACCGGGACGATGTCCTGCTGCCGTGGTGGCTCGCCACCAGGATGTCGGAGCGCAGCTGGAGCGCGCAGCAGGCGAGCAGCTTGGCTTCCGCCGAATTGGCCTTGGGAACCTCGCTCGGCGCCTTGCGGCCGCCGGCCTCGCTGTCCCCGGGGAGAAGCACGCTTCGGGTGCCGAGAAGAAGCCGGGTGACGACGCTGGCTTCGTTGAAATTGCCGCGCGGCATCTTGACCGTGCCGTCGGCGAGAAGGATCGTCATTGTCGCTCCGGCACCGAGCGGCACGGGCGCATTGGTGATCTGGGTGCTCCGCGGCACCCGAAGGGTCGTGGCGGGCCGCTTCCTGCCATGGCAGGTCCCCGCATCCTTCACCTTCACGTCGTGAGTGCCGCCGCTGCCGATCGAATTGTGGTAGGCGATTCCGGGCTCGTCGATGATCGCTTCGAGCAGCGCGCGGTAGCCGCAGGTGTCGTTGAGGGCGCCGGAATCCCAGACGTTTCGGACCTGATAGGCTTCGAGCACGTCGTCCATCATCTCGACGTGATCCTTGTGCGGATGGCTGAGGATGAGATGGTCGATCACCGTCATGTCCGGCCGCACCTTGGCCAGGTAGGCGAGAACCCGATCCTTGTCCTTTCCGCGCGCCGAATCGTCGTTGCTGCCCGCGTCGTAGAGAAGGGTGAAATCATGGCCTTCGACGAAGACCGACAGCCCGGTGCCAACGTCGATGGCGTGGACGACGTAAGTCCCCGCCGGGGGCGGCCCGGCGGCCGCGGCCGGAGCGGCCGCCGGAGCCGCCTGAGGGGCCGCCTGAGGCGCCGAAGGCTGCATCGCCCAGCCCGGCGCCGGAGCCAGGCCGAGGCCCGCCGCCAATATTCCAATTGCCCATTTGCGCATGACCGATCCCCCACGGCACGCCGGCGCTCAAAACTGACGAGCGGCGAGGGACAGCTTATATCAAAAGCCGATCTCTGTATCCGTTATTCGGGTGTTCGATCCGAAGCGGTGCAAACGTCCGGGCCGAGGCCGCGGCCCGGCCGTTCATCCATGGTTTTGAAAACTACTTGCGAATCTTTGCGCGAAAAGAGATGATATCCGGGTCCGAGACTTTTCGGGGGCGGATCGTGGACGTGGCTCAGCAGCTGTTCGGCGGCCTGGATTTCATCATGCGCGAAGCGGCGCTGTTCGCCGCCACCGGCTTCCTGTTGCTCGGGCTCGGCGACCTCGCGGTCGACCTCCTGTGGCTCGGATCTCGGATCCGCCGCCTGGGAAGGCCCGGCCTCGCCATCTCCGATTTGCCCAAGCCGGCCCGGGCCGGCCGGCTGGCCGTGTTCGTGCCGGCCTGGGACGAAGCGTCGGTGATCGGAGCCATGCTTCGGGCGGCCGTCTCCGCCTGGGGCGAGGGCGACTGGCGAATCTATGTCGGCACCTACCCCAACGATCCGGCGACATACGCGGCCGCGGCGGCGGTCGGGCATCCGCGGATCCGCCTGGTCCGCGGCCTCGAGCCCGGCCCGACCACCAAGGCGGACTGCCTGAACCGCCTGTGGGAGGCGATGCTCGCCGACGAGGCGCTGGAGGGGCGCCGCTCCAAGGCGGTGGTGCTGCACGACGCGGAGGACCTGGTCCACCCCGACGAGCTTCGCCTGTTCGACGGCCTGGTCGAGCGGTTCGACCTGGTGCAGCTGCCCGTGCTGCCGCTGATCGACCCCGAATCGAATTGGCTCGGCGGCCATTATGCCGACGAGTTCGCCGAATCGCACGGCAAGGAGCTTGTCGTGCGTGGCGCGCTCGGCGCCGGCCTCCCCTCGGCCGGCGTCGGGTGCGCCTTCTCCCGCGAGGCTCTCGGCCGGCTGGCCGACGGTCGCGGCGGCCGGCCGTTCGACTCGGACAGCCTGACCGAAGATTATGAGCTCGGCCTGAGGATCGCCGACGCCGGCGGCCGCTCCGCCTTCCTTAGGGTGGCGGCGGCCGACGGCAGCCTGATCGCCACCCGGGAATATTTTCCGGGAACGCTGGCCGCCTCGGTCCGCCAGAAATCGCGCTGGATGGCGGGAATTGCGCTGTCCGGCTGGGATCGGCTCGGCTGGACGGGAGGCGCCGCCGAGCGCTGGATGCGGCTTCGCGACCGCCAGTCGCTGCTCGCCGCCGCCTTGCTCGGCTCGGGCTATCTGGCGCTGGCGCTTTGGCTTGTGCTGAAGGCCTGGCAAGGCGCCGGCGGCGAGGGCCCGGCGCCGCTTCCGGCCGCCTTGTCCGCCCTGGTCGCGGTCAATCTCGCTTTGCTCGGCTGGCGGATGGCGATTCGCGCCGGTTTCACCACCGCCGCTCACGGCTGGCGCGAGGGCTTGCGGGCGATCCCGCGCATGGCGATCGGCAATTTCGTTCTCATCCTTGCCGCGGCATCGGCGCTGGCCCGCTACGGCGCCCAGCGGCGCGGCGGCCGCCCTCGCTGGGACAAGACCGCGCACATTTTCCCCGCGGCGGCGGCCGCCGCGGAGTGATAAGCTCGCGGCCGCTGCGCTTCCTCGCCGCCCTTCTGGGCGGATGGGCCGCCATCAGGGCCGCCATGCTTGGGCCGGCCTGGTGGAGCGCCCCGACCGCCACCGCCGCCTCGGAGCCGCCGCGACTCCTCCTCGGCCGCCGGCCCGCGAAGCGCCGGGTCGAGCCTCCCGGCATCGGCGCGCCCTCCACGCCCCCGCTCAGGCTCGCGGCTTCAAGGCCGCTCCGCCCGGCGCACGTGGCGGCCCGGGCCGCGGTCGAGGCCGTCGAGAGCGGCGGCGCCCGCCCCGAACCGGCGGCGAGGACGGCCATCCCGTTCCAGCCGTCTTCGATCCCGCCGGCCGAGCCGATGCTCGGCGCCCCTCGCGCCGGCCGGTCGTCCGCCTATGGCTGGGCCTTCCTTCGCCCCGGCGGCTCGGCGGCGCTCGCTCCCGGCGGAACGCTCGGCGGGTCTCAGGCCGGGCTGAGGCTTCTCTACCGGCTGAACGGCGACCCGGAACGGCCCGTGGCGCTCGCGGCGCGCCTCGCCTCGCCGATCGGCAACCCGAACGCCGCCGAGGCCGCGCTGGGGATCGACTGGCGGCCGTCGCGGCGGATCCCCGTCCACCTCCTCGCCGAGCGGCGGCAGAAGCTCGGCCGCGAAGGGCGCTCCGCCTTCGCGCTCACCGTTCACGGCGGGATCGGCGAGGAGCGCCTCGGGCCGGTCCGGGTCGACGCCTATGCCCAGGCCGGAATCGTCGGGACCCGGGCGCGCGACCTTTTCGCCGACGGCGCGCTTCGGCTGTCGCTGCCCGTGGGCCGCCGTGCGCGGCTCGGAGCGGGGGCGTGGGCGGCGGCCCAGCCGGGAGTCGCCCGGCTCGACCTTGGACCGCAGGCATCGCTGCGCCTCCCTCTGGGCCGAGGCAATGTCGTCCTTGCCGCCGACTGGCGGCTTCGAGTGGCCGGCGACGCCCGCCCGGGGTCGGGGCCGGCGCTCACTCTCGCCACGGATTTCTGAAATTCGGGTCTCCCCGAGGCCCGGGCCTTGGCGGCGGTGGGGAGCCGGCTTCGCGGCCCATCTCAATTTCTGATCCTCTCGCCTTCCGCCCCGCGCCGGCAGCGGCTAACCACGAGCCGTGGACATTTACCTTCCCATCGCCGGCCTGTCGGTCAACGCGCTGGCGATCGTCCTGCTCGGCGGAGTGGTCGGCCTCCTGACCGGCATGGTCGGAGTCGGGGGAGGCTTCCTGACCACGCCGATCCTGATCTTCTACGGAATCCCGCCGCCCGTCGCCGTCGCCTCCGCCACCACCCAGATCACCGGCACGAGCGTGTCGGGCGTTCTCGCCCATCGCCGGCGGAAGGGGGTCGACTATCGGATGGGCGCGGTGATCATCGCCGGCGGCCTGCTCGGAGCGCTGGTCGGCGGCGGCGTCTTTCGGCTGCTCCAGAATGCCGGGCAGATCGATACCGTCATATCTATGCTCTACGTCATCCTGCTCGGAACGATCGGAGTGATGATGGGCAAGGAGGCGGCGACCGCGCTCGACATCATCAAGCCCAAGGCGAATGCGAAGAAGCCCAAGCGCCACAACCCGCTGATCGCGGCGCTGCCGATGCGCTGGCGCTTCTACCGGTCGGGACTCTACATCTCGCCGCTGGCGCCGCTGCTTCTCGGCTTCGGAGCCGGGATGCTGACCGTCCTGCTCGGAGTCGGCGGCGGCTTCATCGTCGTGCCCGCGATGATCTACCTGCTCGGAATGTCGGCCCAGGTCGTGGTCGGAACCTCGCTTCTCCAGATCCTGTTCGTCACCGCCGCGACCACGCTCATCCACGCCACCACCACCAAGTCGGTCGACATCGTGCTCGCCGGGCTTCTGCTGCTGGGCTCGGTGATCGGCGCTCAGTTCGGCGCCCGGCTGGCTCAGAAGGCCAAGCCGGAGCTGCTTCGCATGTTCCTCGCCATCATCATCCTCGCCGTCGCGATCCGAATGGCGATCGGCCTCGGCTGGCGGCCCGAGGAAATCTACACCCTGCAGGTGCTGTGAGAGCCGCCCGCGCCCTCGTCCTGCTCCTCGCCGCGCCGCTCGCGCTCGGCGCCGCCAAGCCGCGCCTGGTTCCCGACGTGTCCCAGAACCGGGTGGAGATACGCTACAGCTTCACCGGAGCGGAGCTGCTCCTGTTCGGCGCCATCCTCTATCCCGGCGGCCGAACTCCGACCGAGCATGCCGATATCGCCGTGGTGGTGAAGGGACCGGTGCAGCCGCTGGTGGTCCGCGAGAAGCAGAAGGTCGCCGGGATCTGGATGAACGTGGAGTCCGCGCGCTTCCGCTCGGCGCCCGCCTTTTACGCCGTGGCGTCGTCGCGCCCGATCGCCAAGCTGGTCGAGGAGCGCACCGCCGCGATCTACGAGCTTGGCCTCCAGAACCTTTCGCTGTCGCCGGGCGGCGGCAAGTCGCCCGAGGTGCAGCGCCGCTTCGAAGCCGGCCTGATCGACCTGATGCAGCGCCACCAGCTCTACATCGAGGATCCCGGCGGAGTGACGATCACCGACCATGTCCTCTATCGCGGCCGGGTCAGGATCCCGGCCCGGGTGCCGGTCGGCGACTATACGGCCGAGACCTTCCTGATCAAGGACGGCCGGGTGATCGCGGGAGCGGTTCGCGAGATCCGGATCGAGAAGCTCGGCTTCGAACGCGACGTCGCCGAGGCCGCCGACCGCTGGGCCTTCGCCTACGGAGTGGCGGCGGTGGCGATGTCGCTGCTGCTCGGCTGGGGCGGCAGCCTGGTGTTCCGCAAGGGCTAGCGGGGCGGGTCGTTCGATCCGGGCCTTCGCCTTCGCTCAGTCCCTACTCAGGATGAGCGGAACTCTACAACCGCTCATCCTGAGGAGCCGGTGAGCCTGTCGAACCGGCGTATCGAAGGACTCCAAGGACCCCATCGCCCAAGGAAAAAGCAGTTGTTTACCCCTCGCTGCTAGGAGGGGCGGCGCAAAACAGCCGGGGGCTTCGATCGCCGCATGACCGACATGATGAACTTCAGGACCGTCGCCGTCGCCGAAGAGGCGGAGGAATTCGCTCCGACCATCCGACCGACCGTCCCGCAGCCGGTTCGCCACGGCCCGATCGGCCGCGTCGTCGAGGTCGGCGGCGGAGGCGGCCGGATCGAGCTCGAGTCGGGGCGGATCGGCGAAATCGCCCGAGATCCGGATCCGAGCATCGCCCTGTCCGGCCAGGTCGGCGGCCACGTCAAGCTCGAGGCGGGCAATCGCTGGCTGCTCGCCAACGTGAGAAGCTTGAAGCTGCGCGACGGCGAGGCCGCGATGGTCTCCGCCGAGATCGACTTCCTCGGCGAGGGCGAGGAGCATCCGCAAAGCGGGATGCTGATCAACTTCCGGCGCGGAATCACCGGCTATCCGCCGCCGGGCGCCAAGGTCTTCCCGGTCTCGGGCCAGGACATGCGCCAGATGTTCGCCGCCGACGAGCGCGCCCATATCGAGATCGGCACGGTCTACCCGACCAAGGACGTTCGAGGCGCGCTCTATGTCGACGCGCTGCTCGGCAAGCATTTCGCCCTGCTCGGCTCGACCGGAACCGGCAAGTCGACCTCCGCCGCCTTGATCATGCACCGGATCTGCGACCTCGCGCCCGAGGGCCATATCGTCATGATCGACCCGCACGGCGAATATTCGGCGGCCTTCAAGGGCGTCGGCGAGCTGTTCAACGTCGAGAATCTCGCAATGCCCTACTGGCTGATGAACTTCGAGGAGCATTGCGAGGTGTTCGTGACCTCGTCGGGCGCCGAGCGGCAGCGCGACCAGGACATCCTCGCCAAGTGCCTGCTCCAGGCCCGAGCCAAGAACCGGGCCGCGGAAGGGATGCTCAAGCTCACCGTCGATTCGCCGATCCCCTACGCGCTCTCCGACCTGGCCGGAGCGATCAACAGCGAGATGGGCCTTCTCAACAAGGCGACCGACACCGCGCCCTTCATGCGCCTCAAGACCAAGATCGACGAACTGAAGGCCGATCCCCGCTACCATTTCATGTTCTCGGGGATGCTGATCGCCGACACGATGACCAACTTCATCGGCAAGATCTTCCGCCTCCCCGCCAAGGGCAAGCCGATCTCGATCGTCGACGTCTCCGGAGTCCCGTCCGACATCGTCTCGGTGGTCGTCGCGGTGCTCTCGCGACTCGTCTTCGACTATGCGATCTGGTCCAGGAACGAGGTGCCCCGGCCCGTCCTCCTCGTCTGCGAGGAGGCGCACCGCTACATCCCGTCGGACAAGACCGGCGGCGGCCAGGCGGTCAGGAAGATTCTCGAGCGGATCGCCAAGGAGGGCCGCAAGTACGGAGTCTCGCTGGGCCTGATCACCCAGCGTCCGTCCGACCTCGCCGAGGGCGTGCTCTCCCAGTGCGGAACCATCATCGCGATGCGCCTCAACAACGAGCGCGACCAGCATTTCGTCAAGTCGGCCATGCCGGAAGGCGCTCGAGGCTTCCTCGACGTCATCCCGGCGCTCAGGAACCGCGAGTGCATCGTGTGCGGCGAGGGCGTGTCGATCCCGATCCGGGTCTCGTTCGACGATCTCGAGCGCGACCGCCGGCCGGCCTCGTCCGACCCGCTCTTCTCAGAGCTGTGGCGCCAGACCGGCGACGAGGAGGCGATGGTCTCCCGAGTGGTCAAGCGCTGGAGAAGCCAGGGCCGGTAGCGGCGTCCAGGAGAATCAAGGCCTTGGAAACTGGCGTCTGACGCCCATTCCCTGCGCGCGCGCGCCGGCGGGGACGGCGAATCGGCTAACGCGCCCTCTGGCGAACCGGGCGAAAGCGGCTAAGATCGCCCGGCACGTTCGGGGGGACGCCATGCCGTATCGCCACGCCCATTGGGTTTTGCTGCTTCTGTTTCCGCTGACGGCCCTGGCCTTCTGGCCCAATTATTTCGGCAAGCTCGCCCAGTCCCCCTACGCCCTCCACGCCCACGGCGTCACCGCCTCGCTGTGGATCGCCCTGCTCGCCTTCCAGGGCTGGTCGATCCACCGGCGCCGCAACGCCCTGCACCGCTCGGGCGGCCTCGCCAGCCTCGCCCTCTTTCCCTTGTTCATCGCCGGCGGGCTGCTGGTGATCCAGACCATGGCGGTCAAGTTCGCAGCGGGCGGGGACCCGTTCTACGCCATCTTCGGAGCGAGGCTCGGGGCCGTGGACTCCATTTCCTCGGCGGCGATGCCCTGGCTTTTCTATCTTGCGCTGAAGGAGCGGCGGAAGGTCCATCTCCACGCCCGCTACATGCTCGCTCCGGTGCTGTTCCTGCTTCCGCCGATCCTTTCCAGGCTGACTCCGGCGCTTCCGCCGCTCGCCATCGCCGGGCCGGCGGATTTCCACCGCTTCGGCTACGGAGTCCACATCGCCGACGCGGTCGCCATCGCCGTTGCCGCGCTCCTTTACCTGCGAGCGCCGAAATGGGGGCGGCCGTGGCTGATCGTCGGTTTCCTGGTGGCCGCCCAGAGCCTCGCCTTCGAAACGCTTGGGCGGACCGCCGCCTGGGAAGCGCTGTTCGCAGCGATCGGGACCTTGCCGGCCGCCCTCGTCGCGACGATCGGCCTCGCCGCCGGCGCCGCGGCCGCCTGGGCGGGATGGGCGGCGGGACGGCCGCCGATGCGAGCCGCGGCGACGGCCTGAGCGCCCGCCGGCTAGGCGCGCGGCTTCTTCTTGCCGGCGGAGTCGGCCATCCGAGCGGCTCCCGGCCTGACCGCGAGAAGGCTCTTCAGCCTCGAGCGGAAGGCGGCGAGGCTTGCGCCGTCGAGCTGGGCCCGGGTGACGAACTTGACCGAGGTCGGGTTGATCGGGACCCCGTTCCTGTAGAGCTCGTAATGGAGGTGCGGGCCGGTGGCGAGGCCGGTCGAGCCGACATAGCCGATCACCTGGCCCTGGCGGACCGTGGACCCGGGCTGGGCGGCGATCCGGCTCATGTGCGAATAGGAGGTGACGAGTCCGCCGGAATGGGCGAGCCGGACCTGGTTGCCGTAGCCGCCGGCGCGGCCCGCGGCGATCACCTTGCCGTCGGTGGCGGCGAGGATCGGGGTTCCGTAGCCGGCCCGGAAATCCACCCCCTTGTGCATCCGCGTATAGCCCAGGATCGGGTGGAGCCTGAGGCCGAAATTGGACGAGACGTTGCCCGGCACCGGCCGCTGCAGCATGCCGCTTTCGCGGCCCACTCCGGACGCCTCATACCATTCGGCCCGCCCGCCCTGCTCCCATTGCATGAGCTTCAGGTCCTTGCCGGAGCCGCGGTCGAGGCCCGCGTACAGCAACTTGCCGGTCTCGGCCTCGCCGGTTGCGGCTCGGCGGTGCTCGAGGATGATGTCGAAGCGGTCGCCCGGCGCCAGCCCGGAAATCTCCGTCTGGCCGGCGAGCGCCCTGATATAGGCTTCGACCGCCCGCGCCGGTGCGCCCGCGGCTCGGGCCGAGCGGTAGAGGCTGGAGCCGACATAGCCCTGGATCCTGAGCGGCGTCGAATCGACCGAGATCGGGGTCCGCGCGAGCGCCAGCTTGCCGCCGGAGCGCTTCACCGTCAGCTTGAGGTCGAAGCGGGCGCGCATCGAGAGCGCCGCGAGGGGGCGGGCGACCGTGCGGTTGGGGCGGCGGCCGAGCGTGATCGCCATCGACGTGCCGGCCTTGAGCTGGTCGAGCGGGACGGCGCCGGCCACCAGCGCCGCGACCTGGTCGGCTTCCTTCGGGGCGACTCCGGCCCGCTCGAGCGCGCGGACCAGGCCATCGCCCTCCCCGATCGTCGCGTTGAGCTCGACGGTGGGGCGCTCGGGCGTGTCGAGCAAGGGCTCGACCGCGTCGGTCGCGGCCATCCGCCGCCCGGTGTCGGCGCCCAAGGCGAGCGGGGCGATGGCGAGGGCCCGGGCCTGCTCGAACTGGGAGTCGCCGAGCGGTGCGGCCGAGGCCGCCGGGATCGGCTCGAAGCCGGGCGCCAGCCACCAGGCGGCGAGGCACAGCGCGGTGCAGGTGAAGGCGCCTCGGAACCAGGTGCGCGAGCCGATGCGCGAGCCGAGATCGACCACGAGGTCGAAGTCGCGCGGCGCCGGCGCCTGGCGGCTTCCGAAGCTGCGCGGAGGCGGAGGCGCGAAGGCGAGAGCGGCGGCCCCGCCGCCGGCGCCCGGCCGGATCTGGCTATACTGGTACAAAGCGGAAAAAGCCCCCGCGACCCGTGAAAACACCCCCCGGCCGCGGATCGCGGTCAGGTGTCGAGGACTGTGGCGAATCTCGGTTAAAGTCCAGTAAAGCGGGCGGATATTGGCCCGCGCTTGCGGTGAAGCGTGCCGCTGGAGCCGCTGAAGCGTGGCGACTTGCGGGAACTACCGCCATTCGCACGCACACCCGTCATCCCGGCGAAAGCCGGAACCTTGGGAGACGAATCTCGGCGGGCCTCCCCGAGGTCCCGGCTTTCGCCGGGATGACGAGTGCCTCGTCACAATCCAAGTCATTGCGCTTGCGGCGCGAAATGCCGATCTAGGCCGAATGAGCGACTTCGCCCGGGCGCCGGTCACCGCCATCCTTGGGCCGACCAACACCGGCAAGACCCATCTCGCCGTCGAGCGCATGGCGGCGCATTCGAGCGGGATGATCGGCTTCCCGCTGCGGCTGCTGGCGCGCGAGGTCTATGACCGGGTGGTCGGGATGAAGGGCGCGAACCGCGTCGCCCTGATCACGGGCGAGGAGAAGATCCTGCCCAAGGACGCGCGCTGGTTCCTGTGCACGGCCGAATCGATGCCGATGGAGCGCGACTTCGCCTTCGTCGCGTTGGACGAGGCTCAGCTCGGGGCGGATCCGGAGCGAGGCCATGTCTTCACCGACCGGATGCTCCACGCGCGCGGGCGCGAGGAAACGATGATCCTCGGCTCGGAGACCTTGAAGCCGATGGTTCGGGCGCTCCTTCCCAAGGCCGAGATCGTCGGCCGGCCGCGCTTCTCGACCCTGTCCTATGCGGGCCCGTCGAAGCTGTCGCGGCTGCCGCCGCGCTCGGCGATCGTGGCCTTCTCGGCCGAGCAGGTTTACGCCGTGGCCGAGATGCTGCGGCGGATGCGCGGCGGGGCGGCGGTGGTGATGGGCGCGCTCAGCCCGCGGACCCGCAATGCCCAGGTGGCGATGTATCAGGCCGGCGAGGTCGATTATCTCGTCGCCACCGACGCGATCGGCATGGGGCTCAACATGGACGTCACCCATGTCGCCTTCGCCGGCCTTTCCAAGTTCGACGGCCACCGCCGGCGGCGGCTCAGTCCCGCCGAGATGGCGCAGATCGCCGGTCGCGCCGGCCGGCACCAGCGCGACGGAACGTTCGGAGTGCTGACCCTGGAGGGCGAGCCCGGCGCCGAGTTCCGGCCCGAGGAGATCGAGGCGATCGAGGAGCATCGCTTCGCTCCGCTGGACCATCTCTACTGGCGCGAGGGCGATCCCGAATTCAGAAGCGTCGAGGCGCTGGTTCGCTCGCTGGAGCGCCGGCCGGCCGAGCCCGGGCTGAGGGCGGCGCCGGAGGCGATCGACCTGGCGGTTCTGAAGCGGCTTGCCGAGGATCCCGACGTCGCCGCCCGGGCGCGAGGCGCCGAAGCCGTGCGCCGGCTGTGGGCGTCCTGCGGACTTCCCGATTTCCGCAAGACCGGCCCCGATCATCACGCCCGGCTGGTCGCCCGGCTCTATTTGCACCTCAGCGAGGGCGACGGCCGGATCCCCCAGGCCTGGTATGCGGCGCAGGTGGCCCAGCTCGACAATGTCCAGGGCGACATCGAGACTCTCGCCGACCGGCTCGCCGGAGTCCGGACCTGGGCCTATATCGCCCACCGCTCCGACTGGCTGGCCGAGCCCGCAATCATGGCCGAGCGAACCCGCGAGGTGGAGGAAAGGCTGTCCGACGCCCTCCACGAGCGGCTGACGCAGCGCTTCGTCGACCGCCGCACCTCGGTCCTTCTCAAGGATATAGGCCGCAAGGGCGTCGGCGAGTTCCCGGTGATCGTCGACGAGCAGGGCGAGGTCACGGTCGGCTCCTTCCCGATCGGACGGATGGAGGGCTTCGCCTTCGAGGTCGACCCGACCGCCCGCCACGCCGACCGCAAGATGCTGCTCGCGACCGCCGAGCGGAGGCTCGGAGGCGAATATGAGAAGAGGGCCGCCGCGCTCGCCGCCGACTCGAACGACCACTTCACCCTCCGCACCGAGCCGGGCCAGCCGGTCGCCGTGCTTTGGCGCGGGCATGAGGTGGCCCGGCTCGGCCCGGGCAAGAACCTGCTCAGCCCGCGGGTGATCGTCGACCGGCGGCTCGACCGGCTTTCGGAGCGCGGGCGAGCGACAGTGGTGGGGCGGCTCGACCTGTGGGTCCGCCACCAGGTCGAGCGCTCGCTCGGGCCGCTGAGGCAGGCCGGTCTCGCGGCGCAGGACCCGGCGGCTCCCGCCGCCGTCCGCTCGATCCTGGCGATGCTTGTCGACGAGGGCGGGATCGTCGCTCGCGAGGCGGTGGCAAGGCCGCTCGTGGCCATCGACCGCGAGCAAAGGCGCTCGGTAACCAGGCTTCGGATCAGGATAGGAGCGCTCGACCTGTTCATGCCGGACGTGCTGAAGCCGGAGGCGCGGCGCTGGCGGACGGCGCTCCGGGCCGCCGCGGCCGGCGAGCCCATGCCGGAGCTTCCGCCGGAATCCTCGGTGCTTCTGCCGGCGCCGACGAACGGCGACCAGGCGCGGCTGACCCGCCTGGGCTTCCGCCCGCTGGGGCCGCAAATGCTTCGGGTCGACCTGGTTGAGCGGCTTGCCAAGCACGCCCATGAGGCCCGAGCCGGCAAGGCCCAGCCGGTCGTCGACGAAGCGCTCGCCACCTCGCTCGGCCTTCAGCCGCAGGCGGTGGCGCGGCTGATGCGCGATCTCGGGTTCCGGCCCGCCGAGGGCGCCCAGGCCTGGGTTTGGCGCGGCCGCGCCCGTCGCCGGGACGAGACCCGCCGGCCCGGAGCGGCCAACGCCTTCGCCGCGCTGGCGGGCCTGAAGCGTGGCTGACAGCCTCAGGCTCGACAAGTTCCTCTGGTTCGCGCGGATCGTGAAGACCCGGGCGCTTGCGCAGGGCCTCGCTGAGGAGGGACGCATCCGGATCGGGGGACGGGTGGTGGACCGGGCCCACGCTCCCGTGCGAGTCGGCGACGTGCTCAGCTTCGCCCAGCGCGGCTCCGTTCGAGTGCTGAGGATCGAATCCTTGCCCACGCGGCGCGGCCCGCCGGCCGAGGCTCGGGCCCTGTACTCGGAGATAGCGGAAGGCCAGGCGGAGGAGCCCTGCTCACCGGACTAGGCCGGGGAAACCGTCGCGGGCCGGGCCACGACCTTAACCGCCGCGAGTGTCCCGTTGACGAGCCAAGGGAGCGGCGACTAGGGATTCGGGCTCAGGGAGAAGAGCATGACCTACGTCGTCACCGATGCGTGCATTCGCTGCAAATATATGGACTGCGTCGAGGTCTGCCCGGTCGACTGCTTCTACGAGGGCGAGAACATGCTCGTCATCAACCCGTCCGAATGCATCGACTGCGGAGTCTGCGAGCCCGAATGCCCGGCCGAGGCGATCCTTCCCGACACCGAAGCCGGCCTCGAGCAATGGCTTGAGGTCAACGCCACCTATTCCGCCGAATGGCCCAACCTCACCCGCAAGCGCGAAAGCCCCGCCGACGCCGACGAGCATAAGGGCGAGGAAGGCAAGTTCGAGAAATATTTCACGCCGAACCCGGGCCAGGGGGATTGACCGTCCTTCGATAGGGGCCTTCGCCTTCGCTCAGTCCCTGCTCAGGATGAGCGGTTGAGATTATCCTCTCGCTCATCCTGAGGAAGGGCTGAGCCTGGCGAAGCCCTGTCTCGAAGGACAAAAGGGTAGCTTTTCGGCACCTTTTCGGTTATAAGGGTCCATCGAAGCGGATGCGACGCGCATTCCGCAACCGGTGGTCACGAGAAGAATCGCCGCACATCGCAGTTTGGGTACGTCCCTGGGGCGGATGGAGTCCGGCGCGGATGCGGCTGTTTTCCAATGGGAAGGTCGATTAAATGGCAGCGAAGGCGTTGAGCTTCGACGTTGGCGATTACGTTGTTTACCCCAAGCACGGCGTGGGCCGGGTGATCGAACTGCAGAGCACGGACATCGCCGGCATGCAGCTCGAGCTCTATGTGCTTCGGTTCGAGAAGGAAAAGATGACCCTGCGCGTTCCGACCAACAAAGCGGAAAGCGTCGGAATGCGCAAGCTTTCGTCCGACAAGACGATGCAGGAGGCGCTCGCCACCCTCAAGGGCAAGCCCAAGGTCAAGCGCACCATGTGGTCGCGCCGCGCCCAGGAATATGAAGCGAAGATCAACTCGGGCGACCTGGTGTCGATCGCCGAGGTGACCCGCGACCTGTTCCGGGCCGACGACCAGCCCGAGCAGAGCTATTCGGAGCGGCAGATCTTCGAGGCCGCCTCGAGCCGGCTAGCCCGCGAGCTCGCCGCGATGGAGCAGGTCGACGAGCCGACCGCTTTGGTGAAGATCCTCGAGATCCTCAACAAGGCCGCGGCCGTCTACAACCGGGAGAAGGCGGCGGTCTGACGATCGCCGTCGCCCCGGCGACAGTCGAGAAAGGCGGTCCGGAGACGGGCCGCCTTTTTTTCGTTTGCGCAACCCTCGCAGCGCGTGTATTAGAGGTGTAATACAGTTACGGAGGAGACCGACATGCGTGGAGCGATGATCCTGGTGCCGCTTCTGGCTCTGGCCGCCTGCGGGATGAGCAGCGGGCACGAGCAGGGGCAGGAGAATGGCGGGGCGAGCGGCCAGGCCGGCCGCCGCGACTTCCAGGTCGGAGCGTTCGACCGCGTCGAGCTGGCCGGGTCGCAGAACGTGATCGTCAAGGTCGGCGGCGCTCCCGCCGCTTATGCGGAAGGCGACACCGGGCTGCTCGAGCGGCTCGACGTCAGGGTCGAGAATGGAGTGCTCAGGATCGGCCAGAAGAAGGGCAAATGGTCGCTCGGCTGGAGCAAGGACCATGGGTCGATCACCGTCCACGTCGCCGCGCCCTCGCTGAAGGGGGCCGAGGTCGCCGGATCCGGGGACATGCGCATCGACAAGGTGCAGGCCGAATCGTTCGCCGGCTCGATCGCCGGGTCGGGCGAGCTGGACATCGGCTCGCTGACCGCCAGGGACACGACCTTCGCGATCGCCGGATCCGGCGGGCTGAGCGCCGCGGGAACCGCCGAGAGCGCCAATTTCTCGATCGCCGGATCGGGCGACGTTCGCGCCGGCGGGCTCCAGGTGAAGCGCGCCAAGGTGTCGATCGCCGGCTCGGGCAATGTCGAGGCGAAGGCGATGGAGACGGCGGACGTCTCGATCATGGGCTCGGGCGACGCCGTCATCACCGGCACCGCCAAGTGCAACGTCAACAAGATGGGGTCGGGCGACGCGCGCTGCGGAGGGTAAGGCGGTCGAAGGTCGCGTCACCCCGGACTTGATCCGGGGTCCACCTTCCCTGTCGCCGCGATCGAAGGCATAAGGTGGATGCCGGATCAAGTCCGGCATGACGAAGAGGGCAGAACAATTGCGGCCCCTCCGGAAGCTCATCGACGGTTAACCATTTTTCGGCAGGGTCCCCGGCCATGACCAGGACCCTGCCCCTCGCCCTCTTCGCCCTCGCCGCGGCGGTCCCCGCCGGCGCCGCCGAGCGCCGCTATCCCGTGACGGACTTCGACCGGATCGAGGTGGACGGGCCCTACCAGGTGACGGTTCGGACCGGCCTTGCGTCCGGCGCTCGGGCGGACGGCTCTGCCGCCGCCCTCGAGCGCATCGCGATCGACGTCCAGGGCCGCACCCTGCGGGTTCGGCCCAACCGCTCGGCCTGGGGCGGATATCCTGGGGACCGGCCTGGCCCGGTAGCCATCTCGCTCTCCACCCGTGACGTCCGGGCCGCGGCGGTCACCGGCTCGGGCACCCTCGACATCGACCGGGCCAGGGGGCTTCGAGTCGACGTCTCGGTTTCGGGCAGCGGCCGGATCGCGGTCGCCGCCGTCGACGCCGACAATCTGATCGTCGGCCTCCTCGGCAGCGGCCGGATCGCGCTCGCCGGCCGGGCCAAGCAGCTCAAGGCGACGATCCAGGGCAGCGGCGACTTCGCGGCCGCCGGCCTCACCGCCGACGACTCCCAGATCACCGCCGCGACCGCCGGAACCGTCGCGGTGACGGCGGCCCGAACGGTCAAGCTCAAGGCCTCCGGCCCGGGCGACATCTCGATCGCCGGCAACGCCACCTGCACCATCGAAGGCGAAGGTTCCGGCAATATCCTGTGCGGCCGAAGCCGCTAGGCCGTTGGGCGTTCGGATCGATCCGGTCTCGTCATGCCGGAGTTGATCCGGCATCCACCTTCTTCCCGGCTTCGGGAGGTTGAGTAAGGTGGATCCCGGATCAAGTCCGGGATGACGATTCAACCTGAATGCTCACCGCCCTAGATGAGGGCCAGCGCGGACAGCCGCGCCGTCAGCTCCGGCGGAAGCTCGCCGAGGCCGCTATCGTCCCCGTCCAGGTCCAGCGGAGCGTCCTCCGCGGCGAGATAGCGCCAGCCCTGATGGGCGCGCCGCGGCAGCGCCCGGACCCCGATCAGCTCGGGATCGAGGCGGATGACGGTGCGCCGGTCCTGCTCGCGCTCGACAAAGCCGATTATGGCCTGACGGGCGGCGATCCGGTGCTTGACGATCCAGTAGATCGAGCCGCCGACCATTTCCTCCGCCCGCTTGGGGCGGAAGCGAGTGACGACGGGCACGATTCCGCCGGTGACTCGCAACGCCTGGCGGGCTTGCAGAGCGTCGAGGCTCGAGCAGCCGACGGCGACCTTGCTGATGTTGAGCGGCATGGCTCGGTGATGGCAAGTTAGCGGCTTTGGATCAATAGCTTAACCGGCGATCCCCGACGCCGTCGCGAGTCCGAGGAAGACGAGGAAGCCCATCGAATCGGTGACCATCGTCACGAACACGCTCGACGCCACCGCCGGGTCCGCCCCGGCCCGCTCGAGGGCGAGCGGGACGAACACTCCGGCGAAGCCGGCGATGATGATGTTGGCGAGCATCGCCGCGGCGATCACCGCCCCGAGCCCGGCATTGCCGAAGAAGAGGCCGACGCCGATCCCGATCAGCGCTGCGATGGTGACTCCGTTCAGGCAGGCGACCCTGATCTCGCGGAGAATCGCCCGCCAGGTGTTGGACTGGGTGAGCTGGTTGGTGGCGAGAGCGCGCACGGTCACCGCGAGGGTCTGGGTGCCGGCATTCCCGCCCACTCCGGCGACGATCGGCATCAGCGCGGCGAGCGCCACCATCTTCGAGATGGTCCCTTCGAACAGGCCGATGATCGTCGCCGCGACCAGGGCGGTGCCGAGGTTGGCGATCAGCCAGCGCACCCGGCTCGAATAGCTTTCCAGGATCGGCTGGTTGATGTCGCCCTCGCCGGCGCCGGACAGGAGGAGGACGTCCTCGCTCGCTTCCTCCTGGATGATGTGGACCATGTCGTCGACGGTGATCATCCCGACGAGCCGGCCGGACTGGTCGACCACCGCCGCCGAGATCAGGGCGTATTTCTGGAACCGGAGAGCCACTTCCTCCTGGTCCATGTCGACCGGAATCAGGGTCTGCTCGCGCTTCATGACGTCGGCGACGGCGACGTTTCGGTGGGTCCTCAAAATCCAGCTCAGCATGCAGGTGCCGACCGGGTGGTGGCGCTCGTCGACCACGAAGACTTCCCAGAAATCCGTGGTGAGGTCGTCGCCGGCGCGAAGATAATCGATCACCTGGCCGACCGTCCAATGCTCGGGCACGGCGATGAGGTCGCGCTGCATCAGCCGGCCGGCCGATTCCTCGGGATAGGCGAGCGCTTCCTCGATCGCCGCCCGGTCGTCCGGGTCGAGCTCGCGAAGGACGGCGCGCTGCTCGTCCTCCTCGAGATCCTCGATCATGGCGACGGCGTCGTCCGTCTCCATCTCGCCGGCGATGTCCGCGACCTGGCGGGGGTCGAGCGCCTCGACCAGCTCCTCGCGGACATGCTCGTTCATCTCGGCGAGGACGTCGCCGTCGAGCATGTCGGCGAGGGCGGCGGCGAGGGCCCGGCGGTCGTCGCTGTCGACCAGCTCGAACAGGTCGGCGAGGTCGGCGGGGTGGAGCGGCTCGACGAGGGCGCGAGCGCCGTCGGAATCGCCGGCCTCGACCCGCTCCATCACCTCGCGGACATAGCCGGGCTTGAGCCGGTCGTCCTCGTCGAGCCGGCCGGCCGGCGAGCCGGGCGGAGCGCCGGGCAGATCGATTTCGCTCTCGCTCATCCGCCCCTCCGCGCAAATGTGATCGCCGAGGCGCTTCCTAGGCCGGGCGGCTACGGCTGTCGAGCGGGGGTGGCGCGGTGGAACCGCCGGGAGTATCGCGGGCTAACCCGTCATCCCGGCGAAAGCCGGGACCTCAGGACAAGAAGTCTCGGCGGGTCTCGCCGAGGTTCCGGCTTTCGCCGGGATGACGATATATGGAGAACGACATGGCCGACGAGCTCAATACCCTGGTCCTCAACCTCGACAGCGGCGGCGACGTCGTCATCAAGCTTCGGCCCGATCTCGCGCCCGGCCACGTCGCTCGAATCCGCGAGCTCGCCGAGGAGGGCTTTTACGACGGAGTCGTCTTCCACCGGGTCATCCCCGGCTTCATGGCCCAGGGCGGCGATCCCACCGGCACCGGCATGGGCGGCTCCGACAAGCCCAACCTGACCGCCGAGTTCAGCAGCGCTCCGCACCTTCGCGGAGTCGCCTCGATGGCGCGCTCGCAAAATCCGAACAGCGCCAACAGCCAGTTCTTCATCTGCACCGACGACGCCCGCTTCCTCGACAACCAATATACGGTCTGGGGCGAGGTCACCGAGGGGATGGAGCATGTCGACGCCCTTCCCAAGGGAGAGCCGCCGGCGAAGCCCGGCAAGATCGTCAAAGCGTCGCTGAGGCCCTGACGGTGGCGCGGGGGGTCACTCTGATCACCGGCGCCTCGGCGGGGCTCGGAGCGGAATTCGCCCGCCAGTGCCGCGCCCGGGGCGAGACGATCGTTCTGGTCGCGAGGCGCGAGGACCGCCTGGAAGAGCTTCGCCGGACGCTGGGGGATTCGGTCTTCGTCCACGTCGCCGATCTCGCTCGCTCCGATCGGATCGAGGAAATGCTCCGCTGGCTGGATGCCGAAGGGCTTGAGATCGACACGCTGATCAACAATGCCGGCTTCGGTGCGACCGGCGCGTTCGCCGACGCCCCGCGCGAGCGGCTGCTCGAGATGATCGACCTCAACGTCCGCTCGCTGACCGACCTGTGCCGGAGCGTCCTTCCCGCGATGATCGAGCGCAGGCGCGGCGGCATCCTCAACGTCGCCTCGACCGCGGCCTTCCAGGCCGGGCCCTATGCGGCGGTCTATTATGCCACCAAGGCCTATGTGCTTTCGCTGACCGAAGCGCTCCACCACGAGGCCCGGGGAAGCGGGGTCAAGGTGAGCGCCCTGTGCCCGGGGCCGACCGCGACCGAATTCTTCGAGGTCGCCGGAGCTCCGAACTCGAAGCTCGCCAAGGTCGCGGTGCGCCCGGAAGGCGTGGTCTCGGCGGGCCTGAGAGGCCTCGACCGCAACCGCCCCATCGTCATTCCGGGAATCGCCAACAATATCGGCGCCTTCGGAACCCGCCTCATGCCCCGCTCGGCGCTCCGCAAGATCGTCGCCTCGCTCAAGTCCTGACCGTCGTCCGGCGAAAGCCGGGACGACGCATCTACGCCGCCTCCGCCCTCGGCTCCGCCTTCAGCAGGCTTTCGAACAGCCAGTCGTGGAAGAGCTTCACCGGGCGGCGCTTCAGGGCCGAGCGGCGGCAGGCGAACCAGTAGGAATAGGGGCTCTCGACCTTCTGGTCGAACATCCGGACCAGCCGGTCGTCGCCCGATCCCCACAAATGGCTCTCGAGCATGAAGGCCACTCCAAGGCCCTGGGCGGCGGCGTCGAGGATCAGCTGGCCGGAATCGAAATGGTCGATCGCGGCCGGCTGAAGGTCGGGGAGGCCGACCGCGTCGCGCCAGTAATCGAACGAGGCCGGCATGTCGGTATGGAGGAAGATGGTGGCTCCGGCGAGGTCCGCCGGCTCGCGGATCGTCTCCCTGAGCGCCCTCGAGCCGATCGCGATGACGCAATTGCTGTCCAGCCGCCGCGAGTAGAGCGACGGATCGATCTCGGTGGTGATCGCGATCGCGGCGTCGAGCCCTTCGTCGAGCCGGGCCAGGCGGTTGGCGCCGGTGTCGATGTCGATATGGAGGTCGGGATGAAGGGCGCGCAGGCCCGGCAGGTTGGGCATCAGCCGCTGCGAGGCGAAGAGCGAGGGCACAGCGAGCCTGAGGCGCATCATCTCGACATTGCCGGTCGCCCGCTCCATCGCCAGCGCGAGAGCGTCGATCGACGGTCCGATCTCGGCCATCAGACGCTCGCCGTCGGGGTTGAGATGGACCGCCTGGTGGCGCCGCTCGAACAGCGGATGGCCGACGAAGCGCTCGAGCGCCTGGATCCGGCGCGACAGGGCCGGCGAGGACAAGGCCAGGGCCTCGGCGGCCGCCTTGACCGAGCCCAGTCGGGCGACCTGGACGAAGGCCTCGATCGCGGTCAGCGGCGGCAATCGGCGCATCGCGGGCCCTCCTCTTGTGCACTGCAACCAGACCCGCCGAGACGAAACGGCCCGGCAATCCGATGAAAGCAGGATGCAGCAAACGCAATCGTAGCATACTTGTTCGCACTTGCACAATAACCGGCCGAGCGCGAAAAAGGGGACGCCTTTCAGGCATCCTCTCCTAAAAACTTTCAGGGTCGGTCCTCCGGGACCGGCCCTTTTTTTTGAGGCGGCTAGTCTAAGTCGAGTGAAGGCCTTCGCCTCTTTCGCGGCTTTTTTGCCCCCTTCGGAACCCCGCGGGGTGTCAGGCCCGTTGTCCTCTCCTATCTCGGCTCGAGAGCAGCGAAGGAACAAGCGGGAATGGCGGACGACGAGCGACAGCCGACTAGACTCCAGGTCGCGACGATGAAGCCGGAGGACAGCGGCCGGGGCCTCGCCAGGCTGCCGAGGCGGCTGATGGCCCAGCTCGCGCTCGCCGAAGGCGACGTCATCGAGGTCACGGGCAAGCGCTCGACGCCCGCCCGGGCGGTCGGCCCCTATGCCGAGGACGAGGGGCTCGACATCGTCCGCCTGGACGGCCTCCAGCGCGCCAATGCCGAGATCGGCTCGGGCGACTTCGTCACCCTGCGCAAGGTCGAGTCGAAGCCCGCCCAGCGCGTCGTCTTCGCCCCCGCCCAGAAGAATCTGCGCCTCCACGGCTCCGCCCAGGCGCTGAAGCGCAGCTTCGGAATGAAGCCGCTCAGCGCCGGCGACGTGGTCGCGACGACGGGCCAGCAGCAGGTCCAGCGCGGAGACATCCCGCCCGAGCTCCGTCAGATGCTGAGCGCGCCCGCTTACGCGCTGCAGGAGGTGCGCCTCACCGTCGTGTCGACGGCGCCGAAGGGCATCGTCCACATCGACGCCAACACCGAGGTCGAGCTCCTCCCCGAATATACGGAGGCGAGCGAGTCCCGCCGCGCCGACGTCACCTACGACGATCTCGGCGGCATGGGCACGACCATCGACCAGCTGCGCGAGATGGTCGAGCTGCCGCTTCGCTATCCCGAAATCTTCGAGCGGCTCGGCGTCGATCCGCCCAAGGGGGTGCTTCTTTACGGGCCGCCGGGCACCGGCAAGACGCGCCTCGCCCGCGCCGTCGCCAACGAAAGCGACGCCAGCTTCTTCCACATTGCCGGCCCCGAAATCATGGGCTCTGCCTATGGCGAGTCCGAGAAAAGACTGCGCGACCTGTTCGAGGATGCGGGCAAGAACGCGCCGTCGATAATCTTCATCGACGAGATCGACTCGATCGCGCCCAAGCGCGGCCAGGTCCAGGGCGAGACCGAGAAGCGCCTCGTCGCCCAGCTCCTCACCCTGCTCGACGGCCTCCAGCCCCGCCAGAACCTCGTCGTCATCGCCGCCACCAACCGGCCCGAGGCGCTCGACGAGGCGCTGCGCCGCCCCGGCCGCTTCGACCGCGAGATCATCATCGGCGTGCCCGACGAGAATGGCCGCCGCGAAATCCTCGCCATCCACACCCGCGGCATGCCGCTCGACGGCGGCGTCGACATAAAAGAGCTGGCCCGCCGCACCTTCGGCTTCGTCGGCGCCGATCTCGCCGCCTTGACCCGCGAGGCGGCGATCGAGG
>DASVUZ010000018.1:0-57059 GCA_036386795.1 Allosphingosinicella sp.
TCATGCTCGATATTCCGGTCGAGGACGTGCCCCGATTCCGCGTCATGGCGAGCAATGCCGCGCCGCAAGGCCACCTCGTCACCATCCCCTCCCTCCGCGGCGCCGTCGTCGCCGTCAAAGGCCGGCGCGTGTCGGAAATGACGGACCTTCCCGAAGGCGCCTGGTTCCTGCGGGGCGACCGCGGCCTCACCTATGCAAGCGAGCTCCCGGAGGGCAGCCGCATCGTCTCCGGCCAATGGTGGCCGGCGGATTATAGCGGCCCGCCGCTCATCTCGCTCGACGTCGAAGCCGCTCGCGCCGTCGGTCTCAAGGTCGGCGACAGCCTCACAATCTCGATCCTCGGCCGCGAGATCGAGGCGCGGATCGCCTCGCTCCGCGAGATCAACTGGGACACGATGGGCTTCAACTTCGTGATCGTCTTCGCGCCGGGCGCGCTCGAGAGCGCTCCGCACAGCTTCATGGCGACGATCGCGATGCCCGAGGCGCAGGAGCGGCCCTTCGCGCGCTCGGTTTCCAGGGCCTTTCCGAGCGTTTCCGCGATCCGAGTGAAGGAGGTGGTCGAGACGGTCGGGACGATGCTCTCGCAGCTCGCGGTGGCGGTGCGCTCGGCGGCTTCGGTGGCGATCCTGGCCGGGATCGCGGTGCTGGTCGGAGCCCTCGCCGCGAGCCGGCGCGCGCGAACCTATGACAGCGTGGTTCTCAAGATGCTCGGGGCCACTCGGGCTCGGATCCTGGCGGCGCAGGCGGCGGAGTTCGCCGGGCTCGCACTGATCGTCAGCCTGGTCGCCCTCGCGCTCGGGTCGGCCGCGGGCTGGTGGGTGGTGGTGAAGCTGTTCGAGCTCGACTGGGCGCCCGACTGGTGGACCGTCGCCGCGACCCTGGTGATCGGAGCGCTGGTCACCCTCGTCCTGGGCCTGCTCGGCTCGCTTCCGGCCCTGGCGGCTCGGCCGGCGAGAGCGCTTCGAACGCTCTAGCGGTCCCCCTTCGGGTCGCATCGGGAGTGATCGGGCTCGCGGTCCTG
Source organism: Allosphingosinicella sp. (assembly GCA_036386795.1). GTDB lineage: Bacteria > Pseudomonadota > Alphaproteobacteria > Sphingomonadales > Sphingomonadaceae > Allosphingosinicella. Next base: position 1,022 of record DASVUZ010000018.1, read on the forward strand.
CTTTCGGGCCTGGCGCTCCTCCCGGCCGATACATTCCTCCTGCCGGCGGATCTGGCGGCCGCGTTTCTGGTCGGCCTCGGCCTGGGTGGTGATCGCGGCGTCGACTCCGGCCGACGCGACCTTGACCGGGATGGTCGCGACGTCGAGCGCGGTCTTGGCGATGCAGCCCGGCAGGGCAAGTGCCGCGGCGCTGAGGAGAAGGATGCGCATGCCGCCACGATAGCATCCCACTATGATCGCCGCCTTAACGTCAGCCCGGCTTGCGAAGGGTCGGCGAATCGAGATCGAGCTGGTCGAAGCGGATCACTTCGAGGTCGGGGCGAAGGGCCTTGAGCTTGTCGAGGAACTTGGAGGAATCGCCAACCACGACCAGCGTCGCCCGGTCGGCTCCGACCAGACGCGCGATCGCCGCCGACGCGGCTTCCGGAGTCACCGCTTCCATGTTCGCCGCGAAGCGGGCGACCTCGGACGGCGGCATGCCCTGCTGGATGAGGTTGGAGAGCATTCCTCCAAGGCCGCCACTGGTCTCCGCCTGGCGATTGAAGGCGCCGGTCAGGAAGGCGACTCGATTGGCGACCTCCTGGCGCTCGAGCGGCTGCCTGGCGAGGCGGTCGAGCTCGTCAAGGAAGACCTTGGCGACTTCGGCCGCGGTCTCGTTCTTGGTCTGGGCCGACGCGGTGAGAAGGCCGGAATCGAGCCGGGCCGGCATTCCGCTATAGGCTCCGTAGGACAGGGCCCGCTTGGTCCGAACCTCCTGGAACAGCCGGCCGCTCGAGCCTCCGCCGAGCACGGCATTGGCCGCGCTGGCGCTGTAATAATCGGAGTGGCCGCGGCCGATTCCGCGAATCGCCGCGAGCACGGCCGCCTGGCCGGCGCCGGGGAGGTCGACGACGACGGTCCGGACCTTCTGGGCCTGGCCGGCGCGCTGCGCGGGCGGAGCCGGCGGCGGGCCCTCGCCGCGCCAGCCGCCGAACAGCGAGGCGGCGAGGGCGTCGGCCCGGGCCGAGTCGATCCCGCCGGAAATGACCAGCGCGGAATTGCCCGGGTGCCACCATCTGCGGTGCTGATCGAGGAAGTCCTCGCGGCTCAGCGAGGCGAGCGACTTGGGAGTCCCGTTGGCGAGAGTCGCATAAGGCGCGGTTCCGTAGACCAGCGGCTGGGCGATCATCGAGGCGAGCTGGCCGGGATTGCGAAGCGCGATCGAGAGCGAGTCGATCGCCTGCTTGCGCTGCAGCTCGAGCTCCTCCGAAGGAAAGGTCGCGTTCCGGGCGATGTCGGCGAGGACGCGGCCCGCGGCTTCGAGGTTGGCGACCGGGGCGGTGATCGACAGGAACGAGCCGTCGGGTCCGGCGCCGCTGCTCAAGGTCGCGCCGAGCGCTTCGAGCTCGGCCGAAATCTGCTCGGCGCTTCGGCCGGCCGTGCCCTTGGTCGCCAGCTCCGCGGCCATCGTCGCGAGCCCGGACTTGCCGGCGGGATCGGTCGAGGAGCCGCCCTTCACCACCAGGGTCATGGTCGCGAGCGGCACCTGGCCGCTGCGCGCGGTGACGACCGCGAGGCCGGTGGGAAGCCGGGTCTCGGAGATTGCCGGGGGAGTGACCCGAACCGCCGGACCGGGCGCCGGCGGCTGCTCGCGCTCGGCTTCGGCGGCGAGCTCATTGGGCGGACGAGTCGCGGGCGGCGCCGACTTGAAGCTCGGCATCGGCACCGGGTTGGTCCAGGAGTCCGACTGGCCGGACGGCCGGGCGCTCTCGTTGAGGTAGCGCACGTCGACTCGCGAGTCCGGCCCCAGATACTTGCGGGCGACGCGCTGGACGTCGGCCGCGGTCACCCGCTGATAAGCCGCGATCGCCTTGTCCCATCGCCTGGGGTCGCCCGAGCGGACCAGCACCTCGCCGAGGCCGGCGGCGCGGCCGCTGAACGTCTCGCGCTGGCGAAGCGCCTGGGCGAGAAGCTCGTTCTTGGCCTCGGCGAGCTCGGCCGCGGTCACCGGCGCATTGCGGATCCGATCGATCTCGGCGGCCAAAGCCGCCTCCGCCTCCTCGACCGTCCGGCCTCCGGCGAGGATCACGTTCGGGGCCCAATAGCCTTCCTCCTCGAACGGCGCGAGCTGGGCGCCCGCCTCGGTGGCGATCCTCTTGTCTCGGACCAGGCTCTTGTGAAGCCTCGAGCTCTCGCCGGTGGTGAGGATTCCGTCGAGCACCTCGATCGCCGCCATGTCGCGATGCGCCATGCCGGGGATCCGCCAGATCGAGCCGACCACCGGCAGGGGCACGTTGGGCGCGTACATGGTGGCGGTGCGGGGCCGGGTGCGGCGCGGCTCTCGAACCGAGATGGCGAGCGGCATCCCGCCCGCTCGGGCGGGGATCGGGGCGAGATATTTGTCGACCCACGAATCGAGCTGCTTCTGGTCGAAATTGCCGGAAACGATCAGGGTCGCCGTGTCCGGCCCGTAATAGGCCTCGTGGAAGGCGCGGGCGTCCTCGACCGTGGCGGCGTCGAGCTGCTCGATGCTTCCGATGGTCGGCCGGCGGTGCGGGGAGATGTCCCAGGCATTGTCGGTGACCAGTAGCCGGAGCCGGCCGTAGGGCGGAGTGAGGACGCCCTGGCGGAACTCCTCCTTGACGACGTTGCGCTCGGTCTCGAACACCTGCGGATCGATGACCGGCCGAGCCATCCGCTCGGCATGGGTCCACAGCATCGTCTCGAGATAGCGGGCCGGGACGCTCTCGTAATAATTGGTCCGGTCCGAGGACGTGCTGGCGTTGCGGTCGCCGCCGACATCCTCAACCAGCCGGTTGATCATGTTGTAGGGCATGTTCCGGGTCTTGCGCGACAGGATGTGCTCGAACAGGTGGGCGAAGCCCGAGCGGCCTTCGGGATCGTGCTTCGAGCCGACCTCGTACCAGACCGAAACCGAGACGTTGGCGGTGCTGGAGTCGCGCATCGACATGACTCGAAGGCCGTTGGCGAGGCGCCGCTCCCGGAATTGGAGCGGCGGAACCTCGATCCGGCTCGCCCCGGCGGGCTGCGCCGCGGCCGGCCCCGCCACCCCCGCCGCGGTCAGCGCCAGCAAGCCCGCCTTCATCACCACTCCAAAGCGCATCGCCGTCTCCCTCGAAATCCAGTCGGAACAGAGGGGATAGTTTGGCCGCCCAGGGGGCGCCAGTGGAGTTAAGGTGCAAATCTTGCTTGTTTGCGCGACAGGGCCGGCGCCGAGGGGCGTCGCGAAGGTGACGAAAGTGCCGGTACGCGGCGGCGAGATTGCGACGAAGCGAGGCTCGTCGCCCCGCCACCGGCGGGCGGACGCAATCGAGCCCGCATTGTGCGTTTATCCGGTTCGGCGGGCGCGGCAGGCGCCGAGAGGCGGCGCGACTCGCAGAACGCGCCGCCGCCGTGGTTGAAGCGATTTTAATACAGATTAAGTTCCCCGCGATTAAACCCTTTATCGTCATGGCTCGATAGTTAAGGCGTCGCCGAAGGTGAGGCTCAGCACCGTGCCTCCATTCTCTTCCTCGATGTCGACCCGGTGATGGAGAATTAGGTAGCCCTGGTTGACCTGGCCGCAGATCATCTCCCGGATGCCGGCCAGCGCTTCCGCCCGCGCCGCTTCGAGGTCGGGCAGGTCCAGGCCTTCATCGTCCTGGCTGACGGCGTCGTCGATGACATGAAAGAAGAAACGCGGCACGTTTCCTTGTACGGGCCGGAACGCGGCCGTTCCATTACTCCGATCAGGCACCGCCGCCTTAACCCAGGTCAGCGCCTACCGCTGCTCGGCGATGTGGAGATAATTGGCATTGAAGCCCGAGGCTTTCTCGAGCCGCCTGTAATCGTGGATGGTGAGCAGCCCGGCCTTGAGGCTGATCAACTCGTCGGAGCGCATCCGCTGAAGCACGCGGTTGACGTGGACCGGGGTGAGGCCGAGCGCATCGGCCAGCTCCTCCTGGGTCAAAGGCAGCTCGAAGCAATGGCCGTCGGCGAGGCCGACATTCTTCATCCGAACGTAGAGCTCGCACATCAGATGGCCGATCGCCTCGAACGCGTCGCGGCGGCCGATATTGACGATCCAGGCGCGAAGGACCGCCTCGTCCACCAGCGTCGCCCACCAGAAGGCCCTGGCGAGCCTGGGCCGATCGGTGACCTCATCCATCGTCGCCCGCGGAATGTAGGCGACCCGCGAGCGGGTGAGGGTGGCGATGCTGTGGTCCATCTGGCCGAGGATGGTGACGTGAAGGTCGCAGAAATCGCCGGGGATGAGGAAAGCGGTGATCTGACGAGAGCCGTCGGGCAGCAATTTGTAGCGCGCGGCCCAGCCCTCGACCATCAGATGGACGTGATCGGGCCGCTCACCTTCGCGGATGACGTTGCGCCGGGCTCCCAGGTCGTGCGGATCGCGGCAGAGGGCGATGAGCGCCGCCCGGTCGTCGTCGGGAAGGGGAGAGGCGGTTTCGAGCTTGGCCAGGAGCGGGCCGGCGCCGCGGCATGGAGGCCCATCGGCGAGGAGGGCGGATATGGTCACTTGATCCATGTAAAGGAACGACGATTGTCTTTCCAGTTAAAGCCACATAGAACCTAATCTATGTTAGATACATTGCGCCTATCCTCAGTGAGATACTTCGGGCCAGCCTTCGTTTAAGAGGAGGCATCACCGGTTCGGTTTGGGGCATCGGTGGCTGAGAGACTCGACACGCTCCCGCCCTTCCTCGCGCGGAGAGCAAGAATCAAAATGGCAACCCCTCAAGGCCTGGAGCGCGTAGTGCGCCGGCTCGAGACGCGCGTACGGCTCGAGTCCGAGGATCGCGCCGCGATCCTCGCGTTGCCTGTGGCCAATCGAATCCTCGAACCCGCTGCGTATATGGTGCGCGAGGCCGAGCCGGTCGAGAACTGCATCATCCTCCTCAAGGGTTTCGCCTATCGTCACAAGGTCACCGGCGAGGGCCAGCGCCAGATCATCGCCGTCCACATGCCGGGCGAGTTCCTCGACCTCCAGAACAGCCTGCTCGGCCTCGCCGATCACAACGTCCAGGCGCTCACCCGCTGCGAGGTCGCGACGGTGCCGGTAGGCGCGCTTCGCAAGCTCACCGACGATCATCCGCTGGTCGGCCGGGCGATGTGGATCGACACCCTGATCGACGCCGCCATCTTCCGGGAATGGATCGTCAATGTCGGCCGTCGCGATTCGATGAGCCGGATCGCGCATCTGCTTTGCGAGCTCGCCCTGCGCCTCGAAGTCGCCGGCCTCGCGCGGGACCGCCGCTACGACCTTCCGATGACTCAAGAGCAAGTCGCCGACTGTACCGGCCTGACGCCGGTCCACGTCAACCGGGTTCTCAAGGAGCTCGGCCGCCGCGGCCTCATCAGCCGCGAAAGGCGCACGGTCCAGATCCTGGACTGGGACCGGCTCCAGCGGATCGGCGACTTCAATACCCGCTATCTTCATCTCGAGGCCGGCGGCCAGACCAACCGCGCCTCCGCGCAATGAGCCGGAAATACGGAGGCCGCAAGTCCCAAGGCCAGCGCGCAACCGCTGGAAAATGCGGATAAAATTTCGAACCTAATCTAGATAAGGGACGAGGGATTCCGGCCCGGCCTATGGACGACTTTCAGAGGGGGCGCCCGCGCGAACCAGCGGCGGCCGCGATCTATGGGCGAGGAAACCGTGCCGGACCTGCATCCGACATTCGACAAAATGGTGCGCCGACTGGAGCGCCGCTCGCCGCTGGGCGAGGCGGACCGCGAGGCGCTGCGGTCGCTGCCGCATAGCGTCAAGACGCTCGCCGCCGGCGCCCATATCGTGCGCGATGGAGACCCGACCGAATTTTGCGGCCTGCTCCTGTCCGGCTTCGCCTATCGCTACAAGATCACCGGCGAAGGCGCTCGCCAGATCATCTCGATCCATATGGCCGCCGAGTTCGTCGACCTCCAGAACAGCTTCCTCGGAATCGCCGACCACAGCGTCCAGATGCTGACCGAGGCCGAGATCGCGCTGATTCCGGCGAGCGCGCTCCAGGAGCTGGCGCTCACCCGCCCCGCCATCGGCCGGGCGCTGTGGATCGACACCCTGATCGACGCCTCGATCTTCAGGGAATGGGTGGTCAACGTCGGCCGCCGCGACAGCCGCGCCCGGGTCGCCCACATCTTGTGCGAATTCTCGCTTCGGCTCGAAGCGGCCGGACTCGCGAGCAACCATCATTACGAGCTGCCCATGACCCAGGAGCAGCTCGCCGATGCGGTCGGCCTGACCTCGGTCCATGTCAACCGGGTGCTCAAGCAATTGGGCGAGGAGGGCCTCATCCGCCGCGACCGGCGATCGATCACGATCCAGGATTGGGGACGGATGCGAGCCGCCGGCGACTTCAACGAGCGCTATCTCCACCACGACGGACTGGTGGCGCCGAGCGCCTGATCCATGTGGTTGCGCACCGGCCCGCAATCGCCGAAATCTCGCGTGCTGTAGATTACCACCCGGAGTCGGGGGATCGGTCCAATGTCCCGCCAGGAAAAGATCAATCACCATGTCGACCGCGCGTTCGAGGAACTCGATGCCGCGCGGGCGGCGAAGTCGCCCGAGGCGGCGATCGCCCATCTCGCCTTGTCGGAACTTCACCTCGGCCGGATGAAGGCGCTGAGCGACGAGCCCAGCAGGAGCCCGCCACTTCGGCTGGTCGAAAAAACCTAAGTTAACAATAACTCGCATTTCTACTGATCCACGTAATAGTGGTATTGCCGGGATTGCGGCATTATGCCGGCATGGACGACGAGATCAGCTACCATTCGAGCCGGGCCCTGGCCGAGATCGACCAGGCGAGGCGCTGCGCGGACGTCCACGCGGCGCGCTGCCATCTGCGGCTTGCCGAGCAGCATCTCGACCGGATGCGCAGCCTGGAGCTCGGAGCCCAGGCCGGGCGTTCGGGAACCGCTGCGTTCGCGGTCCGCTGAATCCCCGTCCGCGCGGAGCCCAATCCTCGACCCCACCTTGAAAAGAAGAGCGTTCGCTCGCTCAGCCGAACGAGTCCCAGCCCTCCTCAGCCGGCCGGCTGGCCGCCCAGCTCGCGCAGGGCGCTTTCGACGGCATCGAGCAGAGTCTCCACCCGATAGGGCTTGGCGACCCAGCCGAGCGGCCGCGCCGCCTCGGCGCGGGCTCGGACCAGGGCGTCGCCATGCGCCGAGGCGAAGAGCGAGCGAATGCCGAAGCTTCGGAAGAGGTCGAGCGCCGCGTCCACCCCGTCGCGACGGCCGGCGAGGCGGATGTCCATGACCGCCAGCGCGGGCCTGCGAGCGGCCGCGATCGCGACCGCCTCCTCAGCCGTGGTGGCGATCCCGGCGACCTCGTAGCCGGCGTCCTGAAGCCCCGCTTCCATCTCCATCCCGACCAGGAAATCGTCCTCGACGAGAAGGATGCACCGCCGGCGCGCCGCGGCCGGCGCCTCCGAAGCTCCGGTCTCGTCCGCGGGCTCGGCCGGCGCCGCCGACCGGTCCTCCACTTCGTTCGAGCCCTCGATCAGAATGACCTCCGCGATCGACCCTCGGCGCGTGAACATTATTGCGACGTGCCGGACGGGCCCGGAAATTCGAGCACGCAGCGCGCGCCCGGGCTGCGATCGACGCGCAGGCGGCCCCCCATCTGGCGGGCGAGCCCCATGACCAGTCCGAGCCCGGACGAACGGCGCCGAACCTCGCTGAGGTCGAATCCTGGCCCTTCGTCCTCGACAACCAGCGTGAACCGGCCGTCCTCCTCGGCGAGACAGACCGCGACGGTGCTCCGCCCGTCCTCGCCGGCTCCATATTTGGCGGCGTTCGTGATCAGCTCGTTGAGGATCAGGGCCAGCGGAACGGCGTCGTCGTTGGCGAGAGTGCCGGCCTGGGTGTGAAGATCGAGAGTGACCGTGTCGCCGCAGGCGGCCGCCGCAGCGGCGCAGACCGAGGTCATGAAGGCGGCGCTGTCGAAGCGGCTCAGATTGTCGGACTGGTAGAGCGCCGTCTGCGCGGCGGCCATCGCCGCCACCCGCCGGGCCGCCTCGTCCAGCGCTTCGCGAGCATCCTCGTTGCGGGTCTCGCGCCTCGCCGCGGCCAGAAGCGCATAGAGCATCTGCATGTTGTTCTTGATGCGGTGGTTCAATTCGGCGAACAGCAGCCGCTGCTGGGTCTCGGCCTCCTTGCGGTGGCCGATGTCGACCAGAACGTTGACCGCACCGACCATCTCGCCGGCCGAATCGAACAAGGGCGTCGGATAGGGGATGAAGGGCACCCGGCTGCCGTCGGGCCGCTCCGCCACCGCCTCCGCTCCGCGCACCGGCCGCTGCTCGTTCAGTGCCACCGCCATCGGACAATCTTCATGGGCCAGCGGAGCGCCGTCGGGCCGGAACAGCTTCCAGGTGACGCACCATTTGTCGTCGCCGAGCACCGGCCGGCGGCCGGACATGTCGACCGCGGCTTCGTTGTAATAGGTGATCCGGCCCTGGGCATCGGTCGTGTAGAGGGCCGCCGGAAGGGCATCGAGGATTTCGCGAAGCTGGCGCTCGCGCTCGCGGACGGACCGGTCCGCGGCGAGCTGCTCGGTGACGTCGTGGAAGCAATTGATCGCTCCGACGATGTTCCCGACGGAGTCGGTCAGGGCCGTGACGTGCTGCATGGCAACCCGGCGGGTGCCGTCGGGACGGACCACCATGGCGGTGCGCCCCTCGACCGTCTCGCCGGTGCGAAGCGCATGCGCCATGGCCGATTCGCCGTCGGCGATCACTCCGCCGTCGAGGCCGTAGACACATTGGCTGCTGTCGAAAGGCTCCGCCTTCTCGCCGCTCTCCGGAGCCCGGCCCCAGATCTCGGCGGCCCTGGCGTTGTGCCAGCAGATCCGGCCGGAAGCATCGCAGGCATAGACGGCCACCGGAAGGAACTCGATCAGCGCGGGAGGCGCGGCCAGAAGCGGCTCGGGATCGAGGGAGGCAAAGGCTTGGTGCAGGCCCGGGACGGCGCGAAAATCGGTCATCTGTCTCTTCCGCCCCGCCCAGCTCAGCCCCAGCAGCTGTGCCTAACCTGGGTTAAAACCCGGCACCGCCGCCCGGTTCCCATGTCCGATAAATAAAGGCCGATTTCCGGTCCATGTCACTTTCAAGGCACAGCTTGCCCGGCGGCCGGGCTTGGGTCAGGGAGGCACGCCACCGGAAGGAATGACGATGCGCCAGATCCTGTTCGCCGCCCTTGCCGCCTCCAGCCTCGCAGCCTGCGCCGGCGCGCCCCCCGCCGAGGGCGAGGCCGCTCCGCGGTCCGCTTTCTGGAGACCCGCGCCGGTGGCGGGGGCCCCCGATCCCAACCAGGTCGTCCAGTCCGCGCCGGCGGATGCGTGGCGCCGGGTCGATCCCGCCGACCTGCTCGTCATCGAGCTCAAGGAGGGCGGCCGGGTGGTGATCGAGCTCGCCCCCGGCTTCGCTCCGGTCCACGTCGCCAACGTCCGGGCCTTCGCCAGGGCGAGGTGGTGGAACGGAGCGTCCATCTACCGGGTCCAGGACAATTACGTTTCCCAATGGGGCAATGGCGATTCCAAGACCGAGCTCCCGGCCGGGGTCGTGCGCCGGCCGCCGCACGAATATTATCGCGACCTCGCCGGGCTGGACGTGCGTCCGCTCGGCTTTCCCGACAGCTATGCGCCCATGGTCGGCCATGCCGACGGCTGGCCGATCGGCTACGATCCCGAGGAAGGACGCGCCTGGCTGACCCATTGCTATTCCTATGTCGGGGTCGGCCGCGACCTGGCTCCGGATACCGGCACAGGAGGCGAGCTCTACGCCGTGATCGGCCATGCGCCGCGCCACCTCGACCTCAACATCGCCGTGATCGGCCGGGTGGTCGAAGGGATGGCCCTGCTCTCCGCCCGCCCGCGAGGCACCGAGGCGCTCGGATTCTACAAGGATCCGTCGCAGGCGATTCCGATCGCCCGGGCCCGGCTCGCCGCCGACATGCCCGCCGCCGAGCGGCCGGCGTTCGAAGCGATGCGGTCCGGCAGCCCGGCTTTCAGCCAGTTCGTGACCGGACGCGCCAATCGCGGCGGCGACTTCTTCCAGCGCCCGGCCGGCGGGGTCGACATCTGCAATGCGCAGGTCCCGGTCCGCAAGCCGGCGCAATAGGCGCGGGAAGAGCAGCCGGGATGACGAAAAAAGGGACGGCCGCTCGCGGCCGTCCCCTTTCGGAAGTTACGCGCCGGCCCCTCGCGTAGGGAGATAAGGGGCCGGCGCGACGGCGGCCGCCTCGAGGGCGCCGCCAGCGAATTCAGGCCGCGTAGGCGTGCTCGGCGCCGAACACCGGGCGACGGATGGTGCGGACGATGGCGCCTCCGGCGATCATCGGCGCGTTCTCGAGCGGCAAGGCGGTCGTGCAGAAGGCGCATTCCGCCATCGACCGCCCGATATACCAATGGGTGCGCCCGCAACCGGGGCAGTAATTGGTTTCGTGCTCACGATAGACGATATGATAGCCACGCTGATCCGCCTGGGGGATGATGCAACCGCCACGCGCCTCAAGGATACTGGTCGCCATACTTTGGCTCCTTTCCACTCACTTGCGACCCTAACGTGCGACAAGTCTGAAGAGTTTCATGGCTTTAAGATGAACGGAGCGGCAGGGCCGCCGCCCGGCCCTCGCCGAGGCGGCCGAAAAGGGCGGAATTCTGCGGCGACGAGCCGTTGTGCAGCGTCGGCGAATCGATCTCGGAAGCGGCGTAAAAAAATTCCGGCGACGGTTTTCGAGCGTCGGGAGCGCGCTGGGGCGAGCCCCGGAGAGAAGTTAGAGGCGGATCTTTTCCTTGCGGCGCAGGCCGGCCGCCCGCTCGTGCGCGCGGCGCTTGCGCTGGTGAAGGGCGATCGCCGCCATCGGCACCACCAGCCCTCCAACCAGCACCAGCGACACCACCAGGACAATCATCCCAATCTCGTCGGCTTCCATCGATCCGCTTCCTCCCAGTCGCTGGGTAGCGGCAAATGCCGAAGGCGTCATCATTTTCCATTCGCGCCGGGCCGAAAAGTGGCTGGGCAGCGGCGCATGGAGGCCCGGCGGAGGCCGGGCGCTTCAGGAGGCGGAGATGGAGGAGATTCTGAGCCGCTCGCGCCGCTCGATGCCGCGTTCCGGGCGTCTCGCGCCGGCGCGGCGGAACGGGACTTCAGCCGCGCTCGGGGGCGACCCAGCCGGCGACCAGGTAAAGCAGGATCGCGACCGGACCGATCACGAAGAGGCTGAGGACCGCGGCCAGGCGGATGAGCGTCGCGTCGGCTCCCGTCGCGTCGGCGAGGCCGGCGCAGACGCCCATCATTTTGCCATTGGCTCTGTCGAGGGTGAAAGGACCGTTCATGGTGCCTTTCCTTCCTTGGTTCGAGTTCGTCTTCGAGGCCGGGGCCCGACGGTCAGATGAGCTGACCGGCCGGGCCGACGGCGGCGGAGATGAACAGGCTGGCGGCGAAGACGGCGCCGACGGCCGAAACCAGGATCTGCTGGATGTTGAGATTGAAGGTCATTTTTAGTCTCCCAGAACCGGCCGCCGGACCATCCGACGACCATGCCCGACAGGTTTGCAGGGAGCGTGCCAAACGCGAAAAACGGCGGAAAACCGCGATTTCGCAGCTCTGCGGATGAACAGGAGCTAAACAGCCGACGCAAATGTTGGGAATTCTCACCGAGAATTGGCGGACGGAAGCGAACGGCCAGGTGTTCGGTTTCGAACGGCTTCGGATCGGCGGGACCGGACGTGCGGCCGGAGCGGGCACCGGAGCCCCTTTCCGGCTCAGGCGGCGGGGTTGTGCCGGCCGAGGAAGCGTTCGACGCGCTTGAGGAAGTCGACCGAGTTCTCGACCCTGGAGAAGCCGTGGCCTTCGTCGGGATAGATGACGAAGTCATGCGGCACCTTCGCCCTCAGCAGCGCCTCGTGGAGCTTCTTCGACTGGGCGAAGGGGACGTTGCCGTCCTTTCGGCCATGGGCGATGAGGAGCGGGATCCGGATCTCCGAGGCGCGGGAGATCGGCGAGACCTTGGCCAGGTCGAAGCCGCCGTCGCCCCGGATCCGGTCGCGCCAGTCGCGATAATAACGCTGGGCGATCCATTGCGACCGGTCGAAGCGGAGCATCTCGCCGACGTCGGAAATGCCGGCATAGCTGATCGCGCATCGGTAGATGTCGGGGTTGCGCACCGCCGCCCACATCGCCGCATAGCCGCCATAGGAAGCGCCCATGATGCAGACCTTGCCCGAATCGACGATGCCCTGGCCGGCGAGCCAGCGCACTCCGTCGTCGAGATCGTCCTGCATCTTGCGGCCGAACTGTCCGGACGCGGCCTCGACGAAGGCCTTGCCGTAGCCGGTCGAGCCCCGGAAATTGGGCTGGAGCACGGCGTAGCCGCGATTGGCGAGGAACTGCGCCCAGGGCTCGTAGGCCCATTTGTCGCGGATGAACGGCCCGCCGTGCGGCATCACGATCAGCGGCAGCCCCCTGGCCGGACGGCCGAGCGGAAGGGTCAGATAGGCCGGAACCTGGAGGCCGTCGCGGGCCCGGTAGCGAACCGGCCGGACCGGGGCGAGCGGCTTGCCGTCGAGAGCGGCGTAGGGACGCGCAAGCTCGCGCAGCTCGCCCTTGGCGCGGTCGAAGATGTAGTAGGTGCCCGGGTCCGAGGCGCCGCCGGACCAGACCACCATCCGGCGGTCGGAGGCGTCGCGCGAGACGATCCGGTTGACCGCCCCGGGCAGGAGCCGGTCGAGCCGGGCCTGGACAGACTTCATCGCCGGATCGAGCCAGGCGACCCGGTCGCGATCGTCCGCGTAGGAGACCGAATCGGGGTCGCCGGTCCGGGGCGAGAAGCCGACTCCGTCGACGTCGACCTCGGGATGCTCGAACACCGGCTCGCCCAGCGCGTCGGTGACGAAGTCGTAGCGATAGACTCCGTAGCGCCCGGTCGACTTGTTGGCGATCGCATAGCCCTTGTCGCTGCCGGCGACCGGGAGGAGCTTCTCGACGTCGGTCAGGCTTTCATTTTCGGGCCGGCGGCCGGTGCCGACCTTCTTGAACCCGGCCTGGCCGCTCTCCCGGTAGAACAGCCACCAGCGGCCGTTCTCGGTTCCGAGTCCGGCTCGAACCGTGCCGTCGCGGTCGGCGTACCAGCTCCACACGCCGGGATAGGGCTTCACCAGCTGGCGCGCCTTGCGGGTGTTGAGGTCGACGTGGAGGACCGCCGGGGTCTCGAAGATCGAGCGCTGGGCGGAGAGCAGGATATAGTCGCCGGCCGGGTCGGCATGGATGACGTCGTCGCCGTCGACCCCGCCGATCTTGCCGTCGAGCGGGTGAACCTTGCCGGTGTCGACCTCGAACAGGAACAGTCGGCTGGTGCGGATCTCGGTGCCGTAGAGGGTCGTCGGGATGACCAGGCTCATCAGCACCCGGCGATTGCCGGCCCAGCGGGCCCAGAGCATCTCGAACTTGTCCGAAAGGTCGATCCGGGCGAGCGCATAATCGGGCCGGGTGAGGTCGGCGAGCACCACCGCCTTGCGGCCGTCGGAGACCGAGCCGGCGACCAGGCGGCTCCCGTCGGGCGAGATTTCGGGAGCGGTGAAGAAGGGCAGGGCGCCGAAGGCCTCGGCGGGGATCGGCGGCGGCGGGCCGGCTTCGGACTGGGGGGAGGCCGAGCCGGAAGCGAGCGCCGCCAGCAACGCCGCGGCGGCCAGCTCCAGCATCGTTCGCGCCATGCTCAATCCCCCACGGATGCGAGCAGCTCAGGTGCAGGATTACACCTGTCGAGAAACTTTTCCACCACTTGAAGCGCCCGCCGACTCAATCAAGGCGGCGGGTCCCGAGCCCCGCGCGGCGGCCCTGACGAGCCGGGCGCACTCAAGCCGCTTCATTCCGTCTCCCAAGTGAAAAGGCTTTGAAACTAGGAATATAGCCGAAGAGGTCGAGAGAGCGCAATCATCGGCCGGATCGACTTTCAACCCCGGTCGCGGCCTCTGGGAAGGCTTTCATTCGCTTCGGGGCGCCGATCGGGCTCCCGGCACGGAAAAGCCCCGCCCGGCAGCTCGCCGGGCGGGGGCTCTTCAGTTCAGCGCGAAGGCGCTCAGGCGCCGCCCTGAGCGGCCAGGGCCGCGAGCAGAAGCAAGGCGACGATGTTGGTGATCTTGATCATCGGATTGACCGCCGGGCCGGCCGTGTCCTTGTAGGGATCGCCGACCGTGTCGCCGGTCACCGCCGCCTTGTGGGCCTCCGAGCCCTTGCCGCCGTAATTGCCGTCCTCGATATATTTCTTGGCATTGTCCCAGGCCCCGCCGCCCGAGGTCATCGAGATGGCGACGAACAGGCCGGAGACGATCACGCCGAGCAGAAGGGCGCCGAGGGCGGCGAAGCCCTGCTCCTTGCCGGCGATCGCGGCGATGGCGAAGTAGACGACGATCGGGGTCAGAACCGGAAGCAGCGACGGGATGATCATCTCCTTGATCGCGGCCTTGGTGACGAGGTCGACGGTGCGGGCGTAATTGGGCCTCGAGGTGCCGTCCATGATCCCGGGGTTGGACCGGAACTGCTCGCGGACGTCGAGAACGACGTTGCCGGCGGCTCGGCCGACCGCGGTCATGCCCATCGCCCCGAACAAATAGGGGAGAAGCGCTCCGAGCAGAAGGCCGACGACCACATAGGGGTTGGACAGCGAGAAATCGATTCCGTCCGCGCCGATCCCGAGCTCGGCGGCATAATGTTCGAGGTCGGTCGTATAGGCTCCAAACAGGACCAGCGCGCCGAGGGCGGCCGAGCCGATCGCATAGCCCTTGGTGACGGCCTTGGTGGTGTTGCCGACCGCGTCGAGGGCGTCGGTGCGGGTGCGCACGTCCTCCTCCATTCCCGACATCTCGGCGATCCCGCCGGCATTGTCGGTGACCGGGCCGTAGGCGTCGAGGGCGACGACCATTCCGGCGAGGGCGAGCATGGCCGTCGCGGCGAAGGCGATCCCGATCAGGCCGGCCAGCTGGTAGGAGACGATGATTCCCACGCAGATGACGAGGGTCGGAAGCGCCGTCGACTCGAGGCTGATGGCGAGGCCCTGGATGACGTTGGTGCCGTGGCCGGTCTGCGAGGCCTTGGCGATCGAGCGGACCGGCCGGTAGTTGGTGCCGGTATAATATTCGGTGATCCAGACGATCAGGCCGGTGACGGCGAGTCCGACGAGCGAGCACCAGAACAGGTCCATTCCGGTGAAGCCGTCCTCGACCGCGCCGCGCGCGACGTCGGGCGCGACGTCCGCGCCGGCCGCTTCGGCGGCTCCGCCGATGACCGCGTTCATGTCGCCGCCCAGGGTCTGCCACATGACGTAGAAAATGGCCGGGATGGACAGGCCGGCGGTCAGCCAGAAGCCCTTGTAGAGCGCTCCCATGATCGACTGCTTGCGGCCGAGGCGGACGAAATAGGTGCCGGCGATCGAGGTCAGGATGCAGACTCCGCCGATGGCGAGCGGAAGGCTCATCAGGGCGAGCATCTGCTCGGCGCCGGCGCTGACCAGGAGGGCGATCAGGACCATGGTGGCGCCGACGGTGACGACATAGGTCTCGAAGAGGTCGGCGGCCATTCCGGCGCAGTCGCCGACATTGTCGCCGACATTGTCGGCGATCACGGCCGGGTTGCGGGGATCGTCCTCGGGGATTCCGGCCTCGACCTTGCCGACGAGGTCGGCTCCGACGTCCGCGGCCTTGGTGAAGATGCCGCCGCCGAGACGGGCGAAGATCGAGATGAGCGAGGCTCCGAAGGCGAGCGCGACGAGCGCGTCGATGACCTGGCGGTCGTTCGGGGCCAGATCCTGAACTCCGACGAGGAAGTAGAAGAAGACCGAGATGGCGAGCAAAGCGAGGCCCGCGACCAGCATTCCGGTGATCGCGCCCGCCCGGAAGGCGACGGTGAGGCCGCGCTGGAGGCTGGTGCGGGCGGCCTCGGCGGTGCGGACGTTGGCCCGAACCGAGATGTTCATTCCGATGAAGCCGGCGACTCCCGAGAGCAGGGCGCCGATGACGAAGCCGACGGCTTCGGTGGCTCCGAGGAAGAAGAAGACGAGCGCGGCGACCACGATTCCGACGACGGCGATCGTGCTGTACTGACGGAACAGATAGGCCTTGGCACCCTCCTGGATCGCGGCGGCGACCGCGACCATGCGCTCATTGCCGGCCGGGGATTTCAGAACCTGGAGGCTGGTGAGGATGCCGTAGAGCACTGCGACCACTCCGCAGGCTATGGCAATGAGCACGACTTCCATTTGAAGATTCCTTCCCCTTTGATGCTGAGCCGGGCAGGGCAACGGCCCCGGCGCGGACGCGCCCGGATGTGCCGCGCCCTTTAGGGGGCTTGGGAAAAGGATTCAACCGTCGCCGAGACATGGGCTTCGTTCAACCCGGCCCTCAGCGATGTTCCCAGCCCAGCCGCCCGGGCGGCGGCAGCTCGTCGCCGCCGTCCGTCACGCCGAGCCCCGCGCCGACGGTCAAAGTCCCGACTCGGCTCATGGCGAGTCCGATCTCGTCTTGAAGCGCGAGGATCTGCGAGGCCCGCTCCGGGGCGGCGGCGAACAGCAGCTCGTAATCGTCCCCCGCCGTCGCGGCCGCCATCCTCGTCCCGGGCGAGTCGCCGAGCGCCGAGACGAGCGCGTCCGAGAGCGGCAGCAGGGCGAGGTCGATCATGGCGCGAACCCCGCTCGCCGCGGCGAGGCGGGACGCGTCGATCAGGAGTCCATCGGAAATATCCATCATCGCGCTGACCATGGGCGCG
The DNA here is from genome assembly GCA_036386795.1 of Allosphingosinicella sp. GTDB lineage: Bacteria > Pseudomonadota > Alphaproteobacteria > Sphingomonadales > Sphingomonadaceae > Allosphingosinicella. Next base: position 17,779 of record DASVUZ010000018.1, read on the forward strand.
AGGCGCTCGCCCGCTTCGAGCCTGGGCCGAGGGTTGCGATAGCGCTCGACCAGAGCGTCGCTAAGGCCCCGAAGGCCGGCGCCCGCGTCGCCGATCGTGCCGCTGACCCAGAGCTGGTCGCCGGCCCTGCCCCCGCCGCGCCACGGCACCGGCCCTGCCGCCTCGCCGATCGCCGTCAGGGCAAGCGTCCGAGCGCCCGCCCCGCGCACGGTGTCGCCGCCGAGCAGCGGAATTCCGAACGCGCCCAGCGCGGTGCCGAGGCCCGCAACGAAGTCGGCATCCCACTCGTCGGCGCCCAGGCTGTAGCCGAGCAGAACGCCGAGCGGGCGGGCCCCCTTCGCCGCGAGATCGGAAAGGTTCACGGCGACCAGCTTCCAGGCGACGTCCGCGGGCGGATCGTCGGCGAGGTAGTGGACGCCCTCGACCAGCATGTCGTGGGTGACGACGAAGGAGCGGCCGGCAATCTCCAGGACGGCGGCGTCGTCGAGCAGGCCTCGAGCGCCGGGGTGCGTGGCGAGCGCCCTAAGCGACTCGATGAATGCGGACTCGGTCGACATGGGCCGTCATTGCGGGGAGCGCAGCGACGAAGCAATCCAGCTTCCAGCCCATGAGCACCGGATTGCCGTCGCTACGCTCGCGAAGACGCTATTTGCGGACGTCCTTGGCCACCGAGTCGAGGAGGCCGTTGACGAAGCCGGCTTCCTTCTGACCGTAGAAGGCCTTGGCCACGTCGACATATTCGGAGATGACGGTTCCGGTCGGAACGTCGATCCGCGCCGCGAGCTCGTAGGCGCCGGCTCTAAGGATCTGGCGCATCGGCCGGTCGAGGCGGTGGAGGGGCCAGTCGGGGGCGAGCCGCGCCGCGATCGCCGAGTCGAGCTCCGCCTCGCGGGCGGCCACTCCGCTCACCAGATCGTCGAAAAAGTCCACCTCCGCGTCCTCATATTCGACGCCCTCGATGGTCGCTCCGAGCCGGTGGTGGTGGAATTCGTGGAGCAGCTTGGGGACGGGAGTCTGCTCCATCTCCCGCTGATAGAGCGCCTGCACGGCGGCGAGCCGGGCGGCGGAGCGCGAACGGGAACGGGCGGGAAGGGCGGGCATGGGAGCGAGCCCATAGCGGCAGCGACGCGAGCGCCCAACACAAAAAGGCTCCGCTGCATTCGGCGATCCGAGCGAAGAAGTTGGGCCTTGCCTAGTGCGCAACCGCCGTTCAGTAAGACCGCCGCCGAAGGTTTCCCAGGCGGGGGTGGGGGGCTCCTTGAAATTCGAAGAAGATGTCGCTCAGGGGCGGCCTCACGCGCCAGACGGGCGGCGAGAGGGGTCAGTTGACGGTAAGCGGCTTCGGGCGCTTCTGTTGCATGCCAGCGAAAAAGGCTCCGGTCGTGCTTCGCAACATCCCCGAATTACTCCGGCCGGCATAGTCATCGAAGGCACGCCGACCGACCCGTTCACGCTCAAGCCGGGCAGGCGGCCCAACGGCGAGGAGCGCGATTCCATCGACCTGTCGTTCCTGGCCGGAATCGATGGAGGCCCGCTTCCGCCTCTCGTCCTTCGCCACTGCATCATCAACGTCCCCTTGCGACTTACCGAAAGCCACTTCGCCTTTGTGTGGATCGAGAATTGCTCGATCCACAAGATCGACGCCGACCACTGCCAGATCGACAACCATTGCCGGTTCATCAACCTGTCGCCGGCGGCGGCGGCGGGCAGACCGGCCATTTGCCAGATCCGGATGGTCGGCGCCCGAATTGGCGGAACGGCGGACTTTCGCGGCTGCAACCTGAGCGGCCCACGCTTCTGGCCGGAAGCGACTTCGCGCGGCCACGCGGACCGATATGCCCTTTCGCTGGCTTCAGCCCGCGTCGAAGGCCGGCTGCTCCTCGATCATCAATTCACGGCGCACGGAGGCGTCAGCCTCTATCAGGCCTCGGTCAGCAACTCGCTGTCGATGAATACGGCGCGGATCGAAAGCCGCTACTTCCGCGTGCCCGCGCTCGACATGGAGGAAGCGCGGATCGGAGGATCCTTCACCTGGAGGAATGCCGGTCCGGACCGCGGAGCCCTCGAGGAGGAAAGCTGGCATGTCGCCGGGCGAATGGTCCTTCGCCGCGCTTCCATTGCCGGCGACGTCATCCTCGAACATTGCCGATGGGCCGCGGCCGGCGCTCGTTCGCTTGCCGCGCCAGGCGACGAGGAGCCCGACTCGCCGGCCGTGCTGGTCGATCATGTCAACGGCGGGATCGACGCTCGAGCCTGCGAGATAGGCGGCCAGCTTCGAATCGGAGTCGGCTGCCTCGTCGGCCGATGGACCACGCCGCCCACGCGCCGCGCCGCGGAAGACGTTTGCTGCGGGGTCTTTGGAGCTTCCGTCGACGGGTGGAAGGCCTCCTTCGCCAGGGGGGTTCGAATCGAAGACGGCGCCAGGTTCCTCGGGCCCGTCCTCCTCAACGACAGCAATATCGGCCATGGCCTGATCATGCGCGGCGCAGTCGACCTGCCCGACGTGCAGGCGACCACCGAGAAGGTGCCCGAGGCGTTCGACGTGGGGGATGCGCGAATCGAGGGTCTCGTCCGTTTCTGGTGCTCGCTCGACGGCAGCCTCAGCCTGCGGCGCGCGAAGATCGACGGCACGGTCGAGCTCCAGCGAATCGATTTCCGGCGTCCCAATCTCACCTCCGGCGATCCCGACATGGACTGCAAGCAAGGGACCGCCACGGTCCTCGACCTGGGCTCGGCGACCGTGACGGGAACCCTCTATCTCGGCGCGATCGCCTGGAAGCCGGAAACCGAGATCGTCGAGCGGCGGCCGGCGCTGGCTGAAGATCTCTCCGGCACGTCCTCGCTGATGGAATATCCCAGCAAGTTCGGCGTGGACTGCCTGCTGCGCGACCGAGTCCTCGTTTCGCTGACCAGCGACTGCCGAGCGCTGCTGACCGGATCGGCCGACCAGTTCCGCCGCCTCTACTCTCCCGCGGGGCCCTTGCCCGATGGCGCGGCGGCGGTCGGCTATCTTCAACGCTACTTTGATCATGTGACTGACGACCTCGGTCCCAAGTCGCTCGCCAAGTGGGGCGAGCCGGAAGCGGCGGAGGGCGGGTGGCGGCTTCGGGACTGCGAATATTCCTTCTCCGGCGGCTGGCAGGTCGCCGACATCCACATCGATTCCGAGCTCCGGGTCACGAGAAGCAACGAGCGGCTGATCGCCCGCCCACCGCCCGCCGGGGCCGGGGACTTCTTCCAGGCCGGCGCCTTTCGGCTCCTGCGGACGCGCCGGGCGAGCCCCGGCCACCGCCCGCCGTTCCTTCGGGCCGACCTCATCCGCGAGACGGTGGCGAGGCACCTCAGGGGACAGGTGCAGCGCTCGTCGATCTTCGACCTCAGGGGGCTGACGTGCCACGGCTTCGACGACGACGAGGCGCTGGTCTGGAGCGGCCTCGAAGAGCAGGGCGGCTGGCGGCTTCTCCTCGACGGGATGGACTTCCAGCAACTGGAGGCCATCGATCCCAAGGAGCGGACCAAGGGCGGCCGGGACTCGGGCTCGGCCGTCCAGCTCACCGGCGATTCGAGGCCGGGGCGGGTCCGCCGAACCGCAATGCTCCACGCTTTCCTTCCGGGCCATATCGAAACGGCCGAAAAGCGCCGAGTGACGAAATGGCGGGGCCTGCTCCCGCTGGCCCGGGACGGCGCCTTCTCGCCGCAGCCGTTCGAGACCTTCGCCCGGGCCTATCTGCGGAGCGGCGATTCGCGCTCGGCCGATAGAATCATCTCCGCCCAAAAGCGGCTGGAATGGCTGCGCATCTTCGACGGGAGCCTCGCCAGGACCCTCGCGAACCGGCGCATGCTGATCGTCACCAGCGGCGGCTGGGCCTTCATCTTCTGCGCCCTCTTCCTCTGGGCGGTAAGGCCGCTGGCGTCCTGGGACGTCGACATCGTCTCCGCGATGCGGATTTCGATGCTGGTCTTCGTCGCCTTGTGGCTCATGCTGTACGCCGCGGTGCGCTCCTGGCCCTACATGCTGCTCACCGCGGGCATGCTCTTCGACCTCATGTTCCGGTTCGGGCTGAAGCCGGCGCGGGCCGTCCAGACCTCGGTGATCTGCCTCGCGCTGGGCGTGTTCGGCACGATCGCGCTGAGGGACAAGATCCTTCCGGTGCAGCAATATCATTCGGTCCACATCGCGCGCGAGTCCGATCGCTCCGAAGACTCGATGGCGCAGTGGGAACGAATCCGCCTTCCCACCGATGCGGAAGCGGAAGGCTGCAACGTGGTGATCGGCTCCGCGATGGACCGGGCGCTCTATGCTTTCGACGTGTTCGTGCCCTTGCTGGACGTCCGCCAGGAATGCGCGTTCACGATCGAGCGCACGGCCTATTTCGTGCGGGCGCTGAAGACGCTCTACGCGGCGCTGGGCTGGGTGGTCGTCTCGCTGACCCTTCTGACCATATCCGGGGTGCTGAGGCGATATCTGGAGAAGTAGGCCGCGCCCGGCTTCGACCCTCTCGACAGGCCGGGCGCTCTGCGCCATTCGCCGGCCATGGACCAGGCCATCCCCGTCTCGACCATCGCCCATCTCATCCAGCTCGCGATCGCTCCGGTCTTCCTGCTGGCCGGCATCGCCGGGATCCTGAACGTGCTCGCTCAGCGCCTCGCGCGGGTCGTCGACCGGGGACGAAGCCTCGAGCGCGAATATGAATCGTTCGACGAGTCCACTCGCGAGCATGCGGCGGCCGAGCTCGACATCATCCTTCGGCGGATGCGAATCGTCAACTTCGCGATCACCGCCTGCACCGCCAGCGCCCTGTTCGTCTGCCTGGTCGTCGCCATCCTGTTCGTCGCCGACCTGGCCCAGATCGCCTTCGCGAGGCCGATCGCCTTGCTGTTCATCGTCGCGATGGTCCTCCTCATCATCGGCCTTACCCTGTTCCTCGCCGAGATCCGCCTCGCCGCGCGCTTCGTCAGCATCCGCCGCGACCGGCTTCCGCCGCCCCGGCCGGGCCGCTCGACAGCCGAATAGGGGCGGCCTAAGCTTCGGCGGATGGGCAGCTCGGATACCCTCTTCGCCGGCTCGATCCCGGCAATCTACGACCGCTGCCTCGGCCCGTTCCTGTTCGAGCCCTACGCCGCCGACCTCGCCCGCCGTTCGGCGGCCCTGGGCGCCGGGCGGGTCCTCGAAACCGCCGCCGGCACCGGAATCGTCACTGCGGCGCTCGCGCGAGCCTTGCCCGAGGCGGAGATCGTGGCCACCGACCTCAACCCGGCGATGCTGGAGGTCGCCGCTGGGAAGCTTTCATCCCCGGGGGTGAGCTTCGCTCCCGCCGACGCCCAGTCGCTTCCGTTCGAGGACGGACGCTTCGACCTCGTCGTCTGCCAGTTCGGGGCGATGTTCTTCCCCGACCGGATCGCCGCCTATCGCGAAGCCCGGCGGGTGCTTCGGCCCGGGGGGGCCTTCCAGTTCAACGTGTGGGACCGGATCGAGGCCAATCCCGCCTCCGAGGCGGTGGCCGATGCCGTCGCCGCCCTGTTTCCCGGCGACCCGCCGGGCTTCCTCGAACGAGTCCCGTTCGGCTATCACGACAAGACCCGGATCAAGGCCGACCTTCGCGCCGCGGGCTTCGATTCGATCGAAGCCGCGACGGTGCCGCTGCGGGCCGGCGGAAGCGCTCGCGACCTCGCCGTCGGCCTGTGCCAGGGCGCGCCGCTTCGAAGCGAGATCGAGGCTCGCGATCCCGGCCGCCTCGACGAGGCCACCGAAGCCGCCGCGAAATCGGTCGCCGCCCTGGGAGACCGAGCCTTCGACCTCTCGGCCCACGTCTTCACCGCCCGGGCCTGATCGCTCGCGCGCTTGCGCGAAACTGAAAACCGGTTCAACTTTGCCGCGGGGAGAATTCATGGCGACTCTTAGCGGCGCGAGCGCCAATTCCGACAAGGAGCCTCGGACCGAGCGCGGCCGCAAGACTCTGAGGCGGCTCATCGAGGCGGCGGCGGCGGAGTTCGGCGAGCGCGGGTTCCACGAGGCGGCGATCACCGGCATCACCCGCCGGGCCGGAGTCGCGCTCGGCACCTTCTACACCTATTTCGAGAGCAAGGAGGAGGTGTTCCGGGCCCTCGTCCTCGACATGAGCCGGGCGACCCGGGCCCATGTCGCCGAGGCCGTCAAGGGCGCCCCGGACCGGCTCGCGGCCGAGCGGATCGGCCTCGAGGCGTTCATCGCCTTCACCCGCAGGCATCCCGAGCTCTACCGGATCATCGAGGAGGCGCAGTTCGTCGCCCACGACGTCTATCGCGAGCATTATCTGAGCTTCGCCGACGCCTATCGGCGAAACCTCGCCGGAGCCCGAGAGCGCGGCGAGATCGCCTGCGGCCGGCGCGGCGAGCGCGAGGACGAGGCCCGCGCCTGGGCGCTGATCGGGATGAGCGTGTTCCTCGGCATGCGCTACGGCCTGTGGGACGAGGATCTGTCGCCGGCCGAGGTCGCCGACATCGCGATCGAGCTGGTCTCGGAAGGCTTGAGGAAGCGATGATCGCCGACCTGCCCGACCTGATCGCGCGCCGGGCCGAGCTCACCCCGGACTCGATCGCGCTCGAGGAGGCCGCGAGCGGCCGAACGCTGAGCTATGCCGGGCTCGCGAGCCGGGCCCGGCGGGTGGCCGGCCTGCTCGAGGCGCACGGAGTCGGCGAGGGCGACCGGGTCGCGATCCTCTGCCGCAACCGCATCGCCTTCTTCGAGATCCTGTTCGCCTGCGCCGGTCTCGGGGCGATCCTGGTGCCCCTGAACTGGCGGATGCCGCCGGCCGAGCTCGATCCCCTGATCGCCGATTCCGGGGCCAGCCTGATCCTTCACGGCGCCGAGGAGGCCGGCGCGGTGCGCCGCCTGGCCGCTGCGGCGCCGAGGCTGGACCTGGACGGAGGCTATGAGGCGATGGTCGCCGAGTCCGAACCGAGCGCGAGCCGAAGCCACTGGCCGGCCGACGGAATCTGGTACCTGCTCTACACGTCCGGAACGACGGGTCGGCCCAAGGGCGTGATCTACACCTACCGGATGGCCCTCGCCAATCTGATCAACATCGGCACCGCGATCGGGCTCGGGGCGGGCGACACCACGCTCACCTTCCTGCCCAATTTCCACACCGCCGGAATCAACCTCCACGCGCTTCCCACCCTCTTCCAGGGCGGGCGGGTGCTGCTCCTGCCCGGCTTCGAGGCCGACCGGGTGGTGGAGCTGATCGAGGCTCGGCGGCTCGACACCGTCTTCGCGGTTCCGACCGTCTACCAGGCCCTGGCCGACCATCCCGGCTTCGCCCGGGCGCCGCTCGACAGCGTCCGCCACTGGGGCTGCGGCGGAGCGCCTTTGCCCGATGCGCTCGCCCGCCGCTGCCGCGACCTCGGAATCCGGGTGTGCAACGGGATGGGCATGACCGAGACCGGCCCCACCGCCTTCCTCGCCGCTCCGGCGGATTCGTGGGAGCGGATCGGCTCGGTCGGCAAGCCGCAGCTGCTGGTCAGCGTCCGGATCGTCGGCGAGGACGGCCGCGACGTCGCCGACGGCGAGGTCGGCGACCTGCTGTTCGCCGGGCCGGCGGTGACTCCGGGCTATTGGAACGATCCGGAAGCGACCCGGGCGGCCTTCACCGCCGACGGCTGGCTGAGGTCCGGCGACCTCGCCCGGCGCGATTCCGAGGGCTATTACTGGGTCGCGGGCCGGCGGAAGGACATGTTCATCTCGGGCGGGGAGAATGTCTATCCGGCCGAGGTGGAGAATGTGCTGGCCGCCCATCCCGCGGTCGCCGAGGCCGCGGTGATCGCGGTCCCCGACCCGCGCTGGGGCGAGGTGGGACGCGCCTTCGTCAGGCTGGACTCGGATTGCAAGCCGCCCGCGCCGGGCGAGCTCGAGGCCTACTGCCGGGGCCGGCTCGCGGCCTTCAAGGTGCCGGCCGGATTCGAATTCGTGGCGGATTTTCCCCGGACCGCGGCCGGCAAGGTGCAAAAGCACCTTCTCGAGCAATCGCCGCCGCCCGCTTTCGCGGACGGCGGCGAAGGAGTCGGAGTTCCGGTCCCGGAGCGAGCCGCCGGGTAGCGAGTCGCAAGCCAGCCCCTGGCCACTCCTCTCCCGTGAGGGACGGGAGAGGAGGAAGGCCGAAGGCCGACCGGCGGCCCGGCCTACAGCACGAAGTGCTCCGCCCCGAGCGGAGTCGGGCTGACCACCTCGATGATGAGGTCGGCAGTGCCGTCGCCGTTGGTGTCGCCCTCGACGAACCAGCTTCCGCCGGTGCCCTGGTAGGCGCGGAGCTGACCTGCCGAGGCCGGGCCGGTGGGGCCGAAGGTGTTCGATCCGATCCAGGTGAACGCCTGGTTGCCGTCGACGTTGGTGTTGGCGTCGATCCGGCTGAGGTCGATCCAGTCGGTCCCCGGCAGGAAGTCGAGAATTCGGTCGACCGCATCGGTCGTCGAGTCCGCGGTCGAAACGTAGCGGAAGGCATCGCCGCCGCCGCCGCCGGTCAGGACGTCGAGCCCGGCATTGCCGGCGAGGATGTCCCCGTTCTGGCTTCCGACGATCGTGTCGTTGCCGCGCCCGCCGAACACCCGGAAGCTTCCGTCATCCTCGGCGGAGCCGTTGAAGGCCAAGGTTTCGCCTGGCCTCAGCGGAGCGGCATCGACGGTGAACTGGATCCCGTCGACATTGGCGTCGACCATGGTGAGGTCGTAGCTGTAGCTCGAGCCGAGCGCTCCGTAGCGAGTGTCCTGGGCCGAGACCATTCCGATCTGCTCGATGCCGACCAGCTGGCCTGCTCCGAAGACGATCGTGTAATTTCCTCGAAGCGCGAGCTGGTCGACGCCGGCGCCTCCGGTGACGACGTCGCTCGAGCCCCACTGGTTCTGGTGGCCGAAGATGAAGACGTCGTTCTTCGCTCCGCCGGTCAGGGTGTCGGTACCGCCCCCGCCGTAGATGAAGAAGCTTCCGTCGGTCTCCGCGGCGCCATTGAAGGTCAGGTCCTCGCCCAGCCGGAGCCGGTTGGCGTCGACCACCAGCTGCACTCCGGAGGCGACGTTGATGTCGCGCGTAGTGATGTTGTAATCGTAGGAACCGGTTCCCGGATCGCCGAAGCGCATGTCGTTGCCGGGCAGGATGGCGAGATTCTCAATCCCGATCACGCCGGGTCCGAAGGTCAGGGCGGCATAATTGCCCTGAAGCGCGATCTGGTCGGTGCCGGCTCCGCCTTCGACGATGTCGAGGCCGGTCATCGCCGCTCCGAACAGGAAGACGTCGTCGCCGCCGCCGCCGATGGCATTGTCGTCGCCGCCCTCCATCAGCCACAGGAAATCGTTGCCGGCGCCGCCGTCGAGCCGGTTGTTGGCGCTATTGCCGCGCAACACATCGTTGCCGCTGCCCGAGGCCGCGTTCTCGATGGTGACACCGTTCGCGATCGTGAAGCCGCCATGGATGCCAAACGCGTAGGAAACCCAGCCACCGCCGCCGGCCTCATATTTGAGCGTGGCGGGACGCAGGTCGATGTTGCTGTTCTTGGCGCCGTTGTAAACGATCTCGTCGGTTCCGCCGGCATCCCAGATCGACGAATAAAAGGTGCTCTGGCCCTGATAATAGCCGTCGCGGGAAGTCGCCGCATCGTCGGGGCCGTGCTGGGCCGGCTGCCCGGTCGCGGAATCGACATAGACACCCCACTGGTTCGCGTCCTTCAGGACGTAGGTGTCGTTGCCGGTCGCCCATTCCTCGTTGACGCCGTATTTGTCCTGGATGACGGCGATGTCGAGCGCCAGCAGGCTGCCGAGCCAGCCGTAGCCCTCGTTGTTGGTTTCGGCCAGGCCGTAGGGCGAATCTTCCCACCCGTCATTGTAGGACATCATCGTGTAGACGCCCTGGTTGAGGCCGTACGTTCCCTTCCCGCCGTCATCGCCAGGGACGAGGGCATTCACGCCCGGCATGACGCTCGACCCGCCGCCGTCGTCGTGCGGATGCGCGAGGCCCATGCCGTGGCCGAATTCGTGGATCAGGGTGTAGAAGGAGAAGCCGCCCGGCTGAAGCATCTGGGCCGTCCAGCGCTCGTCGGCGCTATTGAACTGGGCCACGCCCTCGTCGGCATAATCGGGCGGGTTCATCGAGCCGAGCAGGGAGAGGCCCGGTCCAGGCGTGCCGGGATAGGAGAAGTAGAAGAAGTCGGCGTCGAAGCCGTCATTGTCCACTCCGGCAGCATATTTAACGCCGTTCTGCGGCCCCAAAGGTCCGGGCTTATACTCGATCGACTCGTCGCGCACCCAGAGGCCGGTGTTCGGGTCGAAGTTATAGTTGGAGACGAAGACGACGTCGGCGACCTTGGAGAATTCGAAGGCCGCGGTCAGCATCGCCTGGACTTCGTACTGATAGGGATTTTGGACCACGACCTGGGCTGGAACCGTCGTTTCGGGATGAGCGTAGATATCGCCTTCGCCGCCGAAATAGAGGTAGATGACGTTCTTGCCCGGGAAGTTGAGGAAATTGCCCGCGACGTCGGCCGGGTCGGCCGCCGGTTTCCCGGTCGGCTGCGTCCCTTGAATGGCGTCCGGATTCCCGGCCGCTCGCGTACCGTCATTGCCGTCTGGATTCGACCGCGCAACATGCTCGCGGTTGACCATGACCCCGCCCCAGTCGATCGAGTGGAGCGGGCTATCGATGGTGTAAGGCGTGGCATAGGAGAGGTTGTTCGAGACCCGGGCGAAAATCTCGTAGTCCCCGATGAAATCGCCGATCCCGTCGCCGCTTTGGTCGAAGGACGAGGCGTTGACATAATAGGTGCCCGTGTAAGGCGCCTCGAACGTCATGAGGGCATCGAGCCCGTTTGGCGTGTTCGGCCCGCCGCCATCCGCATAAGAGAGCAGCTTGCCGCTGGCATCGTAGAGCTCGAGATACGCATCGGCGAGCGCAGCGCCGTTGCCTTCCGGGCCTGGAGTCCCGCCGACACGGGCATATTGCCCGAAGTCGTAGGTTTCGCCTGCCGTCAGCGTGACCTTGAACCAGTCCTCGTCGCCGGGCGTGTCGATCGCCGCGAGGACGTGGGCGCCGTCGACCACCAGCGTCCCGGTGGTGTTCGAGGCGGCCGTATAGCCGTCGACGAGGGCGTTCGGGCCGGGGATGTACCAGGCCGATTCGACCGGCTGATAGTTGTCGGGAAGCCCCGCGTAGCCGGCGCCGTCGGCCAAAAAGCCCGTGTAGAAGCCCTTCAACCCGAACTCCGGCGAGGTGAACGAATATACCGTCTGCGCGGACCGCTCGGTCCCGAACATCCTCTGGAATTGCGCCGCGGCCTGGTCAAAGCCGAACGTGGTGGCGACAAGGTCGTCGCCGGTGAAGCGGCGCGCGGTAAGATTCTGCCCAAATCTCGACATCCCGAAGTCTCCCTGATCAGTTTTATAGCGAACGCGGCCGAAAGGATGCCGCTATCGCAACCCTGGAAATCGGGTGCGGCATCAAGCGTTGCGCTCGCCTGTTATGGAAATGAAGGGGCGGAAGGAGGAGGGACCAATGGCGCGCGCGGAACGCCTGCCGGAGCAGTGAAGCAACGCTGGTTGCAACGCGCGGTCGAACCCCAATTTTCGCCTTTCGAACAGCCTGAGAAGGTAAAGAAGCTGTTAACGCTGCTGAAACTGCCGCCCCCGCCTTCGGTTCCGTAACGAAGGGAACCTGTTGCAAATACGTAGATAATTCCTGCGGGAACTACGTATGCCGAGGTGCCGATGCCGCTTGAGGGACTCGAACCCACGACCCCATCATTACGAATGATGTGCTCTACCAGTTGAGCTAAAGCGCGCTCGGATCCGACCGCGCCTATCTGTCGAAGGCTTCCCCCGGACCGCGATGGGCAAGGCACGAGAAGCACAAAATCCTGACCGAAGGCTGGGTGAACAGGTGAACATCGCGGACCCTCGGCGCACCAAATCGGTGGATTGGACAAACATCCTCAAGAGCCCGTTCCGCTCCACATTGACGCGGACCGATCCAAACGGCACGGAATCGACCTTCCCGCGCTTCGTGCGATTCGACGAAGCGACCGTCTCGGCGGGTATCCGCTTCCGCTTCTAGCGGCGGCCCGGTTTGGCTTGGGCGCCGGGGGACCCGTCCTCCAGCTCCTTTTTCAAGGGGTGCTATGACAGGACAGGCCAGGCTGAGCGAGACCGGGCGGCCCATGCAGCGCGTCGTCATCCTCGGCGGCGGGACCGCCGGCTGGATGACGGCCGCGGCTTTGGTCAGGCGGCTCCCCCACGCCTGCGCCGTCCGACTGATCGAATCCGCCGAGATCGGCATCGTCGGCGTCGGCGAGGCGACTCTGCCGCACCTGCGCTACTTTGTCGAAAGCCTCGGAATCGACGAGGCCGAGTTCATGCGGGCCACCCACGCAACCTTCAAGCTCGGCATCGACTTCACCAACTTCGGATCGATTGGCAGGCAATATTTCCACCCGTTCGGAAGGTTCGGGACCGACCTCAACTGGGTCCATTTCCACCATTATTGGCTGTGGCTGCAAGCCGAAGGAAAAGGCGGGGACCTCAGCGATTATTCGCTCGCCAACGTCATGGCGGCGGCAAACCGCTTCGAGCCGCCCTCGGCCGACACCAAATCGGTCCGTTCGACCTACAGCTATGCCTATCAGTTCGACGCAACCCTCTTCGCGCCGTTCATGCGCAACTATGCGACGGCGCGCGGCGCGATCCGAACGGAGGGCAAGGTCGTCGGCGTTGAGCGCGATCCCGAGAGCGGCGACGTCGCCTCGCTTCGCATGGAAAATGGCGAACGAGTAGAGGCAGACCTCTTCGTCGACTGCTCCGGCTTCGCCGGAGTCCTGATCGGCCGAACGCTCGATGAGCACTGGGAGGACTGGTCGCACTGGCTCCCCAACGACCGGGCCGTCGCGATGCCGACGCAATCGCTGCCCGGGCCGATCCAGCCTTATACCGGGGTGACCGCGATGAAGGCCGGGTGGCGCTGGCACATCCCGCTCCAGCACCGGGTCGGCAACGGCTACGTTTATTCGAGCAGCCATATCGGCGACCAGGAGGCGGCGGACGCCCTGGTCGCCTCGGTCCGCGGCACGCCGATGGCGGATCCGCGCATGCTTCGCTTCCGCGCAGGCCGGCGAAGGCACAGCTGGTCACGCAACGTCGTGTCGATCGGCCTCGCCTCAGGCTTTCTCGAGCCGCTCGAATCGACCAGCATCTATCTCACCCAGGCCGCCATCGCCCAGCTGATAGAGCTGTTCCCGATCGGCCGGGTCGACGACTCCGACCGCGCCGAGTTCAACCGTCTCGTCGATCTGGAATATGACCGGATCCGGGACTTCCTGATCCTCCATTATCACGCGACGACGCGCGACGATTCCAGCTTCTGGAACTATGTCCGGACCATGTCGATTCCCGACAGCCTTCAAGAAAAGATCGAGCTGTGGCTGCGCGCCGGCCGGATCGCGAAATACACCCAGGGCCTCTTCTTCGAGCCGAGCTGGCTCGCCGTCTTCGTCGGCCAGGGGCTCGTCCCCCACAGCTGGGACCAGCGCGCCGATGCGCTCGAATCCGCGGCCCTCGCCAAGGCGATGGAGCGGCTGCGCGGACGGCTTGTCCGGACGGTCGCGTCTATGCCCGAGCATGGCGAATTCATCGCCCGCCGCAGCGCGTCGATCGGGAAGCCGTCATGAGCGCGGCAGCCGAAAGTGCGATCCGAACCATCGCGGTCGCCGGCGCCGGAATCGTGGGTCTCTCCGCCGCAATCGCCTTCGCCCGCGCGCTGCCGCGCACGAAGGTGACGATCGTCGCGCTTCCGCCCGATCCCTCGGCCCTCGCGGACCGAATGCCCGCGAGCCTGCCGGCGATCCACCGTTTCCACGCGGCGATCGGCCTGGACGAGCTCGAGCTGGTTCGCTCCGGCACGGTCGTGCACCGGCTCGGGACTCGGTTCGAAGGTTGGTCGGCCGACGGCGCCGCGTGGATCCACGCCTTCGGAGATTATGGAGAGCCCGCCGGCACCGCCGCCTTCCACCACCTCTGGGCGAGGGCGCGCAAGGCGGGCAGGGCCGGGCCCTATCATCTGTACTCCACAGCGGCCGTCCTGGCCGCTTCAGGCAAGTTCGTACGCCCGGCCCCCGATCCGTCGTCCCCGCTCCCCACCTACCTCCACGGTCTGAGCCTCGATCCGGTCCGTTATCGCGCTCGGCTGGAAGCGCAGGCGGATAGCTTGAAGATCGAGCGAGCCGAGGGCGATCTGGCCCGGGTCGAGATCGGCCCGGACGGCGCGGTCGCCGCAATCCTCCTCGCGGATGGGCGACGCGTCGAGGCGGACCTTTATCTCGATTGCGCCGGCCCCTCGGCTCCCTTGCTGTCGGCGCTCGACAGCCGCTTCGAGGATTGGAGTGAAAGCCTGCCTTGCGACCGGCTGCTGCTGGGCGCGCAAATCCCCGGCCATCGGGATCGCCAGCCCCTCGACGTCGTGAGCGCGGTGCCCCCGGGGTGGTTGTGGCGGGTGCCTCTGCCCAACGGCGCCTTGCGCGCTCTTTGCTATTCCGCCGCGACCCCGGAAGCGGATGCGCGTGGCCTGTTCGCGGACCGCGCGGGGGTCGGGGAAGCCGAATCTGTGTCCATCCGTGTCGGCCGCCGCCCCGAGTTCTGGATTCGCAATGTCCTTGCCCTCGGCGATGCGTCGGTGGCGCTCGATCCGCTTCATGGCGCGGGGCTCCACCTCGCCCAGATGGCGATCCTTCGTGCCCTCGACCTTCTGCCCGGCCGCGACTTCCACCCGATCGAGCTCGGGGAATATGTTCGCCTGACCGGGCAGGAAACGATCAGAGTCCGGGACTTCCTCGCTCTCCACTATCTCCGCTCGGGGCGCAGCGAGGGCGCCTTCTGGCAATCTGCGTCGAGAGGGCAGGCGCCCGACACGCTCGCCCACACGCTTCAGCAGTTCGAATCGCGCGGCCGGCTTCCTTTCTACGAGGAGGAGAGCTTCACGCCGCATAGCTGGACCGCGGTCATGCACGGCATGGGCATCCTCCCCGAGGCCGTCGATCCCGTCGCCGCCGGCGTCGACGCCGACGACGCGGCTGCGGCGATGCGCCGCCTCGCGGCCCGACTGGCCGAGCTTCCGGCGCGCTTGCCCGCCTATCGGGATTATCTCGAAAGATGATGCGGCCACGCCGCTCTCGATCCGAAGTGGAGGATGAATGACACACAAACGTGCATGTCTTTGCCGCGCGGTGAGGTTCGCGCGGCCGCAGCGCGATGCGGGGGACAGGGAAACGGAGTGCAAGGATATTCCGCACCTCCCTGCCGAAGCCTGACCCATTGGGGACCCACGCGGGCACTAAGGGTTATGAGCATTCCAGAAGGTCCCCGGGGGTTCCCTATGAGAGGAATGGTGCCGCTTAACGGACTCGAACCGTTGACCCCATCATTACGAATGATGTGCTCTACCAGCTGAGCTAAAGCGGCGCTCCCGGGCGAGGGCGGGCGTCTACCAGCGGCGACGGGCGATGACAAGCGGGCGCTCCCGGATCGAGGCGTCGCGGCTGCAAAGCTTAACGGTTTTTCAACCACGTCCGGTGCAGGGTCCGCCTCGACTGGGGCATGAGGACCGCCTGATGGACAGCCTGCGGGCATTTGACGAGCAGACCGATTACGGGGCGGCGGACGAGGACGGCGGAATCGAGGTTCCGCCCGAGATCGGCCTCGACGAGCGGCGAATGCATGTCCGCGCCTACAATTACTGGGTGTCGCTGCTCGACGGCCGGCCCTATCCCGCGATCGCCGACCTCGAGCCCGACACGCTCGGCGATTTCGGGCCGAACAGCGTCCTGCTCGACTTCTCGGAGGGCGAGGACGATCCCAAGGTCTCCTGGCTCGGCGACGCCCTGCGCGAGGAATGCGACCTGCTCGGCGAGGTGCGCCGGATCAGCGAGGTGCCCAAGCGCTCGCTGCTGTCCCGCCTCACCGACCATTATATGCAGATCATCGCCAACAAGGCGCCGATCGGCTTCGAGGCGGAGTTCGTCGGCCAGCGCGGCAAGAACACCATGTATCGCGGCATATTGATGCCCTTCTCCTCGACCGGGGAATCGATCGACTTCATCTACGGAGTGATCAACTGGAAGGAGATCGCCGACCAGGCGACCTCCGCGGCGATCGCCCGCCAGGCCTCGTCTGCGCTCGCCGCCGCGGCTCAGGCGGAGAGCAGCCCGGTCTGGGCGGACGGCCCCAATGCCGAGCCGCTCGACCTCGATTCGTCGGCCGAGCCCGGCTGGGACGAGCCCGAGCTCGACCTCGAAGCCGGCCTCGCCGACCGCCTCGGCGCCGCCCGCGACAGCGCCGACGCCGCCCGCGGCGCCGACCAGCGCAGCCGCGCCGCGCTCTACCGGGCGCTCGGCCAGGCCTATGATTTCGCGCTCGCCGCCGAGGCGGACGAAGAGGGCTATGCCGAGCTGCTCGAGGATGCCGGCCTCAAGGCCCAGGCGCGGGCGCCGATGACCGCGGTCGCCAAGCTCGTCTTCGGAATCGACTATGACAAGGCGCGCCTCACCGAATTCGCCGCCGCCCTGAGCTGGGCGCGCCGGCAGCGCCTGCCCGCCGGCGCTCTGCGCGACCGGCTTGAGAGCGACGGCCTCAAGGCGCTCGTCCAGGCCGAGCGCCGGGCCCGCCGGCCCGAGCCGAAGCCGGACCAGGGCGAATCCGCCCGCGAGGCTCTTCGAGCCGCCCGGCCGCTCGGCCATGTCGACATTCCCGGCAAGGCCGAGTTCGTCCTCCTCATCGCCCGCCGCGACGAAGTCGGCGGGCTGGCTGTGGTCGCGCCGGTCGAGGACGAAGCCTTGCTGGAACGGGCGATAAGGAAGGCGGCGGCCTAGCCGCCCGACCGAGCCCGGGGTCCTTCGATACGCCGGTTCGACAAGCTCACCGGCTACTCAGGATGAGCGGGGACCCATCATCCAGACGCTCATCCTGAGTAGGGACTGAGCCTTGGCGAAGGCCCGTATCGAAGGACGCCTATTGGATCCCCTGCCGGCACTTCATCAGCGGCTGGATCCTCGTCCCGAACTTCTCCGTCCCCTCGATGAAATCGTCGAAAGTGAGGAGGACTCCGCCGGTGTTGGGCACCGTGCTCGCCTCGTCGAGCATTCGGGCGATGCTTTCGTAGGAGCCGACGAGGGTGCCCATATTGAGGTTCACCGCGCTCTCCTTGTCGGCGAGCTGGCGGACGTTGGTGGTCGTCGACGTCTTGTCCGCGGCGCCCTGCGCGCCGAGCCAGGCCACCGCCTCCTCGTCGACGCCCTCGCGATATGAGATCCATTTCTCCATCGCCTCCTCGTCGGTCTCGCCGGCGATGACCATGAACAGGGCGTAGACCCGAACGTCGCGGCCGGTCTTCGCGGTCGCCGCCATCAGCCGCTCGTTGTTGGAGGCGAAGGCGGCCGGAGTGTTGACCCCCTTGCCCAGGCAGAAGGCGTAATCCGCATATTGCGCGGAGAAAGCGAGGCCTTCGTCCGACGAGCCGGCGCAGATGATCTTCATCTCGCCCTCGGGCAGCGGCCGGACCCGGCAATCCTCCATCCGGTAATATTCGCCCTTGAAGTCGGAGACTCCGGTCGCCCACAGCTCGCGCAGGATGTGGGCATATTCGCCGAGCATCTGGTAGCGGTTGCGGAAATGCTCGTCGCCCGGCCACAGCCCCATCTGGCTGTATTCGGGGCGCTGCCAGCCGGTGATGAGGTTGAGGCCGAAGCGGCCGTGGCTGATCGAATCGATCGTGTTGCACATCCGGGCGCAGAAGGCCGGCGGAATGACGAGCGTCGGGCAGGTCGCGTAGATCCGGATCTTCTCGGTGACCGCAGCGAGCCCGGCTATCAGGGTGAAGCTCTCCAGATTATATTCCCAGAACTCGGTCTTGCCGCCGAAGCCGCGCAGCTTGATCATCGACAGCAGGAAGTCGACTCCGTAGCTCTCCGCCTTCTGGGCGATCGCCTTGTTGAGATCGAAGCTCGGCATGTATTGCGGCGAGTTTTCGGAGATCAGCCAGCCGTTGTTGCCGATGGGCACGAAGATGCCGACTTCCATGGTTCAGCTCCTTAGAAAATCGAGTGCGAGGGCGTTGAAGGCGTCGGGATCGGTGACGTTGCAGGCATGGCCGCCCCAGTCCATCAGCCGGATGGCTGCCGAGGCGATCCGGCCGGCATAGGCCGGAGTGCAGGTCCACGGAACCAGGACGTCGTCCTTCGCGGCGACGGCGAGCACCTGCGCCCGTATTTCGTGGAGCCGGTCGTCGAGATAGAAGGCCTGGAGCGCCGCCACCCTTTTCTCGAGATTGTCGCTGCCCTGGAAGTGGGCGAGCTGATCCTCGAGCTCGGAATCGAGCTCGTCCCTGTGCTCGGAGCACCAGGCCGCGGGATAGATGAAGATGGGCTGGGCGCGCAGGTAGGCGCGCGGGCCGGAATCGCGGAGCAAGGCGAGCCTGGCCTCGAAGCAGCGCGCGAAATGGGGGTCGAGCCGGGACCAGCCGTTGACCACGACCAGGCTCGCGATCCGCTCGGGCGAGCGCAAAGCGAGGACGAGGCCGATCAGGCCTCCGGCCGCATGGCCGACGAAATGCGCGCGCTCGAGGCCGAGCCCGTCCATCAGGGCAAGGACGTCGTCGGCCATGTCCTCGACCTGGAGGCCGGACGGAAGCGCCCGGTCGCTGCGGCCGGTGCCGCGATGGTCGTAGAGGATGACCCGGTGCCCCGCCGCCAGGGCGGCGAGGTTGGGCCGCCAATAGGCGCCCGAGCCGCCCAGGCCCGCGGACAGGATCAGCGGCGGCGCTTCGGCCGGCCCATGCTCCTCGAAATAGAGGCCGCCAATCACCCGCCGATATGCGCCACGCTGGCGATCTCGACCACCAGGCCCGGCTTCACCAGGCCGCACTGGATGCAGTAGCGCGCAGGCTTCGAGCCCGGAAAATATTCGGCATAGACCACGTTCATCGCGGGATAGTGGGCCCAGTCGGTCAGGAAGATGTGGTTGAAGGCGACGTCGGCCATCGTCGCTCCGGCCGCTTCGAGAGTGATCCTTATCGTCTCCAGCACGTGGCGGGTCTGGGCCTCGGCGTCGTCCGGATAGAGGATCGTGCCGCCGGGACCGAGCGCGAGGGTGCCCGAGACGTAGACGGTGTCGCCCGCCCGGGTCCCGGCCGAATAAGGCGCGATCGGGGTCGGGAATTGCGGCGGGTTGATCGGTTCGAACGGCATCGGCGCCTCCAGCTACGAAATGGTCCATCCCCCACCCGTTCGGGCCGAGCTTGTCGAAGCCCTCCTTTTCTCCGGGCCGGAGGGCAAGGAAGGGCCTTCGACAAGCTCAGGCCGAACGGCGAAGGGATGCAAGCCTTTACTCCCCGATCTGCCCGAACGCGCCGCAGAAATCCGCCACCGTGGAGACCCAGCCGAAGAAGGTCTCGACATTGTAGACGCTCGCTTTCTGCAGATATTCGGGGCCCGCCTGGTGCGTCGCGTCCTCGAGCATGATCCCGAAATATTCGAGGAAGAAGCCGTCGCGCAAAGTCGATTCGACGCAGACGTTGGTGGCGATCCCGACCAGCACGATGTTGCGGACGCCGCGCGAGCGAAGCACCGAATCGAGCTGCGAGTTGAAGAAGCCGGAATAGCGAGTCTTGGGAAGAACGATGTCGCCTGCCTTCGGCGCCAGCGTTTCGACCAGCTCGTAGTCCCAGCCGCCGCGGGCGAGAAGCTTGCCCTGAAGCTCGGGGCGTGCGCGCATCGTCTTGAGAGCGTTCGACTTGTGCCAGTTGGGCGATCCCGGCCCGCCCGCCTCGACATAGGCTTCGTCCCAGCCGTTCTGGAAATAGATGATTGGAAGGCCCGCGGCCCGAGCGGTCTCGACCACCTTCGCGCATTGCCCGATCACCGCTCCCGCTCCGCCGATGTCGAAGCCGGCGAGGTCCAGATAACCGCCCGGCGAGGCATAGGCGTTCTGCATGTCGACGACGATGACGGCCGTCTCCTCGGCGGCGACCCTGATCGGCTCGGGGCGCGCGGGAAGGGTGACGAGGCGCCGGGATTTTCCTTCGCTTGCTGCTTGAACGGTCATGCCCGGAATGTTGACCAGAAGGGGGACCGGCACAATCCCCTCTCCCGCTTTTCGCGAGAGAGGGAATCTAGTCCGGCCACCCGCCCCTGAACGCGAATTCGCTCACGGCCTTGCGGCCGCTCGGGACCTCCCGAGCGCGCAATTTCTCCGGAAGAGTCTCCGGATCTCCGATCCGGCCGACCGCCGCCGACGCCTCGATCCGGTAGCGCTCCGGCACTCCGAGCTCGGTTCGAGCCCGCTCGAAGTCGACTCCGGACATGCCGTGCGCCTGATAGCCCAGCCTGGTCGCCTGCAAGGCGAAGCAGGCCCAGGCCGCCCCGGCATCGTAGCTGTGGGTGTGCGACGTCGCCGGCTCGCCCGCCTTGTCGGTGAAGGGGAGGGTGTCGGAGAGGATGTAGACCAGCGCCGATGCGCTCTGCGCCCAGCTCCGGTTGAACGGGACGAGCAGGTCGAGGAAGCGCTCCCAGTCCGGCTCACCGCGCCGCGCGTAGAGGAAGCGCCAGGGCTGCGAGTTGAACGCCGAGGGCGCCCAGCGCGCCGCCTCCAGCATCGTCAGGAGGTCCGCCTCGGGCATTTCGAGTCCGTCGAACGCCCGCGGCGACCAGCGCTCGACGAACAGCGGGTCGACCGGGTGATCCGGCTGGCGATGGGCCATCAAAGTCTCCTTCGCCGGCCCTGCTACCGCTTCGCCTCAGCCAAGGCGAGCCCGTGCCGAGGGGTTGCCCCTCCACGCCCGCAGGGGCATAGGGCGCGCGACTTGCCCGACGCGCCGGGCGCGCCGCCCTTCGGGAGCCAATTATGAGTTCGGACAGCATGGTCGCGGAGCCCCTCGCCGCCGACGTGCAGATCATCGACGCCCTCGCCCATGCGCTGGTCGACGGAGCCCTGCCTGGCGAGCTTGCCGAGTTCGCCGATTCCGACCGGATCGGCGCGGCCCAGTTCATCGCCGCCTGCGCCTCCCGCCGCCCCGCCGGAATCGCGCTGGTCCGAGTCGAGACTCTCGGAGGCGCGCTCGGCCATCGCCGGATGCGCATCGGAATCGTCAACGACGACATGCCTTTCCTGGTCGACAGCGTCGCCAACACGCTCGCCGCTCGAGGCCTCACCGTCCACCGGCTGCTCCACCCGGTGGTCTGCGTCACTCGCGACGAGGACGGCGCCCTGCTCGCGGTGGAGCCGCTGTGCGACGATGCCGAGCGCCGCGAATCGATGATGTATCTCGAGGTCGACCGCGCCGACGCCCGAGCGAGGCGGGAGATTTTCGCCGACCTCCACCGGGTCCTGGTCGACGTCCGGGCGGCGGTCACCGACTGGCGGGCGATGCAGGCGAGGATGCGCGCCGACGCCGAGGAAGCCGGCAACGAGGAGGGCGCGGCCTTGCTGCGCTGGTTCGCCGACGGCGCCATGACCCTGCTGGGCTATGAGGTCGAGCGGCCGGACGGGCCACCGACCGACGCGCTCGGGCTGTTCCGGATTCCCGGCGAGCCGACCGATCCCGGCGGCGCGCTCGGCGCCATGCGCTATTTCGAGAATGGCGGCGACGTTCCGCTGCTCGCCAAGGCCGAGCGCCGCGCCTCGGTCCATCGCCGAGTTCCGCTCGACCTCGTCGTCGTTCCGATCCGCGAAAACGGCAAGGTGACCGCGATCGGAGTCCATGCCGGCCTGTGGACCAGCGAGGCTCTGAGCGCGCAGGTCGAGGAGGTGCCGCTGCTTCGCAAGCGACTGCAGCAGCTCGAGCGCGAGTTCGGCTTCGATCCGTCCGGCCACAGCGGCAAGGCGCTTCGCCACGCCGTCACCGCTCTTCCGCACGACCTGCTCGTCAGCCTCAGCGTCGACGCCGTGCGCGAGCTCGTCACCACGGCCATGTCGCTAGCCGACCGGCCGCGGCCGACGCTCGCGCTCGTCCGCTCGATCCTCAAGGGCAACATGTTCGCCTTCATCTGGCTGCCGCGAGACGAGCTGACCACGCGGCGACGGCTGGCCATCGGCAAGATGATCGAGGAGGCCTCGCAGGGCCGGATCTCCAACTGGTCGGTCGAACTCGGCGACGGCGACCTCGCCCTGATCCGATACACGCTCTACGTCGGGCCCGAGACGCCCAATCCGGACGTCGCGGCGCTCGACCGCCGGCTCGACGAGATGGTGCGCGGCTGGGAGCCGTCGGTCGAGGAGGCGCTCGGCGAGCTGGTCGGCCCGCAGCGCGCCACTCGCCTCGCAATCACCTATCTCGACGATTTCCCCGAGGGCTATCGGCTGACAGTTCCGCCGGCCGAGGCCGCCCAGGACATCCTGCGGATCTGCGCGCTGGACAGCGCCGCCCAGCGCGACGCGCGCCTTTATCGCGAGCCCGACGACGGGCCGAAAAGGCTTCGGCTCAACACCTACCGGCTCGCCGACGTCATTTCCCTGTCCGACGCCGTTCCCGTGTTCGAGAATTTCGGCTTCCGGGTGCTCGAGGAGCATCCGACCGCGTTGGACGAGGGCCGCCTCGGCTACGTCCACGAATTCCTGCTCGAGGTTCGCGCCGGCGAGGCCGCCAATGTGCTGGAACGCGCCGCGCTGGTCGAGCGCGCCATCGCCGAGGTGCTCGAGGGCCGGGCGGAGAACGACCCGTTCAACCAGCTGCTCGTCGCGGCCGCGCTGGCGCCTCGCGACGTCGTCCTGTTCCGCGCCTGGTTCCGCTACCTGCGCCAGGGCGGCCTCTCCTATTCGATGGTGACGGTGGTCGAAGCCCTGCGCCGCGCGCCCGAAGTCGCCCATGGGCTGATCGAGCTGTTCGACGCTCTCCACGATCCCGCGCATGAAGGCCCGCGCGAGGCCGCCGCGGCCGAGGCCAGCCGCAAGATCAAGGACGGCCTGTCGCAGGTCGCGGCGATCGACGAGGACCGGATCCTTCGGCTGCTCGGCGCCGTCGTCGAAGCGACGTTGCGGACCAACGCCTTCGCCCCGGCCGGCCGCGAGGCGCTCGCCTTCAAGCTCGACAGCGCCCTGGTCCCGAACCTGCCGCAGCCGCTGCCGTGGCGCGAGATCTGGGTCTACAGCCCGCGAATCGAGGGCATCCACCTGCGCGGCGGCCCGATCGCCCGAGGCGGCCTGAGATGGTCCGACCGGCGCGATGACTTCCGGACCGAGATATTGGGGCTGATGAAGGCGCAGCTGGTCAAGAACGCGGTGATCGTCCCGACCGGGGCGAAGGGCGGCTTCTATCCCAAGCAGCTGCCGCCGGTCTCCGACCGCGACGCCTGGCTCGCGGAGGGCAAGGAGAGCTACCGGATCTTCATCCGCGCCTTGTTGTCGGTGACGGACAACATCGTCGGCAACAAGGTCGTCCATCCGCAGGGCATCGTCGTGCGCGACGGCGACGATCCCTATTTCGTCGTCGCCGCCGACAAGGGCACCGCGACCTTCTCCGACGTCGCCAACGCGATCGCCACCGAGCGCGGCTTCTGGCTCGGCGACGCCTTCGCCTCGGGCGGAAGCTACGGCTACGACCACAAGGCGATGGGGATCACCGCCCGGGGCGCGTGGATCTCCGTCCAGCGCCATTTCCGAGAGATCGGAATCGACGTCCAGAGCGAGCCGATCCGGATCGCCGGAGTCGGCGACATGTCGGGCGACGTGTTCGGCAACGGAATGCTCCTGTCGAAGTCGATCAAGCTGGTCGCGGCCTTCGACCATCGCCACATCTTCCTCGATCCGGATCCCGATCCGGCGAGCAGCTGGGAGGAGCGCAAGCGGCTGTTCGAGCTCGAGCGGTCGAGCTGGGACGATTACGACCGCAAGCTGATCTCGAAGGGCGGCGGAATCTTCCCGCGCAGCCAGAAGGCGATCCCGCTGTCGGCCGAGGTCCGCTCGATGCTCGGCCTCGAGGACGAGGAAACCGATCCGGCGACGCTTCTCACCGCGATCCTGTCGGCGCCGGTCGACCTGCTCTGGTTCGGCGGCATCGGCACCTACATCAAGGCCAAGAGCGAGAGCAACGCGGAGGTCGGCGATCCCGGCAACGACTCGATCAGGGTCAATGGAAGCGAGCTTCGCGCCAAGGCGATCGGCGAGGGCGCCAACCTCGCCACCACACAGGCGGGGCGAGTCGAGTTCGCGGGCCTCGGCGGTCGGATCAACACCGACTTCATCGACAATTCGGCCGGAGTCGACTGCTCGGACAACGAGGTCAACATCAAGATCCCGCTCAACCGCGAAATGGCCGAAGGCCGGCTCGAGCTGGAGGAGCGCAACGCCCTGCTCGCCGAGATGACGGACGAGGTCGCGGAGCTCGTGCTCGAGGACAACCGGCTGCAGACCCTGGCGCTGTCGATCGCCGAGCGAAGCGGCGCCGCCGGCCTTCCGCCGCTGCTTCGGGCGATGGAGATGCTCGAGGAGGAGGGGCGGCTCAACCGCGCCGTCGAGGGCCTCGAATCCAACGAGGACCTGATGCGCAGGGCGCACGAGAATCGAGGCCTCACCCGGCCCGAGCTCGCAATCCTGCTCTCGACCTCGAAGATGGCGCTCCAGGCCGCGCTCGAGGCCGGCAAGATCACCGAGGACCCGACCCTCACCCCCGAGCTGTGCAACGCCTTTCCCGAGACGATGCGCGAGCGCCAGGGCGCCGCCATCCTTCAGCACCGGCTGCGCCGCGAGATCATCGCCACCAAGATCGCCAACCGACTCGTCAACCGGCTCGGAATCACCGCGCCCTTCGCGCTGGCCGAGGAGGAAGGCGCCTCGTTCGGCCAGGTCGCGGCCGCCTTCGTCGCCGCCGAGCGGCTGTTCGGAATGCGCGCTTTCTGGGAGCGGCTCGACACGGCCGAGCTTCCCGAGCAGCTCCGGCTCGAGCTGTTCGACCAGGCGAGCCGCGCCCTTCAGCTGCACATGGCCGACATCCTGCGCAACATGTCGGCGACCACCAAGCTCGCCGAGATGGTCGAGAATCTCGGCCCCGGGCTCAATGCGCTGGACGAAGCGGTCGAGGGCCTGCTTCGCCGCGAGGTGGCGAGCGAGGCGACGGACCGCCGCCGGCGGCTGACCGAGCTCGGAGCGCCCGAGGACGTCGCCCGAAAGATCGTCCGGCTGTTCGAGCTGAACGGCGGTGTCGGGATCGCCGCGCTCGGAAAGCGGCTCGGAGTCGACGTCATCGAGCTGACCAACGCCTATACCCGGCTCGGCGAGGCGCTCGGCCTCGACTGGGCGCAGGGCGCCGCCAACCGCTTCCAGGCCAAGGACCAGTGGGAGCGGCTTCTCACCGCCGGCCTCGCCCGCGATTTCGAGCAGCTCAGGCTCGACTTCCTTCATCGCAAGCGCGGCAGCGACCCGGTCGAGGCGGTCGACCAGTGGGTCGCCGCCCAGGGGCCGCGAATCGACCAGTTCCGCCGGGTGGTCGAGCGAGTCCGCAACGCTCCGACCACCACGGCCCCGATGCTGGCCCAGATCGCGACCCAGGCGCGGGTGCTGCTCGGGCGGTAGGGCCTTCGCCCGCGATGACGGAAGAGGGGCCCTAGCCCCGT
The DNA here is from genome assembly GCA_036386795.1 of Allosphingosinicella sp. Taxonomy (GTDB): domain Bacteria; phylum Pseudomonadota; class Alphaproteobacteria; order Sphingomonadales; family Sphingomonadaceae; genus Allosphingosinicella. The sequence continues at coordinate 43,377 of DASVUZ010000018.1, forward strand.
TCTTCGAGCCCCTCTATCAACCCGGCCATGGCGCGCGGCGACGAGAGGACGGGTATCCACCGGCGGGACCTTCTGGTCGGCGGCGGCGCGGGCGCCGGGCTGATCCTCGCCTGGGCGCTGTGGCCTCGCGCCTATCGGCCCAATTTGCGCTCCGGCGAGGGCGAGCATGTGTTCAACGCCTATCTGCGAATCGCCAATGACGGGCGGGTCGTCGTCGCGCTGCCGCAGGCCGAGCTCGGCCAGGGCAGCTGGACCGGCCTCGCCCAGATCGTCGCCGACGAGCTCGGCGCCGACTGGCGCACGGTCGGAGTCGAGCCGGCGCCGCTGGGGGCGGCCTACGCCAACCGGCTGCTCGCCGAAGGGCCGGACGACGGCTCCCTCGCCGGCGGCTTCCAGCGGTGGCGGGCGGGCCGGTTCGAGGGCGGCGAGGCCGCGATCCTGACCGCGGGGTCGACCTCGATCCGAGCTTTCGAGAAGCCGCTGCGCGAGGCCGGCGCGGGCGCCCGCGCGCTGCTGATGAAGGCCGCGGCGCGCCGCTGGGGAGTCGAGTGGGAGATTCTCGACACCGCCGCCGGCTTCGTCGCCGACGGCGGCCGAAGGCTGAGCTTCGCCGAGCTCGCCGAGGCGGCGTCGAGCGAGGAGCTGCCCTCCCATCTTCCGATCCGGGCGGGGATCGACAACCGGCTGACCGGCCAGCCCATGCCGAGGCTGGACCTGCCTTCCAAGGTCGACGGGTCGGCGCCGTTCGCCGGCGACGTCAGGCTTCCCGACATGGCCTATGCCTCGGTCCGCGCCGGGCCGACCGAGGACAGCCGGCTGGCCCGCTGGGACAAGGCGGCGGGGCTCGCGGTGCCCGGAGTGTTCGGGGCTTTCGACGCTCCGGGCTGGGTCGCCTGCGTGGCGACCAACTGGTGGGCGGCGGACAGGGGCGTTCAGGCGCTGGCGCCGGCGTGGGACGTTCCGAGCCCGCCGGTAACGAATGCCGGGATCGACGCCGCGCTGAACGGAGCGCTGGAGCGGGACGACGGCCGCCGGGTCTACAGCCGCGGCGACCTCGCCGACGCTTTCGAGGGCGGCCATGTTCTTCGCGGCCATTACCGGGCCGGCCCGGCGGCGGGCGCTCCGATGGAGACCCTGACGGCGACCGCCAGGCTCGCCGGCGGAGCGCTCGAAATCTGGGCTCCGACCCAGGCCCCGGGCCTGGCCCGGGCCGCCGCCGCCCGGGTCACGGGCCTCGGCGAGGGCGAGGTGACGCTCTATCCGACCCTCGCCGGCGGCGGCTACGGGCGCAAGCTCGAAACCCGGGCGATCGAGCAGGCGGCGATGCTTGCGGTGAGGACCAAGCGGCCCGTGCAGCTCGTCTGGTCGAGGATCGAGGAGACGGTCCAGGACGGCTTCCGCGCACCGGCGCGCGCGCAATTGCTGGCCCGGCTCGACGAGGGCGGAATCATATTGGGCTGGCAGGCCCGGATCGCCGCGCCCGATACCGGCGCCGAGCTTGCCGATCGACTGCGCGGCGGCGCGACGGCGATGGCGGCGATCGGCGACCCCGCCGCCGGTGCGGTGCCGCCCTACGCCATCCCGGCGGTGGCGATCGACTATCTGCCTGCCGAAACCGGCCTCAGGGTCGGCGGCTGGCGGTCGGGCGCCCACAGCTATACCGCCTTCTTCACCGAGAGCTTCATGGACGAGCTCGCCCGCCTGTCGGGGGTCGAGCCGCTCTCCTTCCGGATGCAGATGCTGGGCGACAATCCGCGCCTTGCGCGCTGCCTGACCACGGCCGCCACCCTGGGCGGCTGGGACGGGGGACCGCCGGGAAGCGGAATGGGCATTGCCTGCCACAGCGCGTTCGGAAGCCATATCGCCACCCTGGTCGAGATCGACGTCACCGCCGAGCAGAGGATCCGGGTGCTTCGAGCGATTTGCGCGGTCGATTGCGGGCGAATCGTCAATCCCGACATCGTCCGCCAGCAGGTCGAGGGCGGGCTGGTGTTCGGAATCGCCGCCGCGACCGCGAGCCCGATCGGATTCGAGGCCGGACGCCCCGATGCAAGGGGCTTCGCCCATTTCGGCTTCCCGACGCTCGCCTTGTCGCCCGACATCACCGTCGAGCTGCTCGACAGCGAGGAGGAGCCGGGGGGCGCGACCGAGCTCGGAGTGCCGACCGCGGCGCCGGCGATCGCCAACGCACTTCACGCACTGACGGGCCGGCGGCTTCGCTCGCTTCCTCTCGGCATCGGCGGATGAAGCCCCCGGCCGATCATCCGCCGGTGCCGGCGCCAAAGGTCGGCGTTCTGCTGGTCAATCTCGGCACTCCGAACCGGCCCGAGCCCGGCGCCGTTCGGCTCTACCTCCGGGAGTTCCTGTCCGACCCCCGGGTCATCGAGATCCCCCAGCTCGTCTGGCAGCCGATCCTGCGCGGGATCATCCTTCGCACCCGGCCGAAGAAATCGGCGCACGCCTATCGCCAGGTCTGGACCGAGGAGGGCTCGCCGCTCGCCGCGATCACCGCCCGGCAGTCGAGGGCGCTGGCCGGAGCGTTCGGCCCCGAAGTCGTGGTCGACCATGCGATGCGCTACGGCGAGCCCGCCATCGCCGGCCGGATCGACGCTCTCAAGGACCAGGGCTGCGAGCGAATCCTGATCGCGCCGCTTTATCCGCAATATTGCGCGGCGACGACGGCGACCGCGAACGACGAGGCCTTCCTCCATTTGCGGCGGCTGCGCTGGCAACCCGCGGTCAGGACCCTGCCGCCTTATTACGACGACCCGGCCTATATCGAAGCGTTGCGGGTCCGGCTGGAAGAGGGGCTGGCGGCGATCGACTTCGAGCCCCAGGCGATCCTCGCCAGCTTCCATGGAATGCCCGAGCGCACCCTGCGCCTCGGCGACCCCTATCACTGCCACTGCCGGAAGACGGCGCGGCTGCTCGCCGAGGCGAGCGGGCGCGAGCTCAAGGTGGCGTTCCAGTCGCGGTTCGGCCGAGCCAAGTGGCTCGAGCCGGCGACCGACTCGACGCTCGCTTCCATGCCCGCCGAGGGAGTCACCCGGGTGGCGATATTCGCGCCCGGCTTTTCGGCGGATTGCCTGGAGACTCTGGAGGAGCTGGCGATACGCGGCCGCGACACTTTCCTCGCCGCGGGCGGCCGCGACTTCGCCTACCTGCCGTGCCTCAACGACAGCCCCGCCGGGCTGGAAATGCTGCGCAGCATTTTGGGCCGCGAGCTTGAAGGTTGGAGGAGCGTTACGTAAGGCCCGGCCCTAACGAAATATCAGGAGAGACCAAATGGCACGCGTTGCGATCGTCACGGGCGGCACCAGAGGAATCGGCGAGGCGATCAGCATCGCGCTTAGCGACCAGGGCGTGACCGTCGCCGCCAATTATGCCGGCAATGACGAGAAAGCGCGCGAGTTCACCGAGCGCACCGGAATCAAGGCCTACAAATGGGACGTCGGCGATTACGACGCGTGCCAGGCGGGCGTTCAGCAGGTCGAAAGCGAGCTCGGGCCGGTCGACGTTCTGGTCAACAATGCCGGAATCACCCGCGACGGAACCATGAAGCGGATGACCCGCCAGGCCTGGGACGAAGTGATCGACGTCAATCTCGGCGGCTGCTTCAACATGGCCAAGGCGGTGTTCGAGGGCATGCAGGGCAGGAAGTTCGGCCGGATCGTCAATATCGGCTCGATCAACGGCCAGGCCGGCCAGTACGGCCAGGTCAATTACGCCGCCGCCAAGTCCGGAATCCACGGCTTCACCAAGGCGCTCGCCCAGGAGGGCGCTCGCGCCGGAGTGACCGTCAACGCCATCGCTCCGGGCTATATCGACACCGAGATGGTGGCGGCGGTGCCCGAGGACGTGCTCGCCAAGATCGTCGCCCGGATCCCCGTCGGCCGCCTCGGCAAGGCCGAGGAGATCGCCCGCGGAGTCGTCTTCCTGTGCGGCGAGGAGGCCGGCTTCGTCACCGGCTCGACTCTCAGCATCAACGGCGGCCAGCACATGTATTGATGGACCGGGGCCCACCGTCATTGCGAGCGAAGCGAAGCAATCCCCTGCGGCTTCGGACGCAGCACTGGATTGCCGCGTCGCTCCGCTCCTCGCAATGACGGGGTCCGGCCCGGTCAAGCGATCGATCATGATCGCCGGCCACTCCACCTCGATCAGCCTCGAGCCGGTCTTCTGGGACGCGCTCAAGGACGCCGCGGCGGCCGAGGGGCTGCCGCTCTCGGCGCTCGTCGCCCGGATCGACGCCGAGCGGGTGGAGGGCGGGGCTCCCGCCAACCTCGCCAGCGCCCTTCGAGTCTGGCTGTTCGAGCGGGCGAGGCGGAGCTGAACGGCCTGTCGATTGCAACCCCGGCGCCCTCCTCCCATATCCGCCCGTCCACGAGGCGGGAGCAGGCAATGGAAAGCTGGCACGGAACGACGATCCTGGCGGTGCGCAAGAACGGTCGCGCGGTGATCGCCGGCGACGGCCAGGTGACGCTCGGCCAGACGGTGATCAAGCCCAATGCGCGCAAGGTGCGGCGGCTCGGCGACGGCGGAGTGATCGGCGGCTTCGCCGGCGCGACGGCGGACGCCTTCACCCTGTTCGAGCGGCTGGAGCGGAAGCTCGAGCAGCATCACGGCCAGCTGATGCGCGCCGCGGTCGAGCTCGCCAAGGACTGGCGGACCGACAAATATCTGAGGAACCTCGAGGCGATGATGATCGTCGCGGACAAGGAGGTGACTCTGGTCCTGACCGGCAATGGCGACGTGCTCGAGCCGGGCTCGGGAGTGGCGGCGATCGGCTCCGGCGGCAATTTCGCCCTCGCCGCCGCGACCGCGCTGTTCGACTATGAGGCCGACGCCGAAATTGTCGCGCGCAAGGCGATGGCGATCGCCGCCGACATCTGCGTCTACACCAACGGCAACCTCACCGTGGAATCGCTGGAGACGGCGGGATGACCGGTTCGGGCCCGGGCTGGACGGTCGAGAAGCTGGGCTGGGCCGACGAGCCCCTCGGCGACATCGAGCTTCCGAAGCAGGTCATGCGCCTGCGCTCCGGCTTCGGCTCGGGCCTTTCGACCCGTTCGGGCGATCCCGCCGGCACCGTCTGGGCGATCGGCGACCGCGGCCCCAACCTGAAGGTCAAGGTCGCGGTCAAGCGCTACGGGCTCGACCGACTGAAGCGGCTGAAAGGCGAGGAGGGCGCCAAGATCATGCCGCGCGCCGATCTCGGCCCGGCGCTCGCCGAGCTGAGGGTCGAAGGCGACCGGGTCGAGCTCGTCCGCACCCTGCGAATCCTCGACGGGCTCGGCCGGCCGGTCTCGGGCCTGCCCGTGCCGGGCGGCCCGCATACGCGCTGCGAGCCCGCCTTCGACCTCGACGGCAACACGCTCGCTCCCGATCCCTCGGGCCTCGACACCGAAGGCATCGCCGCTCTCGCCGACGGAGGCTTCTGGGTCGGCGACGAGTTCGGGCCTTCGCTGGTCCGGCTCGACGCTGACGGCCGGGTGCTGAAGCGGCTCGTGCCGAAGGGCACGGGGCTCGACGGCGCGGCCTATCCGGTCGAGCCGTGCCTTCCGGCGATCGCCGCCCGGCGCCAGCTCAACCGGGGCTTCGAGGCGATCGCCCAGTCGCCGGACGGGCGGTGGCTGTTCCTCGCCTTCCAGAGCCCGCTCGCCCACCCCGACGAACAGGCGCACGAGCAAGGCCGCCACGTCCGGCTGTGGCGCCTCGAGTCCGCGACGGCGAAGGTCGAGGCCCAATTTCTCTACCCGCTCGACCCGCCGGAAAGCTTCCTGCGCGACCAGGCGCTCGAGCCTCTCGAGCGGAGCGACCTCAAGGTCAGCGAGCTTTGCTGGATGGGTTCCGATTCCCTGCTGGTGCTCGAGCGCGGCTCTCAGACGACCAAGATCTATGCGGTCACTCCAGGCGAGTCCGACAGCCTGCCGATCGAGCATCTCGACCTGGCCACTCGCCCGACGGTCGAGGAGCTCGGCGCCGATGATGACGCGCCCGCCCTGCCTGTGCTCGCCAAGCGCCAGCTGTTCAGCAGCGACGACGCCCCGGAGGTGGGCGCCGACCTGGAAGGCATGGCGATCCTCTCGCCGTCGGAGCTGCTTCTCGCCAGCGACAACGATTTCGGAGTCGAAGGGGCCGAAACCGGCTTCTGGCGCGTTCGCTTCGACCAGCCCGTTTTCGCCTGAGCCCGAGCCTTGCCGCGTTTCGCCCTTCCGATCCTCGTCGCCGCGACGGCGCTTCTGGCCGGGTGCGGCGGCGGCGAGACCGAGGCCTACGAGCCCGAGATCCGCGATCGCGAGAAGCGGATCGGCGCCGAGCAGCATCCGCAGCTCCTCGCCGAGTTCGGCGGCGCCCACGACGCTCCCGAGGCCGTCTATGCGCGGCGGATCGGCGCGAAGATCGCGAGCGCCGCGGGCCTTGGCGGGGAGTGCACCTTCACTCTGGTCAACAGCGACGTCGTCAACGCCTTCGCGGTGCCGGGCTGCTACATCTACGTCACCCGAGGGCTGATGGGGATCGTCAACAGCGAGGCCGAGCTCGCCTCGGTTCTGGCGCACGAGGTCGGCCACATCGTCGCGGCCCATAACCGCCGCCAGCAGCGGCGGTCGCTTTGGCGAAGCCTCAGCGTCATGGCGGTGGGAGCGATCACCGGCTCGGAGCGGCTGACCCGGATCGCCGGCCGGGCCGCCGAATATTTCACCCTGCGCTACTCGCGGAAGCAGGAATATGAAGCGGACGATCTCGCGGTCCGCTACCTCGCCGCAGCGGGCTACGATCCCTATGCCGCGGGCGACATGCTCGGCGCCCTCGGGCGCAACGAGCAATTTATGGCGCGCACTCGGGGCCGCGACGAGGCTCGAGCCATCCCGGAATGGGCGAGCACCCATCCCCTCGCCGGCAACCGGGTCGAGCGCGCGGCCCGGACCGCGGCGGCGACGGGAGTGGCCGACGGAGCGCTTCCCGAGCTCGAGGCCGACTATCTGCGCGAGGTCGACGGGCTGCTCTACGGCGACGATCCGCGGCAGGGCTTCGTCCAGGGCCGCCGCTTCGCCCACCCGATCATGCGCATCGGCTTCGAGGCCCCGCCGGGCTTCACCTTGACCAACAGCCCGCAGGCGATCCTGATCGAAGGCCCGGACGGGCTTCGCGGCGAGTTCGGGGGCGGCGCCATGCCGGCGGGCGGCCTCGCCGCCTATGCGGACGGGCTGCTGGCCGCCCTGCTTCGCGACGCGCCGGCCGAGGCCGGCCCCGCCCGGCCCGAGCGGATCAACGGAGTCCCGGCCCTGATCGTGCCGGTTCGGGTGCAGACCCGGGAGGGCCTGATCGACCTCGCCCTCGCCGCTTATGACGGCGGCAATGGCGGCGCCTATCATTTCCTGATGGTCTCGCCGCAGGCGCCGGGCTCCGCCGGTCCGGTCGCCGCTTTGTTCGGCTCGTTCCGGCTGCTCTCCGCCGAGGAGGCTCGAGGCCTCAGGCCCCGCCGGATCGAGACCGTCCGGGTCGGGGCCGGCGAGACGGCGGCGAGCCTCGCCCGGCGGATGGCAAGCGAATTTCCGCTCGACCATTTCCTGATGCTCAACGGCCGTTCGCCGGGCGACGCGCTTCGGCCGGGCGAGCTGGTCAAGATCGTCGCCTTCGCCCCGCGCTGACGGGTGGACGGACCGGCTCCGGGAAAGCTAGGCTCGACCGGTGCCGATGCTCGACCGCCGCGACTTCCTGCGCTCCGGCGCCCTTGCGACGGGCGGGCTCGTTCTTCCGGGCTGCGCGACCACCGGGCCCGGCCGGCTTGAGCTGGCGGCCGGCTGCCTGCCGGCGGTGAACGTCTCGGCCGACCGGGTCATCCGATCGGTCGCGGGCCTGCGCCCCTATCGCGCCGGCGGCTTCGTCGTCCGGGCGGAGGCGCTCGGCGACAAGAGGCTCGTCCACAATTACGGCCATGGCGGCGCCGGAATCACCCTCTCCTGGGGCTCGTCGCGGCTCGCGACCCAGATCGGGCTCGTCGGCCACCGGGGGCCGGTGGCGGTGATCGGCGCCGGAGTGATGGGGCTGACCACCGCCAGGCTGGTCCAGGAGGCCGGCTTCCCGGTCACCATCTATGCCGAGGCGCTGACTCCGCACACCACCTCCAACATCGCCGGCGGCCAGATCTCGCCCTTCGGCCATTTCGACGAGGACGTGGTGACCCCCGAGTGGCGCGCGCAATTCGCCGCGGCGATGGATTATAGCTGGCGGCGCTTCCAGATCCTGGTCGGCGACGATTACGGGATCCGGTGGCTGCCCACCTATCAGCAGACCAGGACGGGCGATCCGCGGCCGGCCGATCCCTTCCATCCCGGCTCCCGGCGCCTCGCCCCGACCGAGCATCCGTTCCCGGTCGAGCACATGGTCCGCTACGAGACCCTGTATGTCGAGACCGGCCGATTCCTTCGCCAGCTGACCCGCGACGTGCAGGCCGCCGCGGGGCGGATTGCGGTTCGCAGGTTCGCGGCGCCGGCCGAGATCGCGGCGCTGCCGGAGACGCTCGTCTTCAACTGCACCGGGCTGGGCGCCCGCGACCTGTTCGGCGACAGGGACCTGCATCCCGTTCGCGGCCAGCTCGCCATCCTCCTTCCCCAGCCCGAGATCCGCTACGCGCTGCAGGCCCAGGGCGGCTACATGTTCCCGCGCGCCGACGGGATCCTGCTTGGAGGGACGTTCGAGCCGGACGAGTGGGACTCGGCTCCGCAGCCGGGGGCGATCGCCCGGATCGTCGAGGCGCACAAGGCTCTGTTCGGCGGCTTCCGCTGCGCGTCGGCGGCGGCCTAGCCGATCCTTCCGGCCATCGCCGCGTCGAGCACCGCCCGGGCCGCTCCGGCGTCGAACGGGAGCGGGTTGCCGCCGGCGGAAGGGTCCGCCTCGGCCATGATCGCGATCCGCTCGAGCTCTCCGCTCGACACTCCGATGTCGGCCAGGGCCGGCGGGATTCCAAGTCGACGGCGAAGCTCGACGATCCAGTCGAGGAAGCCGCCGAACGAGCAATCGGCCAGGCCGATATAGCCGGCGAGCCGCGCCAGCCGGTCCTCCACCGCCCGGCGGTTGAAGGCCAGAATGTAGGGCATCAGCACCGCGTTGGTGAGGCCGTGATGGGTCCCGATCAGGGCGCCGATCGGATGCGACAGAGCGTGCATCCCGCCGAGGCCCTTCTGGAAGGCGGTCGCTCCCATCGCGGCGGCGGCGAGCATGTGGCCTCGAGCCTCGACGTCCGTGCCGTCCTCATAGGCGCGGGGAAGCCACTCGCGGATGAGCCGGATTCCTTCGGCGGCGATCCCGTCGGCCATCGGATGGAAGCCGGGAGCGCAATAGGCTTCGAGGCAGTGGGAAAGCGCGTCCATTCCGGTGGCGGCGGTGACGTTCGACGGGAGGCCCAGGGTCAGCTCGGGATCGAGGATGACGATGGCGGGCAGCATCCTGGGGTGGAAGATGATCTTCTTCACGCCCTGAGCTTCGTCGAGGATCACTCCGGCCCGGCCGACCTCGGAGCCGGTGCCGGCGGTGGTGGGAACCGCGACGACGGGCGCGATCCCGGCGGGGTCGGCGCGCGACCACCAGTCGGCCTGGTCCTCGAAGTCCCAGAGCGGCCGGGCCTGGCCGGACATGAAGGCGATCACCTTGCCGACGTCGAGCGCGCTTCCGCCGCCCATGGCGACGATCCCGTCATGGCCCCCCTGGCGGTAGGCGGCGAGGCCCGCCTCGACGTCGCCGCCGACGGGATTGGCGTGGATCGCGCAGAACAGCCCGGCGCCGGTCGCGGCCAGCGCCGCCTTCACCATCGCCATCCCCGCGAGCACCGGGTCGGTGACGAGAAGCGGGCGGCCGATTCCGAGCTCCCGGCACGCGTCGCCCAGCTCGGCCGCCCGGCCGGCGCCGAAGCGGATCGCGGTCGGATAGTTCCAGTTGGAGTGGGTGAGGGCCATCAGACGCTCCGAAGGTGAAGGGATTTGGGGCGGGTCACCCCGTCGAACCCGTAGCGGCCGAGCGAGGCGCCGCGGCCGCTATTCTTGACTCCGGTCCAGGCGAGCATGGGATCGAGATAGTCGCAGCGATTGGCGAAGACGGTCCCCGCCTCGACCCGCTCGGCCAGCCGCTCGGCCGCGGCGAGATCGCGGGTCCAGATCGAGGCGGTGAGCCCGTAGGCGCTGTTGTTCATCAGCCGCACCGCCTCGTCGTCGTCCTTCACCTTCATCAGTCCGACCACCGGCCCGAACGTCTCCTCGCCCATCACCGCCATGCTATGGTCGACCCCGGTCAGCACCTGCGGCATCAAATAGGGGCCGTCCCCGGAATCGGCCGGAAAGCCGCCGGCCGGAAGGTGCGCCACGGCGCCCGCAGCCACCGCCTCCTCCACCTGCCTTCGAACCTGCGCGGCGCCGCGGGCGGTCGCCATCGGGCCGAGCGTCGTCTCCGGATCGAGCGGGTCGCCGAGCCGATATCGTCCCACGGCCTCGACCAGCCCGTCCAGGAAAGGCCGCCACACCGCCTCGTGAACGTAGATTCGCTCGACCCCGCAGCAGGACTGGCCGCTATTGTAGAAGCCCCCGTCGGCCAGTCCCTCGACAGCGGCCGCGAGGTCGGAGTCGGCCCGGACATAAGCGGGGTCCTTGCCTCCGAGCTCGAGCGTCAGGGTGGCGAACGATCCGGCGGCGGCGCGCTCGACCGCTTTGCCCGCCTCGACCGAGCCGGTGAAGGTGGCATGGTCGACGAGGCCGGCGCCGAGCAGCCGCTCGGCCTGGGCGTGGCTGAGGAACAGGTTGGCGAACAGGCCGTCGGGAAGCCCGGCCATGCCCAGCGCCTCGGCGAAGCGCTCGCCGGTGAGAAGGGTCTGGGCGCTCGGCTTGAGGAGGACGGCATTGCCGGCGAGGAGCGCCGGGACGATGGCGTTGGCGGCGGTGAGGAAGGGATAGTTCCACGGAGCGATCACCAGCACCAGACCGGCCGGCGAGCGGACCACCGACCGGCCGGTGACCGCCTCGAAAGGCGCGAGCGCGACCGGTGCAAGGTCGACCATCGCAGGCACCCGCTCCGACAGCGATCGAAGCTCGCCCTCGTAGCGCACCGGGCGGCCCATCTGCCAGGCGATCTCCGTCACGATCTCGGCGTTCAGCGCCTCCATCGCGGCGAGGAAGCGAAGGACGATCGAGCAACGCTCGGCGATCGGGGTCAGGGCCCATTCGCGCTGAGCGCGGCGGGCCTCCGCCAGCGCGCTTTCGATCTCCGAGTCCGTCGCCAGCCGCCGCCGGACATATTCGCGGCCGTCGACGGGGGAGATGCAGACAAGGTCGGTCATGGATTATCGCCGTCATCGCGAGCGCAGCGAAGCAATCCGGCTGCTCCGCTGCCCGACTGGATTGCTTCGTCGCTACGCTCCTCGCAATGACGGTTCCCCACCACCTCAGATGATCTCGAAATAGCGGGCGAGCTGCCAGTCGGTCACGGCCTTGCGCGCCTCCCTTTCCTCCCATTCGCGGGTGGCGGCATAATGGTCGACGAACTCCTTGCCGAACAGCTCGCGCGCGGCCTTCGACGCGCGCAGCCGCTGCGCCGCATCCCATAAGGTGCGCGGCAGCGCCCGCTCGGCCGGCGGCTCCTGCTCATAGGCATTGCCCGTCACCGGCGCGTCCGGCTCGACCCGGTTGGCGATTCCCCAGAGCCCCGAGCCGATCGCCGCGGCGAGGGCGATGTAGGGATTGATGTCGGCGGCGGCGATTCGATATTCGACCCGCTGGGTCTTGTCGGAGCCGCCGATGACCCTCAGCGCGCAGGTCCGGTTCTCATAGCCCCAGAGCGAAGCGGTCGGAGCCCAGAAGCCCGGGATCAGCCGAGTATAGGCGTTGACGGTCGGAGCGACCATCGCCAGCAACTCGGGCATAAGCGCCTGCTGGCCGCCGACGAACCAGCGCATCTCCTGAGACATCGAAAGCTCGGCGCCCTCGTCGTAGAAGCGCGACCGGCCGGTCCCCTTGTCGACCAGGGACATGTGGAGGTGGCCGGACTGGCCCGGCCAGTCGTTCGACCATTTGGCCATGAAGGTCGCCATCCAGCCCCGGCGCTGGCAAAGGATCTTTACGATCGTCTTGAACAAGGCGGCCTTGTCGGCGGCCTCGAGCGCGTCGTCGACCCGGATCGCGCCCTCGATCACTCCCGGGCCGGTTTCGGTATGAAGCCCCTCCAGCTCGATCCGCATCGAGTCGCAGGTCGACCAGAGCTCCTCGTAGAAGTCGGCATGGACCCCCGAGCGAAGCATCGAATAGCCGAAATGGCCCGGAGTGATCGGCTTGAGCCCGCGATAGCCTTTCTCGCGGACCGAATGGGGAGTCTCCTCGAAGACGAAGAATTCGAACTCGGCGGCGGCCTTGACCCTGCAGCCGATCGAATCCGCCCGGTCGAGCACCCGGCGCAGGGCCGCTCGGGGGCAGACGGCCTCGGCCGGCCCGGCGAACTCGCCGAGGACGAGCGGCATTCCCCCCTCGAACGGAAGTGCGCGCTCGGTCTCGGGAAGCAGCCGGACCTCGGCGTCGGGATAAGCGGTGTGCCATCCGGTGAAGGCGGCATTGTCGTAGAGCTGGTCGCTCGAATCCCAGCCGAGCACGACGTCGCAGAAGCCGAAGCCGCCGGACAGCGCCGAGGCGAGCTTGTCGGGCGCCATGTACTTGCCGCGGAAGATGCCGTCGACGTCGAACACGCCCACCTTGGCGCAGGCGGGCGTCCGGTTGCGGACTCGCTCGACCAGGTCGTCCTTCGCCATGCTCGCCTTTCTTCAGTTACGAACCCTCGGTAACGCCTGAGGCGGCGCGTCGGAAGCACGCTGCCGCCACGGCCCACAAATCGTCATCCCGGCGAAAGCCGGGACCTCAGGACGAGAAGTCTCGGCGGGTCTCGCCGGGGTCCCGGCTTTCGCCGGGATGACGGGAGGTCGGTCCCGCCGCTTGATTCCGGTCTCGCCGCCGCCATTTAGATCGCGAGCGAGCAATTCGGGCACCAGGACGTAAATGAACGACAATCTCACCCCCAAGGCGGTGGTCGCCGCGCTCGACGAGCATATCGTCGGCCAGACCGACGCGAAGCGAGCGGTCGCGGTCGCGCTGCGCAACCGGTGGCGGCGCCAGCGGCTCGAAAACGGGCTGCGCGAGGAGGTCACTCCCAAGAACATCCTGATGATCGGCCCGACTGGATGCGGCAAGACCGAGATCAGCCGGAGGCTGGCCAGGCTCGCCGACGCCCCCTTCGTCAAGGTCGAGGCGACCAAGTTCACCGAGGTCGGCTATGTCGGTCGCGACGTCGAGCAGATCGCCCGCGACCTCGTCGAGGAGGCGGTCCGGCTGGAAAAGGAGAGGCGGCGGCTGGCGGTCAAGGACTCCGCCGAGGCCGCGGCGATGGAGAGGCTGATCGAGGCCCTGACCGGCAAGGGCGCAAGCGAGGCGACCCGCGAAAGCTTCCGCCAGCGGTTCCGCGAAGGCCATCTCGACGGCTCCGAGGTCGAGCTCGAGCTTTCCGAGGCGCCGAACGCGCCGTTCGAGATTCCGGGGATGGGCGGCCAGGTCGGAATGATCAATCTCTCCGAGATGATGTCCAAGGCGCTCGGCAATGCGCCGAAGAAGCGGCGGCGGCTCAAGGTCGGCGAGGCCTGGATCCGGCTCGTCGAAG
>DASVUZ010000019.1:0-31368 GCA_036386795.1 Allosphingosinicella sp.
TCAGGCCCTGCACGCAGCCGAGCTTGGCTTCGTGCACCCGGTATCGACAGAAAACCTGTCCTTCAAAAGCGCCTTGCCGTCCGATATGCAGGAACTGTTCACAGCGCTTTTAGTATAAGAACCAAGTGCCGACACGAAGCATAGCGTGCGGCGCGCAGGGAGAATTGAGAACTACCATGGCAAGCGGTAAATCTGTGCCCTCCATTCCCGCTGCGAGCGGCGAGGCCGGGCTCAATCGCTATCTCGCCGAGATCAAGAAGTTTCCGATCCTCTCCCCGGAAGAGGAATATATGCTCGCCAAGCGCTGGACCGAGCATCAGGACACGGAAGCGGCGGCCAAGCTGGTCAACTCGCACCTGCGCCTCGTCGCCAAGATCGCCATGGGCTATCGCGGCTACGGCCTGCCCGTCGCCGAGCTCATCTCCGAAGGCAATATCGGCCTGATGCAGGGCGTGAAGAAGTTCGAGCCGGACCGGGGCTTCCGGCTCGCCACCTACGCGATGTGGTGGATCCGGGCCTCGATCCAGGAATTCATCCTTCGCTCCTGGTCGCTGGTGAAGATGGGCACCACCGCCGCGCAGAAGAAATTGTTCTTCAATCTCAGGCGGATGAAGAACCAGATCGAGGCGTTCGAGGACGGCGATCTGAAGCCCGAGGACGTCACCAAGATCGCGACCGATCTCGGCGTTTCGGAAGAGGACGTCGTCTCGATGAACCGCCGGATGGCGATGGGCGGCGACACGTCGCTCAACGTGCCCCTGCGCGAGGAGGGCGACGGCCAGTGGCAAGACTGGCTGGTCGACACCGATCCGCTTCAGGACGAGCGGGTCGCCGAGGCCCAGGAGAGCCAGGTTCGCCACGATCTGCTGGTCGAGGCGATGAGCGCCCTCAACGACCGCGAGAAGCATATCCTCACCGAGCGCCGACTGACCGACGAGCCCAAGACGCTCGAGGAGCTGTCGCAGGTCTACGACGTCAGCCGCGAGCGCATCCGCCAGATCGAGGTCCGGGCCTTCGAGAAATTGCAGAAGGCGCTGATGGGCCTGGCCGGCGAGCGGCGGCTTCTGCCGGCGAGCTGAGGCGACGGGATCGACTCGTCATCCCGGCGAAGCCGGGGGCCTCGGGACGAGAAGTCTCGGCGGGTCTCCCCGAGGTCCCGGCATTCGCCGGGATGACGGCTAGGGGCTGCCCTCCCAGTTCCTCGACCATTCCCTCGGCTCCGGCGCCTGGCCGAACGGCGAGAGCACGCACAGGGCCTCCCATTTCGCCGGATCGGCCTCGACCTCGGCGAAGGTCGCGCGCCGCGCCCGCTCGGCCGTGCAGGGGATCTTCTTGTCCGCTTCCGCCGCCTCGCTCAGCTTCGGCATGTCGCCGATCCAGAGCCAGGGCAGCGGCGATCCGGGCCGGTAGGGCCTGGGATAGAGGGTGCGCAGAGCGTCGAGCGCGGCGAGGTGGTAGATGCTGCCGTGATGCTCGCTGTTGCGGCGGTCGACCCACGTCCATTTCAGCGGCCCGGCCGCCGGAGTGCGAAGCGCGGCGAGGAGCTTGTCCAGGCCGCGCCGCATCGTGCCGCCTTCGTTCGCCATCGTCAAATAGAGCCGCCGGCCCGAATAATCGTTGGCGCGGAGCAGCTCGCCCGCGCGGTCGCCCAGCTCCTCCCGGTTCCACCAGATGCTCGGGCTGATCGCGATATAATCGTGGAAGAGGCCGGGCCGGCGGAGAAGCGTGTCGACGACGAAGAAGGCGGCGAGCGATTCGCCCATCAGTGTGCGGCGGCCGCCGGTCCGGTATTTCGATTCCACGAAGGGAATCACCTCGTCGGCGATGAAGCGTCGGAACTGAGCGGAGCCGCCGTCGGAGGCGAATTCGACCGGCTGGCCGTTGGCCCGGTAGAAAGTCGCGTAGCGCTCGTCGCGGGTCGGGAAGGTGAGCTCCCAGATCCGCTTCCTGGTCGCGATGCCGACGGTGATGAAGGGATCGAAGGCCCCGCTCATGTCCGCGTGGTGGGCGAGTCCGGCGATATGGGCGAAGTCCTGCTCGACTCCGCCGTCGAGGACATAGACCACCGGGTAGCGCTTCGCCTTGTCGGACTCATAGCCCGCCGGGAGCCGGACGTTGATCTCGCGGGCCTCGCCAAGGACGGCGGAGGGAAGCTGATGGGCGGTTCCGATCACGATGGGAGCTTCCGAGGGCGCCGCGGGCGCCTGGGCAAAGGCGGCAGGCGCCGCCGACAAGACCGCGAGAGAAGCAAGCCACCATTTCATTCGAAGACTCCCGGACGTCGTTTCATCGTCACCCCGGGATTGATCCGGAGGGTCCACCTTCTTCAACCTCACGGCGCCAAAAAGAAAGGCGGATGCCGGATCAAGCCCGGAATGACGAAGGGTGACGGGCACGGAGCGCGCCGCTAACGGACCCCCATGGCACGGGTGAGAGCGAAGAAGCGGGGCTGGGCCGGACGGGCCGTCGGCTGGTTCGTCAAGGGCGTGTTCGCCTTCATCCTGCTCAGCCTGCTGTGGGTGCTGCTCTACCGATTCGTGAACCCTCCCTACACTCTGACGATGCTCGGCGACCGGCTCGGGGGCCGAAGCGTCGCCCGCGACTGGATGAGCCTCGAGCGGATCGACCGCGACATGGTCCGGGCGGCGATCGCGGCGGAGGACAGCAAGTTCTGCGCCCACTGGGGCTTCGACCAGGACGCCATCGCCGAGGCGATGCGCCGCAACGCGCGCGGCGGCTCGGTCATCCGCGGCGGATCGACGATCAGCCAGCAGACGGCGAAGAACGTGTTCCTCTGGCAGGGCGGAGGCTATTTCCGCAAAGGGCTCGAGGCCTGGTTCACCCTCCTCATCGAGAATATGTGGGGCAAAAGGCGGATCATGGAGGTCTACCTCAACGTCGCCGAGACCGGGATCGGCACCTACGGCGTCAATGCCGGAGCGAAGCGCTATTTCAACCACGACGCAGGGGCGATGAGCCGGACCGAGGCGGCCCGGATCGCGGCGGTGCTGCCGCTGCCCAAGAAGCGCGGAGCGACCGCGCCCAAGGGCTTCACCCGGCGCTACGGCGACGCCATTGCGGCGCGGATCGGCGTGGTTGCCCGCGACGGCCTGGATGGGTGCGTCTACGAGGGCGGGACCGCGGCACCCGAGCGGGAGCCGGCGATACCGGCGAAGAGGAAAGCGGCGCCCAGGGCGAAAGCGGCGCCTCCGCCGGCTGCCCTGCCTGGCGAGGAATATGAGCAGGCGCCGGCGACCGAGCCGGTCGCGCAGCCGGAACCCGCGCCTGAGCCTGAGGCCACGCCTCTACCGGAAGAGAACCGGCAATAGCCGTCATCCCGGCGAAAGCCGGGACCTCAGGACGAGAAGTCTCAGCTTATATCCCCGAGACCCGGCCTCCGCCGGGGTGACGCTCGCGGCGCGAGCGTCAGAACGGCATCTTGAAGCCGGGCGGGAGCTGGAGGCCGGCGGTCATCTTCGACATTTCGGCCTGGGCGGCCTGGTCGGCCTTCATCCGGGCGTCGTTGATCGCCGCCGCGACGAGGTCCTCGACCATCTGCTTTTCGGACGGCACCAGCAGGCTCTCGTCGATTTCGACCGCGACGATCCGGCCCTTGGCGGTGGCTCGGATCCTGACCATGCCGGCTCCCGACACGCCTTCCACCTCGATCTTGTCGAGCCCTTCCTGGGCCTTCATCAGCCCCGCCTGGGCGTTTTGGGCCATTTTCATGATTTCGTCGAAATCGGGCATTCACGCGCTCCGTTGTTCGTCCAAGGTGAAGCCGGAAAGCTCGGCTTCGGGAAAGGCTTCGAAGGCGGCCTTGACCAGGGGCGAGTCGAGCACCTTCTGCTTGAGCTCGGCCTCGGCCGCCTGCTCCTGTTCGCGCAGGGTCGGCAAGGCCGGCCCGTCCGCCAGGGCGACCCGCCATTTCTCGCCGAAAATCGTGTCGGTCGCGTCCCGCAAGGTTCGGATGAAGGCCTCGACGTCGCGAACCTCGCGGACGTTGCCAGCCTGCTGGAGGAGCAGGCTCGGCGGGCCATATTCGACGAGCCGGTAATTCTCGCGCAGCTGGTGGGCGAGGATCGCCTTGCCGCGGGTCTCGATGAGGTCGGCGAAGGCCTCGAACGTGGGGGGCGCTCGAAGCAAAGGTTCCTGGCCCGCCGCAGGGGCGGCGGCGGCCGGGGCGCGGGCGCCGATGGCCTCGCCGCTCGCCATCTTCTCGAGCAAGGTCCCGGGATCGGGAAGATCGGAGGCGTGGATGAGGCGCAGAAGCGCCATCTCGGCCGCCTCGAGCGGCATCGGTGCGCCGTGGACCTCGGCAAGGCCCTTGAGAAGCAGCTGCCAGAGGCGGTGGACGGCGGCGTAGGAGAGCCTGCTCGCCCAGTCGGCATAGGCTTCGCGCTCCTCGGCCGACTGGGCCGGATCCTCGGCTCCGCCGACCTTGGCTCGAGTGATTCCGTGGACGCTCTCGAGAAGGCCTCGAAGCACGGCGTTGGGCTCGACTCCGAGATCGTATTGGTCGCGCAGGGCGGCGAGCGCCGAGCGGGCGTCTCCTCCCAGTATTACACCCAGCAGACGGCGTATCGCGCCTCGGTCGGAGAGGCCGAGCATCGTCCGGACCTGCTCGGCGCTGACCCCGCCGGGGCCGTGGGCGATGGCCTGGTCCAGGATCGAGAGTCCGTCGCGGGCCGAGCCTTCGGCGGCTCGGGCGATCAGGGCGAGCGCCTCGGGCTCGACCTCCACGCCCTCCTTCGCCGCGACCTCGCCGAAATGGGCGGCGAGAGTCTCGGCGGGGATGCGCCTCAGGTCGAACCGCTGGCACCTCGAAAGGACCGTGACCGGGACCTTGTTCACCTCGGTCGTCGCGAAAAGAAACTTAACGTGTCCAGGAGGTTCTTCGAGAGTCTTGAGAAGCCCATTGAAGGCCTGCTTCGACAGCATATGGACTTCGTCGATGATGTAGACCTTGTAGCGCGCCGAAACCGAGGCGTAGCGGACCGCCTCGATGATCTCGCGGACGTCGTCGATTCCGGTGTGGCTCGCCGCGTCCATCTCGATCACGTCGATGTGCCGGCCCTCGGCGATCGCCCGGCAGGGCTCGCAGATCCCGCAGGGATCGATGGTCGGCCCGCCCTGCCCGTCCGGCCCGACGCAGTTGAGAGCCTTGGCGATGAGCCGCGCGGTCGAGGTCTTGCCGACTCCGCGCACTCCGGTGAGCAAAAAGGCGTGGGCGAGCCGGTCGCGCTCGATCGCATTGCCGAGGGTCCGGACCATCGCGTCCTGGCCGATCAGCTCGGCGAAGCTCTGCGGCCGGTACTTGCGGGCGAGGACTCGGTAGGGCTGGGCTTTCGCCGGCTGCGGCGGCTCGTCGAGGCCGAGGCCAAAGGTGTCGTCGGATTCGCTCATCGGGCCGAACCCTAGCCGTTCGGGCTGAGCCTGTCGAAGCCCTCCCCTTTCGCCGACCGAAAAAAAGACGGGCCTTCGACAGGCTCAGGCCGAACGGATCGGCGGCAGGTGGGAGCCGGAAACGACCCGGCGCTTGAACTCGTTACGGCTGCTTCCTTCCGGACCTGACCGGGTTGGCGAGAGCGCCGTCCGCCCGACTCCCGCGGCGCATATGGTGGAAGCGGGGCGAGGGCGCAAGATATCGTCGGCCCGACGGTCGTCAGGCGAAGGCCTCGGCGACCAGCCGGCCGACGGCGGCGTGGGCGGCGGAGCGGGTCGGGCGGTCGGCGTCGCCGCCGCTCTGGTAGCAGGCGATGACGACCGGGGGCTTGCCCGACCGCCAGGCGACGGCGACGTCGTTGACGGCGCCGTTGGCCCCGGTCCCGGTCTTGTGGCCGACCAGCCAGGGCGGCGCGGGCAAGCCGGCCTTCAGACGGTCGGGGCCCGGCACCGACTTCTTCAGCCACAGCGAAAGCCGGTTTCGATTCTCCTCGGCGAGCAGGTCGCCCAGAACGAGCTTGCGGGTCAGCTCGGCCATCGCCTCCGGGCTGGTCGTATCGCGCGGATCGCCGGGCAGGTTGGAGTTGAGCTCCATCTCGAAGCGGTCGAGCCGGGTGACGGGGTCCCCGCACGCGCGGATGAAGCGGGTCAGAGCCTCCGGACCGCCGGTGCGGCGAAGAAGCAGGTTGGCGGCGCTGTTGTCGCTGACCTCGACGATCCCGGCGCACAGCTGCCGGATCGGAAGCCGGCCGAGCTCCAGATTGGCCTTGACGGTGGGCGAGTTGTCGAGCGGCTCGCCGGGGCCGAAGGCAAGCTCCTCGTCGAGCGAAAGCTCGCCCCGCTCCGCCAGGGCGAGCACGAAGCCGGCGAGCGGCAGCTTGAAGGTCGAGGCCATGGCGTAGCGTGAACCGGAATCGAAGCCGAGCCGGCGCCCCGAGCCGATGTCGATGGCCGCCACTCCGAGCCGCCCGCCCGGCCCGAGGGTGGAGCGAATCGCCTCGAAGCGGCCGGCGGCGGCGTCCGGGACGGGCGGCGCCGGAGCGTTGCGGGCGCAGGCGCCGGCGGCGAGCGCCCCGGCGAGGAAGGTCCGGCGGTCGAGCATGTCATCTCCCCTGCATGTCGTGGGCTTCCCCCGGCATCCGGACGGTGAGGCTGTCCAGCTCGTCGGTGAGGACGATCTGGCAGGCGAGCCGCGAGGTCCGGGTGACCCGGGCGGCGAGGTCGAGCAGGTCCTCCTCCTCCTCGCTGGCGCGCGGGAGCCTCGCGAAATCCTCCGCCGCGACGATGACGTGGCAGGTCGAGCAGGCCATCTGGCCCTCGCAGGTTCCCTCGAGCGGCTGGCCGTGCGCCTGGGCGAGGTCGAGAAGCCGCTCACCGGCCGGCCCGCGCACTTCCCGGACGTGATTGCCGTCGGCGGAGACGAACCGGACCAGGGTCATGCGGCGAGGCCCGGCTGGCGGGAGGCCGCGGAGTCGATCAATGCGAGCGCCTCGGCCAGCTCGTCCTCGGTCGTGTAGCGCCCGAAGCCGAGTCGGAGGCTGGAGCGGGCCTCGCGGTCGGAGAGGCCGAGGGCGGCGAGGACATGGCTCGGCCGGCCCGAGCCGCTGGCGCAGGCCGAGCCGGCCGAAAAGGCGATGCCGCGAAGCTCGGAGATCAGACGGGCGGAATCGACTCCGTCGCGGCGCAGGTTGAGGTTGCCGCGATAGCGCCGGTCGGCGGATCCGTTGAGGGTCCAGCCGGACATCGCCGCTTCGCCCTTCTCCCACAGCCGCTCGACATGGGCGCGATCCCGGTCGGCTCGCTCGACGAGCAGCCGGGCCGCTTCGCCGAAGCCGGCGCACAGCGCCGGCGACAGGGTGCCGGAGCGCAGCCCGCCTTCCTGGCCGCCGCCATGGAGCAAAGGGTCGAGCTCGGCTCCGTCGCGGACCCAGAGGGCGCCTATGCCTTTCGGGCCGTGGACCTTGTGCGCGGAGAGGGCGACGAGATCGCAGTCGGCGAGCGGGACCGGCACTCGGCCGAAGCCCTGGACGGCGTCGCAGAGGAAGAGCGCTCCGGAGGCACGGGCGAGCGCTCCGATCCGGGCGACGGGCTGGATGACGCCGATCTCGTTGTTGACGAGCATGGCGGCGACGAGGCCGGTCGGAATGGTGAGGGCGGCTTCGACGGCGTCGAAATCGACCAGGCCATCGGGGGCGACGGGGAGGATTTCGATGTCGAAGCCCAGGCCGGCGAGATATTCGGCCGTATCGAGCACCGCGGCATGCTCGGTGGCGAGGGTGACGATGCGGCGGCGGTCCGGCGGCAGGCGGGACGCGGCGCCTTTCAGCGCCCAGTTGATCGCTTCGGTGGCGCCGGAGGTGAAATACAATTTCCCGTTCGCCCCGAGCGAAGTCGAGGGGCCCTGCCGAGCCGAGCCGAGGCTATCCTTCTTGGCTTCGCTCGATCGGGTGTCTCGACTTCGCTCGACACGAACGGATGAAGGTCCCAGGGCCTCGATTACCCGCTCACGAGCGACCTCTAAGGCCGCAGCCGCCTCGCGGCCCAGGCGATGGCTGCTGTGGGGGTTGGCGAAGCCGGCCTCGAGCCAGGGCCGCATCGCCTCCGCCGCTTCCGGGGCGAGCGGGGTCGTCGCCTGATAGTCGAGATAGATCACGCCGCCCGGCGTTTTCCGTAGATCGCCGCCCACTGGTCGAGCAGCGAGTCGACGTCGCTCTCGCGAGTCTGGGGGCCGAAGCTGACCCGAATCACCTCGCGCGCCGCCTCCTCGGGCCAGCCCATGGCGGTGAGGACGTGGCTGGTCTTGAGGCTGCCCGACGCGCAGGCGCTTCCGGCGGTGACGGCGATCCCGGCGAGATCGAGCTGCATCATCTGCGCGGCCCCGGGCACTCCGGGCATACGGTAGCAGGCGATGGTGGCGATTCGCGGCGCGTCCGCGGCGACGATCTCGCCGCCGGCCGCGATTATGCCCTGGTCGAGACGGGCGCGGAGGCGCCTGGATTCCTCATACCAGCCATGATCGGCCTCGGCGGCGGCGGCGAAGCCCATGATCGAGGGCACCGCGGCGGTGCCGGGGCGATAGCCGCCTTCCTGGCCGCCGATCGCCTCCAATGTCGCCGTGTCGCGCACGAGGAGAGCGCCGATGCCGGGCGGGCCGCCGAACTTGTGGGCCGCGACGACGATGAAATCGGCCTCGGGCAGAGGCAGCTTGCCCGCGCTCTGCGCGCAGTCGGTGAGGAGAAGGCCGCCGGCCGCGCGGACCCGGGCCAGAACTTCGCCGATCGGGTGGATGACTCCGGTCTCGTTGTTGACCGACTGGACGGCGACGAGCGGCGCCTCGGTCCCGTCGAGCGCCCGGTCGAGGTCGTCGAGATCGAGCGTGCCGTCCGCGCGGACCGCGATCTGGCGAGCGCGGGGAGCGCTTCGGAGCACCGCCGGATGCTCGACGGTCCCGACGATCCGGTCCCCGGCCCGGGCCCGCTCGAAGACGAGCGAGATCGCCTCGGTCGCGCCGGAGGTGAAGATGAGGGTGGAGTCGGACCCGAGCGCCGCCGCGATCCGCCGCCTCGCCTCCTCGAGCTGAGCCCTGACCGCGCGGCCCTCGGCATGGGGCGAGGAGGGGTTGGCCCAGGTCCGGCACGCCTCCGCCATCGCCGCCGCCGCTTCGGGAAGGATCGGCGTGGTGGAAGCATGGTCGAGGTAGATGCGAGTCGGCACGGCTTCCCTTTCAAATTGCACGGCGGGCGCGCACGCCTATATAGAACGGCATGCGCGCGGGGGCAGCCCCGCTCTTTCCCCATGTGAAGCCGTCGCAGGTGCAATGCCCGAAGTCATTTTCCCCGGTCCGGAAGGCCGCCTCGAAGGCCGATTCAGCCCCGGCCCCCGGCCCCGAGCGCCGGTCGCTCTGATCCTCCATCCCCACCCCCAGGGCGGCGGGACGATGAACAACGCCATCGTCCAGGCGCTCTACAAGACCTTCGTGCGCCGCGGCTTCGCGACGCTCAGGTTCAACTTCCGGGGAGTCGGCAAGAGCCAGGGCGTGTTCGACAACGGAATCGGCGAATTGTCCGACGCCGCCTCGGCGCTGGACTGGGTCCAGCAGGTCCATCCCGAGGCCGAGACGACCTGGATCGCGGGCTTCAGCTTCGGAGCCTGGATCGGAATGCAATTGCTGATGCGCCGCCCCGAGGTTCGAGGCTTCATCTCGATCGCCCCTCCGGCCAACATGTACGACTTCACCTTCCTGGCCCCCTGCCCGGCCTCCGGGATCATCATCCAGGGCGAAGGCGACGAGGTGGTGACCCCGAACGCCGTCCAGAAGCTGGTCGACAAGCTCCGCACCCAGAAGCACATCACCATCCATCACTCGACCATCCCGCAGGCGAACCATTTCTTCGTCAACGAGATGCCGCAGCTGATGAAGGCGGTGGACCAGTATCTGGACTTCAGGCTGGACCCGAGCTGCCCGATACGGTGACGGGCCCGCGCAGGCCCGCGCGGCCACCCTTCTCCGTCACCCTGAACTCGTTTCAGGGTCCAGGGGGGAGCAACGCAGACGTCGGTGTCCCGCGTCGAGTCGCGACGCGGCGCTACCCTGGATCCTGAACCAAGTTCAGGATGACGGAAAGGTGAGGATCACTCTCCGCCCGAATGCCAGCGCAGCGACATGCAGGACAGGCCGGCGTCGATCCTGGCTATCTCCGAGGCGGGCAGCTCCACCACCTGGATCCGCTTGTCGCCGATCATGTCGGCGGTTTGCGGGAAGCCCTGCGCCATCAGCACTCGATCGTTGACCCGGATCAGATTGGCCGCTCCGAATTCCTGCGGAGGCGGGACCAGCACCGTATAATTCCTGAACAGCGAGGCGATTTGCGGAGTTGCGATCACCGTGCCCTCGTCGACCAGGGCACAGCCGGTCTTGAGATGGAGCAGGGTCTCGGGTGTCGGCACGATCCGGGTGCTCCAGCCGAGGTCGCGGGCCAGCTCGGCGAAGCGGGTCGCCCCTTCCCTGTCGGTCCGCGCCGACAGGCCGACGAGGATCGCGTCGGGAAGGACCAGGATGTCGCCGCCGTCGATATGGCCGCGATCGACCCGGGCGACGTGCGCGAAATGGCGGCGCAGGGCTGGCTCGAGCAGCGCCGCCTCGTCGAAGCGGCTCGGAGCGCCTGGCCGGAGCAGGATGGCCCCGTCGGCGAGCACGAAGGCCGGATCCTCGACGAAGACGGAATCGGGATAGGCGGGGAGCGACGGAAGTCTTTCCACCGCGACCCCCGCGCCCTCGAGGGCGGCGACATAGGCGCGGTGCTCGGCGAGAAGCCGGTCGAAAGCGGGCGCCTCCGGGCCGGTGCGCAGTCCGTCGACGACGCTAGCGCCGGGCTCGCGGACGATGGCTCGGTCGAAATCGTAGACTCGGCGGGTCATGGGGGTCAGCGCGGCGGGGTGACGGGAGTGAGATCCGGGCGCGGGATCGGGGTTCCCCAGTGGATCTGGGATTCCTCGATCTCCCGCTGGCTCGGCCCGAAATTGGCATGGCATTTCGACGCCGGCTCGGCCGAGTCGCGCTCGAGACGCGCCTTCAGTCGCGAATACATCGCCTGGACAGCTTCCGGGCCGGGCAGAAGGATCGCCTGCGATCCGAGGGGCTGGCCCTTGCGGTCCGAATGCTGGGCGGTCCACGGCCATCCCGACCAGAGCTGGGCGATCAGATAGGCTTGCTCGATCTTCACCCAGGTCGTCCGGAATTCCGGCAGCGGCTTGGCCAGGTTGCGCGCGGGCCGCGAGATCCGCCCGTGTTTCGGGCTCAGGAAGATGATCGAGCCGAGCTCGTCGGTCTGCTCGCCTTTCACCGAAAGCTCGATCTCGTCCGGCTTCCAGAGCCTGTTGGAGTCGAGCGGGATCCATATCCAGCTCATCATCTGCTCGGCCATATGGCCCGGCTTCACCGACCAGTGGACGTAATAGGACATCTCGCCGCGAGTGCCGTCGGGATAGGCCATCATCTGAAGCATCGCTCCGACATTGTCGTCGAGCCGCTCGGAGACGCTGCAGGTCCAGCTGACGAGCGGCCGCTCCTCCTCCGGCGCCGGAGCCGGCGCCTGGACGAGCAGGGCGGCGAGAAGGAGAGCGCTCACAGCGTCCAGATCAGCACGTTGGCGAACAGGACGGCGGCGGCGACCAGCATCAGAACGCCCTGGCGCCGGGCGTCGCGCTTCGTCAGCAGATAGATGGCTCCGCCCGCCAGCGCGAAGGAGGCGATGACCGCGAGCGACAAAGCGGTGACGGCGATCATGTACATCGACCGCGCTTGTGCCATCCAAAATGGAGAGAAAACAGGGGGCGGCTTTTACGAAGGGTTAAAGCCGGCGGCATAGCTTGCCGTCCATGGCGCATTCGGATCCGAGCAGGCAGCTGCACGAGGCTTTCGAGCGGATCGAGGAGACGATCCTGCCGAGCCTGTCGATGATGCTCGACACGCTGCTCGAGGCGGCGGCCCTCGCCCGGCCCGGACATGACGGCGAGGCGTTCGCGGCGGAGCTGAGGACTCTCGGGTTTCAGCTCGAGGAGCTGACCCGCCAGGTCGAGGCCGCCTCTCCCGCCGAGCGAATCGACCCGGCCGACTACCGCTCCGCCACCGCCGCCTGAGCTCCGAGGATCGCGGCGTAGAGCGCCGGATCGACGTTCCCGCCCGAGACCACGACCACCGTCCGCTCCGTGACCCGGCCCGCCTTGCCGGCGAGCAGGGCCGCCAGCGCGACCGCTCCGCCGGGCTCGGCGACGATCCGGAGGCGGCGGGCCGCGAAGGCCATGGCCCGCTCGATCTCCGCTTCCGTCACCCAGATTCCGCTCGCGCCCGAGTCGCGAAGGGCGCCGAGGGTCAGCGGCGACACCAGCTTGGTCTGGAGGGCGTCGCAGCGGGTGGCGGGCGCCGGCTCGGCGACCGGCACCGGCTCGCCGGCGGCGAGCGAGCGCGCCATGTCGTCCCAGCCGTCGGGCTCGACCGTCACCACCCGCGAACCAGGCAGTGCGAGGGCGATTCCGGCCGAAAGGCCGCCTCCCCCGCAGGGGACGAGCACCCGATCGGGCGAGTCGCCGAGCTGGGCGGCGATCTCCACTCCGACGCTGCCCTGTCCCTCGATGACGTCGACATCGTCGAACGAGGGCACCAAGGCCGCGCCCCGAGCCTCGGCGAGGGCGGCGGCGATAGCCTCGCGGCTTTCGGTGGCGCGGTCGTAGGGGACGATCTCGGCCCCGGCGGCGAGAGTCGCCTCGAGCTTCACCGCCGGGGCGTCGGACGGCATGACGATGGTGGCCGGGATTCCGAGCCGGCGGGCGGCGATGGCGACGCCCTGAGCGTGGTTGCCGGACGAGAAAGCGACGACCCCGAGCTTGCGCTCCGCCTCGGTGAGCAGAAGAAGCCGGTTGGTGGCGCCGCGAAGCTTGAAGCTGCCGCCCTCCTGAAGGCATTCCGCCTTCACCCAAAGCCTCGTCCCCTCCCATTCGAGCGCGAGCAGCGGAGTCGTCGCGACGTGGGGCGCCACACGCTTCGCCGCAGCGGCGACACCCTCTGCCGTCGGCTTTCTCTCTGTCATCCAAACCTCTGGTTTCGCGAGGGAAAAAGCAGGTCTTTACAGGGAGGAGCGGCACCCATATATCCGCCCCGCTGCCCCATGGGGACTTCCAACAACCGCAAGGCAGCTCTTTCGTCAACTACCGCCTTTGGAGGTCCCTTGAGTTGCACAAGCATCATAGCGCGCTGGGGCTAGCTGTCGCCCCCATCGGCACCGCCTGCGTTGCCGATATCGCCAACCAGCGCCCGGTCCAGCCGGTCACGCTCATTCGTCCGCACGCCGCAAGGCGCGCCGCCCGCTTCTTCGTCGAGAAGTTTCCGGGCCGGTCTCTCTATGCGGTCAAGGCGAACCCCTCGCCGGACCTGCTCCGCATCCTCTGGGACAGCGGAGTGACTCATTACGACGTCGCGTCGATCGCCGAGGTGCGCCTGGTCGCTGAGACCCTTCCGCAAGCGGTCCAGTGCTTCATGCACCCGGTCAAGGCCGAGGAGGCGATCGCCGAGGCCTATAAGCTCGGGGTGCGCACCTTCTCGCTCGACACGATGGAGGAGCTTGAGAAGATCGTCCGGGCCACGGACGAGGCCGACGACCTCAACTTGTGCGTTCGAATCCGGGTCTCCTCCGATTACAGCAAGCTCAGCCTCGCCTCGAAATTCGGCGCCGAGCCGGACGAGATGAAGGCTTTGCTGTTCGCGACCCGCCAGGCCGCCGACGCGCTCGGAATCTGCTTCCACGTCGGAAGCCAGGCGATGACTCCGGCCGCCTATCACGAGGCGATGGAGCGGGTCCGGGCGGCGATCGTCGAGGCGGCGGTGACCGTCGACATCGTCGACGTGGGCGGAGGCTTCCCCTCGGTCTATCCGGGCATGGAGCCGCCGCCGCTCGAAGCCTATTTCGACGTCATCTCGCGCGCCTTCGAGAGCCTGCCCATCTCCTACTCGGCCGAATTGTGGTGCGAGCCGGGGCGGGCCCTGTGCGCCGAATATGCGAGCCTTCTGGTTCGAGTGGAGAAGCGCCGGGGCGACCAGCTCTACATCAACGACGGCGCCTATGGCGCCTTGTTCGATGCGGCGCATATCGGCTGGCGCTTCCCGGTGAAGCTCCTGCGCGAGGAGGAATCGGAAGTCCGCGACATGGGCTTCAGCTTCTACGGGCCGACCTGCGACGACCTCGACCACATGGCCGGGCCGTTCCTTCTGCCGGCGGACGTCCGAGCGGGCGACTATATCGAGATCGGAATGCTCGGAGCCTATGGCTGCGCGATGCGGACCGCCTTCAACGGCTTCGGCAGCGTGGCCAAGGTCGAGATGGCCGACGAGCCGATGGCGACCCTGTACGGGGGAGCGGAGCGCGAGGTCGCTCGTTCCAATGTCCTGAAGCTGTAGGGCGCGACGCCCCGCCGTTCGCCCTGAGCCTGTCGAAGGGCCCTAATTGCTTATCTGAAGGGAGGGCTTCGACAGGCTCAGCCCGAGCGGATTCCTGTGGAGTGACCAGACGTGAATAACGAGACCAAGATCAACGACACCCGCAAGGCGGAGCTGCTGTCCAACGTCGTCGAGCATATCGACATCACGAGCTTCGATGCCCGGCCCATCGTCGACGCGATGAAGAAGATGAGCTTCACCAGCCGCGACCTCGGCCGGGCGGCGGAGATCTACAACACGATGCTCGCCGATCCGGAATGCTCGGTGATCCTGGTGATCGCCGGCTCGACCTCGGCCGGCGGCTGCATGGACCTCTATGCGGAGCTGGTCAGGAACAACATGGTCGACGCGATCGTGGCAACCGGAGCGACGATCGTCGACATGGATTTCTTCGAAGCGCTTGGCCACAAGCACTACCAAGCCCTTGAAATCCCTGACGACGATACTTTGCGCTCGCTCTATATCGACCGCATCTACGACACCTATATCGACGAGGAAAAGCTTCAGGAGACCGATCATACGATCGGCGACATCGCAAACTCGCTCGAGCCGAAGCCCTATTCGTCGCGCGCGTTCATCCGCGAGATGGGCAAGTGGCTGATGACTCACGGCAAGAAGGAGAACAGCCTCGTCAAGCTCGCCTACGAGCATGACGTTCCGATCTTCTGTCCGGCCTTCGTAGACAGCTCGGCCGGCTTCGGCCTCGTCAAGCACCAGGTCGACGCGATGAAGGCGGGCCGGTCCTACATGGTTCTCGACGCCATCGCCGACTTTCGCGAGCTCACCAACCTCAAGATCGAGGCTGGCACGACGGGCCTGCTGATGATCGGCGGCGGAGTTCCGAAGAACTTCACGCAGGACACGGTCGTGTGCGCCGAGATCCTCGGCCACGACGACGTCGAGGTGCACAAATATGCGGTGCAGATCACCGTAGCCGACGTCCGCGACGGCGCCTGCTCCTCCTCGACGCTCCAGGAGGCGGCGAGCTGGGGCAAGGTCTCGACGGCGATGGAGCAGATGGTGTTCGCCGAGGCGACCAGCGTGCTGCCCCTCCTCGCCAGCGACGCCTATCATCGCGGCCACTGGCGGGAGCGGGCGAAGCGCCGCTTCGCGAAGCTGTTCGACTCCTAATTCCGGCTCCGCCATTTTCGCGGCGCTCGGAGGGTTTCAAAACGCACAGAAACCCCTTCGCCATGCTTCCCTCCCCGGCGACGGCCGGGGAGGAATTGAGTTTGCCTCGTTTCTGACGCACCCTCCTCCCCCTCAAGGGGGAGTCGAAGCATGTATTACAGTCCCATTCTCGCGCCGGTCGTCGCGCTCGTCGCCTGGACGCTCGTGGTCATGTTCTGGATGATGGCCAGCCGCTTCGCCGCGATGAAGCGCAAGGGCATCTCGCTGAAGGGCCGGGTCGGCGGCCGCGGCGGCGCTCAGCTCGAAGGCGTCGTCGAGGACGACGTGATGTGGAAAGCCCACAACTACATGCACCTCGTCGAGCAGCCGACGCTGTTCTACGCGATCGCGCTGGCGCTGGCGATCGGGCATGCCGGCGGCGGCTACAGCGCCATTCTCGCCTGGGCCTATGTCGCCCTCAGGGTCGTCCACAGCCTCGTGCAGGCGACGGTGAACGTCGTCGCCTACCGCTTCCTTCTGTTCGCCCTGTCGTCGCTGGCTCTGGTCGGGCTGGTCGTCCAGGCGGTCAGGATGCTCTGCAGCCACGTCTATTAGCGGCTGAAGGCCCCGACCAGCTCGACATGGGTCGACCAGCGGAACTGGCCGACCGGCTGGATCCATTGGCAGCGATAGCCGCCCGCGACCAGGGTCGCGGCGTCGCGGGCGAAGGTGGACGGATTGCACGAGACGTAGGCGATTCGCGGCATCGCCGAGCGCGCCAGGGCTTGCGACTGCTCGCCGGCCCCGGCGCGCGGCGGATCGAGAATCACGGCCTCGAAACGGCCGAGCTCGGCCGGGTCGAGCGGGCGGCGATAGAGGTCGCGATGGTCGACGAAGACCGGCCGCTGCGCCCGGCCCGCCGCCGCCTTCAGCGCGAGCGCGGCGTCGCGGGCGCCTTCCACGGCGAGGATCCGGCCTTCCAGCGCCAGGGCGAAGGTGCCGAGGCCGGCGAAGAGGTCGGCGACGATCCGCGCCTCACCCACCGAGCGCCGGACCGCCTCGACCAGGGCCGCCTCCCCTTCCGCCGTCGCCTGGAGGAAGCCGCCGTGCGGGAGCGGCACTGGCACGCCGCCCAGGGTCACCGTCACCGGCTCGGGCTCCCAGCGGGTCTGAGCACCGTAGCCGTCGTCCAGTGCAAGCCGCGCCAGGCGATGGTCCCGAGCGAAATCGCCGAGCGCCTCCGCCGCCGCGAGCCCTTCGGCTTCAACCTTTTCGAGAAGCAGGTCGACGCCCTGGTCGGCGAGCGTCAGCCGAACCCCCGCCGTGGCCGCCGGGTCGAGCCGGCGCAGCAAGCCGCGCAGCGGCGCGACGAGCGCGAACAGCTCCGGCCGAAGGATATGGCATTCGTGCATGTCGACGACGCGGTGGCTGGCCTCCGCGTTGAAGCCGAGAGTTCCGCCCCGCCCGGCCCGGAGCGCGGCTCGCCGCCGGCTATTGGGCGGCGAGATCAGCGCGGGCAGGATTTCGGGTGCGGCAACGCCCTGCGCGGCAAGCGCCGAAGCGATTCGGTCGCGCAGGAAGACGGCATAGGCTTCGTCGTCGACATGCTGGAGCTGGCAGCCGCCGCATTCGGGAAAATGTCGGCAGGGCGGCACTCGGCGGTGCGGCCCAGGCAGAATTTCGCCGTCCGAGCCCACGCCGTCGCCCGGCGCGGCCAGCTTGTAGAAGCGCCCGCTCTCGCCCACTCCATCGCCGCGGGCGGCAAGCCTGACGATCGGATCGGTCACAGGCACTCGATCGAAGCCGCGCGGAGGTGGTCGAGCAGATCGTCGGCGGTGAGGCCGGGACCGGCGAGCTCCGCCGCCCGACCGTGCAGCCAGACTCCGGCGCAGGCCGCCTCGAAGGCCTCCAGCCCGGAAGCCCGAAGCGCCGCGATGACTCCCGCCAGGACATCGCCGGTCCCCGCCGTCGCAAGCCAGTGCGGGGCGGGAAAGGCGATCGCCGCCCGGCCGTCGGGCGCTGCGACCACAGTATCGGGTCCCTTTGACACGATCACCGAACGGGCCGCCGCGGCGGCGGCCCTGGCCCGCTCCACCTTGCTTCCGGCGAGGTCCGGGAACAATCTCGCGAATTCCCCGGCGTGCGGAGTGAGGACCGGCATGGCCGAGGCCCGGCAAAGCCGGTCGA
The DNA here is from genome assembly GCA_036386795.1 of Allosphingosinicella sp. Taxonomy (GTDB): domain Bacteria; phylum Pseudomonadota; class Alphaproteobacteria; order Sphingomonadales; family Sphingomonadaceae; genus Allosphingosinicella. The sequence continues at coordinate 17,732 of DASVUZ010000019.1, forward strand.
ATCCGGTCCCGGCGAGCAATGTCAGGGCATCGGCGTCGAGGATCGCGGGGACGCCGGAGGCCAGGGCCAGATCGAGAATTCCGGATCCGGACTCGGCGTTTCCGAGACCCGGCCCGGCGACCACGGCTCCGACCCGGCGGTCCTGCAGCGCATCCATGTCCCCGCCCTGCACCACGGCGCGCGCCGTCCCGGAGATCGGATCGCCGGCGATCAGGCGGACATAACCGGCGCCCGCCCGCAACGCCGCATCGGCCGCGAGCGCGGCGGCGCCCGGCATGGAGCCGGCGAGCACGGCGACGTAGCCCCGGCTGTATTTATGGTCCTCGGCGCCCGGCGCCCCCAGCCGGGGCCTGTCGATCACCTGCAGCGAACTCTTCGCCTGGATGCCGATGTCCGCGACGACAAGGCGGCCCATATGCCGGGCGGCGGGCTGGAGCAGGTGGGAGGGCTTGAGAGTCGCAAAGCTGATCGTGAGGTCGAAATCGGGGGCTGGCGAGAGGATCTGGCCGTCATCGGTCGCGATGCCGCTCGGCAAGTCGACCGCGACCCGAAGGCGCGCGGCCTGGGCGAGCTCGCGAAGGCGCGACGACACGGCCTCGTCGAGCGGACGCGCCAGGCCCGTGCCGAACAAGGCGTCGACGAGGAGCGCCGCGGCCTTAGCCTCGGCGAGGCTCTCCACCGAGCCCGTCCACGCGGCTCGGGCCGCCTGGGCTTCGGCGCTCCCGGGCTCGGCGATGGCCGCGACTCGGACCGGGCTCCCGCACTCCGCGAGCCGCCGGGCGATGACGTAGCCGTCGCCGCCATTGTTGCCGGGTCCGCACAGGATCAAGGCCGGCATCGGCCCCGCGAAGCGTCGGATCGCCTCGGCGGCGCCGGCCCCTGCTCTCTCCATCAGCCGGCCGGCGGGCGTTCCGGCGGCGATCGCCTGCGCCTCCGCCGAGCGCATCTCGGCGGCGGTGAGAATGGCCCGGCTCATCGCAGCCGGGCCGGGAGCCGATAGCGGTCCGAGCCGATCGCGACCTCGATCAGGTTCTCTCCGGCAATCGCCACGCTCGCCTCCTCGGCGCCGTCGGCGGCCATCACGCCGCGCCCGTCACCGGTCGTCACGAGTCGCCGGAAGCTGCCGCTCGGGCTTCGGATGGTGAGGACGACTCCGCTTCCCCCGCGCGCCCGCTCGAGCGTGCACACCCGGGCGAAGTCGGCGGCGCCGTCGACGGCGCATTCGACGAGATTGTCGGGCCTGGCCGCCGGAGGTCCTCCGCAGGCCGAAAGGAGGGCAAGGAGAGCGGCGACGCGCTTCATTCGGCGGCTTCTCCCTTATTGCCGCGGGGCAGGCAAGTCAGCGGCTGCGGCGCAGCGCCGAGAGCCTCTCCCTGAAGCCGGCCGAGCCGAACAGCGAGTCGAAGCGGCGATCCTGCTCCGAGTCCCGGGCCGCGCCTTCCGCGGCGAGCCGGATTCCGCGCTTGAGTGCCGCGATGCTGTCGGCGCTGTTGGCCACGATCGCTTCGGCCAGCTCGCCGACCGCGGCGGCGAGGTCGGTCGCTGCAATCTCGACTAGGCCGATCCGGGCCGCCTCGGCCGGGCCGACGCTGCCCGCCGTGAAAAGCAGCCGAGACGCCTGGCCGGGACCGACCAGGGCGACCAGCCGAGCGACGTCTTCCTGAGGATAGGAGATTCCGAGCTTGGCCGGAGTGATGGCGAAGCGAGCGCGCTCCCCCGCCACCCTCAGGTCGGTGGCGAGGGCCAGCGCGACGCCGGCGCCGTAGCAGGGCCCGCCGATCGCCGCGATCGTCGCGATCGGCAGGTCGCGAAGCCTGTCGAGCCCGCGGCGCATCGCGATCCGGAAGTCGGCCGTGGCTGCCGGATCGTCGGTCAAAGCGTCGAAATCGGACAGGTCGGCCCCAGCGCAAAAGGCCTCGCCCGATCCTGAAAGGATGAGCAGCCGGGCCCCGCCCCGGGCGGCTTCCTCCGAATGGTTCGCGAGCCCGGCCCATCCGGATGCGGGTATCGCGTTGCGGGCCGCGGGCCGGTCGAGGCGCAGGGTGGCGACGGGGCCGTCGAGAGTCAGATCGAACATGCGCCGATTTGGGCTCCGGCGACGGATTTGTCGCCACAAAAAGAGCCGGCCGCCCGGTCGGGAGCGGCCGGCTCTCAGGGAGCCATGGCGCCGGCTCCGTACGCGGCGGAGCGGGACCATGTGCGAATGTCCACAAGCCCCCTCAAGGCCCTGTTTCGACTCGTCGCCAATCCTGCAGCAAGTAGCGTGCCACGACGCAAGGCTGCGGCCTGCGATGGTTAAGGGCTCGGAAAGTGCGTCCCGGACCGGGACGCGCGGGTCAGCGAAGACGGCTGGCGAGCCGCCACCAGCGGGGCCGGTCCGCCGCGATGGCCGCGGCCGCGCCGTCGCGCTCGGCCTCCGATTCGAACAGCGCGAAGCAGGTGGCTCCGGAGCCCGACATGCGCGCGAGCTCGACTCCGGGATATGCGCGCAGCTCGGCGAGAACCTCGCCGATCGCGGGCGCAAGCTCCAGCGCGGCGGGCTCGAGGTCGTTGCCGTCAGCCTCGATCCCGCTCCAGCGGCCGAAGACCTCGGCGGTGGAGAGGGCGACTCCGGGATTGACGAGCAGCACAGGCTTGCCCGCAAGCTCGGCCTCGGCCCCGTCCGGCTCGAGGCGGTCGCCGCGGCCGGTTCCGCGCATGGTGCGGGACAGCAGGCACGCGGGCACATCGGCGCCGAGGTGCCCGGCGAGCGCCATCAGCTCGGCCCGCCCGAGGCCGAGATCCCACCATCGCACGAGCAGCCGAAGCACCGCCGCGGCGTCGGCCGAGCCGCCGCCGATGCCGGAGGCGACCGGCAGCCTCTTGTCGAGCGTGAGCCGTGCCCCGCGCCCGCAATCCAGTAGTCGGGCCGCGCGGAGGACCAGATTGTCCTCGGGCCCGGAGAGGTCGGAGGCGAACGGGCCGACGATGTCGAGCTCGAGCCCCTCCCCTTCGGCCACTCTCAGCCGATCGCCGTCCTCGGCGAAGGCGAACAGGGTGTCGATGTCGTGATAGCCGTCGTCCCGGCGCCGCCGCACTCGAAGCTCGAGGTTGATCTTCGCGTAGGCGATCTCCTCCATCAGGGGGCGGCGAGCTCCGGCCGGAGCCCCGAGTCGATCTTGCTTCGAAGCCGGGCGGCGGCGGCGCCCTCGGCGTAGGACAGCGCCGCGCGCCAGGCGTAGCGGGCCTCGAAGCGGCGGCCGGCGCTGTAATAAGCGTCGCCGAGATGCTCGGCGATCGCGGCATCGGCGGGCTGGCCCTGCGACGCCCGCTCGAGCAGCTCGATCGCCTTGGGTACGTCGCCCCGGACATAATGCGCCCAGCCCAGCGAATCGGTGATCGCCGCGTCGTCGGGCTGGAGCCGGCTCGCCTCGCCGATCATCTTCTCCGCCTCGGCGAGATTCTCGCGGCGCTCGAGCTGCGAATAGCCGAGAAAGTTCAGCACCACCGGCTGGTCGGGCGCGAGCCGCCGCGCCTCCTCCAGCGCCGCCTTGCCCCGAGGCCAGTCGCCCGACTGGGTCAGGGCGCTGCCGCGCAGAAGCCACAGGGCCCATAGGGGATGCCGAGCCTCGACTCCGGACTCGGCGAGGTCGAGGGCCTTTTGATAGGCGGCGGCGGCTTCGGCGTGGCGCTGGGTCTGACCGAGGATGTCGCCGAGACGAGTCCAATTGTCGATCTCTGAGGGGCCGGCGGCGACGGCGCGGCGGGCCTCGGCGAGGGCTTCGTCGGTCCGGTTGGCCTCGACCAGGACGGTCATTCGCCGGTCGGCGGCGGTGGCCGCGAAGACGTCGTCGCCCGGAACCTTCGAAAGCGCCGAAAGCGCCGCCTCGTGGCGGCCCTGGCCCGAGAGAAGGTCGGCGGCGATCAGCCAGGCCTCGGAGCTTTGCGGAGCGAGGAAGGTGGCGAGCCGGGCGAAGCTGAGCGCGAGCTGGGGAACCTCCTGGCCGTTGAGGTCGAGCGCCATGCGGCTGAGAAGCTCGGCCATGCCCTCGGCCGGCAACAGGATCTCACCGTCGAGGCGCCTTCCGGCCTCGATCCGGCGGCGGGCCTCGGCGAGCGCCTCGGCCTCGCCGGCGAGCAGCTCCAGAGCCTCCTTGCGGCCGCCCTTTCGGACCAGGATCGCCGCTGCGGCGATTCGAAGCCGCTGCGATCGGATCGACTCGTCGGCGACAAGCGGAGCGAGCGCGGCCGCGCCTTCCTTCGCCTTGCCGCCGGCGATGAGCAGAAGCGGGCGGTGCTCGGACGCATAAGTGGTGGCGAGGGCGTTGCCGGAGGCGGCTCCGAGCAGGGCCAGGGGATCGCCGTTGCCGCTCCCCTGGGCGAGCCAGGCCCGGAGCAGTGGAGTCATGAAGGAGAAGACCTCGTCAGCCTCGAGCCGCTCGATCTGCCGCCCCGCTTCCTTCCATTGCTTCGCCCGGAAGGCCTCTCCGACCAGGAGCAGGCGGCCGTCGGGAGCGAGCTTGCCGGCGGAATCGAGCAGTCGAGCCGCCTGAAGCGCGAGCGTCCGGTCGCCGGCGGCGATCGCCTGGGACAGGGCGCGGGCGGCGAGCACTTCGTTTTGCGGAGCGAGGGCCAGAGCGGCGCCGTAATTGCGGGCGGCCTGCTCAGCGGCGCCGGAGCCGTCGGCGGCTCGGGCCCGGACATAGGCGGCGAGCGCCGAAGTCTCGTCGAGGCTCGCCGCGGCGGGGGCGGCGGCCAGAAGCAGCGCTCCGGCGAGGAACCCGCCTGCGGCCTGACTACATGTTGGGATAGTTCGGCCCTCCTCCGCCTTCGGGGACGACCCAGTTGATGTTCTGGGTCGGGTCCTTGATGTCGCAAGTCTTGCAGTGGACGCAATTCTGGGCGTTGATCTGAAGCCTCGGCCCGGTCGCCTCCTCGACGAACTCATAGACTCCGGCCGGGCAATATCTCTGCTCCGGCCCGTCGTAGAGCGGGAGGTTGATCTCGGTCGGGATCGCCCGGTCCTTCAGCGTCAGATGGACCGGCTGGTCCTCCTCGTGATTGGTGTTGGAGATGAACACCGAGGACAGCCGGTCGAAGCTGATCACTCCGTCGGGCCTGGGATAGTCGATCGGCCTGACCAGGTCCTTGCGATAGAGGGTCTCGTTGTCGGGACGGTGCCGGAGCGTGAAGGGCAGCCCGATCCTCAGGTAGCGCATCCACATGTCGGCGCCGGCGAGCAGAGTCCCCATCGTCCCGCCGAACTTGGCGACGAACGGCTCGACATTGCGGACCATCTTAAGCTCGGTCGCTATCCAGCTGTTTCGAAGCGTTTCTTCGTAGCTCTCGAGCTCGTCGCCGGAGCGCTCCGCGGCGATCGCCGCGAAGGCGGCCTCGGCGGCGAGCATGCCCGACTTCATCGCCGTGTGGCTGCCCTTGATCCTCGGCACGTTCACGAAGCCCGCCGCGCAGCCGATCAGGGCTCCGCCGGGGAAGGCGAGCCTGGGCACCGCCTGCCACCCGCCTTCGTTGATCACCCGGGCCCCGTAGGAGACCCTCCGGCCCCCTTCGAGCATCTCGCGGATCGCCGGGTGCTGCTTCCAGCGCTGAAACTCCTCGAACGGGGAGAGATGCGGGTTGCGGTAGTTGAGCGCGACCACGAAGCCCAAAGCGACCTGGTTGTTGTCCTGGTGGTAGAGGAAGCCCCCGCCCCAGGCGCTGTCGTCGAGCGGCCAGCCCTGGGTATGGATCACCCGGCCGGGGACATGCTTGCCCGGTTCGATGTCCCAAAGCTCCTTGAGGCCGATCCCGTAGACCTGCGGCTGGCTCTCGCGCTCCAGATCGAACATCCGCTTGAGCTGCTTGGTGAGATGACCGCGCGCGCCTTCCGCGAAGAAGGTGTAGCGGCCGTGAAGCTCCATTCCCGGCTGGTAGTCCGCCCGGCGGGTTCCGTCCCGGGCGACTCCCATGTCGCCGGTGGCGACTCCCTTGACCGAGCCGTCCTCGTTGAACAGCACCTCGGCGGCCGCGAAGCCGGGGAAGACCTCGACCCCGAGCGCTTCGGCCTGCCCGGCCAGCCAGCGGCAGAAATTGCCGAGCGATCCGGTATAGGTCCCCTTGTTGTTCATGAAGGGCGGCATCATCAGGTGCGGAAGCGAATATTTGCGCGTCCCGGTGAGCACCCAATGATGGTTCTCGACCACCGGAACCGTCAGCGGGCTGTCGAGATCGCGCCAGTCGGGCAGCAGCTCTTCGAGGGCCCGGGGATCCATGACCGCGCCGGAGAGGATATGGGCTCCGACCTCGGACCCTTTTTCGAGGATGCAGACGCTGAGCTCGCGGCCCGCTTCGGCGGCGAGTTGCTTCAGCCGGATGCCGGCGGCGAGCCCGGCCGGGCCGGCGCCGACGATCACCACGTCATAGGGCATCGACTCGCGTTCGGACATCCAGGCGCTCCCTCGGGCGGCGCTGCGGACTCATGTCGTCGCAGGCAGCCAACGTCTGGCAGATAGATAGAGATTTAGAGGTTGACCAGCCCGCCCGCGGCGGACTCCATGGCGACCGTGGAGCGGGGAAGCGATGCATTTTCGCCGGCGGCCGCCGAAAGCGTGCTGTCCTGGTGGGCCGAGGCGGGCGTCGACACGCTCGTCGACGAGGCGCCGCGCGACTGGCTGCGGCCGAAGCCTCCCGAAGCCCGGACCCCATCCCCGGTTCCGGCGGCCGAGGCGCCCGAAGAGCCGCTGCCCGGCCAGCTCGACCTGTTCCAGGCCTGGCTCGCCTCTAGCGACCGGCTCGCCTTCGCCGCTCCGGCGGCGCCGCGAATCTGCCCCGCGGGCGACCCGGCTTCGGGACTGATGATCCTCGCGGACATGCCGAGCGGGGAAGATTGCGCGGCGGGAACCCTGATCAGCGGCGAGGCCGGCCGGCTGTTCGACCGAATGCTGGCGGCGATCGGCCGCGACCGGGGGTCGATCTACCTTGCGGCCTTGTCCTGCATCCGCTCGCCGTCGGGACAGCTCAACAGCGAGGCGATCAAGAGCTGCGCCGCTCTCGCCCGCCACCATATCGGTCTTGCGGGGCCGCGCGCGGTGCTGCTGTTCGGGGACTCCTGCGCCAAGGCGCTTCTCGGCCTTTCGGTCCCCCAGGCGCGGGGTCGCTGGCACGAGATCGCCACCCATGCCGGGCCCGTCAAAGCTCTGGCAACCATTGCGCCCCGACAATTGCTCGAATCGCCGCGGCTGAAGGCGCTCGCCTGGGCGGACCTTCAGATGCTGATCGAAGAGGTGAAGGAATGAAGCTCGCACCGCTCCTCCTGGCCGCAGCGCTCGCGCTGCCCGCCGCTCCAGCGCTCGCCGACGGCGGCGGAGCCCAGTCCGCGGGACTCAGCGCCGAGCAGCGCGGCGCCTGGCGCGAAGTCTTCGCCGCGATTCGGGCCGAGGACTGGGCCGGCGCCTCGACCAGGCTGGCCGCCTTGCCGGACGGCCCGCTTCACCGGGCGGCGCGCGCCGAGCTCTATCTCGCCAAGGGCTCGCCCAAGGCCGAGCTTCCGCAACTGATGGCGCTGCTCGAGAGCGCGCCCGAAATGCCCAAGGCGGAGCAGATCGCCCGGCTGGCCCAGACTCGCGGAGCGACCGAGCTTCCGGAGCTGCCCCGGACTCAAAGCCTGGTCTGGGCCGGCAGCCAGCCGCGCCGGGGCCGGGCCGACTCGATCAAGGGCGATCCCGCGGCGGCGGCGCTCGAGCCGCTGATCCAGCCGCTGATCAAGGACAACCGCCCCTATGAGGCGGAAGCGCTGTTCAGTGAGCGGCAGGACCAGCTCGGGAGCGAAGCCCGAACCGAATTCCAGCAGCGGATCGGCTGGTCCTATTACACGATAGGCAATGACGCCGACGCCCGCCGGCTCGCCGGGCTCGCCCGCGCGGGAACCGGGGAATGGGCGGTGCAGGGCGCCTGGGCGGAAGGGCTCGCGGCGTGGCGCCAGGACGATTGCAAGGGCGCGGCCGAGGCGTTCGGGACCGTCGCCCAGCGCTCGGGCGACGTCGAGCTTGCCGCCGCCGCCCATTATTGGAGCGCGCGCGCGGAAATGAAGTGCGGCCGGCCCGAGCGAGTCCAGGGTCATTTGCGAAGCGCCGCGAGGCAGAAGGAGACCTTCTACGGACTGCTGGCCACGACCGCGCTCGGGATGAGCGGAGCAGCCGCGTCCGGCCTCCACGATTATCGCGACTCCGAATGGCGCGGAATCGCCGGCAAGCCCAACGTGCGCGCCGCTCTGGCTCTGGCCGAGATCGGCGAGACCGAGCTCGCCGACCAGTTCGTCCGCCACCAGGCGCGGATCGGCGGCGCGGGCGATCACGGCGCCCTCCTCCACCTCGCCGCCGAGCTCGACCTCGCCTCGACCCAATATTGGCTGGCGCACAACGCTCCGCGCGGCGCCAGCGTCAACTTCGCCGCGCGCTATCCGCGGCCGGCGTGGCGGCCGACCCGGGGCTGGCGGGTCGACCCGTCGCTGGCCTTCGCCCACGCGCTCCAGGAATCGAACTTCCGGACCTCGGTCGTCAGCCCGGCCGGCGCGGTCGGGCTGATGCAGGTCCGCCCCGGCACCGCCGGCGACATCGCCCGCGCCCGCGGCGAGCCGTTCGACCGCCAGCTGCTCACCAGCCCGGCCGCGAACATCGAGTTCGGCCAGAGCTATATCGAAACCCTTCGCGACCACCACGCCACCGGCGGCCTCCTCCCCAAGGTGATCGCCGCCTACAATTCGGGGCCGGTCCCGGTCGCGGAATGGAACAGCCGCCGCTTCGATCGCGGCGATCCCCTGCTCTACATCGAGTCGCTGCCTTATTGGGAGACCCGGGGCTATGTCCCGATCGTTCTGCGCAACTACTGGATCTACGAGGAGGGCGCGGGCAAGCCGGGCGACAGCCGAACGGCCCTCGCCCAGGGCCTGTGGCCGCGCTTCCCCGGGATGCCGGGAGCGACCGCCGTGCGGCTCACCGCGGACGGGGCGAAGCTGGCCTACGGTACGGAATGATCCGCTCCCCGTGCGCACGGGGGAAGGGAACCTGGGTCGTCGCCGTTTCGCGCCCGATCCTGGGTCTCTGGCAGGTCACCCCTCCACCAGGCTTCGCCTGGTCCCCCTCCCCATCTGGCGATGGGGAGGCAAGGGAGTTCTTGATCCGTTCCATCGATTGAGGTACGAACGGGGAATGCCCCGTCCCGACGTCCACCACGGCCGCGGCGCGCCGGAGAACCGGACGCCGACGCGATTCAACCTGCCGGTGCGCGAGCTTGACGGCGACTGGCTCGACGTTCGCGAGGAGGTCGACGACGGGCCGCCGCTGCTTCGAACGACGGTCACCGTCGAGAAGCCGAAGTCGATCATCGCCTGGAACCGGTCCCCCGACATCGGCTTCGACCGCTCGATCAACTCCTATCGCGGCTGCGAGCATGGCTGCATCTACTGCTTCGCACGGCCGACCCACGCCTTTCACGACCTCTCGCCCGGGCTCGATTTCGAGACGAAATTGTTCGCCAAGCCCGACGCCGCGAGGATCCTGCGCGAGGAGCTGGCCAAGCCGGGCTATGTCGTTCGGCCGATGGCGATCGGAACCAACACCGATCCCTACCAGCCGATCGAGGCGAGGTGGCGGATCACCCGCTCGGTCCTCGAGGTGCTCGCGGAGACGAAGCACCCGGTGACGATCACCACCAAGTCCGACCGGGTGCTGCGCGACCTCGACCTTCTGGTGCGGATGGCCGCCGACGGGCTCGCTTCGGTCGCACTGTCGGTGACGTCGCTGACTCCGGAAGTGTCGCGCACCCTGGAGCCGCGCGCGCCGTCCGGGCGCAAGCGCCTCGCCGCGGTCAAGGCGCTGAACGAGGCGGGCGTGCCCGCGACCGTGGCGATCGCGCCGGTCATCCCCGGCATCACCGATCACGAGGTCGAGCATATCGTCGAGGCGGCGGCCGAAGCCGGAGCGATCGGCGCCTTCTTCCTTCCGGTGCGACTGCCCCACGAAGTGGCGCCGCTGTTCCGGGCCTGGCTCGACGAGCATTTCCCCGACCGCGCCGACAAGGTGATGAACATCATCCGCTCGATGCGCGGCGGCAAGGACAACGACCCGAACTGGTTCACCCGGATGAGCGGCTCCGGCCCCTGGGCGGAGCTGATGCGGGTGCGCTTCGAGGTGGCGGCGAGGAAGCATGGGCTGAACCGGGACAAGCGCAAGCTTCGCTGCGATCTGTTCGAGCCGCCGCAGGGGCCGCAGCTTCGGTTGCTGTAAGCACGTCATCCTGGCGAAAGCCGGGACCCCAGGGAAAAGGGCTCTACGGGATGACCCGAGGTCCCGGCTTTCGCCGGGATGACGGATCAGGCCGCGCTGGCCAGCTTGTAGTCGCGATACTGCTCCCTTAGCGCCGTCTTGAGCAGCTTGCCGGTCGCCGTGTGGGGGAGGCTTTCGACGAACAGGATCTCGTCCGGGAGCCACCATTTGGCGACATGGCCTTCGAGGTGATCGAGAATCTGCTGGGGAGTCACCTCCGCCCCTTCCTTCCTGACGACCAGAAGGAGAGGCCTTTCGTCCCATTTGGGATGCTTCACCCCCACCGCCGCGGCCTCGGCCACGCCGGGGCAGCCGATGGCGGCGTTCTCAAGGTCGATCGAGCTGATCCATTCGCCGCCCGACTTGATCACGTCCTTGGACCGATCGGTGATCTGGAGGACTCCGTCGGGGTGGAGGGCGGCGACGTCGCCGGTGTCGAACCAGCCCTCTTCGTCGATCACGTCGCCCGCCGAATCCTGGAAATATTGGCGGATGATCCAGGGACCCCGGGTCTGAAGCCGGCCCGAGGTCTTGCCGTCGCGCGGCAGCAAATTGCCGTCGTCGCCGACGGTTCGAAGCTCGACCCCGAACGGGACCCGGCCCTGCTTGCAGAGAAGGTCGATGCGCTGCTCGCGGCTGAGCTCGTCCCAGTCGCCGCTTCCCGCCCCGACCGTTCCGAGCGGCGACATCTCGGTCATCCCCCAGGCGTGGCCGACCCGGATGCCGCGGTCCATGAACCACTGGATCATCGCCCGGGGCGCGGCCGATCCACCGATATGGACGGTCGTGAGCTTGCCGAGATCCTCGCCGGTCGAGTCGACATGGTTGACCAGCGCCAGCCAGACGGTCGGCACTCCCGCCGTGTGCGTCACGCCCTCGGCCTTCATCAGGTCGCACATCACCTGCGGCGTATAATCGGCCGAGAAGACCATCTTCCCGCCGGCCATCGCCGTGCAGAAGGGCAAGGCCCAGCCGGCGGCGTGAAACATCGGGACGACCGGCAGGACCACCGAGCGGGCGCTGAGGTCGAAGACGTCGGGGCTCATCTGGACCATGGCGTGGAGGACGGTCGAGCGATGCTCGTAGAGCACGCCTTTCGGGTTGCCGGTGGTGCCGCTGGTGTAGCAGAGCATCGCCGGATCGCGCTCGTCGCCCTCGAACCAGGAATAATCGTCGCTCTCGGGAGCGATCAAGGCGTCGAACTCGCCATTGTCGAAGCCGATGAAATGCTCGATGCTGGTCCAGCGCGGCTTCAGTCGCTCGACCAGGGGCGCGAAGGCGCGGTCGTACAACAGCACCCGGTCCTCGGCATGATTGGCGATGTAGGCGAGCTGGTCGTCGAACAGGCGCGGGTTGATGGTATGGATCACTCCGCCCATCCCGATCGTGCCGTACCAGGCGACGACGTGGCGGGCGTGGTTCATCGCCAGGGTCCCGACCCGGTCGCCGGGCTTGAGGCCGAGCCGCTCGAGCGCCCGCGCCAGCCGGCGCGAATCGCGGGCGATTCCGGCCCAGTCGGTGCGGACCTTGCTGCCGTCGGCGTAAAGCGAAACCAGCTCGCGAGCGCCGTGCTCGCGCGCCGCATGGTCGAGGATCCGCATGATCCTCAGCGGCCAGTCCTGCATCCCTCCGAGCATGTTCCCTCCCCGACTTTGCGCCGGCCCAGTCTATGCGCTCAGGAGACGAGCGCAAGCCGGGGCTGGGGGGCGACCGAGAGGCGGACGGCGACGATCCCGTCGAGCCGATCGAGGCGAGCGGCGAGCTCGGCGTCGAGCCGGAAATCGCGGCCCAGGACCAGCTCGGCCTCGCCGCCGTCGAGCTTGACCCGCAGCCGAAGCTCGCCCTGGCCGCCGCGATCGGCCGCGGTCGCCGCCGCCAGGCGGGCGATCGCGCCGGCCTCGTCGGCCTCGACCTCGAGCATGAGCCGGGTGCGCCTCGACAGGCTCTCGAACAATTGCAGCGATCGGATGGTCACTCGAGGCGCTTCCTCGCCCGGCCTTCGGTCGAGCTCGACGTTGAGCAGTGCGCAGGCTCCCGACTTGGCCGCCGCCTCGACCTGGGCGGAGGCGTCGTCGTCGAACACGGTGGCGACGAACTGGCCCGACGAATCCGACATGGTCGCCATCAGGTAGCGCCGGCCTCGGGCCGAGGTGCGCCAGCGCGAATCCTCGACCATCCCGGCCATCACCGCTCCGCAGCGGCCCCCGTCGGGAGGGGCGGGAAGCGCGGCGAGCGCCGCATAGCTCCTCGCCCCGTGCGCCTCGGCGAGGTGGCGGTACCGGTCGACCGGGTGGGCTGAGAAATAGAAGCCGAACGAGTCCTTCTCCGCCGCCATTCGCTGGGCCAGGGTCCAGGTCGAGGCGACCGGCATCCGGATCGGGACGACGTTCGATTCGCCGCCTCCGAACAGCCCGCCCTGCCCGCTCTCGCGGGCGTCGGCTGCGCTCGCGGCGTGGGCGAGGATGGTCTCGGCCGCGGCGAACACCGCGGCCCGGTTGGAATCGAGCGCGTCGAAGGCGCCGCCGCCGGCGAGGCTCTCGATCTGGCGGCGGTTGAGCAGGCGCGGATCGACCCGCTCGGCGAAATCCTCGAGCGACTTGAACGGGCCGTTCGAGCGCCGCTCCTCGACCAGCTGCTCCATCGCCTTCTCGCCGACGCCCTTGAGCGCGCCCAAGGCGTAGCGCACGGCGAGACGTGGCCCGACCAACCCTTCTCCGTTCGGTGGGGCGCCGAGCGCCTCGACCGAGAATTCCGCCTCGCTCGCGTTGATCGACGGCGGCAGGCATTCGACCTCCATCCGCCGCATGTCGTCGGTGAAGATGGCGAGCTTGTCGGTCTGGTGGATGTCGAAGCACATCGAGGCGGCATAGAATTCGACCGGATGGTGCGCCTTCAGCCACGCCGTCTGGTAGGCGATGAGGGCGTAGGCGGCGGCGTGGCTCTTGTTGAAGCCGTAGCCGGCGAACTTGTCGATCAAGTCGAACAGTTCGTTGGCCTTGTCCTTCGGGATGCCGTTCGTCTTCGCGCATCCTTCCACGAAGATCGCGCGCTGGGCGTCCATCTCCGCCTTGATCTTCTTGCCCATCGCGCGCCGCAGCATGTCCGCGCCGCCGAGCGTGTAGCCGGCGAGCAGCTGCGCCGCCTGCATCACCTGCTCCTGGTACACGAAGATGCCGTAGGTCTCCCCGAGGATCGTCTCCAGCAATGGGTGCGGATATTCGATCGCGACACGGCCGTTCTTGCGGTCCCCAAACAGCGGGATGTTGTCCATCGGGCCCGGCCGGTAGAGTGCGACGAGGGCCACGATGTCGCCGAAGCCGGTCGGGCGAACTGCCG
>DASVUZ010000020.1:0-61707 GCA_036386795.1 Allosphingosinicella sp.
CATCGGCTGGAGCCCGTCATTGCGAGCGAAGCGAAGAGATCGCAGGTCGCCACGTGCCCGCACGTGGCTGCCGACTGCCGGGGGCAGTCGGCACCTGCATGTCCAGTTCTCGCGCCGATCTCAGTGCACGATCCTTTCGAAAAGATCCTCCCATAGCGGGTTCAGCGCCTCGGTCAGCGCCAGCTTCTTTTCACGCGATCCCGCCTTGATCTGCTTCTCCCGCGCGATCGCAGGGAGCATCTCCTCATGCAACTCGAACCACACGAGGAGCTTGCAACCATAGCGGTGGGTGAAGCCGACGGTGCCATTCTTGTGCTGCCAGACGCGTCTTACGAGGTCGGAGGTGACGCCCGTGTAGAATGTGCCGTTGCGCTGGTTCGGCATGATGTAGACGGCAGGTTCCTTCACAGGCGCCGTTCTGGATTGCTTCGCTCGCGCTCGCAATGACGAAGACCGGAGCCTATATGCGCGGGCATGACCTTTTCCTCCGATCCGCGCCGCTTCCTCTACCGGAGCGACGCCCTCTCGCCCGAGTCCGCCCTCAGCCTCACCGCCGACGCGCTCAAGGGCTGCGACGACGGGGAGTTGTTCCTCCAATACACGGCGTCCGAGAGCTTCGCCTTCGACGACGGCCGCCTCAAGACGGCGGATTTCAACACCCAGGCCGGGTTCGGTCTCCGTGGAGTCTCGGGAGAGACGACCGCCTTCGCCCATGCCAACGAGCTTTCCGAGGCGGCGATCAGGCGCGCGGGCGAGACGATGGCCGTGCTCGATCCGTCCCGGGCCAAGGCGCCGCCCCCGCGCCGCACCAACGCCACGCTGTACACGGACTCCGATCCGCTCAGCCTGATCCCCTTCGCGCGCAAGGTCGCGCTCTGCCAGGAGATCGACGCTGCGGCCCGCGCCCGCGACGTGCGCGTCGCCCAGGTGTCGGTGTCGCTCGCCGGCTCCTGGTCGGTAATCGAGATCGTCCGTCCCGACGGCTTCGTCGCCCACGACGTCCGTCCGCTGGTCCGCCTCAACGTCCAGATCGTCGTGGAGCAGAACGGCCGCCGCGAGACCGGCTATCACGGGCTCGGCGGCCGCTACCTCTATGACGGCCTGTTCGAGCCGGAGACCTGGAACCGGGCGATCGACATCGCCCTCGCCCAGGCCCTGGTGAACCTCGAATCGGTCGCCGCCCCGGCGGGCGAGATGAGGGTCGTGCTCGGCCCGGGCTGGCCCGGAGTCCTCCTCCACGAGGCGATCGGCCACGGCCTCGAAGGCGATTTCAACCGCAAGGGCACCTCGGCCTTTTCGGGCCGGATCGGCGAGCGGGTGGCCGCGCCGGGCGTCACCGTGGTCGACGACGGCTCGATCGCCGACCGCCGCGGCTCGCTGTCGATCGACGACGAGGGCACGCCGACCCGCTGCAACACGCTGATCGAGGACGGCATCCTCAAGGGCTACATCCACGACCGCCTGAACGCGCGCCTGATGGGCGTCGAGCCGACCGGCAACGGCCGCCGGGAGAGCTTCGCCCACGCGCCGATGCCGCGGATGACCAACACCTTCATGCTCGGCGGCAGGGACGATCCCGGCGAGATCCTCGCGCGGGCGAAGAATGGCATCTACGCGAAGAGCTTCGGCGGCGGGCAGGTCGACATTACCAGCGGCAAGTTCGTCTTCTCCTGCACCGAGGCCTATCGGATCGAGAACGGAAAGCTCGGCGCTCCGATCAAGGGCGCGACCCTGATCGGCGACGGCCCGACCGTGCTCACAAAGGTGGCTGCGATCGGGAACGACATGGCGCTCGACGAGGGCGTCGGCATCTGCGGCAAGGGCGGCCAGTCGGTCCCCGCCGGAGTCGGCCAGCCCACATTGCTGATCGAGGGGCTCACCGTCGGCGGCACCGCCGCGTGATCCGCTCCGCTACCCGTCATTGCGAGCGAAGCGAAGCAATCCAGCTCCCAGCCTGGATTGCCGCGTCGCTTCGCTCCTCGCAATGACGGAGACGGGCCGGTGAACGCCTGGGTCGAGGAGGTCCTCTCCTTCTGGTTCGCGCTCGAGCCCGAGCGCTGGTGGAAGGCGGAGCCCGACCTCGACGCCCGAATCCGCAAGCGCTTCGAGGAGCTGTGGGCGCAGATGCGGGAGAACGTCCCCGGGCATTTCCTCGGCTCGGAGCGCGAGGCGCTCGCGGCCGTCATCCTGTTCGACCAGTTCCCGCGCAACATGTTCCGCGGACATGCCGACCAGTTCTCGACTGATCCGCTCGCCCTCGCGGTCGCGAAGGGGGCGGTGGAGCGCGGTCTCGACGAGCGGCTGCCGAGCGACGAGCGCGTCTTCCTCTACATGCCGTTCCAGCACAGCGAGGACATGGCCGATCAGCGCCGCTCCCTCGCCCTCTTCACCGCGCTCGGCAGCGACTATCATTTCGGCTACGCGAAGAAGCACCACGACATTATCGAGCGATTCGGCCGCTTCCCCCACCGCAACGCGATCCTCGGCCGCCCGCCGCGTGCCGCCGAGGTCCAGGCGGGCGACGTGGTTCCCTGGTGATGGCGCTGGTCGAGGCCGCCAGATTCTACGACAGCCTCGCCGCCGGAGCGGCCCAGTCCCGGCTGACCGCCGAGGGCATCGACAGCTACATCTTCGACATGGGAATGACCCTTCAGGGCGTGGGCTTCGCGGTTCCGGTCCGTCTGATGGTGGACGACGAGGAGCTCGGCACTGCCCAGACGGTCCTCGCGGCCGGCGAAGGCTAGGCCTGGGTAAGCCAGGCGCGGATCGGCGTCAGGTCGTAACCCGCGGCGGCCGCCTTCAAAGCCAGCGCGTCCGCATCGTCTCCGAGCTTCGCGCGGGCGAGCGCCCAAAGGAAGGTCGAGCGGGTGCCGGACTTGCAGAAGGCGAGGACCGGCCCCTGCGCCGCCGCCAACGCCTCGGCCATCTCAGCGACCTGCGGCAGCGAGATTCCGCCTGAGACCGGGATGTGGCGATAGCCGACGCCCGCCGCAGCGGCCGCCGCCGCCACTTCGCCGGACGAAGGCTGTCCCGGCTCCTCTCCGTCGGGGCGGTTGTTGACGATCATCGCGACGCCGAGAGTGGCGACCTCCTCCGGCCGGATCTGGCCGGAGACCGTGACCTGGTCGTCGAGCCTCTTCATGCCGCCTCCTGGTGCGCCCTGACCACTTCGACGAAGGCCGGACCGTATTTGTCGAGCTTGGCCGCCCCGACGCCCGCTACCCGCGAGAGGGCGTCGAGGCTACCGGGCCTGAGCTGCGCCATCTCCCTCAAAGTGCTGTCGTGGAAGATGACGTAGGGCGGCACGCCCGCCTCGCGCGCGAGGTCGCGGCGGCGCGCGCGCAGAGCTTCGAACAGCGGATCGCCGTCGGCCGACGAATCGCGGTCGCGGCGCGCGCGCCGCTGGCGCTTAGGCGGGAGAACGAGCTCCATCCTGTCCTCGCCCTTCAGCAGCGGCTTCGCACCGGGGCCGAAGGAGAGACCGCCATATTCGTCCGCGCGGAGCGCGTCGCGCGCGAGGAGGGCGCGGGCGACCGGCTTCACCAACGCCAGCTCCTCCTCGTCGGCGATGCCGAAGACGGAGAGGCGGTGATGGCCGAAGCCGGTCACCTTGTCGGTCTCGCGCCCCGCCAGCACGTCGGTGAGATGCGCGATGCCGAAGCGCATCTCGGTTCTGAAAGCGGCTGAGAGGAGCTTCCTCGCCACCTCGGTCGCGTCGACCGTGCTGGGCCGCGCGAGGCAATTGTCGCAATTGCCGCAGCGCTCCGGAGCGTCGTCGCCGAAATGGCGGAGCAGCAAAGCGCGGCGGCAGGCGCCGGTCTCGACCATCGCGGCGAGCGCGTTGAGGCGTTGCCGTTCGCCGCCCCGCCGTTCGTCGGGCACCTCCGTCTCGATCCGCCGCCGCGCCCGCGCGAAATCCTCCGCGCCCCAGAACAGCCAGGCCTCGGCGGGGTCGCCGTCGCGCCCGGCTCGGCCGGTCTCCTGATAATAGGCCTCGATCGATTTCGGCAGCCCGGCATGGGCGACGAAGCGCACGTCCGGCTTGTCGATCCCCATTCCGAAGGCGATGGTCGCGACCATCACCATGTCCTCCGAGGCGACGAACGCCTTCTGGTTGGCGGCGCGCACCCGCGGGTCGAGGCCGGCATGGTAGGGCAGCACCTTGCGGCCCCCGCCGGCGAGCTGGACGGCGAGCTTCTCCGTCTTGTCGCGGCTGGTTGCGTAGACGATCCCCGGCCCCGGCTGCTCGGCCAACAATGCCTTGAGCTGCGCCGAAACGCCGTCGCGCGGGCGGACGTGGTAGCGGATGTTGGGACGGTCGAAGCCGGCGACGATCAGCCCGTCCTCCGGGATTCCGAGCTGGACGAGGATGTCCGCGCGGGTCTGTCGGTCTGCGGTGGCGGTGAGCGCGAGGCGGGGCACGTTCCCCAGCGAATCGAGCAGCGGCCTGAGCAGCCGATAGTCGGGCCTGAAATCGTGGCCCCATTCCGAGACGCAATGCGCCTCGTCGATCGCGATCAGCGAGAGGGGGACGCTCCCCGCGAGCTCTCGGAAATGGCCGGTGCTTGCGCGCTCCGGAGCGACGTAGAGCAGGTCGAGCGCGCCGGAGCGGAAGCGGGCGAGCGTCTCCTGGCGGTCCTCATCGGCGGAGGTCAGCGAGGCGGCGCGGATGCCGAAGGCGTCGGCCGATCGGATCTGGTCGTGCATCAGCGCGATGAGCGGGGAGACGACGAGCGCGGTGCCGGTGCGGGCAAGCGCGGGGACCTGGTAGCAGAGCGATTTGCCCGCTCCGGTCGGCATGACCGCCAGGGTGTGGCGGCCGGCCATGACCCGGCCGATCACCTGTTCCTGCACGCCCCGGAAGGCGGCGAAACCGAAGGTGTCGCGCAGGATGGTGATGGGATCGGCCACGGCGGCTCCAGCCTAGCGGAGCGTCCCTGCACGGCACAATGGCGATGCTTGCACCTTAACCGCCTTCGGTGGGATCATCGGACCGACCGCCGGAGACCCGCCATGACCGCACGCTTCCTCCTCGCCCTTGCGCTCGCCGCCGCACCGGCCGTTGCCCAGGCGCCCAAATCGTTCCAGGCGACGGTGCTGATGACCCAAGACCCCGCCGCGTTCCGAAGCGCCTGGCTCGGGCCGCAGCCGCCGCGGCTCCCCGTCACGACCAAGGCCCCGCGCGGGCGTCCGGTGTACGCGATGGTGATCTTCTCCGGATGCCGCCCCGCGTCCGACGGCAGGTGCAACGTCTCGGGCCGCTTCAGCGTCCTCCGCCCGGACGGACGGCCCTACCAGGCCCCGGCCTCGGCGAAGCTGTGGTCGGGCCGCCCGGCGGGCCCCGGCCGAATGCTTCTTGCCAACGGCAGCGTCGGCCTGAACCTTGCGCCGAGCGCGGCGCTCGGCACCTACAAGGTCCGCGCGCTCGTCACCGACAACGTCGCCGGAACGAGCATTTCCGTCGAGCAGGCGGTGACGGCGCAGTGACGGGGCCGCTGGTCGACCCGGCGATCCCGGTCTCGACCGTCGCCAACCTCATCCAGCTCGCCATCGCGCCGGTCTTCCTGCTCGCCGGGATCGGCGCGATCCTCAACGTGCTCGCCCAACGCCTCGCGCGGGTGGTCGACCGCGCCCGCAAGCTCGAGGAGGAGTTCGGCTCCTATGACGAGGCGGAGCGGGGGCGGGCGGCGGCGGAGCTGTGCCTGCTCGACCGGCGGATGACCCTGGTCAACCGCTCGATCAGCGCCTGCACCGCGAGCGCATTGTTCGTCTGTCTGGTGGTCGCGTTTCTGTTCGTAGCCGACCTCGTCGAGATCGGCTTCGCACGCCCGATCGCCGTCCTCTTCGTCCTTGCAATGCTGCTGTTGATCGTCGGGCTCGTGCTGTTCCTGCACGAGATCCGCCTCGCGACCCGCGCCCTCCATGTCAGGCGCGAGCTTCTGCCCGGGCCCGCGGAGGTCAGCGGGCGGGCCGGAAGCGGATCGCCCGGCCGTCGGGAGCGATGACCGAAACTCCGCCCCCGCCGTACCGGTTGAAGCTCTCGGCGGAGTCGAGGATCGAGAGGTAGCGCGCCTCCTGCTCCATCAGTCCGGCGTCGCAGGCCATTCGAGTGACCTCGAGCGGGCCGAACTTGAGCTCGCCCCGCCCGTTGCTCCTGTAGCTGCCTGAAAAGCTGTTGCAGCCAGCGCTGCCGCTCGCCCGGCCGCTCTCGAGCCGAAGCGTGAGCGGGCGCTCGCCGACGATCGGAGCTCCGTTGATGTCGATCGCGCGAAGCTCGCCGCCGCTTATTCCGGGCGCACCGGCGGCACAGGCGGCGAGTGGGAGAAGAAAAAGGAGGAGGGTCGCGCTTCGCATGGCACCTTCCTGGCCGGGAAACCTTGCCGCGGCAACAGCCGCGGAGCGGATCCGGTTCCAAGGGGCGTCTCAGGCGGTGCGCTGCGCCTGCCCCGCCGTGGCGTTCGGCGTGGGGCGTTTCGCCGGCGAAGCGGCGAGGAACAGCTGCAGGCGCCGCATCCATTCGCGATAGAGGCCGCGTCGCATGTGCGGCCTCCTCAGGGCCGTACGGGCGCTACGAGGCCCGCGACGAAGTAGACCGGTATGGTCAACCCGCCGAGGAGGAAGATGCTCACCACCGTCAGCACCCTGACCAGAGTCGGGTCGGCGCCGGTCGAGCGGGCGAGGCCCGCGCAGACGCCCATCAACTTGGCGTTCGGCTTGTCGAGGGCGAAGCTGTTTTCCATGGTGCTGAAATCTTCCGTGTCAGGTTTCTAGAACGGCCGGAGCCGGCGGTCAGACGATCTGACCGGCCGGACCGACGGCGGCGGAGATGAACAGGCTGGCCGCGAGGAGGGCGCCGAGGGCGGACACCGCGAGCTGCTGAAGGTTGCCGAAATTGAAGGTCATTGTCTGTCTCCCTGAACTTCCTCACCGGACTGCCCGGCGGGATGTCGACCCTTTTGCAGAACGCGTGCCAAACGCAGAAAGCCGCAGAAAACCGCCATTTGTTATAATGACCTCCAAAACCGCCCGCGGACGCCTGCGCCAAGCTGAGGGAAAAATCGCCAACAATTGGTGGACGAAAACGGACAGTCCGGAGATCGACTGTACGCTTGCGCAACGGCCCCCGCATTCCTAGCTCCCCGGGACAAGACAAGGAGACTCGAGATGCCGGATCGAACCGGGCCGATGAGCTGCCCCGTGGATGGAACCCAGCTGGTGATGAGCGAGCGTCAGAATATCGAGATCGATTATTGCCCCACCTGCCGTGGGGTCTGGCTCGACCGCGGCGAGCTCGACAAGATCATCGAGCGCAGCACCCCGCCCGAGCCTCCGCAGGCCCCGCAGGCTCCGCAGGTTCCCCCCGCGCCCCATGCGCCGCGGGCCCCCTATCCGCAGCAGGGCGGGCCGTGGGCGGACCAGGGCTACGGGCGCCATCCCTACAAGAAGCGGCGAAAGAGCTTCCTCGAGGAGCTGTTCGACTGACGGGCCTGCTCTTCACGATCGGGTACGAGGGAAAAACGGTCGGCGAGTTCCTCGACGAGCTCGCCGACGCGGACGTGGAGCTGCTGATCGACGTCCGTGCCATCGCCGCCTCCCGCCGCCCGGGATTCTCCAAGACCGCGTTGTCCGTGGCGCTCGGCGAACGGGGCATCTCCTATCTCCATTTGCGCCCGCTCGGAACGCCTGCGGCCGGCCGTCAGGCGGCGCGGGCGGGCCGCACCGCCGAGATGCGCGACATCTATGCCCTGCAGCTCGAGACGCCTGAGGCGGAGCTCGCCTTCGAGCAGGCGC
Source organism: Allosphingosinicella sp. (assembly GCA_036386795.1). GTDB lineage: Bacteria > Pseudomonadota > Alphaproteobacteria > Sphingomonadales > Sphingomonadaceae > Allosphingosinicella. The sequence goes on from DASVUZ010000020.1 coordinate 7,792, forward strand.
TGGCGGAGTCGCGGGACCGGCGTTCGGCCCTCCTCTGCTATGAACGAGAGGCGCCCGACTGCCACCGCGCGATGCTCGCAGAGCGCATGGTCGCACGCGCCGGGTTCGAGGTGGTCGACCTTTAGCCGGCTTAACGCGGCCGCCGTTCGAGGTGGAGGTAGGACGGGTCGAACTCGGCCATGTGCTGAAGCGCCTCCCAGTCGTGGATCGTCACCTGGCCGCCGCGGAAGGTGAGGAGCCCGTCGGTGCGCAGCTGCCTCAGCATTCGGTTCACGTGCACGGATGTGAGTCCGCTCGCATCGGCGAGTTCGGCCTGGGTGAGGGGAAATCGATAGCTGCTGCCCTCGGTGAGGCCGACGACCTCGAGCCGGACGAACAATTCGCAGAACAAATGCCCGATCCGGGCCGCGGCGCTGCGTCGGCCGATCGACAGGATGCGCTCGCGGTGGATGGCCGCATCGAGCAGGGTGGAGAACCACAGCATCCGGGCGAGGTGCGGGTAGCTTTCGGTGATCGCGCGAAGCTTCTCGTGAGGTACGAGCGCGAACTTGACCGGGGTCATCGACCCGACATGGTGATCCAGCTGCTTCAGCAGGAATCCGTGGAGGTCGACGAAGTCGCCCGGCACGTGCAGCTCCATGATCTGGCGCTGGCCGTCCGACAGGTCCTTGTACCGACAGGCGAAGCCTTCGAGCAGAAGCACGGATTCGCTCAGCACCACGCCGGCCCGGACGATCGTCTTCCCGCCGGCCAGCTCGCGGGTCTCGATCACCGCGTCGCGAAGGACCATCTCCTCATCTGCGGTGAGAAGATCGCGAGCCCGCAGCTTGGCGAGAGCCGGCTCCATTCCCGGGACGTCAGCGGCCATCGCGTGCCTCGAGCGTTCCATCAGGCCGAACCCCGGCGCGGGCGAGCTCCTCGCCGAGGCGCCCCGTCAGCCACAGGAAGAACATTCGAAAATCGGCCGCGAGCGACCAGAGCGGATAGGTGAAGGTCGCAGGCCGGTTGTGCTCGACCGCGGCGTGGCTCAGCCAGGCGAAGCCGTATCCGGCAATCGGGACGATCAGGAGAAGCTTCCATTCGGCGGCTGCGGCGGCTGCGGCGAGGAGGGCGAGAACCAGGCCCGTGCCCGCATAATGGAGCGAGCGGGTGGCCGGCTGCGAATGCTCGCGCAGATAGTAGATCCAGAAATCCGAGAAGCTGCGATGCTGCTTCACCGCGCCCCGCTCTGCGTCGCTGCCATCTGAGCCCCCTTCGACGCAGCTATAGCACGAATGCGCCGCCTCGCCAGCAGCGTCAGCCGCCGACGACCTCGCCTCCGTTCGGGTGGAGCACCTGGCCGGTCATGTAGCTCGAATCCTCGCACGCGAGGAACAGGAAGGCCGGCGCCACCTCGTTGGGCTGGCCCGGCCGCCCCATCGGCACGTCCTTGCCGAAATCGGGGATTTTCTCCGGCGGCTGGCCTCCGAACGGGTTGAGCGGAGTCCAGATCGGCCCCGGCGCCACCGCGTTGACGCGGATCCCGTCCGCGACCAGGTTCTGCGACAGCGAGCGGGTGAAGGCGGTGATCGCGCCTTTGGTGGCCGAATAATCGAGCAGCTCGGCCGATCCCCGGTACATGGTAACCGACGTGCAGTTGACGATCGCGGAGCCCGCTTTGAGGTGCGGGCGGGCCGCCTGGACCATGAAGAAATAGCCGAAGATGTTGGTCTGGAAGGTGCGCTTCAGCTGCTCCTCGGTGATGTCGCGGATGTCCTTGTCGGGATGCTGCTCGGCGGCGTTGTTGACGAGCACGTCGAGCCTTCCGAGCTTCTCGACGGCCTCGGCCACCGCGCGCTCGCAGAAGTCCTTGTCGCCGACGTCCCCCGCGACGGTCACCGCGCGGCGGCCTTCCGCCTCGACGATGCGTTTCGTCTCCGCGGCGTCGTCATGCTCGCAAAGGTAGAGGATCGCCACGTCCGCTCCCTCCCGCGCGAACAGGGCCGCCACGGCGCGGCCGATGCCGCTGTCGGCGCCGGTGATCAGCGCCACCTTGTCCTTCAGCCGTCCCGAGCCGGGGTAGCGCGGCTTCCAGTCGGGCTTGGGCTCGAGGTCGCTCTCGTGCCCCGGGAGCGCGTCCTCGTGGATCATCTCGACGGTGTCGCTCACCGGATCACTCCTTGGCGGCGATGCCCGCGCCTTCCTCGCCGAACGCCTCGATGGTCGACTGGTCCTGCTCGTCCTGCTCGGGCTTCTTCTCGACGGGCGTGTTGCCGTCCTTGCCGAGGGTGAAGGACTTGCGGCTGCCGTCGCCGGGATCTTCCGACATCTGGTTGTTCTGGTTGAGCGCCTGCTCGACCGAGTCCGGGTTGTGCTGGTTCTGGGCCATCGGGACATCTCCTTGTCGCGGTTCGACAAGGGAAACCGCCGCGCGCGGGGCCGGTTCCGGCGGCGCGGGCGCTGCTAGCGCAGGAATTCCTTCAGCGCGGCTCGGAAGCGCGTCGGCTGTTCGTACATGATCATGTGGCCGCTGCGGTCTACGCGGACCAGCCGCGCCCCGCGGGCGCGGGCATAGGCCGCCGCATAGGTCCGGTCCGCCTGGGCGGCCCTGGCCTCGTCGGGCGCGGCGAAGACGACGGTGAGCGGCACCGCGATCTTCGCCAGCTCGGGGGTCAGGTCGAGCAGGGCGAGCTCGTGGGTGGCGCGGGCGACGAGGTCCGGGTCGCTTTCCGAGTCCTCGGCTTCGGCATTGCCGAACATCCGGATCGCGGAGGAGATGAGCCGCCGGCCGCTCTCGCTTCCGCCGAGGTTTCGCAGTGCCCCGGCAAGGCCGCGTGCGCGCTCGGGCGATGAGCCGACCAGCCCCGCCGGCTGGGGAAGCATGTCGATCACCATCACCTTGCCCGCCTGGGCCGGGTGGCGCGACGCGATCATCGTCGCCACCGTCCCGCCCATCGAATGGCCGACGATCGCCGGCCGCTGCAGCCCCTTCGCCCGGATGTAGCGCGCGATCTCCGCGGCGAGCGGCGCGATCACCTCGCCCGACGCGTTGCCGCGCACCGGCGTCCCGGCAAAGCCGGCGACCTGCACGAGATGGTAGCGATAGCCGGGGACGGCGTTGACGGTGCCGCGCCACACTTCGCGCGAGGCCGTGAGGCCGGGGATCAGGATCACGTCGGGCCCGCTGCCGACCACTTCCACCGAGAAACGCGTCGGCGCGAACGGCTTCGCCGCCGTCGCTGCCCTGGGCGCGGAGGCAGGAGCCTGCGCAGGCGCTAGCGAGGCGGCGCTCAGCGCGAATGCGGCAGCGGCGGCCGCTGCGACGAACCGTCCAATGATCATGACGCGCTTGTGGCGCCGGGCCCTTGAACGGCGGCTGACCGGATCAGCGCAGGAACGCCTTGAGGGCGTTCTGGAAGGCGGCCGGCTGGTCCGCCATGATCGTGTGCCCGCTCTTCGGGATCGCCACGAGCCTCGCCCCCGGCCGCCGCGCGTAGGCCGCGGCGTAGAAGCGGTCGATCCGCGGCCGCGACAGGGCGAGCGGCTCCGGGCAGGCGTAGACCACGGTGAGCGGCACCCGGATGCGGGGAAGCTCGGGCGTGAGGTCGGTGGCGATCAGCTCCTCGATCGATCGGCCGACCACGCCCGCGTCGTTGTTGGAGGCGAGCCAGTCCGCATTGCCGAAGCGGCCGGCGATCGAGTGAAGCTCGCGGCGGATTCGGTCGATGCCGCCATATTCGCGGCCGATCAGTTTCGCGAACGGCCGCACGGCCGGGGCCGAGAAGCCGCCGATCCGGCTCGCGGCGGGCACCATGTCGACGACCATCGCCTTGCCCACCACGCCCGGGTGCCGGGCGGCGACCATCAAGGCGATCGAGCCACCCATCGAATGGCCGACCATCGCAGGCCGGTTGAGGCCCTGTGCGCGGATATAGCGCGCGATCTCGTCCGCGACGGGCGCGGCCACTGGCCCACTGGCGTTGCCGCCTGCGGGCGTGCCGGCGAAGCCGAGCACCTGGACGAGGTGGTAGCGATAGCCCGGCACCGCCGCGACGGTTGAGTTCCATACCGACCGCGGCGCCGCGAGGCCGGGGACGAGGATCACGTCCGGCCCGCTGCCGCGGATGGTGACGCTGATCCGGGTCGGCTTGAACGGCTCGGCGGCGAGCGCCGGCGCACCGGCGAGGAGCGCGGCCGCGACGCAGGATATGAGGAACGCTCTGCGACTCATCCTTCGGAGGCTAGACCGCCATGGTTAACGAAACCTACCCCGCGAAACCCGCAGGAAGAGTGTTTGTCGGCTGCCTCGCCTGCGCTAGAGCCTCCCGATGCCGCATCTCTATCTCGTCGACGGTTCGAGCTACATCTTCCGCGCCTATCACCGCCTGCCGCCGCTCACCAACCGGCACGGGCTCAACGTCGGCGCGGTCTACGGCTATACGACGATGCTCTGGAAGCTTGCGGAGAGCCTCCATAAGGAGGAAGGTCCGACCCACCTCGCCGTGATCTTCGATGCGGGCTCGCACACCTTCCGCAACGACCGCTACGACCAGTACAAGGCGAACCGCCCGCCGCCGCCGCCGGACCTCGTCCCCCAGTTCCCGCTGATCCGCGATGCCACCCGCGCCTTTTCGCTGCCCTGCATCGAGGAAGACGGGCTGGAGGCCGACGATATCATCGCCTGCTACGCCAAGGCCGCGCTCGCCGAGGACTGGAAGGTGACGATCGTCTCCTCCGACAAGGATCTCATGCAGCTCGTCGAGGACGGCCGGCTCGACCTTTACGACACGATGAACGACCGCCGCCTCGGCCGCGACTATGTGATCGAGAAGTTCGGAGTGCCGCCGGAGAAGCTCGGCGACGTGCTTGCGCTGATGGGCGACAGCGTCGACAACATTCCCGGAGTCCCCGGAATCGGTCCCAAGACCGCCTCCCAGCTCATCCAGGAATATGGCGACCTCGACAGCGTGCTTGCCCACGCGGAGGAGATCAAGAAGCCCAAGCTGCGCCAGAATTTGATCGACCATGCCGACGCCGCGCGCCTTTCGCGCGAGCTCGTCACCCTGGTTTGCGACGCCCCCCTCCCCGAGCCGCTCGATTCGCTCGAGATGAAGGGAATCCCGAAGGAACCCCTCCTCGAGTTCCTCGAGGATCAGGGCTTCCGCTCGCTGGTCGCCCGGCTCAACGGCACCAGCCAGGTCAAGGCGCCCGCCGACCTTCCCGCGCCCGTCCAGGCCCAGGTCCGGCCCGAGCCGAAGATCGACCGCTCCGCCTATGTGACGGTGACGAGCGAAGCCGAGCTCGACAAGTGGATCGCCGAGGCCTTCGCCAACGGCCTCGTCGCGGTCGATACCGAGACGTCGGGCTACGACTGCGTCACCGCCGACCTGATCGGCGTCAGCCTCGCCACCGAGTGCGGCAAGGCCTGCTACGTGCCGCTCGAGCATGGCGGGCACGATCTCCTCTCCGAGCGGCCGGAGCAGATTCCGGCGGCGGTCGCGCTGGCCAAGTTGAAGCCGCTGCTCGAGGACCCCGCGACGCTCAAGATCGGCCACAATTTCAAGTTCGACTGGATCGTGTTCGACCGGCGCGGGGTCAAGGTCGCCCCGGTCGACGACAGCCTGGTCATGAGCTTCAACCTCGACGCGGGCGGCCTCGCCAGTCATTCGATGGACGATCTCGCGAAGAAGCATCTCGACCATCAGTGCCTCGCCTACAAGGACGTGTGCGGATCCGGGCAGAAGCAGATCAAGTTCAACCAGGTCCCGCTCGACCGGGCGACCGAATATGCCGCCGAGGACGCGGACGTGACGCTTCGCCTGTGGCGGCGGTTCAAGTCGCGAATGCCGCACGAGCGGGTGGCGCGGATCTACGAGATGGTCGACAGGCCGCTCGTTTCGGTGGTTGCGCGGATGGAGCGCGAGGGGGTCAAGGTCGACCGCGAGGAGCTCAAGAAGCTCAGCCACGAATTCTCGGTCCAGATCCAGGCGCTCGAGGAGCGGATCTGCGGCGAGGCGGGGTGCACCTTCACGATCGGCAGCCCGCAGCAGCTGGGCGAGGTGCTGTTCGGCAAGATGGGCCTGAAGGGCGGCCGCAAGGGCAAGTCGGGGACATGGTCCACCGACGTCAACGAGCTTGAGCGGCTTTCGCGCGACGGCGTCCCCATTGCCAGCCTGGTTCTGGAATGGCGCCAGCTCTCCAAATTGAAGTCCACCTATACCGACGCCCTGCAGCAGCAGATCAACAAGGAGACCGGCCGGGTCCACACCAGCTACAGCCTGTCCGGGGCCCAGACCGGCCGCCTCTCGTCGACCGACCCGAACCTGCAGAACATCCCGATCCGGACCGAGATTGGCCGCCGGATCCGCGACGCCTTCGTGGCCGAGCCGGGTCATGTCATGCTCGCCGCCGACTACAGCCAGATCGAGCTTCGCCTGGCAGCGCACATGGCGGACGTTCCGCAGCTCAAGCAGGCATTCGCCGAAGGCGCCGACATCCACAGCCTCACGGCGCAGGAATTGTTCGGCGAGGTCACCCGCGACACCCGAGCCAGCGCCAAGACGATCAACTTCGCGATCCTCTACGGAATTTCCCGCTGGGGGCTGGCCGGCCGCCTGTCGATCACCGCGGACGAGGCGCAGGCGATGATCGATCGCTATTTCGAGCGCTTCCCGGGAATCCGCGACTATATCCATTCGACCCTGGAGGGGGTGCGCGAGACTGGCTTCACCACGACCCTGTTCGGCCGCAAGACCCACTTCCCGATGATCCGGAGCAAGACCCAGCACGAGCGCCAGGGCGCCGAGCGGGCCGCGGTCAACGCTCCGATCCAGGGCACCAGCGCCGACATCATCAAGCGGGCGATGGTGCGTATGTGCCCCGCGCTGGAGCGCGAAGGGCTGGGCTCGGTCCGGATGCTGATGCAGGTCCATGACGAGCTGGTCTTCGAAGTCCCCCAAGCCGAGGTTGATCGGGCGAGCGCCCTCATCCGCAACGTCATGGAGCGGGCCGCCGAGCCTGCCGTCACCCTCAGTGTCCCGCTCGGGGTCGACATTGGCACCGGGCCGAACTGGGGCGCCGCGCATTGATCCCATCCGGGCAGGGCGAGGATATCGCCGCCCTCGCCAAGGGCGGCAGGACCAACTTCTTCGGCTTCCTGATCCGGCTCGCCGCGCGCCTGCCCTTCCTGTTCATCGCCGGCCGACTCTACGGGCCGGAAGCGCTCGGCGCCTTCGCTTATGCGGTGATCGTGATGGAGTTCGCCGCGCAGCTCTCGACGCTCGGCCTCAAGCGCGGCCTCGCCCAGCAGCTGTCGACGACGGAGCAGCCGCATGCCTGCGTGGTGATGGACGCGATCCTCGCCGCCTTCATCGCCTCGGCCTTCTCGACCCTGATGCTGATGCTGTTCCCTCAGGCGATGTTCCCGGCCGGCGGAATTCACGGGGCCGACTGGCTCCTGCCGATGGTCATCTTCGGAATCGCCGGAGCCGATATCGCGCTCGCCGCGCTGGCCTATCGCCACGACATCGGCGCGACGGTCCGCGCCCGGGCCGTCGTCGAGCCCTGGACGATCAGCATCGCCGCGGCGGTTTGCGTCCTGATCTTCCCGGCGGCGGAGGACGGCACGCGATCCCGCGACGGACTCATCATCGCCTATGTGATCTCGGTCACCGCCGGCCTCATCGCATCGCTGTGGCCGCTCTACCGGAGCTACGGACTGCCGCCGCACTGGAAGCCGCATCCGGCCAAGCTGCTCCGGGTGGCCCGACAGAACATCCCTCTGGCCGCCGCGGATGCGATCGAATGGGGGTCGCGGCGCCTCGATATTGCCATCCTCGGCCTGTTCGTCGCGCCTTACTGGGTCGGGGTCTATTATGTCGGCCAGCAGGTCGCCTCGCTTCCGCAGAAGCTCAAGACCAGCTTCGACCCCATTCTCGCCCCGGTCATCACCCAGAAGCTCGCGGAGGGCGACAAGAAGGCGGTCGCCAAGCAGGTGCGGCAGGTCGGCTTCTGGGTGATCGCCGCGCAGGCCGGAATCGCGCTGGCGCTCGGCATACCCGGAGAAGCCGTGATGGGCGTGGTCGGCGCGGCGTTCGTGGGCGGCACCGGCGCCTTGGCCTTCCTGCTGGCCGCCGAGGTCGTCGCGGCCACGGCGGCGGTGTCAGAAGCCGCGCTCGTCTACGTGGCGCGGCACCGCAACCTGATAATCTCGGCTCTGATGATCGTCGTCCAGGCGGCCCTTACGGTCGCCTTCATCCTCGGCGTCGAAAGACTTCCGCTGCGGCCGGAGAGCGTCCAGGCTTATCAGGCCGCCAGCGCCGCCGCGGCATTGATGCTTGCGCTCGGCCTGGCCTCGATCCTCAAGGCGCGACTGCTATGCCGGCTGCTCGACGCGCCGGTACAGGGCTGGCGATGGCCGCTGGTCTGGGCCGGCGCGGCAGCGGTCGTGGTGGGCCAGGGCTTCACGATGCTTCCCCAGTCGCTCGAATGGGTGGAGCTGTCCCTCGGAATCCCGGCGATCATGGCCACCTTTGGAATCGTGGTCTGGCTGAAAGGCTTCACCCACGACGACCGAGTGCTGTTCCGGCTCAGGAAAGCCGAGCTCGAGGAGCCTAGCCTTCCGCCTCCGCGAGGGGCTGAACCGCCGGTCCGTTGAGCACGCTGCCGTCGGGCGCGAATTGGGAGCCGTGGCAAGGGCAGTCCCAGCAGCGCTCGAAGCCGTTCCAGTGCACCAGGCAACCCAAATGCGTGCAGGTCGCGGACCGTTCGATCAGCTTGCCGTCCAGGTCCCGATAGGCCGCCACCTTGTGCAGTCCGCGGCGGATGAGGCCGCCCTCCCCGGGCTTGAGATCGTCGACCGAAGCCAGCTCGCCGGGCCCGAGATGCTCGGCGAGGTTCTTGGCCGCTCCGACCTGGCCACGCACGAATTCCGCGAGCGATTCCATCGCGGCCGGCTTTCGGGCCGGATCGAAGATCGGCGCGTAGCGGCTGTCCTCGCCGATGATCAGCGGTACGATGGTCAGGCTTCCCGCGACTCCGTTGGTGATGCCCTGGCCGGAATCGCCGGTATGGACATAGATGTTCTCGCTGCCGGGGTTGCGGCCCGAGAAGGGCATGAAGTCGGCCGGCTCGAGCACCTGGCCTGACCAGCGGTAGTCGGCCTTGCCGAAGCTCGGATAGCGCTTGCGGGTCCAGTCCGTGAGCCGCGCGAAGCGCTCGTCCATGTCGTTCGCCTCGCCGGAGCGATGGTCCTCGCCGCCGACGATCAGCAAATCCTCGCCCTCGCCCCATTCCTGGATCCGGACATAATGATAGGCGTCGTACGTGTCCCAGACGAGCGCGTCCGGAACGCTGCCCTTTGGCACGCGGCCGGCGATGACATAGGTGCGGTCGGGAATCTGCTTGGAATGGATCTCGACCTTGTTGTTGGTGGGGGAGTTGGTCGCGAACACCGCCGCCGCCGCCCTGATCACAGGTCCCTTCTCGGTGGTGATCTCCACCCGCCCGTCTTTCTCCTCGTCCCCGACATGGACGGTCTCCGAATAGAGTCGGCCGCCCCGCCGCACGATCGCGTCGGCGAGCCCCGCCAGATAACGGGTCGGATGGAATCGGCCCTGGTTGGGGAAACGCAGGCACCGGCCGCTGTCCAGGCCCGGAATGGGCGCCCGATCCGCCCATTCGACTTCGACTCCGATCTTCCGGCAGGCGTCATATTCTTCCTGGAGGTCGGAGACGGGCCCTTCCTCGGTGGGGATCAGATAGCCGTCGAGCCGGCGGAAATCGGCCTCGATCCCTTCGTCGCGGCAGATCGCCTCGATCCGGTTCACCGCCGCGACCTGGCTGTCATGATGGAGCCGGGCCTCGTCTTCGCCCCGCACCTTGATCAGCTCGCTGTAGAAATCGTCGAGTTCGGTGGCGAGATGAGCGGTGGTTCGAGCCGTCATTCCGGCGCCGATTCGGCCGCGGTCGATCACGACGACGTCCCGGCCGAGGCGGCTGAGCTCATAGGCCGTGGAGAGGCCGGCAATTCCGGAGCCGATCACGACCACGTCGCACTGCTCGTCGGCGGCAAGCGGCGGCGCCTCGATCGCCGGCAATTCCTCCATCCAGGGGGACAGGCTGCGTTCGTCGCCGACGTTCATGGCTCGACCTCCTCTTCGCAGCCGGAACGGGCGCGGGGGGGAACGGTTCCTGGAACCGGCGCGTCAGTGGCGGAAGTGCCTCATTCCGGTGAAGACCATGGCGAGGCCGGCTTCGTCGGCGGCGGCGATGACCTCCTCGTCCCGGATCGAGCCCCCCGGCTGAATGACCGCGGTCGCCCCCGCCTCGACCGCCGCGAGCAGGCCGTCCGCGAACGGGAAGAAGGCGTCGGACGCGACCGCGGAACCGATCGTCCGCGGTTCCGGCCATCCCGCCTTCTCCGCCGCGTCGCGGGCCTTCCAGGCGGCGATCCGGGCGGATTCGAGCCGGTTCATCTGGCCGGCGCCGATGCCCGCGGTGGCCCGATCCCTCGCGTAGACGATGGCGTTCGACTTGACGTGCTTGGCGACGGTCCAGGCGAACAGGCAGTCGGCCAGCTCCCGATCCGTCGGAGCCCTTTTCGTCACCACCTGGAGCGCCTCGCGCCCGACCCGTCCATTGTCGCGCGACTGGAGCAGATAGCCTCCGGCGATCGACCTCAGGACGAGGCCCGGCCGAGCGGGCGGCGGCAGTTCGCGGACGAGAAGCAGGCGCAGATTCTTCTTCCGGGCGAAGACCTCGCGCGCGCCCTGGTCGGCGTCCGGCGCGATCACGACCTCCGTGAAGATCTGGCTGATCGCCTCGGCGGCCGCCGAGTCCAGCGGGCGGTTGACGGCGATGATGCCGCCGAAGGCCGAGACGGAATCGCAGGCCAAAGCGGCCTCATAGGCCTCGACCAGGGTCCCGGCCGTGGCGACGCCGCACGGATTGGCGTGCTTGACGATCACGCAGGCCGGCCCCGAATCGTCGAATTCCGCGACGAGCTCGAGCGCCGCGTCCGCATCGTTGTAATTGTTGTAGCTGAGGGCCTTGCCCTGGACCTGCTCGGCCTGGGCGATGCCGCGCCCCTGCGGGCCCGCAGCCAGGTACAGCGCGGCCTGCTGATGCGGGTTCTCGCCGTAGCGAAGCACGTCGGAGCGGGAAAGCGACAGCGGCAGGGTCTCGGGGAACATTTGCCCCTGGTCGGCGAAGGCGAACCACTGGGCGATCGCCGAATCATAGGCCGCGGTCGCGGCGAAAGCCTTCGAGGCCAGATACTTGCGGAAGTCGAGCGACGTCGTGGCGTCACCCGCGTCGAGCGCTTCGGCGAGGGTCCCATAATCGGCGGGGTCGGTGACGATGGCGACCCAAGCGTGGTTCTTGGCGGCCGAGCGCACCATCGAGGGCCCGCCAATGTCGATATTTTCGATCACTTCGTCGCGGCCCGCTCCGCGCGCAACCGTCTGAGCGAACGGGTAGAGGTTGACGACGACGAGGTCGATGGCGCCGATCCCATGCTCGGCCATCGCCGACCCATGGTCCGGGTCATCCCGGACGGCGAGCAGACCGCCATGGACCATCGGGTGGAGCGTCTTCACTCGCCCGTCCATCATCTCGGGGAAGGCGGTGAGCTCGGAGACGTCCTTCACCTCGAGGCCAGCCTCGCGCAGGGCGCGGGCGGTGCCGCCGGTGGAGACCAGCTCGATCCCGTGGCCGGCGAGCGCTTGAGCCAGGTCGACCAGCCCGGTCTTGTCCGACACCGAGAGCAACGCCCGGCCGATCTTCACTCTGTCCTGCAAGGTCGACGCTCCTAGCCCGCTCGGCGGAAGATCCAGGCGACGGCGGTGCCGTCGGCCGGGCTGTCGCCGGCCACCACCAGCTGCGAAGTCTCGCGAAGTCCGGCGTCGCCGTCGATCCACAGGCTGTCCTCGATCCCGAGACGGCCTCCCCGGCATCGGAATTGCCAGACGGTCCGGCCTCGCACCCTCAGAAGCGCGCCCTGGCCGTCGGCGGTCGTCGCGGCCTCGACGTCGGGGTGGAGGTGGAAGCGGACCGCGAAAGGGATCGGCTCGGCGCGGCGGCGGCGCGCGGGAAGGATGAGAAGATCCTGGCCGCGAAGCTCGCGCCCGTCCGCGGCGAGGGTCAGCTGGCGCTGGTGGACGAGGCCGAAGCGGCGGACATAGCCGTCGTGGCTGGCCTCGACCATCACGACTCCGGCCGTCTCGTCGCGCACGAGCTCGACCTGCGAGACGCCCTTGCCGAGGCTTCCGTCGTCATGGACCGCGGTCGAGTTGCGGTCGCCCAAGGTCAGTGTCGAATGGGCCGCGCTGCTCCTCAGGGCATGGACGAGCTCGGCCGGAAGCGCTCCGGTCGCGGATCCGGGGCCGCCGCAATTGACGACGAGTCGGTTGGGCCCTTCCGACAGCTCGAAGGCGAGGGTCGACGCGCACCCTCCTGCGAAGGCGCGGGTCGGCGGCGGCGGAGCGGCATCGAACAGCACGATCGCATTTTTCGATTCGAGCCGCTGATAACCCCAGCCGCGCGGCTGGCGAAGCGGGCGGACCCGGACCCCGCTCCCCTCGACCGCGGCCGCGATCCGGCGCTTCGAGGCCATGTTGCCCCCCTGCCAGCTCGACAGCGCCTCGTCGCCGAGAACGACCCCGAGCAAGGCGGAGACGGCTCCGGACAGGGCGTCGGCAACGGCTTCGGGCATGTCGCGGTCGCCGGCATAATAAGCCGCGCGCAGCTGCGCGAGCAGCTCGACGAGCATGAGCTGCTCGGCGGGAGAGCGGCTGACCAGGCCGCCGTCGTCATGGAGCGACGCGGCCAGAGCCCGAAGCAGGCCCGACTCCCCGCGATTGAGCCGCGACGGGCCGCCCTGAACGACAAGGGCGCCGGCGATCACCCCAGCCCATGCGGTGATCCGGGCCAGCCCGGGCCGCGCCTTCTCGGCCGCCTTGTCGAGATGGCGAGCGCCCCTCGACAGGGTGTTGAGGACCAGGGCCCGATAGGCCGAGTCGCGGCTCGACAATATGTAGGGCGCATAGGCGGTCCAGAAGAGGATCCGGCGGCCCCACAGGTCGGCGCGCCAGCCACGGTCGGTGACCGTCTCGGCATGGGCCGCGAGCCAGCGGTGGACGAGCTTCTCGGCAAGCTTGGCGCCGCGCTCCCGTGTGGCGGCGGCGGCGAGGTCGCGGAGCCATTCGAAGCTCTGCAGATAGTCGGAGACGTCGCCAGGCAGTCCGGGGTCGTTGAAGTCGAGGCCGTCCAGGGCATAGCTTTCGCCTCGCCGGACGAGGCGGCCGTGGAGAAGGGCTTCTCCCGCCGCCTTGTCGCCCGCCACCGGATCCTTGGGCACGGCGAGCAGCTTGAGCGGATGGCGCCCGCGCAGGCGCAGCGCGTGGAACGGGGTCCGCCAGGACAGCCGATGGACCAGCGACGAAAGATGCTCGCTGAGCGAGGCGCCCTGGCCGCCGCCGACCCGGATCAGCCTCTTGCCGGGCTCGATCTCACCGGCCTCCGGCGGGTCGATCTTCTCGAGCAGGCTCATCCGCGCAGTTCCCGGATGTTGGCCGCATAACGCTCCGGCCCGCCGCGGAAGCTCGCAGTGCCCGCGACCAGGACGTCGGCGCCGGCGTCGATCGCGCTCCGGGCGGTGACGGCGTCAATGCCGCCGTCCACTTCCAGGTCCACGCCGAGGCCGGCCTTGTCGATCCGCTTCCTGATCGCCTCGATCTTGCGCAGCTGGCCGTCGATGAAGCGCTGGCCGCCGAAGCCGGGATTGACGCTCATCACCAGCACGAGATCGACGTCCTCGAGCACGTAATCGAGCATCTTGGCGGGGGTCGCCGGGTTGAGCGAGACGCCCGCGCGCTTTCCCAGCCCCCGGATCGCCTGGAGCGTCCTGTGCAGGTGGGGTCCGGCCTCGGGGTGGACGGTGATCGTATCGGCTCCCGCTTCGGCGAAGGCCTCGAGGAACGGATCGACCGGAGAGATCATCAGGTGCACGTCGAACGGCTTGGCCGTGTGCGGCCGCAGCGCCTTCACGACGGCGGGACCGATAGTGAGGTTGGGGACGAAATGTCCGTCCATGACGTCGATGTGGATCCAGTCGGCGCCGGCCCCGTCGACGGCGCGGACCTCCTGGCCGAGCCGGGCGAAGTCGGCCGAGAGGATCGAGGGGGCGATGCGGACGGGCTGCTGCACAGCCAACCGTTAACCCTGCCCGAGTCGCGCGGCAAGGAAGCGGCACGACTTATCCCCGCTTTGTTGGGGCCTGCCCGCGCGACTGGGCTGAAGGCGTTTCAGAGGCGACACGGCCGAAGGACGGACCGAAAAGGCGCTCAGGACGACGCAGCGCGCCGGAACCGAGCGATGAAGAAGCCGTCGGCGCCGCCGGCTTCGCCGAACAGCCCGGGGAGGGTGCGCAGGCGGTTGCCCTCGATCGGGAGGCCCGAGGGAAGCTCGCCCGCCTCGATCTGCGCCGCCTCGAAGTCCGGGCGCCCTTCAAGGAATGCCTCGACCACCGCCTCCCCCTCCTCCGGCTCCAGCGAGCAGACCGAATAGACGAGGGTGCCGCCGGGCTTCAGCCAGCCGGCGGCTCTGGCCAGCATCGCCTTCTGCGCCTCGGCGAGCTCGGCGATGGCTCGCGGGCGAACGCGATGGAGGACGTCGGGGTGACGGCGGTAGATGCCGGTCGCCGAGCAGGGCGCGTCGAGCAGGATCGCATCCACCTTGGCGGGCGGCGACCAGCGCATCAGGTCGGCGGCGACCAGCTTCGCCGAAAGCTTGGTTCGAGCCAGGTTCTCGGAAAGTCGTGCAAGACGACTTTCCGAGGCGTCGACCGCCACGACCTCGAAGCCGGCGCTGGCGAGCTGCATCGTCTTGCCGCCCGGAGCGGCGCACAGGTCGAGCGCGGTGCGTCCTCGCCCCGGCCCGAAAAGGCGCGCCGGAAGCGACGCGGCGATATCCTGAACCCACCAGCCGCCTTCACCATAGCCGGTAAGCCCGGCGACCGCGCTGCGGGCGGTCAGCCGCAAATGGCCCGGCATCAGGCTGACCCCGTCCATGTCCGACGGAGGCTCGCTACCGGCGGCGAAGCAGAGGTCGAGCGGCGGGGGAGCGGCGAGCAGCCTCGCCGCCTCGGCGGCTACGGGCTCGCCCCAGTTGCGGGTCCACCGCGCCTCGACCGCCGCCGGCAGCGATGGCAGGGCCGGCAGGCCTGCGCCCTGCCGCATCAGCGTGCCGAAGACTCCGTGGACCAGCTTGCGAGGCCCCCCGTCCACGAGCGGCAGCACGGTCGAGATCGCCGCGTGGGGCGGAGTCTCGAGCGCCAGCGCCTGGACAAGCGCGATCCGAAGCGCGGAGCGCGTCTTCGAGTCGTCGGGAAGCGGCCGCTTGGTGGCCGAATCGATCAGGGCATCGAGGTCGACCAGTCGACGCAACGCCTCGGCGGCGATCGCATGGGCGAGGCCACGGTCGTTCGAAGCGAGGCCGCGGGCGGCGGTGTCGAGCGCGGCTTCGAGCGGCAGCCCCTTACGGAGCACGGCGTCGAGCAGGCTCAGCGCAGCTCGGCGGGCGGGTACGCCCGCCGGATCGGCCGGGCGGTTCACCTATGACGCCGGCCGAGGGGATCCAACGCGCTGGCGCCCTTGCGGCGGGTGCGCGGCACGGCCGTCGCCGCCGGAGCCTTCCGCAGCGACGCCTGATGGACGGCGAGCGCGTGCAAGGCGGCGATCCGGTTGCCGGTGTCGGGATGGGTCGCGAACAGGCTGTCGCGCCCGCTGCCGGACGGAACGATGTAGAGCGAGGCCGCGGCGGGCACGCGCGCCGCGACCGGGCTTGGAATGCGGGCCGCGCCGTCATGGAGCTTGGCCAGGGCGGACGCCAGGGCGCGCGGGTCGCCGCAAATCTCCGCGCCGGCGCGGTCGGCGCCATATTCGCGGTTCCGGCTGAGCGCGAGCTGCACCAGCATCGCCGCGAACGGGGCGAGCAGAACCGCGGCGATCATCGCCAGCGGATTGCCGCGCCCGTCGCCACCCCGGAAGAAAAAGCCGAAATTGGCGAGCATCGAGATGGCGCCGGCGATCGTCGCCGCCATCGTCATCACCAACGTATCGCGATTGCGGACATGGCCGAGCTCGTGCGCCATCACCGCAGCCACTTCCTCCCGGCTGAGAAGCCCAAGCAGGCCGGTGGTCGCGGCGACCGCGGCATGATCCGGGTCGCGGCCTGTGGCGAAGGCGTTGGGGTGGGGCGAATCGATCAGATAGACTCGCGGGCAGGGAAGGCCGGCGCGCGTTGCGAGGTCATGGACCATGCCGACCAATTTGGGGCAGTCCCCGACCGTGACTTCCTTGGCGCCGTGCATGGACAGCACGATCCGGTCCGCATTCCACCAGGTGATAAGGTTGATCGCGCCGGCCACGACCAGGGCGACGAGAGCGCCTCGCGGTCCGCCGATCGTGAAGCCCAGCGCCATGAACAAGGCCGTCAGCGCCGCCAGCAGTATCAGGGTCCTGAACTGGTTCATCTTGCGCGTCCGTCTTCCACCCCCGAAATGTGGGGGATGAGCGCGCCATCTTCAATCGGCAAGGCGGGACGCAGGCCGGCCCATGTCAAGCCGCCGGAGCATCTTTCAAAGAGCCCACCCGTGCCGGACCCGGGCCCCGCCGTCCTCGGGGCCGGTGAGGAAGGCGGTCCCAAGGGCCAGGAGCCGACCCGCTACGGCGACTGGGAGAACAAGGGTATCTGCTGGGATTTCTGAACTCCCCCCGGCGAAGCCGGGGACCATTTATACCCCTTCGGGCCGAAGCGGTCGGGAAAGAAGCCGCTCGACCACGTCGTCGACGCCCGCCTCGCCCCCGAGCAGGGCGCAGACGGCTGCGACGATCGGCATGTCCACGCCGGCTTCGAGTGCGGCCCTGGCAAGCACCGGCGCGGTATGGGCGCCCTCGGCGACGGTGCGGCGGTCGGCGAGAAGCTCGGCGGCGCTGCGACCCTCGCCAAGCCCCTTGCCGAGGCTGAAATTGCGCGAGCTGGTCGAGGAGCAGGTCAGGACCAGGTCGCCCAGCCCGGACAGGCCGGCCAGAGTCTCGGCGCGGGCGCCGCGCGCAAGGCCGAAGCGGGTCATTTCGGCGAAGCCGCGCGAGATCAGAGCGGCGCGGGCGTTCTGGCCGAGCCTTCGGCCCTCGACCACCCCGCAGGCGATCGCGAGCACGTTCTTGACCGCTCCGCCGATCTCCGCTCCGACGACATCGTCGGAAAGATAGGGGCGAAAGCGGGGCCGGGCGAGACGGGCGCGCAGCCGCTCGCCCAGCTCCGAATCCCCGACCGCGAGGGTAACCGCCGCGGGAAGCCCCGCGGCGACCTCATGGGCGAAGGTCGGTCCCGACAGGACCGCGACCGGCGCCTGCGGCTGGGCCTCGCGGGCGACGTCGTGCATGAGCTGCATGGTCGATTCCTCGATGCCCTTGGCGCAGAGGATCAGCGCGGCGTTCAGGGCCGGCATCGCGGTCAGCACGCCCCGCATGTGCTGGGCGGGAGTGACCACGAGAAGGGCGTCGCATGCGGCCATTTCGCCGAGGTCGCCGGTCGCGCGGATCCCGGGATCGAGCCGAATGCCCGCGAGGAAGAGGCGGTTCTCGCGCTCGGCATTGACCGTGTCGACGACCTCGGGCTCGCGCGCCCAAAGCAAGGTCTCGCCGCCGGCGGCCGCCACCTGCGCGAGCGCAGTCCCCCACGCCCCGCCGCCGATCACTCCGACCTTCATGCCTTCACCCCCGCGCCGCGCACCTTTTCCGCCGCCGGGTCGAGCGGCCAGCGGGCCCGGGCGGGCGAGTCCAGCGAATCGGTCAGGCCCGCGTCGAAACGCAACGCTCCGGCCCAGGCGATCATCGCCGCATTGTCGGTACACAGCCAGAGCGGCGGAGCGACGAAGCCGAGGCCGTGCTCATCGGCCAGAGCGGCCAGCGCGGCGCGCACTCGAGCATTGGCGGCGACCCCGCCGGCGACGACCAGGGCGCTCGCCTCGGGCACTCGGCCGAGCGCCTGCCGGGTCCGGTCGACGAGGCTGTCGACCACCGCCTGCTGGAAGGAGGCGGCGATATCCTCGGTCGCATAGAGTCCGGTCTCGCGGGCGCGAAGCACCGCACTCTTCAGGCCGGCGAAAGAGAAATGCGGCTCGCTCGAGCCGAGCAAGGGGCGGGGGAGAGGCACCGCGGCCCGGTTGCCGGCCTGAGCCGAGCGCTCGACCGCGGGCCCGCCGGGGAAACCGAGTCCGAGCAGCTTGGCGGTCTTGTCGAACGCCTCCCCGGCGGCGTCGTCGATCGTTGTGGCGAGACGGCGGTAGCGGCCGAGGCCCTCGACGAACAGCAGCTGGCAATGGCCGCCCGAGACGAGCAGCAGGAGATAGGGGAAGGCCAGGCCGGGCTCACCGAGCATCGGCGACAAGGCATGACCCTCGAGGTGGTTGACCGCGACCAGCGGCTTGCCGGCCGCGAGCGCCAGCCCCTTGGCGGCGAGCAGCCCGACCATCACTCCGCCGACCAGGCCCGGGCCGGCGGTGGCGGCGATCGCGTCGACGTCGGCCAGCCCGGCCCCCGATTCGGCGAGCGCCTGCTCGATGAGCGCCGGAAGGATTTCGACATGGGCTCTAGCGGCGATCTCGGGCACGACCCCCCCATAGGGGCTGTGGGCGCTTTGCTGGCCTGCCAGGCAATGGGCGAGAATTCGGCCGTCGGAGGCGACCAGCGCCGCCGCCGTCTCGTCGCAGCTCGATTCGATGCCGAGGACCAGGCTCATGCGCGCTTCCCTGCCACCCGCGCACCCGCTAGCACAAGCGGCGCATGCAGCCGATCCTTCGCCTCGGAACCCGCGGCTCCCCACTCGCCCTCGTTCAGGCGCGGCTTGTGGCGACCGCGCTTCGCGACGCCCATGGCTGGGGACCCGAGCTTATCGAGATCGAGCCGATCGCCACCAGCGGCGACCAGCTCCGCGACCGTCCGCTCGCCGAGATGGGGGGCAAGGCGCTTTGGACCAAGGAGCTGGATTCGGCCCTGCTCGAGGGCAGGATCGACCTCGCGGTGCATTCGATGAAGGACGTGGAGACGATTCGTCCGGCGGAGCTCGCCATCGCCGCGATACTGCCGCGGGCCGACGTGCGCGACCGCCTGGTCGGCGCGCCAAGCCTCGCCGCCTTGCCGGAGGGCGCCCGGGTCGGGACATCGTCGCCTCGGCGTTCGGCTCAGCTGCTGGCCCGGCGGCCGGACCTGGCGATCGTCCCCTTCAGGGGCAATGTCGAGACTCGCCTCCGAAAGATCGGCCTTGGCGAGGTCGACGCCACCTTGCTCGCGGCTGCCGGGCTCGATCGGCTCGGGCACGAATCGATCGGCGCCGTTCTCGACGACATCCTTCCTGCGCCGGCTCAAGGGGCGATCGGGGTCGAGGTCCGAAGCCGCGACCGCAGGGTGCGAACCCTGATCGGCGCGATCGACGACCGCGCCGCCCATCTGTGCGTTCGGGCGGAACGCCGGCTGCTGGAAGGACTGGGCGGAAGCTGCCGCTCCCCAGTGGCCGCTCTGGCGGAGATCGAGGGCGGCGAGATCAGGCTTCGGGCCGAGATACTGAGCGAGGACGGCCGCGAATCGGAGGCGTGCGACGAGCGCTTCGCGGGCGATGACGAGGGTGCTCCTCTCGAACTGGCGCGCGCGATGCTCGACCGCGCCGGGCCCAGGCTGCGGGACCTGTTCAGGCCGTGAAGCTGCTCGTCCTGCGGCCGGAGCCGGGCGCATCCGAGACGGCGGAGCGGGCGGCGAAGCTGGGCCTGGAGCCGGTCGTGACCCCGCTGTTCGCGATCCGGCCGTTCCCCGGACCTGCCATCGACGCAGAGCGCTACGATGCCGTTCTGGTCACGAGCGCCAACGGCGCTCGCCATGCGCCCGCCGGGCTGACGGCCTTGCCCTGCTTCGCGGTGGGCGAGCGCTCGGCGGCCGCGGCCAAGGCGGCAGGTTTCGCCGACGTCCGCGCCGGTCCTTCCGACGGGCTCGCCGCGGCGGCGCTGATGGCCGCTACGGGCGTGAAGCGGGCCTTGCATGTGTGCGGGCGGGACCATCTGCCGGCCGAAGCCGCCGGAGTCTCGATCGAGCGGCGGGTCGTCTATTCGGCCGAACCGTTGGCGCAAGCCCCTTTCGCCGGACCGGCGGTAGCGCTGATCCATTCGCCCCGCGCCGGGACTCGGTTCGCCGAGCTCGCCGAAGACAAGGCCGCCATCGCGATCGCAGCGATCAGCGCGGCCGCGGCCGAGGCGGCGGGAGAAGGCTGGGCCGCGGCGGCCGTTGCCGAGGCTCCGCGCGACGACGCGTTGCTGGAGCTTGCCGCCAAGCTGTGCAACACTGGCCCCGAAGCGGTTAAGGACGGCGGCAATGGACTATGAGCCGGCACGAGTGACGGCAAAGCCGAGGCGGCCGATGCTGGCGCTGCTCGCCTTGCCGATCATCGCATTCCTGGCCGGGCTAGCGGCGATGGGCTGGCTGCTCGCGCGTTCGGGCACCGCCGCGGCCTTCCTCGGCGTCGCACCGGCCCCGCCCGCAGCGGTGGAGCCCGCCCAAGCGGTGGCGGTCGAGCGCGAGCCGGAGCCGCAATCCCCCCCCGAAGGCCTGTCCGGCGAGCGGCTGGTGATCGACCCGGAGACCACCCGCCGGGTCAACCGGCTCGAGGAGCGGCTTGCGTTGCTCGACCTCCAGTCGCGGACCGCGGTGGGAAATGCCGACCGGGCCGAAGGGCTGCTGGTCGCCTTCGCGGCCCGCCGGGCGCTCGATCGCGGAGTCGCTCTCGGCTATATCGAGACCCTGCTTCGCCAGCGCTTCGCTGCGACCGAGCCGCAGGCCGTGGCGACCGTGCTCACCGTCGCCCGCCAGCCGGTCACCGTCCAGAGCCTGCAAAAGGAGTTCCAGGAAATCGCGCCGCACCTTTCCGGAGGCGGCCAGGCGCAGAGCTGGTGGGGCGCTCTCAAGACGGAAATGGCCGGCCTCGTGACGATACGCCGCGAGAACACGCCTTCGACCCAGCCCGCCGAGCGCCTTCGCCGGGCCGGCCAGAGCCTGGAAGCGGGCCAGGTCGAGGTCGCCCTGCTCGAAGTGCTTAGACTGCCGGGCCACGAGCGCGCCGACCGCTGGATCGCCAACGCGCGCCGCTATGTCGCCTCGCGGCGGGCGCTCGACCGTCTCGAGAGCGCGGCGCTGCTCGAGCCGCGAGCGCCCGCGGTCCCGCCGGCCCCCAAGGCCCGCGAGGAGCCTGTCGCGGACAGCTCCTCCTAGATTTCAAGCAGCGCGTAAGGCCGCCCGAAGGCCGGCTCGACGACGAACTGGGCGCAATTATACACCGGCACTCCGCCCGGCGTGTTCCCCGAATAGGAGCCGCGATGGGCGTGGCCGTGGACTACGGCCTTGACGTTGTCGAAGCGGTCGATGGCATGGGCGAGGCGCGACGAACCGAGAAAGGGATAGATTTCGAGCGGCTCGCCGGCGACCGTTTCGGGGATGGGCGCGTAATGGAGAACGGCAACGGCCCGGTCCGTGCGCAGCGAGCGGAGCGCGTTTTCGAGCTTGCGCGCCTCGTCCCGGGCCTCGTCGACGAAGGCCTTGATGGCGTTTTCGCCGAAGGCGCCGAGCTCGCCGCGGCCGAATCCGCCGATGAAGCCCTTGGCTCCGGCGAAGCCCACCCCCTCGATCACGGTCGCCTGCTCGCCGAGCATTATCACCCCGGCCTGCTGCAGGATCCTCGCAACCTCGTCGGGGACTCCGTCTTCATAATCGTGGTTGCCGAGCACCGCGACGACCGGAATCGTGCAGGCGCGCAAATCCTCGGCGAGGATCTCCGCCTCGCTCACCTTGCCGAAATTGGTGAGGTCGCCGGCCAGAGCGAGGACGTCGGCCGAGTCCGAAATTTCCTCGAACAGCGCCCGGTAGCGATTGTGGCAGGTCTCGCTGACGTGGAGGTCGCCGATCGCAGCGAGCGTGATCGCCTCAATGGGCGTGGGGTCGCTCATGCTTTTCATCCACGCCCTTGCCGACGACGTCGGCGAAGCCCCACTCGCTGACGTCCACGACATAGTCGGTCGGGCTGATCAGCCGGCCCCGGCAGATCCGGATGCTGGCGGGCGGCATCTGGTCCTGCGCCTTCAGCCGCTCGAGCAGCTCCTCGTAGAGCCAGCGCGGGATGAGGTCGCGCTCGGTCGGATAGACGAACCGGAAGTTGAGCACGTTGATCAGCAGCACCTCCCAATAGAGCTCCATCGAGGAGAGCAGCCACTGCCAGTCGATCTCGTCATGCTTGACGAGGATGGTGTGGACGATGTCCGCGCCATCGTACCGGTACCGAGTCTGGAGGAACAGCTTCGACAGGATGAACTGGGTCGGCGGGGTGACCCGGACACGGGTCCCGTAAACGTCCGCCTCGTAGACCTCCTTGAACCATTCGTCCGTGATCGGGATGCTGGCCGACGAGATGGAGAAGATGACGTCGAAAAAATGGTCGCCCTTCCAGACCTTCCCGATCCAGCGCTCGTCCTCCATCTCGATGTCGAAGCCCCGCGACTGGAAGAATGCAAGAATCTTGGGCGCGTCGCTCGGCTTGCAGAAGACGTCGAGATCCTTGGTCGGCCGGGTGATCCCGGTGAAGCAGGAGAGCGCATAGGTGCCGGACAGCAGGAAGGGGATACCCGATTCCTGGAGCAGCTTCAGGCTCTCGACATAGAAGCCGACCGCCTCCGCGGGCGGCTCGAACAGGGAGGGATCGAAGGCATCGAGTTGCTTGCTCACGCCCGGAGAACGGGGCCCAACCGAATGCGTTCCGCTCACTTGGCGGGGGGCGGCTCCGATACGGTGGCAGGCGCCGGGACGGGACGGCCGATATCGTGGAGAGTCACCGTGAAATCGAGCTCGGCGTTGGGAGGAATGGAGTCGCCGGCGCCTTCCGCACCATAGGCGAGAGCGACGGGGATCCAGAAGCGGTAGGTGCCGCCCTGGTTCATCATCAGCAAAGCCTCCCGAAATCCCGGTATGACTCCGGAGACCATCATCCCGACCGGCTCCTCGGTCCGGTCGAAGACCTTGCCGTCGGCAAGCCGGCCTTCATAGGCGATCAGCACAGCATGGTCCGCCGCCGGCCGAGGCCCGGTGCCGGCCTTGAGCGTCTGGAAGCGGAGGCCCGAAGCGGTGGCGACGATCGGCGCCGGCGCAGCGACGGCCGGAGCGGGTGCGGCCAGGGCCAGAAGCAAGGGGACGAGCATGGATACTCCCGCATCGGCCAGTCGCGCCGGCCGAAAAGACTGGAGCGGGCGAAGGGATTCGAACCCTCGACCCCAACCTTGGCAAGGTTGTGCTCTACCCCTGAGCTACGCCCGCTCTGAGCCGAGCCGGCCGGCGCCGCGTGGCGCCCCCGGCTGAGGTAAGGCGGCGGCTGCTAGCATGGGGTCCATCACCCGGCAAGGGCCTAGATAGGCTTGGCAGATGCCCTCGCAATCCCACATAGGCGAGGCAGGGCATCGGTATCGGAAAGGGCGAACGTGGCGACCTTGGGCATGAGCGCGGCGGAGAAGGAAGCACTGGAGACCTTCCGGCGCGACGTCGTCGAACCGTCGATGGACGCGCTCGTCATCCTCGATTTCTGGGCTCCGTGGTGCGGCCCGTGCAAGCAGCTGACTCCGATCCTCGAGAAGGTGGCGGCCGACTATGCGGCCAGGGGAGTGCGCCTCGCCAAGATCAACGTCGACGAGAACAAGACCATCGCCGCCCAGTTCCGGGTGCAGTCGATTCCGACCGTCTATGCCATCTTCCAGGGCCAGCTCGTCGCCGACCTGACTCCGGCTCGGACCGAAGGGCAGCTGACCCGCTTCCTCGACCAGATCCTTGAGCAACTGCCGGTCGCCGGCGAGGCCCAGCAGCTCGAAGCCGAAATCGAGCCCCTGATCGCGATGGGCGAGGAAGTGTTGGCCGGCGGCGACTCAGTCCGGGCCGAGAACATCTTCCGCCAGATCCACGAAATGGCCCCTGAGCATCCGGAAGTGATCGGCGGCCTCGCCCGCGCCCTGATCGGCGCCGGCCGGGCCGACGAGGCGAGGACTCTGCTCGACGGCGCGCCGGAGGCCGCCTCCAAGGACGCCGCGATCGCCCGGGCCCGAGCCGCGCTGGCTCTGGCGGAAGTCGCGCCGCCGGGGGCCGACACGGCCGAATATGAGCGCCGGATCGCGGCCGACCCGGACGACCACGAGGCCCGCTATGATCTCGCCGGGGCGCTGATGGCCTCGGGGAATCGCGACTCGGCGGCGGACCAGCTTCTCGAAAGCATAAGCCGGGACCGGGACTGGAACGAAGGCGCAGCGCGCAAGCGGCTGCTCCAGTTCATGGAAGTGGTCGGGCTGGAGGATCCCTGGGCGGCCGCTCAGCGCCGCCGCCTTTCGGCGATCCTCTTCACCTGATGGCCTCGGATTCTCCGCTCCGCCTTCCGGTCTTCCCGCTCGCCGGAGCCCTGCTTTTCCCCCGCGCGCAGCTGCCGCTCCACATCTTTGAGCCGCGCTACCGAGCGATGGTCCGCGACGCGCTCGCCACCAACCAGCTGATCGGAATGATCCAGCCCCGTGGCTCCGAGGAGCCGCCCTTGCTGTTCGAAGTCGGCTGCATCGGCCGAATCGCCGGTGCCGAGGAACTGGACGACGGCCGCTTCAACATCGTCCTCGAAGGCCTCGGCCGCTTCCGAGTCGCCCGCGAGGCCGAGGTCGACACCCCGTATCGCCAGGTCGACGCCGACCGGGGCGGGTTCGACGATTCGGCCGAGCCCGAGCCGCTCGGCCTGGCCCAGCGGGCCGAGCTGGAGCGCGAGGCCAGGCGCTATGCCGACGCGCTCGGCTATTCGGTCGACTGGGACGCCGTCACCCGGCTCGACGACGAAATGCTGGTCAACGCCATCGCCCAGGTGGCCCCGCTCACCGTCGGCTCGAAGCAGGCGCTGCTTGAAGCCCCGGACATCGCCGAGCGCTGCGACCTGCTCGTCCAGTTCATGCAGTTCCAGCGAATGGTCCCGGGCGGAGCCGAAGGTCCGGAGACGCTGCAATGAGGGAGGATTTGCTCGCGATCCTGGTCTGCCCCGTGACTCGGACGCCGCTGAGGTGGGACCCGGAGCTGCGGGAGCTGGTTTCGGAGGCGGCGGGAGTCGCCTATCCGGTGCGCGACGGAATTCCGGTGATGCTGATCGAGGAAGCGCGCCCGCTTGACGCCTCGCCCACGACCCGAGGGGGGAGTTAAATGCTCAATCCCCTGAGCAGCAGGGGCAGCTCGCCGCTCTCGCCCCGGGCTTCCGCCATGAACTGGCTTTTCAGCGGTCCCAGCCGCTGGACGACGCCCATGCCGAGGCGGCGGATCGCCGAGGCCGTGCGGCCGGGGACGCCGTAGATCCGCGTCAGCCCGTCGGTCGCGGCGGCGACGGTCAGAGTGTCGAGGCTGCGCCAGCGCTGGTAGCGAGAAAGCAGCTGGGCGTCGCCGGGATCCATTCCGAGCCGCGCGCCCTCGACCATGACCTGAGCGAGCGCGGCGACGTCGCGGAAGCCTAGGTTAAGCCCCTGGCCGGCGATCGGATGGATGCCGTGCGCCGCGTCGCCCGCCAGGGCGAGGCGCTCGGCGGTGATCGTCGCCGAGTGATGGAAGCCCAGCGGATAATTCCAGCGCGGTCCGGCCAGCCGGACCTCGCCGAGGAACCCGCCCATCCGTTTCGCGATCTCGTGCGCCATGGCCCGGTCGGGCAGGTCGATCACCGCCGCCGAGTCCGACTCCGGAACCGACCAGACGATGGCGGAGCGGGTCCCGGGAAGCAGCGGCAGGACCGCGAAGGGGCCGGAGGGATAGAAGATCTCGTAGGCGGCATTTTCGTGATGCCGCTCATGCTCGACCGTGAGCACGACCGCGGAATGCTCGTAGCTCCACCGCGCCATCGGGATTCCGGCCGCCTCGCGCGTCGGCGAATTGCGGCCTTCGGCGCCGACCAGCAACGGAGCGGCGATGGCCCGGCCATCGTCCAGCGCGATCCGCACCCCGGCCGAATCCCGGACGATGTCGGCGGCCCGGGCGGGCATCAGCAATTGGACCTTCGCGGCTTCGGAAGCCGCGTCGAGAAGCGCCTGCCGAAGCCGCCGGTTCTCGACCATGATTCCGAGCGGATCGTCGGCTTCCGGCGCGTCGAAGACGATGCCGCCCGGAGCCAGTCCGTCGCTGACCCGGATCGACAGGATCGGGCAGCCCTCGCCCTCGAGGCGACCGGCGATTCCGATTGCGTCCAGCATCCGCCACGAAGCGCTGGCGACCGCCGTGGCCCGCCCGTCGAAGGCGGGCGCGACGTTGGTCTCGGGATCGGACGGGTCGACGACGATCGACGACAGGCCGTGCCCGTCGAGCGCGACCGCCAGGGTCAGCCCGATCAGGCCGCCGCCCAGGATGATGACGTCCGCGCGATCCATGCCATGCCTTTCAACGATTTTCCCGCCCTACCGATGCAAAGCTGCAACGCCAAGCGCTTGACCGGAGACTCCCGCCGGGCGCATTGTCCGTCTCAGGAACATTTGGGGCACGGGGATGGCGGCTTCAGCAGCGCAGAGCGCCCGTCAGGTCAAGATGGCGCAATGGCGGACCGGCATGAGGCGCAGCATGCGCCGCAGCTGGGCGCTGCTCGCGGGCGGAGCGGTCGGCGCGGCCGCCCTTCTCCTGCTGCTGGCGCTGGTCAGCTACCGCCCCACGGACCCCTCGCTCAATACCGCCGCGGCCGGCCCGGTGCGCAACTGGATCGGAGCGCCAGGGGCGTGGAGCGCCGACCTCCTGCTCAGCCTGTTTGGGCCGCCTGGCGCATTGCTTCTGCCGCTCCTCGCCCTGATTGGAATCCGGATCGCGGCGGGCGCCGAGCCGACCCGCTGGATTCGCTCGCTTGGCCTCACGGTGCTCGGCCTGGCCCTGGCAGGGGCCGGGGCCTCGCTTCTCGTCGGCGAGGCCGTCAATGGGCTTCCGGCAAGCTGGGGCGGGGCGGCGGGGCTCTCGCTGGCCAAGCTTATCGACTTCGGCCTTGGAGCGATCGGCGAGCCGGGCATCGCCGAGCCCTTCCGGATCGTCGCAGTCGTGCTGTGCGCGACGATCGGCCTGACGCTGTGCTGGTTCGGCCTCGGCCTGCGCCCCGGCGAGCGGAACTGGATCGCGACCCGCCGGCTCCCGCGCCGCGAGCGCGCCTTCGCCGACGAGGACCAGGAGCTTCCGGATCCCGGGCAAAGGCCGGCGCGCACGCCCGTCCTCGCGCCATCCGAGCCTCCGCGCACCGTGATTAACGACCGCGTTCGAGCGCCGGCACAGGCGAAGCGGCCGCTGCGCGAGCGCCAGGCGTCGCTTGCGCTCGGCGACAGCTACCAGCTGCCCGGCCTCGAACTCCTCTCGCCGGCGCCCCCGCCGGTGGGGGGAGCCCTCGACAAGGCGAGCCTCGAGCGCAACGCCCGCCTGCTCGAATCGGTGCTGGACGATTTCTCGGTCAAGGGCGAGATCGTCGAGGTTCGGCCAGGCCCGGTCGTGACCATGTACGAGCTTGAGCCGGCGAGCGGGATCAAGGCGAGCCGGGTTATCCAGCTGGCCGACGACATCGCCCGCAACATGTCGGCCCTGTCCGCCCGGGTCGCCACCATCCCCGGCCGAAGCGTGATCGGAATCGAGCTTCCCAACCCGAAGCGAGAGATGGTCGTCCTCTCCGAGCTGATCGCGAGCCACGCCTTCGAAGACCAGGTCGCCCAGCTTCCGATCGTGCTCGGCAAGAACATCGCCGGCGATCCGGTGGTCGCGGACCTTGCGCCGATGCCGCATCTGCTCGTCGCCGGGACCACCGGCTCGGGCAAGTCGGTCGGTCTCAACTGCATGATCCTGTCCCTGCTCTACCGGCTGACGCCGGAGCAGTGCAAAATGATCCTGATCGACCCGAAGATGCTGGAGCTCAGCAGCTACGAGGACATTCCGCATCTTCTCGCTCCCGTCGTCACCGAGCCCGCCAAGGCGATCCGCGCCCTCAAATGGACGGTCGAGCAGATGGAGGAGCGCTACCGGATGATGGCCTCGGTCGGAGTCCGGCAGCTGAGCAGCTTCAACGCCAAGGTGCGCGAAGCCAAGGCCAAGGGCCAGACCCTCGGGCGGCGGGTGCAGACCGGCTACGATCCCGAGACGGGCCAGCCCCGATACGAGATGGAAGAGCTCGAATATGAGGTGCTGCCGCAGATCGTCGTCGTCGTCGACGAGCTCGCGGATCTCATGATGACCGCCGGCAAGGAAGTCGAGTTCCTGATCCAGCGCCTCGCCCAGAAGGCGCGCGCCGCCGGAATCCACCTGATCATGGCGACCCAGCGGCCCTCGGTCGACGTGATCACCGGGGTGATCAAGGCGAACCTGCCGACCCGAATCAGCTTCGCGGTCACGTCGAAGATCGATTCGCGAACCATCCTCGGCGAGCAGGGCGCCGAGCAGCTGCTCGGCAAGGGCGACATGCTCTACATGCCCGGCGGCAAGCAGATCGCCCGGGTCCACGGCCCCTTCGTCTCGGACGAGGAGGTTCGCGCAGTCGCCGAGCATTGGCGGGGCCAGGGCCGCCCCGATTATGTTCAGGCGGTCACCGAGGAGCCGGAGGACGGCGGCTACATGTTCGAGGGCCAGCCGACCGGGGAGGACGATCCCGAAGCGCAGCTCTACCGCAAGGCGGTGCAGACCGTCGCCGAAAGCCAGAAGGCCTCCACCTCCTACCTCCAGCGCCAGCTCCGGGTCGGCTACAACAACGCCGCCCGACTGATCGAGCGGATGGAGAAGGACGGCTTCGTCAGCGCCCCCGACCATGTCGGCCGCCGCGAGGTGCTGGTCGATTCGGAAGGGCGGCCGCTCTAGCGGGCCCGGAACCGGCGAGGTTCAGAAGGCATTCAAGAGCGAGAGGGCACATGCGGCCCGCATTCCATCCGATGGAGACTGTTCGAATGACGCGTTTCAAAGCGCTCGCCCTCGCCGCGGCGCCGGTCGCCGCCGCCGCCCTGCTGGTGCCCCAGGCGCCGGTGACGGCGCAGGCCGCGTCGCCGCTGGCCCAGGTGACGGCGCATCTCAAGGCCGTCAATACGATGGTCGCGGGCTTCCGGCAGACCGACCGCAAGGGGCGCGCACTGACCGGAACGATGACGCTGAAGCGGCCGGGCAAGCTGCGCTTCCAGTATCAGCGCGGAGTTCCGATGCTGATCGTCGCGGACGGCCGCAAGCTGAACATGATCGACTATGAGACCGGCCGGGTCGACGGCTGGCCGATCGGCAACTCCCCGCTCGGAGTCCTGCTCAATCCCAATCCGGACCTGAGCCGGATCGCCAAGGTCGTCCGCAACGATTCCCAGACCCTCCTGGTCCAGGCGCGGGATCCGAAGAAGCCGGAATTCGGCACCATCACTCTCGGCTTCGCCAAGGTCCCGAGCGGGCCCGCCGGCCTGCTGCTGCAGGGATGGACCGTGATCGACGCCCAGAACAACCGCACGACCGTGAAGCTGTCCGGGCAGCGCTTCAACGTGCCGGTCGCCGACAGCACCTTCACCTTCGAGCGGCCGGCGAAGGGCCGCAAGAGCTGACGCCATTCATCCTCGCGACAGGAATGAGACACTAAAACATAAATTGCGATTGCGGGTGGTCGCTGTTCGGGTTTTCCCCCTGTTGCCCGGCACGCCGCCGCGATCGAGCCTCGCGTAGACCACGCTTGGTTGGCCCCCGCTCCACGCCCCCGGAGCGGGGGCCTTTGCGTATGGGGCCTCTGCCGCTAGAGCCTTGAGACATGGCTTCCACCCTGAAGATCGCCTCTTGGAACATCAATTCCGTGCGGGCGCGGCTCGAGATCGTCGAGAAATTCCTGCGCGAGGAAGCGCCCGATATCCTGTGCCTGCAGGAAACCAAGGTCTGCGACGCGGACTTCCCCGCCGGAATGTTCGGGCGCCTAGGCTACGTCCACCAGATCGTCTGCGGACAGCGGATGCACCACGGCGTTGCAATCCTTAGCCGGCTTCCGGCCGTCGAGGAGGAGCGCCATGACTGGCAGGCCAATGGCGAGGCCCGCCATGTCGGGGTTCGGCTCGAATGCGGGATCCGGCTCGAGAACGTCTACGTGCCGGCCGGCGGCGACGTCCCGGATCGCGACTCCAATGCCAAGTTCGGCCAGAAGCTGGATTTCATCGAGCGGATGACTCGCTGGTCGGAAGCCTGCGCCTGTCCGTCGATCATGGTCGGGGACTTCAACGTCGCGCCGCTCGAATGCGACGTCTGGAGCCACAAGCAGCTGCTCACCGTCGTCAGCCACACCCCCGTCGAGGTCGAGGCCCTGACCCGCTTGCAGCAAAGCAACCAGTGGGTCGATCTCGGCCGCCACTTCCACCCCGCGCCCAAGCGCCTCCATACCTGGTGGAGCTACCGTTCGCCCGACTGGACCAAGAACGACCGCGGCCGGCGGCTCGACCATATGTGGGCGACGCCCGATGTCGCCCGCCTCGCCGTGCGCCACATCGTCCATGAGCCGTGCCGCAACTGGACCCGGCCGTCCGATCACGTTCCGCTGGTCACGGAATTCGAGATTTGAGCGGAGGGCGCTCAGTCGCCCGCGCCGTCGACGCGCTTCGGCGCGGCTGGCCGGTTCGAATCGGCGGGTCCGCCTTCCTCGCCGTCGAAACTGCCGACGAGGCCGGGCTCGCCGCCTTCGACTCGGCCGGCGCCGCCGATCTGCTCGTCTCCGGCCACCGCGCCGCGACCCTGAAGCTGGCCAACCAGCGCGATGCGGTGCCGACCGGGCCGGTGCGGATCGGGCGCGGCGCCATGAGCCTGGCCGAAGCGACCGCGGTCGCCGATCCCGCGCTCGACCTCGCTCATCCGCTCAAGGGCCCGTTCCGCACCAGCGAGGTCGGCTGCGGCCGGGCCGCCGGCGCCGCCATCGCCCTCGCCCGCCGGGCCGGGTTGCTTCCGGCCCTGTTCGTCGACGGCGATCCCGGGGACGACGCCATCTCCGTCTCCCCGGAAGACGTCGAAGCGCTGGCGGGGGCCGCGACCCTTCGGATCGCGTCGCGGGCGAAGCTTCCGACCCGATTCGCCGAGCAGGCGGAAATCGTCGCGTTCCGTGCCGACGACGACGGCGCCGAGCATGTCGCCCTCGTCGTCGGAGCGCCGTCGGGCGAACCCCCACTCGTGCGGCTCCACAGCGAGTGCCTGACCGGCGACGTGCTCGGCTCGCTCAAGTGCGACTGCGGGGCGCAGCTCGAGGCCGCGCTCGCCGCGATCGCCGCTTCGGGCTGGGGCATCCTCCTCTACCTGAGGCAGGAGGGCCGAGGAATCGGACTGGTCAACAAG
This sequence comes from Allosphingosinicella sp., assembly GCA_036386795.1. GTDB lineage: Bacteria > Pseudomonadota > Alphaproteobacteria > Sphingomonadales > Sphingomonadaceae > Allosphingosinicella. Next base: position 39,183 of record DASVUZ010000020.1, read on the forward strand.
CTGCGCGCCTATGCGCTCCAGGACCAAGGGTTCGACACGGTCGATTCGAACCTTCGACTCGGTTTCGCCGACGACGAGCGCGATTTCACGGTCGCGGCGCTAATGTTGTCAAAGTTGTCTCAGAGCGTCATTCGGCTTCTCACCAACAACCCCCGCAAGGTCGAGGGCCTGGAGGCGGCGGGCATAAGGGTGGCGGAACGGGTCCCGCTCAAGGCGGGCGGGGGGGTCCACAACCGCGACTATCTCGAGACCAAGCGCACCCGAAGCGGCCACAGCCTCTGACGCCAAGGCGTCAGCTCGCTTCAAGTTCTTCAAGGATTTCAGCGACTTGGCGATAGCCGTGAGCGACATGATGCGCACCCGCGGCACACACCCGGGCCTCGTGGCCGGCGCGGATATGGCCCGCCGCGAGCAGGGCCACCACCGTCATCCCCGCCCCCGCGCCGGCCGCCACCCCGACCGGATGGTCCTCGATCACGAGGCATTGCGAGGGCGCAATTCCGAGGGATCGGGCCACCATCAGGTAGACGGCCGGATTCGGCTTGCCGAGCGGGAGTCCGGCGGCGCTGAACACCCGGTCGCCGAAATGGCGGGCGAGGCCGAGCCGCTCCAGCGAGGAATCGAGCCATTCGCGATCGCTCGACGAGGCGATGGCCAGCCGGCGGCGAGACTGCGATTCGAGGAACGGCCCGACGCCCTCGATCGCGAGCACGTCGCCGACCCTGGCGGCGACCATCCGGTCGACCCGCTCGCGAAGCTCAGGAAGATCGACGGGGAGGCCGCAATCCGCCTCGATCGCCCGGTGGCAGTCGCTCCAGCGAAGCCCGGAATAGCGCTCGATCGCCTGCTCGCCCGTGACCGGGTGGCCGAGCTCGGTCAAAGCTTCGGCAAGCGCGGCGTTGGCGACGACCTCGCTGTCGACGATGACCCCGTCGAAATCGAAAATAATCGCCTGGAATCGCAACTTCACGCCTCGAACAGGGCAGTGCCGACGCGGACATGGGTGGCGCCGATTGCGACCGCGGTCTCGAAGTCGGCGGACATTCCCATCGACAGGCCGGCAAGGCCGTGCCGGCGGCACAATTTCGCGAGCAGCGCGAAATAGGGGGCCGGCTCCACGCCCATGGGCGGGATGCACATCAGGCCGACGACCGGGAGCCCGGAGTCGAGGCTCGTCTCCAACAGCGCCGGAAGGTCCGCGACCGGGCACCCGCCCTTCTGCGGTTCGTCGCCTATATTCACCTGAAGGAAGCAGTCGGGCCTCCGGCCGGACCCGGCCATGGCCTCGGCCAGGGCGGCCACGAGCGAGGGGCGGTCCACCGAGTGGATCGAATCGAACAGGGCGACGGCGTCGCTCGCCTTGTTGGACTGAAGGCGGCCGATGAGATGGAGCCGAAGCCCGGGGGCCTCGGCTTTCAGCGCCGGCCACTTGTCCTGAGCCTCCTGAACGCGATTCTCGCCGAACTCGAGCTGGCCCGCGGCGATCAGCGGCCGGATCGCCTCGGCGCCGCGGGTCTTGGAGACGGCCACCAGAGTGACGTCATCGGATGGCCGGCCGGCGAGGCGGGCGGCCCTTGCGGCCCTTTCCCTCACCTCGTCGAGCCGCTGTGATGCGCCGGTCATGCCGGCTGCTATAGGAAGCGGCATGCTCCGCCGCCACCCTCTGCCGCGCCTCTGGCTAATGACCGACGAGCGCCAGGGCGAGGATCTGTGGAAGGCGCTGGAGCGGCTGCCCAGGGGATCGGGCGTCGTGTTCCGCCATTACGGCCTTGCGCCGGGGGCCCGGCGAAAGCTGTTCGAGCGAGTGCAAAAATTTGCGAAGCGCCGGCGGCTCCTTCTCCTCGCTCGAGGCAAGGGAATTCGCGGCGACGGGGCGCATGGCGGCCGGGGCCGCGGCTTGCGAAGCGCCTCCGCCCACGACCTGGCGGAATTGAAGGCGGCCGAACGCTCCGGGGCGAGCCTCGTCTTCCTGTCGCCGGCTTTCGCGACCCGCTCCCACCCGCAAGCCCGTGCGCTCGGTCCCGTACGATTCGGCTTGATCGCCCGCCAGGCCAGGATCCCGGTCATCGCGCTGGGCGGAATGGACCCGCGTAGGGCACGGCGGCTACCGCATATCTACGGCTGGGCAGCCATCGATGCTTGGGCGAAGCGCCATCGCGCTGGATCCTAAAACAGACCCTGTGCGTTGCTTTGGGGAAAAGCTGTGGATAACTGTGGATCGATGCCACTGCCGGCCAGCTAAGTGACTCAGAAGGCAGAATAAAGCTAAGTGGCTGAGAGCCTTGACAGAATCGTGGTTTTATGCAACTAGAGTGTGACCCTGTCGATCTCGAAACCTCAGGCACTGCGTGGGGTATTTATGTAGGGGTCGATGGGGTCACCTCCTAACGCCTGCAGCCTTTTTCGTCCGGGTCGGGTCCTGTTCGGCGTTCGCTGGAACAAATAACCAGTGCCGATAAGGATGGTGCCAACGGTCGTCCAGACCGTTGGGATGACCGGTACTCGCCCCCACATTGAAGTGTGGGTAAAGCCTCCAAATACGTTCCTTTATCGCCGCATAAACCGCAGCTTTGGCCAACGCACGCTTCGTCCGTTTTTTCGCGGGAGGAATAGGCTTCGTGTGCTTCTCGTTCAGTCGGGACTGAACCGAGCCCAAGATGACATCCAAGGCTTGGAGGATGTTGTGCTTTTTCGAGTCAGCCTCAGCAATATCCTCATACGCTATCGAGAAACCCGCTCGATGCCAAATGGGGTAAGCTGAAAGTGAAGACAGGTATGTCTTAAACTCGTGAAGCTTTTTGGCATTGTGTGGAATATCATCCAATAGGACCGCGGCGGAGGCACACTCGCCATCTTCAGCCGTGCAATATCTGAGACCAAACGCATGTTTTATAAACTGATGATAGAGAAGGAAGTACTCATTATCTACTTGGTAGTCTTCTAGAAGTGGAATCCACCGGTTCTGTGTGAACATAATTCTCATCTTCATATCGCCGCGTTCGATTATATCGAATATCGCGTTAACGAAGGTCACATATTTGTCCTTATAAGGCCCGGTTACTCGCTCCCACTTCATTTCTCCGGTGAAGATGTTGAGATCGTCCTTAACGGCCTGTAGCTCGGCCTCAAGGGCCTGCTGCTTGCTCGCTTCGATCAAGACCCCGCCATAGAAATGGGAATAGAACTTCCCTTTCGTATCGGACTCATCGCAATAGATTATGAAGCGCTTCGCCATGCCCATCCCGTTAGGGTCGGGAGCGCCTTAACTCGTTGGGGGATCGAGGCAAAGCCTAAGCGCTCGGTTGCACGAACCTAGCACCATCGCGGCTATTTAGGGAACACGAAGACAGGCTGCCTAGAAGCGGAAGGCGGTTCCGACGTAGACGGCCTGGCTGTCGCGGCGCGGATCGGCGAGCGCTTCGAGGCGGTCGCGCTGGACCTTGTAGCGGACTCCGCCGGTGACATCGAGGTTCCGGGCGATCCGGTAGGAACCGCCGACTCCGACCGTATAGCTCTCGTCGTCGGCGATGATTCGCGGAGTCGCCGGATCGGCTCGGGCGACTCCGGCCTCGGCCCGGGCGGTGAAGCGGTTGCCGGAATAGCTGACCCCAACCTCGGCCGCCTGGCGGCCGCCGGGCAGTGCGCCGCCCTTGACGCTGTCGACGTCGCCGTCGAGCGCGAAGCGCTTCCAGCCGATCGAGGCGCCGAGATTATAGACGGTCGGCGTGATCGCGGTAACCGGGGTCGCCGAGGCGTCGGCGGCCCGGCGAAGCGCTCCGGCCGGAGTGGCCGCGCGGGCGCGGATGGCGACCCGGATCGACTGGCTGCGATTGACCGCGGTCGGCGCAGGCGTGAACCGGAAGCTGCTGGCCTGGGTGCCGCGCCGAGCGAGCTCGGCGGCGAGTCGGGGATCGGCGACCGCGGGCGTGAAGGTCCCGGCCCGAAGCGAGGCGGCGGGCTTGGCCCGCTTGGCGGCCTGGGTGGTGGCGGCGAGCGCGGGCGCGAGCAAAAGCGACAGCGCGGCGAGCGCCGCGCTTCCTAGTGCAACCGGTCCTGCGAGCTTCACAACCACCGCTACCGACTCCTGACGACCCGGATGTAGTCCCTCCCGGCCGCCCAAACCAGCGAAGCGCGGGAGTCGGGCACGAATCGTTCCGGCCTGTTGCATCTTTTCCACAACCCCGTCTCGGCACGGCAGCACGGCCTCGCCCCGCGAGCGGACCGACTCATGAGAGAGAGAGACCGCTTGCCGCCCGCGTGGCGCGTTCTATAACGGCGATCGACCCCTGTAGTTTCAAGGACACATGCTTTCATGCGACGCGCTGCATTTCTGGCCCTGACCCTGGTCGGCGCCACCGGCCTGACCGGCTGCGATTTCATCCGGGAGGACATCAACAAGTCGCTCGGAGGCAGCTCCGGCAATCGCGTCAAGCAGGCGGACCTCGCCGCCTCGCAGGTGACGACGATCGGAGTGAATTCCTATCTGTGGCGCGCCGCGCTCGAGACTCTCTCCTTCGCTCCGATGGCCCAGGTCGATTCGAACGGGGGAGTCCTGGTCACCGACTGGTACACCAATCCCAACTCGCCCAACGAGCGGGTCAAGGTAACCGCGACCATCCTCGACCGCGACCTTCGCGCCGACGCCCTGCGCATCGCCGCCTCGCGGCAGGTTCTCCAGTCAGGCCAGTGGATCGACGCTCCGGTGGCGGCGGCCACGGTGCAGAAGCTCGAGGAGATCATCCTCACCCGCGCCCGCGATCTCCGCCGGAACGCCATCGCCAGCTAAGGAGCTTCGCTTTCATGGCGGCGCGTTTCAACCCGCTGGAGGCCGACGCGCGCTGGCAGAAGCTGTGGGAGGAGAGGGGCACCTTCCACGCTTCCGGCGACGGCGCCCGCCCCCGAGCCTACATCCTCGAGATGTTCCCCTATCCCTCGGGGCGCATCCATATCGGCCACGTTCGCAACTATACGATGGGCGACGTGCTCGCCCGCTACAAAAGGATGGACGGGTTCGACGTGCTCCACCCGATGGGCTGGGACGCCTTCGGAATGCCGGCCGAGAATGCGGCGATGGAGAAGAAGGTCCATCCCGGCGACTGGACACGATCCAACATCGACACGATGCGGGCGCAGCTGAAGCTGATCGGCCTCGCCATCGACTGGAGCCGAGAGTTCGCGACCTGCGAGCCGGACTATTACGGGCACGAGCAGGCGCTGTTCCTCGATCTCTACGAAGCGGGCCTCGTCTATCGCAAGCAGAGCGAGGTGAACTGGGACCCGGTCGACATGACCGTGCTCGCCAACGAGCAGGTGATCGACGGCCGCGGCTGGCGATCGGGCGCCCAGGTCGAGCGGCGCAAGCTCAGCCAGTGGTTCCTCAGGATCACCGCCTTCGCCGACGAGCTGCTCGACGGCCTCGGCGAGCTCGACCAATGGCCCGACAAGGTCCGGCTGATGCAGGAGAACTGGATCGGCAAGAGCCAGGGGCTGCGGTTCCGGTTCGACTTGGCTTCGGAAGGGAAGGAAAGCCCTTCGACAGGCTCAGGGCGAACGGAGGGGGGCTCGGGGGTCGGCGGAGAGGCGCTGGATGCAGAAGCCGTTCGGCCCCGGACTGGATCCGGGGCCGTCGAAGCCCTGCCTTCCTCCTTCGAAGTCTTCACCACCCGGCCGGACACGATCTTCGGCGCAAGCTTCGCCGCGATCTCGCCCGATCATCCGATAGCGCTGGCCCTGGCGGAGGGGAATGCGCCGCTCGCCGACTTCATCGCCGAGTGCAAGCAGGGCGGAACCACCGCCGCCGAGCTGGAGACGGCCGAGAAGAAGGGCTTCGACACCGGAATCCGGGTCGTCCATCCGCTCGACTCCGAATGGACCCTGCCGCTCTACGTCGCCAATTTCGTGCTGATGGACTATGGCACCGGAGCGATTTTCGGCTGCCCCGCGCACGACCAGCGCGACCTCGATTTCGCCCGCAAATACGGGCTCCCCGTCACCCGCGTCGTCGCTCCCTCGCCCGAGGAGGCGGCCGAGCCGATCGGCGACGAGGCCTATTCCGGCCCCGGCCGGCTGGTGAACAGCCGCTTCCTCGACGGACTCACCGCCGAGGACGCCATCCGCGATGTGATCGCCCGAGCCGAGGCCGAGGGCTGGGGCGAGGGCACCATCGTCTGGCGGCTTCGGGACTGGGGAGTCTCGAGGCAGCGTTACTGGGGCACTCCGATCCCGATCATCCATTGCGAGGCCTGCGGGCCGGTGCCGGTGCCTCGCGACCAGCTGCCGGTCGTGCTGCCCGAGGACATCGACTTCGAGACTCCCGGAAATCCGCTCGACCGCCATCCGACCTGGTCGAAGGTTGATTGCCCCGATTGCGGCGCTCAGGCCCGGCGCGAGACCGACACGCTCGACACGTTCGTCGATTCGTCCTGGTATTTCATCCGCTTCGCCAGCCAGCCGGACGATTCGCCGTTCGACCGGGCCGAGGCCGAAAGCTGGCTTCCGGTCGACCAATATATCGGCGGAGTCGAGCATGCGATCCTCCACCTGCTCTACGCCCGGTTCTGGACACGCGCCCTGAAGCGGATCGGCCGGCTCGACGTCGACGAGCCGTTCAGCGGACTGTTCACCCAGGGCATGGTCACCCACGTCACCTTCCAGGATCCGGAGGGCCGCTGGCTGACGCCCGAGGAAGCCGAGGCCCATCCCGGCCCGGTGACCCGGGGCCGGGTCGAGAAGATGTCCAAGTCGAAGCGCAACACGGTCGATCCGGAGCCGATCGTCGACCAATATGGCGCCGACGCGGTTCGCTGGTTCATGCTCTCCGACAGCCCGCCCGAGCGCGACCTCGAATGGAGCGAGGCGGGCATCCAGGGAAGCTGGCGGTTCGTCCAGAGGATCTGGCGCCTCGCCGCCGAGGAGGCCGGGCGCGGCAGCTCGACCTGGCTCGGCGACGGCGAGGACCTCGCGCTCGACCGCAAGGTCCACCGGACCATCGCCGCCGTCGGCGCCAATATCGAGGCGCTGGCCTTCAACAAGGCGGTCGCCAACCTCTACGAGCTGACCAACGCTCTCGAGAAGGCGGCTCCGTCGCCGTCGCGAAGCCGCGCCGTGGAGATCCTGATCCGGCTCGCCGCGCCGATGGTCCCGCACCTCGCCGAGGAGGCCTGGGCCGCGCTCGGCCGCGAGGGCCTGATCGCCGACGCCGAGTGGCCGGCGGCCGATCCGGCGCTGCTCGTCGAGGAGGAGGTGACGATCGCCGTCCAGGTCAACGGCAAGCTGCGCGACACCCTGACCGCCCCCAAGGGCGCGGCGAAGGAATTGCTCGAGGAGATGGCGCTCGCCTCCGACAAGGTGGCCCGGATCCTCGACGGCAAGCCGCCGCGCAAGGTGATCGTCGTCCCCGACCGGCTGGTGAACCTCGTCGCATGAGCTGCGCCCGCTCCTCCCCCTCCGGTCTGCTGCCTGGCCTGGCGCTGCTCCTCGCGGGGTGCGGGCTTCAGCCGCTCTATAGCGGCGGCGGCTCCGGCCGAGTCGCTCAGTCGCTTCGATCGGTCGCCGTCGCCCCGATCGAGGGCCGCGCCGGCTGGCTGGTTCGGACCGCGCTCGAGGACCGGCTCGGAGCGCCCGCCGGCGCAACCCCCCTCTACCGGCTGGAAGTGCTTCTCGACGACGACATCACCGGATTCGGGATCCGCTCGGACGACGCCGTCACCCGCGAGCGCCGGACTCTGCGCGCGCGCTACCGGCTGGTCGATTCGGCCAAGGGCACGGTCCTGCTCGACGCCACCGCGGGCTCCGACGCCGGGATCGACGTGGTCGGGTCCGAATATGCCACGGTCGCCGCCGAGCAGACCGCGCTCGAGCGGCTGTCGAAGGAGATCGCGGACCAGATCGTCACTCGGGTCGCCCTCTATACGAAGCGAAGCGGCGGCGCTCCGTGAAGGCCAAGCGGCCCGAGATGGAGCGGGCCCTGAAGAGCCCGTCCCAGTGGCGGTTCTTCCTGCTTTACGGGCCGGACGAATCGGGCTCCGGCGCCCTGGTCAAGCTCGCCGCGTCCGGCGCGGGCGCCGATTCGGAGCGAGTCGAGCTGAGCGGCTCCGAGCTCAGGGCCGATCCGGCCCGCCTCGCCGACGAGGCGGCGTCCCTCTCGCTCTTCGGAGGCTCGCGCTACGTGGTCGTCCAGCCCGCCGGCGACGAGTGCCTGGCGGCGGTCGAGGCCCTGATCGAAGCTCCGGCGGCGGGCAATCCGGTGATCCTGGTCGCCGGAGCGCTCAAGCCCGCGTCCAAATTGCTGAAGCTCGCGCTCGCCCATCCGGCCGCCCTCGCCTTGGCGAGCTACCCGCCGGAAGGGCAGGAGGCCGAGCGCCTGGTGTCCGAAATGGCCCGGCTGGAGGGGCTGACGGTGCGGGCCGACGTCGCCCGGCGGCTTGCCGACGCCTGCGCCGGCAACCGGGCGATGCTCGCGCTCGAGCTTCAGAAGCTCGCGCTCTATCTCGACTCCGACCCCGAGCGGCCGCGGCCGCTCGACCATGAGGCGCTCGACGCCGTCGGGGCGGCCGCCGAGGAAGGCGATCTCAGCCGCCTCGTCGACAGCGTCGGCAACGGCAATGCCGCGATGCTTCAGGCCGAGCTTCTCCGGCTCGGCGGAGAAGGGGTGGACGGGATCCGGCTGATCCGGGCGGTGCTTCGGCGGATGAGCCTTCTGGCCCGGCTCCGCGCCCAGGTCGAACGCGGCAACAGCCCCGACGCAGTCATGGCGTCACAGGGTAAGTCGTTGTTCTGGAGGGAAAAAGAGTCTGTTTCCAGACAATTGTCGCGCTGGCGGTCCGACGCCCTGGCGAGAAGCGTCAGCCGGCTGCTCGAGGCCGAGCGGCAGGTGAAGGCGCCGGGAGGCCTCGGGCCTTCGGCGGTCGACGAGGAGCTGTTCGCGATCTGCCGCCAGGCGGCGCGGCTGCGCTAGTCCCTGTCATCCCGGCGAAAGCCGGGACCTTCGGACAAGGAGGCTCCGTGGGTCTCCCCGAGACCCCGGCTTGCGCCGGGGTGACGGCTAAGGCCCTCAGATCTTCTCGCCGCTCAAACGCTGGCAGATCATGTCGAGCTGGTCGAGGGTCGAATAGTTGAGCGCGACCGTGCCGCCGTCGGGCCGGTAGGTGATCTTGACCTTCAGGCCGAGCATGTCGCCGAGCTGGCGCTCGAGCGCCTCGATGTCGGCGCCCGCGCCCTTGATCTCGAGCCGGCCCTGGCGCTCGCGGCCGGGCTTGCCGAAGCGGGCGAGCTTCTCGGTCTCGCGCACCGAAAGGCCGCGCTCGACGACGTCGCGGGCGAGGGCCTCCGGGTCGGCCGCTCCGATCAGCGCCCGGGCGTGGCCCATGCTGAGCTCGCCGCTCTCCAGAAGCTTGCGGACGCCCTCGGGAAGATCGAGCAGTCTCAACAGGTTGGCGATGTGGCTTCGGCTCTTGTGGACGAGCTTGCCGAGCGCGTCCTGGGTATGGCCATATTCTGCGATGAGGCGCCTGTAGCCCTCCGCCTCCTCGATCGCGTTGAGGTCGCGGCGCTGGATGTTCTCGAGCAGGGCGACTTCGAGAGTCTCGGCGTCGTCGAAGTCGCGGACGATGACCGGGATTTCGTGGAGCCGGGCGCGCTGAGCCGCTCGCCACCTGCGCTCGCCGGCGACGATCTGGTAGCGATGGCCGTGCGGTCGGACGACGATCGGCTGGATCAGGCCGCGGCTCCGGATCGATTCCGCCAGCTCCTCGAGCCCCTCCTCGTCGAAATGGCGGCGGGGCTGGTCGAGATGCGGCTCGATCGAGGAGACCGGCATCATCTGGACCCCGCCGCGGGCCGGGGCGACTCCTCCCGACACCGGTGCCTCCTGGGCGACCTCGCCGAGCAGCGACGAAAGCCCGCGCCCCAGGCCCGAGGGCCGCTTGCGGGCTGGCGGCTCGTCGCTCATGCCGCCGCCGCGGCCTTGGGCAGGCGGCCGATCAGCTCGCGGGCGAGCGCGATATAGGCCTCCGACCCCGGGCAGCGATGGTCGTAGATCAGCGCCGGAATGCCGTGGCTGGGCGCTTCCGACAGCCGGACGTTGCGCGGGATCACCGTATCGAACACGACCTTGCCGAGGCAGGCGCGGACGTCGTCGGCGACCTGCGAGGAGAGGTTGTTGCGGCGGTCGAACATGGTCAGTGCGACCCCGAGGATTGAAAGCTCGGGATTGAACCGGGCCCGGATCCGCTCGATCGTCTGGAGAAGCTGGCTGAGCCCTTCCAAGGCGAAGAATTCGGTCTGGAGCGGGACGAGGATCGACTGGGCCGCGACCAGGGCGTTGATGGTCAGGAGCCCGAGGCTGGGCGGGCAATCGATCAGGCATACGTCCCAGCGGCCGCCGCCGCCCGAATCGAGCGCATTGTCGAGCCGGTGGGTGCGCTCCTCGAGCGCGACCAGCTCGATCTCGGCTCCCGACAGGTCGACCGTCGCGGGGACCAGGTCGAGCCGAGGCACCTTGGTCGCGACCACGGCCTCCTCGAGAGTGGCCCCGCCGGTGAGGACGTCGTAGCTAGAGCGGTCGCGCAGCGCGTGGCCGACGCCCAGCCCGGTCGAGGCATTGCCCTGCGGGTCGAGGTCGATCAGGAGCACTCGCCAGCCGGTCGCGGCGAGCGCGGTGGCGAGGTTGATCGCCGTCGTCGTCTTGCCGACCCCGCCTTTCTGGTTGGCCACGGCGATTCGGATCAACGTCTTCCCCTCGGCTTGCGGCGAACCCGGGTGGCGACGACGATTCCGGCATCGGCGTCGGTCAGGCTCGGTTCGATACGAAAATCACCCTGCCACGAAGTTCGGGCCGCATCCAGTTCGGACTTGGCGTTGCGGCCCTTGGGAAGGATCCAGACCGTCCCGGACGTGGAAAATCGCTCGGCCAGATCGAGCAGCCTGGGCAGGGGAGCGAAGGCCCGGGCGCTGATCACGTCGACCGGCCGGGCCGGCACCGACTCCAGCCTCGAGCCGAGGATCTCGATCCGTTGTGCGATGCCGAGCACCGATGCTGCGGTGCGAAGGAAGTCGACCCGGAGCCGCCGCGACTCCACCAGCGTGACCTTGGCGGGGTGGAAAAGGGGCACCAACAGGCCGGGAAACCCGGCTCCGGTCCCCAGATCCAGCCAGGAGCCGGCGGTGGGCGGGGCGAAGGCGATGAGCTGCGCGGAGTCGAATATGTGGCGCTGCCATATATCGGCGAACGATGTGCGCGAGATGAGATTCTGGCGCTCGTTTTCTTCGCTCAGAAGGGCGACGAAAGCGTCCAGCCGATCCGATGTTTCACGTGGAACATCCAGACGAGCCCGGATTTCGGCCTCATCCATCACGCCGCTTTTCGCCTCGAATGGACCAGAATCGCGGCGAGAGCGGCCGGAGTGATACCCCGAATGCGGCGGGCTGCAGCGAGCGTTCCGGGCCGAGCGATGGTTAGGCGCTCGACCATTTCGAGCGAGAGGCCCGGAATCGCCGAATAGTCGATATCAACCGATATCCGAACGTTCTCGTCGCTTCGCAACCGCTCGACCTCGGCCTGCTGGCGCTCGACATAGGGGGCATAGCGATGGTCCTCGACCGCCTCCTCGACGAGGCCACGTGGGGAAGCGCTTAGAGATGCGTCGATCCGGAGCAGCGCCGAGGCATCGAGCTCGGGGAAACGAAGCCATTCGGCGAGCGTGCGACGGCGGCCGTCGTCACCGACGGCAACGCCCGCGGCGCGAAGCTCCGGTGCCGAGCAAAGCCGCGCCAGGCGTCGTTCGACCGCCGCCCGGTCCCGCTGCCTGGCTTCGAAATGCCGCCGCCGCTCCGCCCCGGCGAGGCCGGACGAGATGGCGAGCGGAGTGAGCCGGGCCTCGGCATTGTCGGCGCGTAGCCTCAGCCGGAACTCGGCGCGGGCGGTGAGCATCCGGTAGGGCTCGGTGACTCCCTGCAGGGTGAGGTCGTCGACCATGACCCCGATGTAGCTTTCGCTCCGGTCGAAGAGGATCGGCGGGCGGCCCGCGGCCCAGGCGGCGGCGTTCGCCCCGGCAACCAGGCCTTGCGCCGAAGCCTCCTCATAGCCCGTCGTGCCGTTGATCTGGCCAGCCAGATACAGGCCTTCCATGTCGCGTACCGCGAGCGTCGGCTCGAGAATGCGCGGGTCCACATAGTCATATTCGACGGCATAGCCGGACTGCAGGATGTCGACGCGCTCGAGCCCGGCCATCGAGCGGACCATTGCGAGCTGCACGTCTTCCGGGAGAGACGTCGAGATACCGTTCGGATAGACGGCGACGTCGTCCAGGCCCTCGGGCTCGAGGAAGACCTGGTGGCCGTCGCGGTCGCCGAAGCGGTGAACCTTGTCCTCGATCGAGGGGCAGTAGCGGGGTCCGACGCCGCTGATGTCGCCGGTGAAGAGCGGCGAGCGCTCAAGATTGGAGCGAATGATCTCGTGGGTTCGCGCGCTGGTCCGGGTGATCGCGCAGAATAGCTGCGGGGCCGGCCGGCCTAGGTGCATCGGCGACATCGTCCAGCCGCCCGAATCCGATTCCTGGCGCTCCAGGGCGGCCCAGTCGATGGTGCGGCCGTCGAGCCGTGGGGGAGTCCCGGTCTTCAGCCGGGCCAGGGGAAGGCCGAGCTCGCGCAGCTGCAGCGCCAGCGCGGTCGCCGCTCGCTCGCCGATGCGCCCGCCGATCCGGCTTGACCGCCCGAAATGCAGCTTGCCCCCGAGGAAGGTGCCGGTCGCCAGGACGACAGCCTTGGCAGTCAGCTCCCGGCCGTCGGCGAGGTCGAGGCCGGCGATCCGCCGGCCCTCCAGGCGAAGCGCGGACGCCTCCCCCTCGACGATCTCGAGCCTCTCCTCGGCGTCGAGCATTCGATGAATGGCCGCCTTGTAGAGCCCGCGGTCGGCCTGCACGCGCGGCCCGCGGACCGCCGCTCCCTTGCTGGCGTTAAGCATTCGATAGTGGATGCCCGCTTCGTCCGCGGCCCGGGCGATCAGTCCGTCCAGGGCGTCGGCCTCGCGGACGAGATGACCCTTGCCGAGGCCACCGATCGCCGGGTTGCACGACATGGCCCCGATCTGGTCGCGCGCGAAGCTGACCAGAGCGACTCGAGCGCCCATTCGAGCCGCGGCTGCGGCCGCCTCGCAGCCGGAATGCCCGCCGCCTACGACGAGGATGTCGAAGTCCTGTTTCATGGGCCCGCTCTATATGTTCCACGTGGAACAAAGTCGCGTGCATTTCAGCGCGATCGTCACCCGCCCGTTCGCGGCCAACGCCCATTTTGTTCGCACAAAGCACACAAAGGTCACCAAGGTGCCGGAGAGACGCTGACGCCGGCGACCTTTGTGGATTTGCTTCGTCAAATCCACTTCGCGGGACCTTTTGTGCCCTTAGTGTGCTTCGTGCGAAACCGATCGGTTTTGAGGGAAGGCCGACCCAAGAGGACAGGGGAGGGTTACTTGCCGATGCAGAAGCGGCCGAACAGAGCGTCGAGCATGTCCTCGACCCCGGCGCGGCCTGTGACCCGGTCCAGCTCCAGTCGGGCCTGGCGGAGGGCTTCGGCGGCGATCAGCATCTCAGCCGACTGGGCTTCGCGAAGATCGGCGGCGGCGTTGGCGATCGCTTCGCGCTGCCGGGCATTGGCGCCGGCTTCGCCTTCCGCCGGCAACAGAGCCAAGGCCCGTTTCGCCATTACCGAGAGCAGGGCGCCCACGCCTTCTCCGGTGACGGCCGAGACCCGGACGTCCGATCCCGGATCCGCTGCGCCCGCGAGATCGCATTTCGACTGGACTCGGATAGTCCGACCAGGATCGGGTGCATCCGCGGAATCTCCGAGCCACAGAATCAGGTCGGCCGCGGCGACGCTCGCGCGGGCGCGTTCGACTCCGATCAACTCGACTTCGTCGGCGCTCTCCCGAAGACCTGCGGTGTCGACCAGAAGATAGGGCATGCCCGCAATCGAGACCGGCGCTTCGATCAGGTCGCGAGTGGTTCCCGGCAATGCCGACGTAATCGCCGCCTCCCTTTGCGCTAATACATTGAGAAGGCTGGACTTTCCAGCATTCGGCGGGCCCGCTATCACCACCCTCACGCCGTCGCGCAGCCGTTCGGACGGCGGGCGGGCGAGCAGGTCTGCCATTTCCGCGGCCAGTGCGTCGAGATCGCCGACCCAGCCCGGCGGCCAGGCTTCGCCGACCTCCCCCTCGTCGGAGAAATCGAGCGCCGCTTCCAGGGACGCGGAGAGGGCGAGGAGCTTCTGACGCCATGCCTCCACGGTCCGGCTCAGCGCTCCACCGGCCATGGCGAGCGCTGCGCGCCGCTGCGACCGGGTCTCGGCGGCGAGCAGGTCGGCGAGCCCCTCGGCCTCGGCGAGGTCGATCCGGCCGTTCTCGAAGGCTCGGCGGGTGAACTCGCCGGCTTCGGCGGGGCGCAACCCGTCCATCTCCGCCAGCGCCTCCAGGACGCCCGCCACCACTGCCCGGCCGCCATGGAGGTGCAACTCCGCCACATCCTCTCCGGTGGCGCTGTGGGGGCCGGGAAAGCGCAGGACGAGGGCGCGGTCGAGGGGCTCGCCTTTCCACGCGAGGCCGGCGAGGGTGGCGACCCGAGGCCGCGGCAGCTTGCCGGCGAGCGCCTGAAGCGCGACGTGGGCGCGCGGGCCGCTGATCCTGACGATCGCAACCGCGGCGGGCGGGGTGCCGGAGGACAAGGCGAAGATGGTATCGTTCACGGCCTCTCCGTTCGGGCTGAGCGTGTCGAAGCCCTTTCCTGTGATTCTTGCCGGAGCCGAAAAGGGAGGGGCTTCGACAGGCTCAGCCCGAACGGAGACTTACCCGCCCTCCTTCATGTTGAGCTACGACTTCTTCCCGCCCATCCCCTCGAGCATCGAGCGCCACATCGCCAGGCCCGCCTCGTTCATCGGGCCCCAGCCCTTCATCATCTCCGCGGCCGATTCGGCGGTCAGGCCTTCGCTCGCCACCTTGGTCATCCGCTGGACATAGGCGTCGTGGACGGGCGTCAGGTCCGGCAGGCCGAGGAAGCGCCGGGCCTCCTCCGGAGTGCAGTCGACTTCGACATTGATCTTCATGGCCGGTCCTTCCGCAAGTCTCGCCGCTATGTGTATAGAAGCGCCGCTTGAGACAAGGAGAAGCCGACATGGCCATGATCCGGATCGACGCGGTGGAGGGCGACGGCGGCTTCGACGCCTACATGGCCGAACCGAAAGGGCGGCCGCGCGCCGCGATCGTCGTCATCCAGGAGATTTTCGGAGTCAACGAAGGCATTCGCCGCAAATGCGGCCATTGGGCGGAGCTGGGCTATCTCGCGCTCGCGCCGGACCTCTTCTGGCGGCTCGAGCCGGGGGTGGAGCTCGACCCCGACGTTCCGGACGAGTTCCAGCGGGCGCTCGACCTGATGGGGCGGTTCGACCAGGACCAGGGGGTGATCGACATCGAAGCGACCATCCGGGCCGCCCGCGCCCGGCTGGGCGACGGCGGCAAGGTGGGAGTCGTCGGCTACTGCCTCGGCGGCCGACTCGCCTACATGGCCGCCGCGCGCACCGACGCGGACGCCAGCGTCGGCTATTATGCGGTCGGACTGCCCAACATCCTCCACGAGAAGAACGCCATCGCCCGCCCGCTGATGCTCCACATCGCCGGAGCCGACCATTTCGTCGACGAGGCCGCCCAGCGGACGATGCACGAGGCGCTGGACGACCATCCCCGGGTTACCCTCCACGATTATCCCGGCGAGGATCACGGCTTCGCCGCCGAGATGGGCAAGCGGCGGAGCGAGGAGGCGGCCCGGCTGGCGGACGGACGGACGGAGGAATTCTTCGCGCAGCATCTGTCGTGAGCCGGCCCGGGAAAAGCTGGCTGATCGCCGCCTCCCTGCTCAGCGCGGTCGCGGCGCTCCTTCACCTGGCGGTGATCGCCGGCGGCCCGGATTGGTACCGCTTCTTCGGAGCGGGCGAGGAGATGGCCCGGATGGCCGAGCGAGGCTCGCCGGTCCCCGCTTTGGTGACTCTCGGAATCGCCGCCGTGCTGGCCGCCTGGTCGGCCTATGCGCTGTCGGCGGCCGGGCAGATCAGGCGGCTGCCGCTCATCCGGACGGCGCTGGTGGCGATCAGCTCGATTTACTTGCTTCGGGGCCTCGTCCTGTTGCCCGCTCTCGCCCTCAACCCCGGGAAGGTCGACGCCTTCATGCTGTGGAGCTCGCTGATCGTGCTCCTCTACGGCCTGACCTACGCCATCGGGACGATCCGCGCCTGGCGGGCGCTTGCAGGTGAAATGCGATGAGCGACCCCTATGCCTTCATCCTCCACCGGACCGGGGGTCCGGAAGTCCTCGAGGCGGACCATATCGACGTTCCGCGGCCCGGCCCCGGCGAAGTTCTGGTCAGGCACGAGGCGGTCGGCCTGAACTTCATCGACACCTATCACCGATCCGGCCTCTACAAGCTGCCGCTGCCCTCCGGCCTGGGCGGGGAGGGCGCGGGCGTGGTGGAAGCCGTCGGCGAGGACGTGACGGGTTTCCGGGAGGGCGCCAGGGTCGGCTATTTCACCGGGCCGCTCGGATCCTATGCCACCCACCGGACGATCGCCGCCGACAGGCTGGTGAAGCTGCCCGATTCGATCGGCGGCGAGGAGGCCGCGGCGGCGATGCTGAAGGGTTGCACCGCCGAATATCTGGTCGAGCGCTGCGCCCGGGTGGAGGCCGGGCAGACGGTCCTCGTCCATGCCGCCGCGGGCGGAATGGGCTCGATCCTCGTCCAGTGGCTCAAGTCCATCGGGGCGACCGTGATCGCCCATGCCGGCGACAGCCGCAAGGCGGCGCTGGCCGCCGAGCTCGGCGCCGATCACGCCTTGTGCTGCCCGATGGATTCGCTCGCCGCCGAGGTGCGGGCGCTGACCGGCGGCCAGGGCGTTCCGGTCGTGCTGGACGGAGTGGGGGAGGCAAGCTGGAAGGCCTCGCTCGGCTCGGTCGCCAGGCGCGGCCTCCTCGTCACCTACGGGAACGCTTCCGGGCCGGTGCCGGCCTTCACCGCCCTCGACCTGCTCACCGCCGGCTCGATCTTCGTGACGCGGCCGACGCTGGCCGATTATTGCCGGAGCGCGGATGAAATGGCCGCCTCCGCCGCGCGGCTCTTCGAGATGATCGAGAAAGGCGCCCTGGCCATCCGGATCGGCACCACCTTCCCGCTGCTCGAGGCAGCCGACGCACACAGGGCGATCGAGGCTCGTCAGACGACGGGATCGACGGTGTTGATCCCCTGACCGTCCTTCGATACGCCGCTTCGACGTCGCTCAGCGGCTACTCAGGATGAGCGAACTCCACCGCTCATCCTGAGTAGGGACTGAGCGAAGGCGAAGGCCCCTATCGAAGGACGTACGTCAGGCGAAGAGCGTTCCGAGCCCCACGTTGGGGTCGATGAAGCCTTCGTAGACCATCTTGCCGGCCACATAGACGATCACCAGCAGTCCGAGCCACGCGATCCAGCGATAGCGCTCGATATATTTGGCGAGAATGTTGGCGGCGACGCCCATCAGCGCGACGGCCAGGAGAAGGCCGATGATGAGGATGCCGGGATGCTCGCGGGCCGCTCCGGCCACCGCGAGCACATTGTCGAGGCTCATCGAGACGTCGGCCACGGCGACCGCCCAGGCGGCGGCGGCGAAGCTCTTGGCCGGCTTGAGGCCGCTGGCCTCGTCGCCCGACACTTCGGGCGAGCCCTGGGACTGGCCCGAATGCTGAAGCTCGCGCCACATCCTCCAGGCCACCCAGAGCAGAAGCAGGCCGCCGGCGAAGGTCAGGCCGACGATCTGCATCAATTGCGTGACGATCAGCGCGAAGGCGATTCGAAGGACGAGCGCGGCGATGATTCCGATCAGGATCACCTTGCGGCGCTGCTCGGCCGGAAGGCCCGCGGCGAGCGCTCCGACGACGATGGCGTTGTCGCCGGCGAGCATGATGTCGATCATCAGCACCTGGCCGAAGACGACCCAGGCCGCGGCCGTGTTGAGCTTGGAGAAATCGGTGACGATGGCATCCCAGATGCCGCCGATCCCGATCGGGGCGGCGGCGCCGTGGGCGGCGATCAGAAGGTCGAGCATGGACACGCTTGGGCCTCCCCAGGGCTTACTGGTTCATCGAGGCGAAGAAATCCTCGTTGGACTTGGCGTCCTTCATCTTGTCGAGAAGGAACTGCATAGCGTCGACCGTACCCATCTGCATGAGGATTCGCCTGAGGACCCACATCTTGGAGAGGGTCGCCTGGTCGACGAGCAGTTCCTCCTTGCGCGTTCCCGACTTGCCGACGTCGAGCGACGGGAAGATCCGCTTGTCGGAGACCTTGCGGTCGAGGACGATCTCGGAATTGCCGGTGCCCTTGAACTCCTCGAAGATGACCTCGTCCATCTTGGAGCCGGTGTCGATCAGCGCCGTGGCGATGATCGAGAGCGAGCCGCCCTCCTCGATGTTGCGGGCGGCGCCGAAGAAGCGCTTGGGGCGCTGGAGCGCGTTGGCGTCGACGCCGCCGGTCAGGACCTTGCCCGACGACGGGACGACCGTGTTGTAGGCGCGGCCCAGGCGGGTGATCGAATCGAGGAGGATGACGACGTCCTTCTTGTGCTCGACCAGGCGCTTGGCCTTCTCGATCACCATCTCGGCGACCTGGACGTGGCGCTGGGCGGGCTCGTCGAAGGTCGAGGAGATGACCTCGCCCTTCACCGACCTTTGCATGTCGGTGACCTCCTCCGGCCGCTCGTCGATCAGGAGCACGATGAGGAAGACCTCGGGATGGTTGTCGGTGATCGCCCGGGCGATGTTCTGGAGAAGCACCGTCTTGCCGGTCCGGGGCGGAGCCACGATCAGGGCGCGCTGACCCTTGCCCTGCGGCGAGATGATGTCGATCACCCGCGCCGACTTGTCCTTGACCGTGGGGTCCGAGCTGTCGAGCGTGAGCTTCTCGTCCGGATAGAGCGGAGTCAGATTGTCGAAATTGACCCGGTGGCGGACCGCTTCCGGATCGTCGTAATTGACCTGGGCGAGGCGGACGAGGGCGAAGTAGCGCTCGCCGTCCTTCGGCCCGCGGATCTCGCCCTCGACCGTGTCGCCGGTCCTCAGGCCGAACTTTCGGACTTGGTTGGGCGAGACGTAGATGTCGTCGGGACCGGCGAGATAATTGGCCTCCGGCGAGCGAAGGAAGCCGAAGCCGTCGGGCAGCACCTCGATCGTCCCCTGCCCCATGATCTCCTGGCCGTTCTCGGCCTGGACCTTGAGGATCGAGAACATCAGCTCCTGCTTGCGCAGGGTGGACGCGCCCTCGATTCCGAGCTCTTCGGCCATGGCGACGAGGTCGGCGGGGGATTTCTGCTTCAAGTCTTTGAGATGCATTGGGAATACTCGGAAAATAGAATTGGTCGGCAGGCCGCGCGGAGGATGGATTTTCGGCGGCTGGGATTGCCTACGCGGACGGCAGGCGAACGACTGTAGCGGCGTTAGGCTCCGCGATTTTTCAAGTCAATCCGTATCGAAGCACCCGTCAGAAAGGCCTGACGATGACCAGCACGACGATGAGCACCACCGCGAGCCCGGGGACTTCGTTCATCATCCTGAGGCCGCGCCCGCTGAGCCGCCGCTCGCCCTTGGCCAGCCTTCGGCCGTAGCCCACCATCCAGCCGTGATAGGCGGAAAGCGCGACGACCAGGACGAACTTGGCCTGGAACCAGCCCAGGACCCAGGCCTCGTTGATCCAGGCGAGAGTCAGCCCGAACGCCCAGGCCAGGATCATCGCCGGAGTGATGATGATCCGCCTCAGCTTGCGCTCCCGCTCGATCCAGCGGGCTTCCTCCGCCGAGCCGGGCGCCGATTCCTGGTGGTAGACGTAGAATCGCGGCAGCATCAGCAGCCCCGCCATCCAGAAGATCACGAAGATGACGTGGCCGGCCTTGATCCAGGCGTAGGTCAAGCTGAGCGCCGTTGCGATGCCATCGGTCACGCGCGCACCAGCTCGATGAGCTTCTCGACGTGCATGATCGGCGTATCCGGCAAGATGCCATGCCCCAGGTTGAAGACGTGCGGCCGTCCCGCGAGGCTAGATAGGATGCGCTCCACCCCGCTTTCAAGCGCCTCGCCGCCGGCGATCAGGGCGAGCGGGTCGAGATTGCCCTGGACCGGCATGCCCGGCGGAAGCTCGGCATCGGCCCAGGCCGGGTCGACCGTCTCGTCGAGGCCGATCGCATCGACCCCGGTCTCGCGCGCGTAGGCGGCGAGCTTGCCTCCGGCGCCCTTCGGGAAGCCGATCACCGGGGTTTCGGGATGGCGGGCCTTGAATGCGGCCACCAGCGCCGCGGTCGGAGCGATGACCCACCGTTCGAACTGGGCGGGCGACAGGCTCCCGGCCCAGCTGTCGAACAATTGGACGGCCTCCACTCCGCTTTCGACCTGGCGCGAAAGATAGTCGACGGTGAGATCCGAAATGGCGCCGACAATGTCCTGGAAAGCCGCGGGATCGCCGTAAGCGAGCCGCCTCGCCTCGCCCTGGTCGCGGCTGCCCTGGCCCGCCACCATGTAGGTCGCCACCGTCCACGGGCTGCCCGCGAAGCCCAGGAACGTGGTGGATTCCGGCAGTGCGGCCGCCACTTTCTCCACAGTCCGGTAGACAGGCTCGAGACGGTCCCGGGCCGAGTCGAGCCCGGCGAGCGCCGAGTCGACCAGCGCGGGCGACAGCCGCGGCCCTTCGCCGGCCTCGAAGCGCAGGTCCTGGCCGAGCGCGAACGGCACCATCAGGATATCGGAGAACAGAATCGCGCCGTCGAAACCGAACCGGCGGATCGGCTGAAGGGTCACTTCCGCCGCGGCGCGGGGGTCCTGGACGAGCTCGAGAAAGCCGCCTTTCTCCGCCCTCAGAGCCCGATATTCCGGAAGGTAGCGTCCGGCCTGGCGCATCAGCCAGATCGGAGTTTTCTCGGCTTTTCGGCCGTTTAGCACGCTGAGCAAGGGCTTTTCGCCGAGGGCCATGAAAGGGGAAGGCTCCGCTCTACTCTCTATAAGAATCTTATATGAAGAGAGTCAGTTGTAGGTTGTAGGAAGGCGCGTGGCGGGGTTTATTGGCTTCGCCCGATTTTGCAAACAGCTTGACTCCCAGCGCTTCGCGGAAGCCCGCGGATTCGCGCCGCCTATCCCCGCTATCCACAGCCGGGCGCTAGGAACTTTTTCACCTTTGCGAATCTGTGGACCGAAACCGGATTGTGTGGAGAAAGCCCGTGCTTGCAACGGTCCCGAGGCTTAAGCTAGCGATTTCCCCATGCTTATCCACAGGCGCTTTTGGGGTTGACCCTGCTCCATCTCCATCTCCTGTCGGATTCGACCGGCGAGACTCTGGAGGTCATCGCCACCGCCTGCCTCGCCCAGTTCGAGGGCGTCGACGTCCGCCGCCACCTGTGGCCGATGGTTCGCTCGGAAGGGCATCTCGACCGGGTGCTGGACGATGTCGAGCGCAGGCCCGGCCTCGTCCTCTACACGCTCGTGAACAACACGCTCAGGCGCGACCTGGAGCAGAAGACCCGGCGCCGCGGAATCCATGCCGTCGCCGCCCTCGATCCGGTCACCCACGCGCTCTCGGTCGTCCTCGGGCGCGAAGCGGCGGGCCGGCCGGGCCGCCAGCACGCGCTCGACGCCGCCTATTTCGCCCGGGTCGACGCGATCCAGTTCACCATCGCCCATGACGATGGCATCGGCTCCGAGAATTGGGAGGAGGCGGACATCGTCCTCGCCGGGGTCTCGCGCACGTCCAAGACCCCGACCGCCATCTATCTCGCCAATCGCGGCTTCAAGGTGGCGAATATCCCGCTGGTACCCGAAGCGCCTCCTCCGCCTTCGCTTTTCTCGCTCGAGCATCCGCTCGTCGTCGGGCTCACCACCAATCCCGATCGCCTGGTCCAGATCCGGCGCAATCGGCTGCTCGCGCTCAACCAGGCGCCCGAGACCGACTATGTCGATCCCGAGGCCGTCAACGCCGAGCTCGCCTTCGCCCGTCGCCTGTTCGCCGACAATGGCTGGCCGGTGATCGACGTCACCCGCCGCTCGATCGAGGAGACCGCCTTCGCCATCGTCAAATTGTGCGAGCAGCGCAGCGACGAAGCGGCCGGCACCGCGTGAAGCTCCTCCTCGCGTCCAAAAGCGCCGCGCGAAAGCATATGCTCGAAGCCGCAGGCGTTCCTTTCGAAGCGGTCGATGCCCCGTTCGTTGAGGAAGAAGTCAAAGCTCGGCTGGACATGCGGAATGCGGCTGAAGTCGCAGCTTCCTTGGCGCAAGCCAAAGCGCTTTCCGTCGACGCAGCGTCTGACGATCTTGTGCTTGGCTCCGATCAGACGCTCGAACGCAGCGATGGTTCGATCCTGCACAAGGCGGAGACACGCGAGGAACTCGCGGATCAACTACGCTCGCTATCCGGATCCGCCCATCGACTTCATTCGTCCGCCGCGATTGTTGAGGAAGGGCACATGATCTGGAGCGCCA
>DASVUZ010000021.1:0-124293 GCA_036386795.1 Allosphingosinicella sp.
CGTCAAGGCGCTGAAGGTGCTGCTGCCCGCCGGGGTCGGCGTCCTGCTCGCCTATCTCCTGCTCTCGCCGCTCAGCAAGAATCGCGAAATCAGCTTCCTGCTCGACAAGAACAAGGTCGATGTCGCCAAGGAGCGCCTCAAGGTTCAGCAGGCCCAGTATCGCGGGCAGGACAATAAGGGCCGCGCCTTCACCATCGACGCGCAGCGGGCGCTGCAGCCGAGCTCCGCCGACCCGGTGGTGCAGATCGAAGGGATGGCGGCCCGCCTCGACATGGCGGACGGCCCGGCCACCATCGCGGCGAAGAACGGCCGCTACAACATGGACACGCAGAAGGTGGACGTGCTCGGCCCGATCCTGTTCACCGCGGCCGACGGCTACCGGCTCGAGACCCGCGACGTCGCGCTCGACCTCAACAAGCATGTCGCCGTCAGCGGCGCCGGAGTGGAGGGACGGATGCGGCTCGGCCGCTTCACCGCCGGCGGAATGAGCGTCGACCTGCCGCAGCGCCGGGTCGTCCTCACCGGCCGGCCGCGCTTGCATATCGAGCAGGGCGGGCTCAGATGAGCGGAATGAAGCGCCTCGTTCCAGTCCTGCTGCTCGCCGCGCTCGGATTCGGCCCCGCTTTCGGCCAGACTTCGGCCCTCAAGGGCCATGACAGCGACGCTCCGGTCGACGTCGCGGCCGACCGGATCGAGGTTCAGGACCGGGCCGATCGAGCCATCTTCTCCGGCAATGTCGTGGTCCGCCAGGGCAATCTCACGCTCACCGCGGCCCGGCTCACCGTCGCTTATTCCGGAGGCGGCGGAGTGCAGCTTCGCCGGATCGACGCGACCGGCGGAGTGACGGTGCGGGGTCCGGCGGAGACGGCCCGCGGCGACGTCGGGATCTACGACCTCGAGCGGCGCCTGATCACCCTGATCGGCGCCGTCAGCCTCGTCCAGAAGGACGCGAAGGTGAATGGCGGTCGCCTCACCATCGACCTCGACAGCGGCCGGGCGGTGATGGACGGCGGCGGCCCTCCCGGAGTCAACAGCCAGGGCGGTCGGGTCACCGGCACCTTCACCGTCCCGCCGCGCAAGGGCGGCTAGAACGTCATCCCGGCGAAAGCCGGGACCCAGGAACACGGGCCGGTTCGGAAACGCTTCTGTTCCTGGGTCCCGGCCTGCGCCGGGATGACGGACCAGCGCTCCGCCGCTTTTTTCGTCCATGCATGAATCCTGCCAGTTGAGCCCTTAACCCGCATCGCCTAAGTCTCGACGGCGATGAACGACGCCGCCGCCCTTTCCCGAGCGAACCAGGCCGAGGTCTTCGCCGGGCTGGCGAGGGGCCTGTCGGTGGTCTCGATCGCCAAGTCCTACGATCGCAAGACGGTCCTCAAGGACGTGTCGCTCCACGTCGAGCGCGGCGAGGTGGTCGGCCTGCTCGGCCCCAACGGCGCCGGCAAGACCACCTGCTTCTATTCGATCATGGGGCTGGTGAAGCCGGATTCGGGAAGCATCCTGCTCGACGGCCAGGACATTACCGGCCTTCCCATGTACCGCCGAGCCGTGCTCGGCCTCGGCTACCTGCCGCAGGAGACGTCGATCTTCCGCGGCCTCACCGTCGCCCAGAACATCATGGCCGTGCTCGAGGTCGCCGAGCCGAACAAGTCGGTTCGGCGCGAGCGGCTTGAGCAATTGCTCGGCGAGTTCCACATCGCCCACCTGCGCGATTCGCCCGCAATGGCGCTGTCGGGAGGCGAGCGGCGGCGCTGCGAGATCGCCCGGGCGCTCGCCGCCGACCCGTCGATCATGCTGCTCGACGAGCCTTTCGCGGGGATCGACCCGATCTCGATCGGCGACATTCGCGACCTCGTCATCGAGCTGAAGAAGCGCGACATCGGAGTGCTCATCACCGACCACAATGTCCGCGAGACTCTCGAGATCGTCGACCGCGCCTGCATCATCTACGACGGCCAGGTGCTGTTCGCCGGAAGCCCGGCGGAGCTGGTCGCCGACCCCGACGTCCGCCGCCTCTATCTCGGCGAAAGCTTCGAGCTTTAGGAGGATGGGCCTGTGAGCATCGGCCCCCGCCTCGACTTAAGGCAAAGCCAGTCGCTGGTGATGACTCCCCAGCTCCAGCAGGCGATCCGGCTGCTGGCCCTGTCAAACCTCGAGGTCGAAAGCTTCATCGCCGAGGAGATCGAGCGCAACCCGCTGCTCGAGCCGGGGTCGGGGGAGGAGGGGCCCGCCGCCGAGCCGGCTCCCGAAGCTTCGGACGAGCCGCCGGCGTCGGACGCCTTCGGGTCCGGCGAGGCGCCGCTCGATCTCGACGTCAACGACGAGAACCTGCACCAGGACAGCGCCGCCGACCGGGCCCTCGACGGCGGGCTCGGAATGGAGGGGCTGGGCGGCGGCGGCTGGGACGGGGAGGGGCCCGACTTCGATTCCTTCGCGGCCGACGGCCAGTCGCTCCACGACTACCTGCTCGCCCAGGCCGGCGAGCGGCTGTCGGGCGCGGACCTGGTCGTCGCCGGCCAGATCATCGAGCAGGTGGACGAGACCGGCTACCTGCTCGCCACCACGCTCGATCTCGCCGGCCGGCTCGGAGCCCCGCTGGCCGAGGTCGAGCGCATCCTCGCCATCGTCCAGACCTTCGACCCGGCCGGAGTCGCCGCTCGAAGCCTCGCCGAATGCCTCGAGCTCCAGGCGAAGGAGGCGGACCGCTACGATCCGGCGATGGCGCGGCTGATCGACAATCTCGACTATCTCGCCAAGGGCAATTTCTCGGCGCTGAAGCGAATCTGCGGAGTCGACGACGAGGATCTGGGCGACATGGTCCGCGAGCTTCGCGCCTACGATCCCAAGCCCGGCTGCCGCTTCGCCGGAAGCGAGCGGGTCCAGGCGGTGGTCCCCGACGTGTTCGTCGCCCGCCGCGGCTTCGGCTGGGCGGTGGAGCTCAATTCCGCGACCCTTCCGCGGCTGCTCGTCAACCGGCGCTATTATTCCGAGCTGGCCGGCGGAGCCGACCGCCGATCCAAGGCCTGGCTGTCGGAGTGCCTCGCCAGCGCCAACTGGCTGGTTAAGGCGCTCGACCAGCGGGCACGCACCATAATCAAGGTCTCGACCGAGATCGTGAAGCAGCAGGACGGCTTCTTCCGCCACGGCGTCTCCCAGCTCCGCCCCCTCACCCTGAGGCAGGTGGCCGAGGCGATCGGAATGCACGAATCGACCGTGAGCCGGGTCACCTCGAACAAATATCTCGCCTGCGACCGCGGCCTCTACGAGCTCAAATATTTCTTCACCTCGGGAATCCAGTCCTCGGACGGCGGCGACGCGGTGTCGGCCGAAGCGGTCAAGAGCCACATCAAGGCGCTGATCGCCGGCGAGGAGGTGCATTCTATTTTGTCCGACGACCAGCTGGTGGACTTGCTCCGCTCGCGGGGCTTCGACATTGCGCGCCGGACCGTCGCCAAGTATCGGGAGGCGATCGGGCTCGGAAGCTCGGTCCAGCGCCGCCGCCAGAAGGCGATCGGCTCCCACGCCGCCTGAGGATCCCGAACCCCTTTCCATGACGATTCCCCGAATCCTCGTCCTCGCCGGACGCCGCTCCGCGACTCCCGACCCGCTCGCCGCGAAGCTCGGAGTCAGCCACAAGGCGCTGGTCCCGGTCGCCGGCGAGGCGATGGTCGGCCGGGTCCTGAGGATCGCCGCCGAGGCCTTTCCGGACTCGCCCCTGTTCGTCTCCGTCGAGGATTTCGCGATCGTCGAGAGCGAGCCCACCGTCGCCCGGCTCCATTCCGAGGGCCGGCTGACCCCGGTCGGAGCCGAGGGCCATATCGTCGACAGCGTGATCGAGGCGAGCCGGACCACCGGCTTCCCGCTCATCCTGTGCACCGCCGACAACGTGCTGATGACGGTCGAGGGCTTCCGGGCCATCGCCGAGGCCGGCTCGGCGGCGGGGGTCGACGGAGTGGTGATGATGGCGGAGAAGAAGGACATCATCGCCGCCCATCCCGACGGCCAGCGTCGATTTTATCGCTTTCGCGGCGGCGCCTATTCCAACTGCAACCTGTTCTGGATCACCGGCGAGCACAGCTTCCGAGGCCTCGAAAGCTTCCGCTACGGCGGCCAGTTCGCCAAGCGCAAGATGGACGCGGTGCGGGCGCTCGGCCTCACCTCGCTTCTCCTCTACCTTTCGGGCCTGGTCACGCTCGAGGGCATGTTCCGCCATTTCTCGAGGCGCTTCGGGCTCGGCATCGTCCCGCTGGTGGCGAAGGACGGCCGGCTCGCCATCGACGTCGACAACGAGCGCACCCACCGAGTCGCCGAGGAGATACTGGCCAGGACGGGATCGCGCTGATTCGTCATGCCGGACTTGATCCGGCATCCACCTTCCTTTCGGCAGGCCTCACCGAAGAAGGTGGACCCGGATCAAGTCCGGGGTGACGGCTCGTCAGGCGTGCGCGAAACCGCCGGCTGAGCCGGCCGTTCTGCCCTCCGAAGGAGAGGCTCGAATGACCGACGACAAGAAGAAGGGCGATTTCAACAAGGGCGGCAAGGACGATGTCGGCGGCGACAAGAAGCAGCGCTCCGACCGCAACGAGGACAGCCGCACCGGCAACCAGAACAGCGGCGGCGGCGGCCGGGACTAGGAAATCCTCCCCATCTCCGGACGGGGAGTGGGACCGGGCGAAGCCAGGTGGAGGGGTCGCTGGCCCGGACCCGGGAGGCTCCCGTGGGACCCTCTGCTTCCGCGCCATCACCCCTCCACCGCCTTTCAGGCGGTCCCCCTCCCCATCCGCGATGGGGAGGATCGAAAAAGTGGGGCTCCGGCGGGGGGATGAACCGCCGGAGCCCGAGTCTCCCAAGGGGCGGGGGAGACTAGAAGTTGACTCCCACTCCGAGCAGCACCTGGTGGCGGGTCACGTCGGCTTCGTAGTTCGAGTAGCGATACTCGACCTTGCCGTACAACTTCTCGCCGAAGCCGTGCTGGTAACCGGCGCCGAGGCGGAAGCCGTCGAGGTTGCGGCCGTCGCGGGTCGTTACTCCGGCCGGAGTCGTATAGTCGAAGCGGAAGCGGGCGTTGGTGTAGCCGGCGAGCGCGTAGAGCGTTCCGCGGTCCGACACCTTGTAGCCGAGGCGGACGGCGGCGGCGAGGTCGCGGCCGGCGTCGAGGCAGGCGGTGTCGCCCGGGACGATCACGCTGCCCTCGCACTCTTCCATCGAGCTGAGGTCGGCGCTGAGGTCGATTCCGAGCTCGACCTTCGGGCTGATCGCGACGTCGTAGCCGGCGCCGATTCCGTAGACGATGCCGCTGTCGCTGTCGTTGCTGTTGACGGCGCCGTCGTCGGCGCGGACATGATCCCAGCCGCCGTGGATCTCGGCGCGGAAACCTTCCGCCGCGGCCGGAGTGGCGGCGGCGAGGACGGCCACGGAGGCCAACGCATACAAAGTGGTCTTCATTTCAAACTCCCTGTCCGCTCCGGCTCCGCCGGGCGGGATTTAGCTAAGCTGTTTCCTGAAATTCGAGCCCCTTAAACGGCCCCGAGATCGATTGCCGCCGGCATCCCGTCGAGGATTCCGGCGGTGCAGCCGGGAAGGATGGAGCCGAGGAAGAAGCGCCGAAGCGCGCTGCGGTACAAATACACAAACCGTCTCCCTCTTGCCCCAGCCTCCCCGGCTGGTGAGACCCTTCTGGCGCCCGCCTGTTGCGGCCGAATGGCGCGCCAAGTTGAAATTGGTTTCAATTGTGTCAGCGACGGGAGTGGCCTCCAGCTTCTCCAAACGCCTCAGCTGCGGATCTGATTGTAACGTTTCAGCAACAACGCGCCAAAATCCGAATGATCAAATTCAAATTTTCTTTCAGCGGCTGCCGTTCTCTGACCTGATGCTCTGGGCTAGAGAAGTTGGAGGATCCGATGATCGTGGTAAGACGGAATTTGCGGTCCGGTTGCGGCTCGCTGGCTTTGATCGCCGCTTTCCTCGCCGCGCCGGCGCAGGCGCAGGCCCCCCAGCCGCAGGAGCCGGTGCAGACGGACGCGCAGGGCCAGGACGTCCAGACCCAAGAGGACATCGTCGTCACCGGTTCGCGCATTCGCCGCGATCCGCTGGACCTCGATGCCCCGGTGACGTTCGTCGACCGAGCGGACATGGAGAAGACCGGCCTCAACTCCGTCAACGACGTGTTGCAGCGCCTGCCGAGCTCCGGCGGCGGCCTCAACTCCAAGTTCAACAATTCGGGCAATCTCGGCAACCCGCCGGACGGCGGTGGAGTAGGTGCGGGCGCAGCGGAGATCGATCTGCGCTACCTGGGCTCGCGCCGCGTGCTGGTGCTGGTCGACGGCCTGCGCTTCGTCAACGGCGCCTCCGCGAGCGGCGTGCCGGGCTCCACCGACCTCAACGCCATCCCCGAAAGCGCGATCGAGCGAGTCGAGGTCCTCCAGGACGGCGCTTCCGCCATCTACGGCTCGGACGCGATCGCCGGGGTGGTCAACATCATCACCAAGCGCAACCAGCCCGGCTTTGTCGCCTCGGCCCAGCTCGGCGGCTATGACGAAGGCGACGGCTTCACCCAGAATTACCAGCTGAGCTGGGGCAACGGCCGCGACGGCCCGCTCAGGATCGTGCTCGGCGGCAGCTATGTGAAGCAGGCGCCGGTCTGGGCCGGCAGCCGGGCGCTTTCCGCCTTTCCGGAACCCTATTCCACCGCATGCGTGGCGACCTGCTCCAGCTTCACCCCGAACGGCCGCTACACCGGAAGCGCGTTCGTGGGCGGCAACGCGACCCTGATCGCTCCGGTGATCGGGCGCCGGCCGACGCCCGCGGACTACCGCGGCTTCGTCACCGCCGACCGCTTCAACTTCGCGCCGTTCAACTATCTGCAGATTCCGCTGGAGCGGATCGGCGCCTTCGGCACCCTCCAGTACGAACTGAGCGAGGCCATGACCTTCACGGCCCGGGGCCTGTGGAACCGCCGCCAGTCCAAGAACCAGGCGGCGCCCCTGCCGTTCGGAATCGGGCCGACGTCGGGACTGACTCCAGTGCTGAGCGGGATCGTGGTCAGCGCCAGCAACCCGTTCAATCCCTTCGGAGTCGACCTGGGCGGCTCGAACAACAATGTGAGCGCGATCTTCCGGCGCTTCCTCGAAGGTGGCCCGCGCCGCTTCGAGCAGACGGTCGAGACCCGCTACGGGGTCGCCACCCTTGACGGCAAGTTCAACCTGTCCGGCCGCGATTGGTTCTGGGACGTCAACGCCTCCTACGGCCACAACAAGGCCGAGCAGGACATGTTCGGCAACATCGATTCGGGCAAGCTTCGCCAGGCGCTCGGGCCGGTTGCCGCGTGCACCGCTCCCTGCGTGCCGTTCAACCTGTTCGGCGGCTTCGGGTCGATCACTCCGGAGATGATCAATTTCGTGACGTTCGAACAGAATGACAGCAGCCGGCAGAGCCAGTTCGACGCGACGGTCAACCTGTCGGGCACCCTGTTTGACCTGCCCGGCGGCGCGCTCGGCCTCGCGGTCGGAGCTGAATACCGCAAGCTCAAGGGCCGGTTCGACCCCGATCCGGTGGTCTCCGCCGGCTTCAGCTCCGACATTCCGGCCCAGCCGACGAGCGGCAGCTACAGCGTCAGGGAAGCTTATGCCGAGCTGAACGCGCCGATCCTGGGCGATTTGCCGTTCGTCGAGCTGCTGGAGCTGAGCGGCGCGGTGCGCCTGTCGGACTATTCGACCTCCGGCTCGACGACGACGTTCAAGGCGGGGATCAACTGGAAGCCGATCAGGGACCTTCGCCTGCGCGGCACCTTCGCGGAAGGCTTCCGCGCGCCGTCGATCGGCGAGCTGTTCGGAACCCAGTCACGCTTCGACGAGGTCCTCGACGATCCCTGCTCGTCCCACGCCGGCAACAACGCCCCGCAGCGATTCTCCAACGACGCCGCGGTTAAGGCGGCCTGCATCGCGGCCGGGGTCCCCGCCAACGGCAGCTACCAGCAGGCGAACGCCCAGATTTCGGTCAGCACCGGCGGCAACGTCAACCTTGACCCGGAAACCTCGCGTAGCTGGGTGGTGGGCGGAGTCTTCAGCCCCTCCTTCCTGCGCGGCTTCTCGCTAGAGGCCAATTGGTTCAAGATCCGGGTTGAGGGCGCGATCCAGGCCATTCCCCGGCCGACGACCGTGCTCAACTGCCTGCTGACCGCCGACCCGGCGACCTGCGCCCTCGTCGAACGGGTCAATGGCGAGCTGATCGAGGTCCAGGGCTTCCTTCAGAACATCGCGGCGATCAAGACCAAGGGGATCGACGTCAACCTGGCGCTCCGCGGCGTGGAAACCGGCTTCGGCAAGGTCGGCTTCACCTGGAACAACACGTTCCTGCGCAATTTCGACGTGATCGTGCCCGGCCCCACCGGGCCGCAGCTGCTGAGCCGCGAGGGGACCCAGGTCGGCGCTCCGGCCCAGGCCTTTCCGAAGTGGAAGTCGGTCGGCGCGGTCGACTGGGACTGGCGCGATTTCGGAGTGACGGTGATCGGCCGCTACGTCTCGAAGCTGGAGGAAACCGGCGGCAACGTCCTAGACTCCGTCTTCTACACCGATCTCCAGCTGCGGTGGGCCGGCCCCAGCTTCGACGACCGGTTCAACTTCGCGCTCGGCGTCAACAATCTGTTCGGCGTGAAAACGCCAGGCTGCGTCACCTGCGAATCCAACAATTTCTCGCAGACGGTGCACGACATCCCCGGGCGCTATTTCTACGCCCGGGTCGGCTTCCGCATGTGACCGAAAAAAAGGCCCCGGCGGTTGAGCGCCGGGGCCGAGTTTTCCCGAGGGGCGTCGGGTAGGGGAAGTCAGGCGAGGCGGCCGACCATCTGGATGGGCTGGGCCATGTTGAAGTAATTGGGCGAGGTCGCCATCACCGCCTGGTGGATCTCCTCATATTGGTCGCGGGTGCCGTCGCCCTCGAGGAAGACCGTGTAGCTGATGCGCCGGTAGCCGGGCGGAATGGTCTCGTCGATTCCGAGGAAGCCGCGCAGGTCGAGCTCGCCTTCGGTCTCGATCCGGCAGGAATCGAGAGCGATTCCGCGGACCGAGGCCTGGGCGACGTAGCCGACCACCATGCAGGCGTTGACCGCCGACATCAGGAGCTCCTGCGGGTTGGGAGCGGCGTTGGTTCCGAGCAGCTCGTGGGGCTCGTCGGCGACGATGGTGAAGCTGCGGGGAACGACCTGGCCGGCCAGGGTGTAGGAATCGACCGTCGATTCGGACTTGGTCTGGCCTTTCCAGTCGGTCCGGACCCGGAAGGCGACCTGGCCGAGTCGAGGGTCGGCGGCGACCGCCTCGATCGTCTCGTCGAGTCCGGCCATGTCGAGGCCGTTGATCGGCGGACGGGTGGTGGTGGTGAGCATCTTCAAAATCTCCTTGGGGCTGATCAGGCGAAGGCCGGAGCCACCGCGGCGACCCGGTCGCGCGCGACGGGGGACAGAGCGGCGAGGGTCGCGGTGAACTTGGGGTGGATCATTCCGGAGCCCAGATAGGTCCAGCGAAGCGCCTGGTGCTGCTGGGCCTGAAGCTCCTGGCGGCGGTCGGCGGGTAGCCGGGTCCCGGTCGCCCGCTCCAACGCGTCGATGTTGAGCCCGGCCTGGGCCTCGAGCCCGCCGTCGAGAAAGGCTCCGATCTCGAGATAGCCGTCGATCGCGGCCTGGATCCCGGCCTCGTCGCGGCTCTCGGCGAGAGTCTCGACCATCAAGGT
This sequence comes from Allosphingosinicella sp., assembly GCA_036386795.1. Lineage (GTDB taxonomy): Bacteria > Pseudomonadota > Alphaproteobacteria > Sphingomonadales > Sphingomonadaceae > Allosphingosinicella. Next base: position 9,724 of record DASVUZ010000021.1, read on the forward strand.
GTCGAGCTTGGCGTGCTGCGCCTCCTCGATCCAGTGATGCTTGAGGAGGCTGGTGAACAGCGGGTCGAGCTCGCCGTCGTCGCGGACGCTGTCGAGATAATGGGCCTGGGTCATCCACTCGATCTGGAGGATGGCGATCGCCACCGAGAGCGGATCGTGGCGAAGCACTTCGGCGGCGATCGCCTCGGCCGGGCCGATCGACTCGCAGGGCGTCCCGAAGGAATCGGTGAACCGGCGGTGGAACAGCCGGAAGAGGTGGATGTGCTTGGCCTCCTCGCCGGCGAAGTTGAGAAGCGCCCGGACCCGGTGGTCGTCGCCGTTGAGCTGCGAGCGGGCATGATCGAGCACGAAGGGGAGGATGAATTCCTCCACCAGCCCGAAGAGGCTCAGATATTCATGGCCGCGAATCTGGTTGAGAACGCGCCGCTCCGGTTCGCCGAGAAAGGCGATGCAATCGGTGCGGGCGAGGGCTTCCGGAAGGAAGCGCCGGCCGAAGTCGAGCCGGGCGTCTTCGGGGAGAACGTCCTCGACCTGCCAGGCCGCTTTGGCCGAGCTGGCGAGGACGTCCCTGAAGTTGAAGGCGTGGTACATTCGCATCCCTTCCAAGTTGCGCCGCTCAGGCGAGCGTCGAAACCTGGACGGGCTGCTGCATCGCGAGGACGGTCATCGCGCCGCTGAGGACGGCGGAGGACGATCCCAGCGCGGCCGCGCCGAGCAGCAGGAGCTGCAGGCGGCTCTTCCGGTTGTTGATCGTGGTCATTGTCTGTCTCCCGAATCGAAGCGGCAACTGGCGCCGCGACCCCGCCTCTCTGGACCGCGCCCTTGTCGGTCCGATGCCGGGCGGCCGGGAAAATTGTGTCAATTGTGACAAGAAGGGCATTTGTCCGGCGGCCTAAGATGCTATGGGGGCCAGGCACTTGCTTGCTGTTTGGGGGAACGGCCTTGCCCGACGGGATCGACTCGAAACGCGCGCCGGCCGGCCTGTCCGCCGCCGACGAGGAGGTGCGCGCGGATTCGCGCCGCCGCCTCGAGCTCGCGGTCGAGGCGGCCAAGATCGGGACCTGGACCTTCGACCTCACCACCGGCAAGACCTGGTATTCGGACCGCTCCAAGCAGATGTACGGCCTTCCCCCCGAGACGGAGATGACCACCGCCGTCATCCGGGGCGCGATCCATCCCGATTATTGGGAGGCGGTGTCGAGGCCCTATCTCAGCCGCTTCGTCGAGGAGGAGAAGGTCGAGATCGAATATCCGGTCGTCTGTCCGGACGGCTCGACCCGCTGGATCTATTCGCTCGGCGCCGCCCGCCGCGACGAGCAGGGCGTCGCCCGGATGATCAACGGGATCCATCTCGACATCACCGACCGCAAGCAGGCCGAGCAGGACCGCGACGAGGCCCGCCGCCAGCTCGACCTCGCCGTCGAGGGCGCCCAGCTCGGCCTGTGGACGGTCGATCCGCGGACCGGGGCGGTCTGGCATTCGGAGACGTCGCGCCGGCTGTGGGGGATGGACCCCGACATGCCGATCGATACGCGGACGCTCAGGGCCTATATCCATCCCGACGACTGGGCGATCGTGCGCGAGCCCTATCGGCAGGGCTTTCCGACCGACACCGTCTCGCTCGAGCACCGGGTGATCTGGCCGACCGGCGAGGTCCGCTGGATCCACGCGCTCGGCCGGGCCCAGCGCGATTCCTCCGGGGCGGTGACGATGGTCACCGGAATCCATCTCGACGTCACCGACCGCAAGCGCGACGAGCAGGAGCTGGAGGAGACCCGCCGCCAATTCGACCTCGCGGTCAAGGGCGCGAACCTCGGCAGCTGGACGATCGACGCCAAGACCGGCGAGACCTGGTATTCGGCGCGCTCGCGCGAGCTGTACGGAGTCGACGGCGACCTCCACCTCGATTCGCGCACCTTGCGGGCCTACATCCACCCCGACGACTGGGACATGGTCGCCGACATCGCCCGCAAGGGGCATCTCTCGGACACCATCTCGCTCGAGCATCGGGTGATCTGGCCGAGCGGCGACGTTCGCTGGGTCCATTCGGTCGGAACGGTCCAGCGCGGCCCCGACGGAAGGGCCCAGCTGATCCACGGAATCCATCTCGACATCACCGACCGCAAGCGCGCCGAGCAGGAGCTGGCCCGCTCGCGCGACGCGCTCCACCAGTCGGAGAAGCTCGCCGCCCTGGGATCGCTTCTCGCCGGAGTGAGCCATGAGCTCAACAATCCGCTCGCGGCGATCGTCGGCCAGGCCGAGATGCTTCAGGAGGACAGCGTCGGAACCGTCTTCGAGGCCCGGGCGAAGAAGATCAGCGCCGCCGCCGAGCGCTGCGCCCGGATCGTCCAGACCTTCCTGGCGATGGCCCGGCAGAAGGACGCCCAGCGCGGCCTCGTCGACCTGAACGACATCGTCGCCTCGTCGCTCGAGATCACCGAATATGGGCTTCGGACCGCCGGAATCGCGGTCCGGGCGACCCTCGGCACGATGCTTCCCAAGGTGCTCGGCGACCGCGACCAGCTCCACCAGGTCGTGGTCAACCTGATCGTCAACGCCCAGCATGCGATGGAAGGGGGCGAGGCGTTCGACAAGACCCTGACCCTTCGAACCTCGGTCAGCCAGAACGGCTCGGTCCTGCTCGACGTCACCGACACCGGGCCCGGAGTGCCCGAGAAATTGCGGGGGCGGATCTTCGAGCCCTTCTTCACCACCAAGCCGCAGGGCATGGGCACCGGGGTCGGCCTCTCCTTCTCGCACGGGATCGTCGAGGCCCATGGCGGGACGATCACGCTCGAGCCGAGCCGCCGGGGCGCCCATTTCCGGGTCGCTCTTCCGGCGGCGGCGGAGAGCGACCCGGTCGCGGTTCCGATCGTCGAGGCGACCGGAGCCGAGGCCGGCGCCGGCGGCCGCGCCCTCATCGTCGAGGACGAATCCGACGTCGCCGAGACCCTTCGCGAGCTGCTCGAGCGCGAAGGCTATGCGGTGACCCTGGCCGGCGACGGCGCCGCCGCCCTGATGGCGATCGACCGCGGCGACTTCGACCTCATCCTCTCCGACCTGCGGATGCCCGGAGTGAGCGGACCCGACCTCCACGCCCGGCTCGCCGAGACCCGGCCCCATCTGATCGAGCGGATGGGCTTCGTCACCGGCGACACGCTCGGCTCGAGCATGGACGATTTCCTCCGCAATTGCGGCCGCCCGGTGCTCGAAAAGCCGTTCACCAAGGTCGGCGTCCGCTGCCTGATCGCGTCGATCCTCCAGCCCAAGGTGCAAGCATGAACGATATCGCCGCCCATATCGTCGTCGTCGACGACGACGAGGACGTCCGCTCCACCGTCGCCGAATATCTTCGGCGCAACGGCCTTTCGGTCAGCGAGGCGGACGGCGGCGCCGCGCTTCGCGAGCTGATGGCGAGCCGGCCGATCGACCTCGCCTTGCTCGACATCAACATGCCCGGCGACGACGGCCTCACTTTGGCGCGCGAGATAAGGGGCCTGGGCAATGCCGGGATCATCATGCTGACCGCCAAGAGCGACGACGTCGACCGGATCGTCGGGCTCGAGATCGGCGCCGACGACTATATCACCAAGCCCTTCAACCCGCGCGAGCTGCTCGCCCGGGTCAAGGCGGTGCTTCGCCGGGCGAGCCGCGGCGGCGAGGCTCCGGCGACGATGGGAAGCGAGGTTCAGATGGGCAAGTGCCGGCTGAACCTCGACTCGCGAAAGCTGTTCGAGGCCGACGGAACCGAGGTTCCGATCACCTCGATGGAGTTCGACCTCCTGAAATGCTTCGCCGAGCATCCCCGCCGGGTGCTGAGCCGCGACCAGCTGCTCGACATGGCCCACAACAAGGAGATGGAGGCGTTCGACCGCTCGATCGACACCAGGATCGCCCGGATCCGCCGCAAGATCGAGCGCGACCCGGCCAAGCCCGAATGCCTGAAGACGGTCCGCGCCGCCGGCTACGTCTTCAACCCCGATTGCGGCTGAGGTCGAACCGGCGGCGGAGGCCGAGCAGCAGCGCGATCGTCCCGAGGCTGACGGCCCCGAAGATCAGGCCGAAGGCCGCGCCTCCGACGGACTGGCTGACCCATCCGGACGAGAGCCCGAAGAAGACCGCTCCGACCAGCGGGTGGAGCCGCAGGCGCATCTGGGTGAGAGTGATCAGGAACAGGCTGAGAAGCCCGGGCAGGACGCTGATCAGCACCATCATCATCGCCAGCGAAAGGTAGAGCGCGGGCCCGCTGGAGCCCTCGCCGCTAAGCAGTCCGATCAGAGCCGGAAGGCCCCATCCGGCGGTTCGGGGGGCGAGGATCGGCGAAAGCCAGGAGGCCGCCGCGCTCCCGGCGAACGCGCCCGCATAGACGGACGCCGCCCAGGTGACATAGCCGGGCTCCCAGTCGGGCGTCGGATCGAGGGCGGGGCCGGTCACGGCGCGAGGCTAGGCCGGACCCATGCCTGTTCGCAACCGTCATGCTGAACCCGTTTCAGCATCCGGCGCGAAGACCCGCGCGGCGGGTGCGCCAATGCATCGGGCGCAAATCCTAATCGCCGCAGGCCAATCAGTTTTCAACGCAACGACGCAACGACGCAACGAATCCGGGCGTGTCCCGAATGCCATGCGGTTTTTGCATCATCCGCGAAGTGATTCATATTGCTTCGGCATCGTCGTTCGGAGTGCCGTTTTCGAAAAAAGGCCGACGGGCGAAGGCGTCGTTGCGTCGTTGCGTTGAATCCTGAAGGTCGCTGCGCCTCCGGCTTCGCGACGGGAGGTGACCATCTCCGACCTGGAAGAACTGGCGGCCCTGGCGATCGAGTGTGGATTCGCGATCCATCGCGACCTTGGGCCCGGCCTGCTGGAATCGTGTTACGAGGTGTTGCTTGCCGCAAGCCTCGCTCGGGCCGGGCTCGCCGTCGAGCGTCAGAAGGCCGTCGACATCAAGTATCGCGGGATATCGGTGCGCGACATTTCGCGCGGACCTTCTCGTCGAGGGTCGCCTGATCGTCGAAGTCAAAGCGATCGACCGTCTTGCAGCAATCCATTCGAGGCAGGTGCGGCGGGACCTTTCATGAGGGACTGAAGCGGGTAGCGAACAATCACAGGTCCGGGCCGACGATCAGATCTGCACCCAGATTCCCGGCTTGATTCGCCGCTCGCCCCAGCGCAGGCCGTCGCCGCCGCCGAACTGGCCCTCGGCGCAGATCCGGACCGCGACCAGGCTGCCATAGCCGCCCTCCTGGCGAGGGCCGACCCAGCTTCCGGCGCTCGAATCCCAGATCTTCACCTCGTCCTCGCCGACCAGAAGGGCGGTCGCCTCGTGGTAGATATGCTCGCCGTCGAGCCAGTGGCAGGAGATTTCGTCCTTCGACCATTTGCCACGCCATTGCTCGGTCGCGTCCTCGCTGTAGCGCTGGACGAGCTGGGCGGGGAAGGCGGTGAGGCCGCGGGCGCGGAACGCCTCGAGCGCCAAAGCGGCGTGGGTGCCGCAGTCGATCGTGTTGCGCTTCACCGCCTCGCACCAGTGCATCGGCCAGGGCGAGGGGCCCCATTTATATTTCTGTCTGAGCCAGCGCGGGCCGCTGGTCGGCTCGGCGCCGTTGAGTTGCGCGAAGTCCATCGCCACGACCCACTGGCGAGCGATCTCGCAACAGGCCTCGCCGTGATGGGAGAGGACGCTGTGCGGGAATTCGCTCCAGCGGTCGCTCGGAAGCGGCGCCGGCGAGCCCGTTTCGGGCCGGACCTCGATCCGTGCCTCAGCCTCGGCCAAATACATAAGACATGCTCCTGTCGTAACCGCCGGCGTCGCAGAAGATGAGCATGTCGCCCGCCTTCGTGCCTTCCGGCAGCGAGACGTTGGAAGCGACGATGTCATGCTCCATGCAGAGCCGGCCCATGAGGTGGGTCTTGCCGCGCCCGAGCGGCTGGAGGGCTCCGGTCGTCCCGCACTGGCGCAGGATCCGGTGGGGCTGGAAGGCGTACATCGGAAGCTCGGCGATCGACCCGTCGACCACCGCCTCGACATGATCCTCCTCATGCTCCTGGATCTCGAGGATCCGCATGGCGAGCGCCATCGACGGCTGGGCCATGGCCTTGCCGGGCTCGGAGACGATCTGGCGGGCGCCGGGGAGAAGCGCCCGGACGGTCTCGACGGCGCGCTCGAACTTGCTCTCGTCGTCGCAATGCCAGTCGTCGGGGAACCAGCCGCCGCCCATGTCGAGGATCTCGATCTTGCGGCCGGTCAGGCTCTCGATCGAGCGGCACCATTTCAGCATCGATTCGAACAAATGCCACCATTGGGCGACCCCGATGTTCGAGCTCGCCATGTGGAAGTGGATCCCGAAGGCGGTATCGGTCGGGAGCCGCCCCACCGACTCGATCAGCTTCGCGAAGGTCTCGGGGCTGTCGAGCGGGATTCCGAAGCGGGAGGTGACGTTCGGGGTCCGGATGCGGATCCCGACTTGCTTCGACGCCATCTCGCCGGCTTTTATCGCCGCGACGCAGCGGTCGAGGTCGGCGACGCTGTCGCAGAAGACGGCGTGCATCTTCTCCTTGGGCATCATCCCTTCCGGCCACCATTTGCCGGGGCCGTTCAGGATCACCTGATCGGCGCGGAAGCCGATTTCGATCGCCTTCTGGGCTTCCGCGAGGCTGATGCACTCGGCGTAGAAGCCGTTCTCGAGGGCGAGCCGGATCAGGCGCTCGTCGGGATTGGTCTTGATCGAATAGCCGCTGACCACCTGCACCTCGTTGGTGCTGAGCCGATGGGCCCGGGCCGCCGCCCGCTTGAACAGGCCCTCGGCGGTCTTCTCGAAGAAGAGGAATTGCGGGGTCTGAAGAGTCTCCAGCTCCATCGCTCCGATGTCGCTGAGATAGACATCGGGGACGTCCGGCTTGCCGTCCGCCTCCGACTCGGCTTCGCCGCCGGCCAGGCCCAGCGCCTCGGCGTCCGCCTTGTGGAGCCGCTCGGCGAGCGACGTCAGGCCCGACGGGTGCTTCATCGAATGGCCCACCGCTCCGGCGAACGGCTCGGGAAGAGCGGGGAGGGGATAGTCCGCCCGTACCGGAACTTCCAGGACGACCCGGGTGAACTCGGCCGCCTCGGCTTGGGCCGGCCGCGCCCGGATTCCGGTCGCGCCCTGCACCAGAAGGGCCGGAAGGTTGTGCCCGCCGATCGTCGCTCCGTGCACCCAGGCGGGGAAGCGCGGGTTCATCTCGAGCAGCCAGCGCTGGTCGGCGGCGTCGCGGACCATCTCGAGCTCGCCGCCACCGGTCCAGTTCAGCTCCCTGATGATCCGGCGAAGCGGCTTCTCGAACTCGGGATCGACCTCGCTGATGTCGCCGGCCCAGGTCTTGCCCTCGGCGGTGACGTCGCGCTTTCGCATGGCGACGCAGGCGAGAAGCTCGCCCCGATAGGCGGCGAGCATCACCGATTCCTCGTAGCCGCTGACATGGGCCTGGAGGAACAGCTTCTCGGTCGACCAGACCTTGGTGAGCGCCGCCCGGGCGGCGACGAAGCTGTCCCAGCCCGGCACCCGGGCCGCATCGTAATAAGGGCCCTTCAGCCAGACCCGCCAATTATGCTCGCGGCAGAAAGCGTGGAGCTCCCAGTCGGACAGGTCGCTCGAGACGAAGGGCGGGATCCGGACCGGAAGCCCCCGGTGGGCCTCGACCGCCGGCTTGGCGATCCGCTTGAGGCCGGCGGCGGGAGGGGCGAGCAGGTTGGGATGGCCGTCCGGGAAGACCGAGGCGAGCCACATCGCCTCGAGGTCGCTTCCCGAGATCCACAGCGCTCCGCCGTCCAGCACCTGGCGGACCCGTTCCGAGTAGAGGTCGAGATCGAGCTCGTCCCAGGGCCTCTGGATCCACAGGTCGTCCAGGTCGGACCAGTGGATCCCGGAAACCCGGTTGGTATATTCGACTCCGACAAGAGTCGCGTTCGGAAAGCCCTGGCGCAAGGAACGAACGATCCCGACCCCGGGCTGCGGGTTGCCTCCGCAATAGAGGCCGCTAACATATATTTTCATTATTCTTCCAGGCAGCAAAAATTGTCGCCAGAACGGCGGCAGAAGCGTTGGAACTTGTATGCTTTGTCGTAGTTCAGCTTGGGAGGCTGTACTTATTACCTAATGGAACCAATGCATTAATCAAGGTTAAGATGGACGAATATTTTATTAAACAACAAAGCAGGAGCGATGCGGTTCCGTCACGACCTCCCGGGCCGCTCTATCCCAGCTATGTCGACCTCGATCCCTATATCGACTGCGCCCGCCTCAGCGCGCTCGACTTCTACCTTCGCGACCGGCTCGAGCGGCGGATGCAGAGGGCCCGCGACCTCAAATTCCATACCGGCCCCTTCCTCCTCGACGGCCGAGCTCCGGACCGGCCGGGGCCGCGAATGGTCTATCTCTCGAGATCGTCGAGGCCGGACGATTATTACGACCTCGACCGGACCGAGCTGTGGGAGCCGAGCGAGGAGGCGGCGGAATTTTCCGAGCTGATGGACTTCCTCGCCACCCTTCCGTTCGAGGCGACCGGCCGGATGCTGATCATCTACGACGAGGACGGCCGCGAGGTCCCCGCCCATCGCGACCATGACAGCGCCGAGCTGTGCCACGAATTCGTCTGGCTCCGGACCAACTTCGCCAAGCCCTTCTACATGCTGGATCCGGCGAGCGGCGAGAAGCTCTACGTCCGGTCGCACTCGGCCTGGTTCGACACGGTCAACCAGTTCCACGGCGCCGACCCTTCGGGGGGCCTTTCGTTCAGCATCCGGGTCGACGGCCGCTTCGCCGAGCCGTTCCGGAGCCTGATCCCCTTCCCGGCGAGCCGCCGCTCGGCCGCTCCGGCGCTGTGGGTCGGGGCCGGGGCGCGCCGGGCCGAGTGCAACCAAAGCCCGGCCCGGTCGGTTCTCGCCGCTGACAGGTAGTGGCGGGCGGGCGCCGAAAAGGAACCCCTTATGTTGCGTTACGTGATGGCCGCCCTTCTCGCCGCGGCGCCGGCCGCCTCCCTCGCCGAGGCCCAGGCGCCCGAAGGCTGGGCGCTCGCCGCCATGCCGACCGGCTGCATGGTCCAGGCGGTGTCGCCGCACGGCACGATGCTGTCGATCTGGGCCTTCGCCGGCGAGGAGAAACTGGGCTTCCTGCTTCAGAATCGCGAATGGGAGGTGAAGGACGGCGAGAAGACTCCGCTCGAGGTCGAGTTCGCCGGAGCCCGCGCCTGGCCGGTCGAGGCCACCGCCCGGGCCCATATCGACCGCGACGGCCCCGGCCTCTACTTCACCGTCGAGCCTGGCGGAGCCGATCGCGGCGACTTCCTCGCCGCCTTCGCGAGCGCCCAGGGGATGAGCATCCGCCGCGACGGCGCCGACGTCGACACGCTTCCGATCGCCGGAAGCCGGGGCGCGATGGCGAGCCTCGCGCGCTGCCTCGCCGAGCGCTGGAACGCGCCCGCCCCGGCTCCGGCCGAGCCCAAGCCGGACGAGCCCCGGGCCCTTCCGGTCTGAACCGGCCTATTTGAAGTAGCTCGCCCCCGGCCTCGGCGGCGGCGCCTGCTTCTCGGGCCTCGGCTTGGCGGGCGGGCGCATCGCCGCCCGGGCCGCGGCCTCGGCACCGTGGGTGGCGAGCTTGAGATAGGCGCCGTGCGCGCGCCTCAGCCGCTGCCGCTCCGCCTCGCTCTTGGCCTCGCCGAGCTGGGCAAGCGCCTCGTCGGCCTTCGCCTGATATTCCTCGGCCGTGCTCATCGGGACATTCCTCGCTCAAAAAGGGGATCGGGCCCTTGCGGGCCGCATCGCCGATGCGTGCGCCCTTTGGCGGCCCGGGGCAACCTTATTCGCCCTTTCCCCTAGCCGCGGCGGCGGCGGGCCGGGGCGCTTCGGGCGACGTCGGCGCAGCCCGCCGCCGCGGCGGCCGCGGCCGCCCGCCGCTCGGAGCCCGTCGGCGGCTGGCACCTGCGCGCCGAGGTGCACGGAATGCAGGCCGCCGAGTTGATCTGGCTGATCAGCGCGTCGTCGACGGGCACCGGGTTTCCGTTCCGCGCGGCGACCGTCCAACCGGTCCGCCACTGTATCCCATTGGCCTGCGGGGCGACATAGGCACAGATCTTTCCCTTAACCCAGGGGCCGACCTCCGTCATCACGGTCGGAGCGACGACAATGGTGTTGGGGAATTGGTTCGACAGCTGCGTGAGGAGGCTCAGGCCGTTCGGGCCGGCGCCGACGGAGCATCCGCACAGGATGAGCAAATTGGGCTGGCCGGCCGGCGCCGGGGCGAAGGTGGCGGCGATGTGGGCGAGCTCGCTGCTGACGTCCGAGAGATGGGCATAGCTGAGGTCCTTGCCCCGGATGTAATTTGGCGACTTGCCCGAGCCCATCCCGATCATTCCCGATAGGCCGTGCCCGGCGATGATGAGGACTCGCTTGCCGGGGATCTTCCCTGCCTCGGCGGCCGCGTCCGCGACGCTGTCGATTCCGTCTATGTTGGGCGCCTTGCCGACCTCGCTCGCCAGATCCGGATCGGTCGAATCCACCAGCATCTGGATCTGCGCCGCGGCGGAGCCTGCCGCCGCCAGCAGCGCCGCCGCAACCAGCCACTCCAGGGTCCGCAATCCGATCATGGCCGTTCTCCACGGGGTCTCGAAACGAGGGACTCGCACCCGCGGACCGGGCCGCCCGCTCCCGCCCCTTTTCGGGAAGCCGGACCGGCTCGACTCGCCCGCTCAGTCTTCGCCCCCCCGGCGCTGGCGGGCAAGCGGCGATTCGTCCGCTTCGCTAGCGACCTCGCCCGACCTGCCGAACCGCCGCCCCGGCGCGGCGCCCGCGGCTGGGATTTGATCCGTGTTGGATGAAAATAGGATTTGCGTAGGGCACAGTTCTTTCTATGTTCCAACCCATGACGACTCAGCCCTTCTCGGTCCTGTGCGACCGCTGCCGCGCCGAAGGCTTCGCCGGCGAAGCCGGATTCGCCGAGCTCGCCGGCCTCGGCGACCTGCTCGATTTCGAGCCCGTTCCGCGCAGGGTCGACCGCGCCCACGGCTGGAGCGCGGAGGTCCAGCGCGCCTTCGTCGCCGCCCTCGCGGTCACCGGCTCCGACCGCCAGGCCGCGGCGATCGTCGACCGGGCCGCTTATGGAGCGGCCCGGCTCCGCGAGGCCGAGGGCAGCGAAGGCTTCGTCGCCGCCTGCGACAAGGCGATCGAGATCTTCCACGAGAAGGAGCGGGTCCGACGCTCCGACGGGCTCCTCGCCGCCGCCCGGGGGGAGGCCGCCCGCCGAGCCCCCGGCCGGCCGAGCCTCGTCCGCCCGCTCCCGCCGCCGCAAGCGCCCGACCCGGACGGCGCCGATCCCGACGAACGCGACCGCTCGGACCGCGAATTCATCCTCGCCTTGCTGAAGAAGCACGACGTCAAGGTCGCCCAGGAGCGCCGGGCGCGCCTCGAGGGCCGGATCGTCGAGGCCGATTTCTACGTTCGCCAGATCACCTGGCTCGAGGTCGCGATCGATCTTGGAAGCGGCGACGGCTTCGCCGTCTTCGCGGCCCTTCGAGCCGGCGAATATGATCTTGTGAACGTCGTCGAGACTCCGATGTCGCGACTGTTCGCGGCCGCCCGCCGGCTGCGCTGGAACGAGGCCGGCGAGGCCGACCGCCCCGAATGCCCGACCCGCCAGAAGCTTCGCGACCATGGCGGCTTCACCACCCAGGACGGCGAGTTCTGGAGCTCGGGAACCGATCCGCGCGACCCCGCCCAGTGGGACCGCGAGACGAAAGCCGAATATGAGGCCGCCGCCAGGGCCCAGGCCGAATGGGAGGAGCAGTCGCGCAAGGCGGCCGAGGCCTGGCGCGAGCGCGAAGAGGGGCGCCTCGCCGCCGCAGGGCCCGCTCCCGCCGGCGGAGGGGAAGAGGGGCCGCGAGGCGCCGCGGGCGAGGGCGAGGGCGCCGAGGGCGAGGGCGCCGGCGAGGGCGGCGGGCCGGAGGAACCTCCGGTCGGCGGGACGGCGGGCCGATGAAATATTTCTTCCCGGTCACCTCGAACGAGGCCAGGGCGGAATTCTTCTGGGAGCGCTGCCGCGACCTGCTCGCCGACAACGGCTTCCGGACCACCCGCCGCCGGATCCACGCCCTCTATTTCCGCCGCGAGGGCGAGCCTCGGATCTACCAGGTCGGAGTCCAGGACCCCGATACCGGCGAGCTCGTCCTCCTCATCTACCGCGCGGCCAACGCCCCCTTCTACTGGGTCTGCACCCCCGGCTTCGGCCTCCTCGAACTCGCCCCCATCCCCGTCCCGGCGAGCGCGGTGACGAAAGCGGTGGACTTCGAGGATTAGGCCGGCCGGCGAAGAGCCGGGGCAAGGCATGTCCCGAGCCTGCCGAAGGGCGGCCCGGCCATTGCGGAGAGGCAACGTCCACCCCCCCCCGCTCATCCTGAGGAGCCGGTGAGCCCGCCGAACCGGCGTCTCGAAGGACCCGCGAGACACTCGGCGCCCGACAGCCGGCCAATGTCCGCCAGCAACGTCCCGAACCGCGGATCGTCCTCCGGCGCCGACCGCAGCTCCTGCGCAAAGGCCGCCTCGAACTTGATCCCGAGCGCGAACAGATGAGGCGCCGGCACGAACAGCATCCGCCGAAGCGCCGCCTCCATCGCCTCGCAGGCGGCGTCATGCGCCGGCAGCAGCGCCTCTTCATCCTCGAACCCGCACCCCGAAGTCGCCGCCTCTATCCGCAGCACCTCCGCCTGGGCGGCCTCGAAGCCGGCGAGCGCCTTCCTCCATTCCCCGTCATCCCGGCCCCGGACTTGATCCGGGGGATCCGGGATCCACCTTTTCTCCGCCGCGGGAAGGCAGGTGGATTGACCTTCGGTCGTCTTCGGCTCCGGCATTCGCCGGAATGACGACGCAATGGTGTCCCGCACCAACGGAATCCCCACCGCCGCGCCTAGCAGCGCGCGCCGCGAGACCCCTTCCCGCTCATCCTGAGCCTGTCGAAGGACGCTCATTCTGAGCCTGTCGCAGCCTGAGCCTGTCCCGGACTCGATCCGGGATCACGGCGCGGCTTCGCCGCGCCTAGCCCTCCGCCCAAGCTTCGATTAAGCTGCCCAGCAGCCATCCTTCGCCTCCTCGACAAAGGCGTGTGGTGGTCAGAGCCGGGGCAAGGTAGCCGCCTTGCTCCGGTTCGATCGATAAGCAATTCGATAGCGGAAACCTAGGGTTGGTGCAATAGCTGAAGGTCAAAAAAATAGGGGCGGCCGACCGAAAACGGGAATTGGCCCGGCCATTGGGTTGCGTCTCTATCCCGATCTCGAGGCGGCGCTGGACGCTTGGATCGCACACCAGGCAGACCCGAAACCGTCGCGGCCGGAGGCGATCCGGCGCATTCTGAGGGAGGCGCTGCAGCCCTGAAGGCGCTGTAGAGGACGCAACCCTACTCTACTGATACCTAGCGTTGCAGGCACAGGCTACCTATGCGCTGCCACAGAAGCGACATCTAAGGGCGCTGGGGAGGATATGCAGAATGGGTGTACTTACGGAGAGTGGAGTAGAGGTTGTCCACCATTACGCACCGCTCCACTATCTAGTGTTTATTGCTCGGGACCGGTGCCTGCGCTCCAAGCCTTCTCTCAAAGCAGCGGGGTTCAACGGGAAACACCTACGATCAAAATCAAATCGACAGGATGTCGAGCGCGGATTCGGGGCCTATGCCTTCATGACCATTGAGCAGGAGCCGCGCATCACAAAGGCAAAGCTCAAAGCTGGGTTCCCGCACATTGGCCTTGGCGTGCCAGCCAAATCCGTCGAGGCCACCACCTTTGATCTCACGAGATTCAACGTGGCCATGACGCGAAGGTTACGAAGGGGATCTTCGGAAGGTTGGCCTGAGTCCGAAGGGAACGGGAGATATTATGATCAGCACCAGATGCCCGTTGCCCGAAGCGATAGCGAAAAGCGTAGCCTCCTCGCAGCGCACCTAAGCAGAAACATGATCGAAGTCCTCGTGCACGGAAACGTGCCCCTCCCGGACGACACATCGGTCTTGGCGTATAGCCAACGCGATGAAGAGGCTGCCCTCCACATTCTCGAACAGCTTGGTGTGCCTTGGGATGTGGCACTCGCTCCCCAGGCCGACCGATATATACCAAACATCGGGTACGCAAAACGAGTTGACGAGTTTATCGAACAGGCCTTGGCTGATCCACAATGGCGAGGCAATGGTCTAGAGTTCGACAGGGTTTGACTGCTAGCATAGTTCTTCTCAGCGGACCTTTGGCAGTGGGCAAGACCGCTGTGGCGGGCGTCCTTCGCAACAAGTTCAGTTTCAAAAAGATTTCGAGCAGTGATCATCTAAGAGGCCTTGCGCAAGCGCGCGGCCTCGTTGACACGCGCAAGACACTACAGCAGCTCGGGGACCTCTTAGACAGGAAAACCGGGTTCGCCTGGCTTGTGGATGATGTGGCGGTTATCCAAGTAGAAAATGCTGCTGAGCAGTCTGGGTGGTTTGTGGACGCCGTCCGGAAAGCTCAGCAGGTGGAGCACTTTCGCGCAAAATTCGACAACGTCTTCCATGTTCACCTCACGGCGCCAGAGGATATCCTTCGTGCGCGATTCTTAGAAAGAGCACGAGATGGAGATGAAACCGAGACTCCCGAGTCATATGATATATGTGTTGCACACCCAAATGAGCAGGCATCGCGATCCCTTCACAAGATCGCGGACATGGTGATCGACCTTAGCGAAGTGAGCCCGACAGAAGCTGCTGAGCTTATCGTCGACCATCAAGCAAAGGCAGCCTGATGCACCGCGTCGTCGTTCTATCCGGTCATTCCCGCACCGGAAAAACCAGCCTAGCCAAAGGGCTAGAGGAACGGTTCCAGTTTTACTGGATAAAGACAAGCGTCGTGGTGCGCGAGCACGCTGTTCAGCATAGGCTTCCTCACGATCGAAAGGGCCTCCAAACCCTAGGCGACACTTTCGACGATTCCCTCGGACACGATTGGGTCTACCGCTATGTCCTAAAGGTTATCGATGTCCTCGACCAGAACGACCACCGGGACAGGGACATCGTTGTTGATAGCATTCGTACTTGGGAGCAGCTTCAACACTTTAGAAACTCAGCTGCCATTGAGCTAATCCATGTCCACCTCTTTGCTACAGGTGGAGAGATTTTGGAGCGCGCTAGGAGCCGGTACGGCGATGACACGGAAATCGAGCAAAATGACATAATCAAGCGTGAATCCGACATCAAAAAATTCAAGGTGGATGCCGATGTCAGGATTAATACGGACTTCACAGATACTAGGGACACGATTGTGCGGGTGGCCGCGAGGCTTGGCTTGGTCTCTTCACCAGATCGACGGCAGGTGGACGTTCTAATCGGGGGACAGTACGGCAGCGAGGGCAAAGGGCACATCGCGGCATATCTCGCAGGTGAGTACGACGTTTTAGTGCGGGTTGGCGGTCCCAACGCCGGGCACACGGTGTCTGGAACGACGGGCTTGTACACCTACCATCACCTACCTTCGGGCACAAAAGACATAGATGCCGAAATTCTCTTAGGTCCAGGGTCCACCCTCTACGTTCCTTCACTTCTGAAAGAGATAGCCGATTGCGGACTATCCCCGGACAGGCTGTACATCGATCCACAGGCTATGATTATCTCGGAAAGCGATCGAGCAGGTGAGGCCGGCCTCCGCGACGATATCAGCTCAACTGCAAGCGGTAGCGGCTTAGCGGCAGCTCGGCGGATTGCCGGTCGCGGAAAAAAAGACACTCTTTTAGCGCGAGATGTGCCGGAACTGCGACCCTACGTTGGAAGCGAACCTGATTATCGTGGCAAAACTCTAGCCCGGTTAGAACTCGCTTACAGCCAAGGAAAGTCCGTCCTGGTAGAGGGTACGCAGGGAAGCGGTTTGAGCATTTTCCATGGCGCGTACCCCTACGTGACATCCCGAGATACGAACGTCGCGGGATGTCTAGCAGAGGCCGGTATTTCTCCTAGTCGGGTGAGGCGGATCCTCCTCGTAGTCCGATCAACGCCGATTAGGGTGGCTAATCCCGATAGGGCGGGTCGAAAGGGAATTTTAGAGCGGATTGCCGCCTTGCTCACCGCGCGAAGTGAGACTGAGCGCCAAGCATCTACGTCCGGTCCGCTGAAGCACGAGACCGACTTCGACACACTTGCTCAAAGGGCAGGGCTTAATGCGAACAAACTGAAAAGGAATGAGATTACATCGACTACTAAGCGGGACCGGCGCGTGGGGTGGTTTGAGTGGGAGCAGTTTAGAGACGCTTGTTCCATCAACGCCCCAACGGACATTATCCTGACGTTTGCGGATTACATCGACGCTGAGAATGTTAAAGCTCGTCGTTTTGAGCAGCTTACAAAAGGCACAATTGACTTCATTGAAGAGTTGGAGCGAGTATCCAACGCGCCAGTGTCTCTGGTCGCCACCCGGTTTCCACGTTCAGAGGCCGAGAGACTTGATCGACGGAGCATCATCGACCGTCGGAGCTGGCAGACTAGGAGAGCTCGTCAGCGATTTGGCGCGATTGATCCATTCTCGACCGAAGATCAGATAAGACTTGAGTTTGAGACCTTGCGTTCACGATTGAGTAGGATCCGAGTCTTTCTCGCAGCCGGGCGCAACGATCGTTCAGTTAGCTAACGCAGCGTGGTCGACAGGGAGTGCAACTGGGTCGGCCGATGGGGCTCGCCTTGTAAACGAACTTCGCATCCGCACCGGGCGTCGCTTGTGCCGCCTTCCCGCAAGGCTTACCTTCTTTTCAGGGCAAGGAGCCACGGAAAATGACCGCACGCCCGCACGAGAAGGACGAAGCGCCGTTGGCCGTCGCCGAGCCGTTTGACCCCGAGTTCGTGCGGATGATTCAGGAATCATTGGACGATCCCCGGCCGAGCATCCCGGCCGAGGAGGCGTTTGCACAGGTTCGTGCACACATCGCCGAATACAAGGCGAAGCGTGGCGCCCTCGCAGGAAACCGCACCTGACCGCTCGTACCGCTAAGCCGCAAAAAGACGGTGAGCCGCTCACCGGAGCCGAGTGGGACCGCATCCTGCCGCCGATCGACGAGGACAATCCCGAATGGCAGGCCTATGTGCGGCGGAAGGTCCGCGAGTCGCTCGACGACCCGCGACCGAGCATCCCTGCAGACGAGGTTCGCCGGCGTCTGCGCGAGCGGCACGAGGCTCGCAGCAAGCGGGACACGTCATACTAACTTCGCATATTACTTTTGGCTGCCTTGCGGCCCCTTCCGACCGCGCCTAGAATCGCCGCCGATCGGAGATGCTTATGGACCGTCGTTCCCCCGGCATGCCGCCTGAAACTGACGAGGATCGGCAGGCCGCCCGCGAAGCAGGGGCCGCATCGATCGACCCCGCCACGGCCGAGCGTATCCGAAATGCCTTGGCCAACCCTCGCCCGCCAAGCCCCGCCGCTGAGGCCTTTGCCCGTGTCGACGCCCGGATAGCGGAGTACAAGGCGGAGCGTGGCTCGTGAGGTTCGCCTCCTTGACTTAGTGCAACCATTGCACTAGAATATGCCCCGCCTGCAGCGCTTCTCCGCCTCCGAGATCGCGATGTACTTCGCCGATCATCCGCCGCCGCATTTCCACGTGCTTGGGCGAGACGGGGCGGCGCAGGTGCGGATCGATACGCTGGAGGTGATCGCGTCCAGCGGGAGGATCGATCTTCGCGAGGCGCTCGACTGGGCGGCCGAGAACAGGGAGCTGCTCGAGGCGAAGTGGCGGGAGCTAAGCGAATGAGCATCGGCAGGATCGAAATTGTCGCGGTACGGGCGCCGTCCGCGCTGGTGGTGACCTGGGACGATGGTTGCCGCGCCGAGATCGACCTCGCGCCGATCATCGCGGCTCATCCGAAGCTTCGCCCGCTCGCCGATCCGGACGCCTTCCCGATCCGCTCGGAGGACGGCTGGTCGGTCGAATGGCCGCATTGCGGTATCGATCTGGGCTCGCCGCAGCTCCGGCGCTGGGCGGACGAGCAGATTGGCGAGGCGATGTCCGGGGCCGCCTTCCGCGCCTGGATGGAGCGTCATGGTCTGACGCTCGACGCCGCCGCCGAGGCGCTCGGCCTCTCCCGCCGTACCGTTGCTTATTATCTCAGCGGCGAGCAGCCTATCCCGAAGACTGTGATGTTGGCGACCGAGGGATTCGATGGCAGGCGGGCAGCTTGAACCTGCGGTCCCCGTCAAAATACCTCTTTGATGGGATTATCTATTCCTCCCCCATCGGCAGTGCCGCGATAAAGACCTCCTGCTGGACGTGCGAGCACCGGCAACATGGGGTGTTGACGGCGCACAGCACGCGATCCCTCGCCGCTTACTCTTCGCCCATGCGAAGAGCGGCTATGAAAGCTTCCTGAGGGATCGAAACGGAGCCATATTCCCGCATCCTTTTCTTCCCCTCCTTCTGCTTGTCGAGCAGCTTGCGCTTCCGCGAAATGTCCCCGCCGTAGCATTTCGCCGTCACGTCCTTCCTCAGCGCGGCGATCGTCTCCCTCGCGATAACCTTGCCGCCGATCGCGGCCTGGATCGGGATCTTGAAGAGGTGCCTCGGGATGAGGTCCTTGAGGCGCTCCGCCATGTGACGGCCGCGGGCCTCGGCGGCGGCGCGGTGGACGATCATGCTGAGAGCGTCGACCGGCTCGTTGTTGACGAGGATGTTCATCTTGACGAGGTCGCCCTCGCGGTGGCCGATCTGGTGATAGTCGAAGCTGGCATAGCCGCGGCTGATCGACTTGAGGCGGTCGTAGAAGTCGAACACCACCTCGTTGAGCGGAAGCTCGTAGGTGAGCTGGGCGCGGCCGGCGACGTAGGTCAGGTTCTTCTGGATCCCGCGGCGGTCCTGGCAGAGCTTGAGGATGGGGCCGAGATACTCGTCGGGGACGTAGATGGTCGCCTCGATCCACGGCTCCTCGATCGAGGCGATGCGGTTGGGGTCGGGCATGTCGGCGGGATTGTGGAGCTCGATCACCTCGAGGCCGGATTCGTCGACCTCGACCACCCGCGCCGAGCCGGTCGAGGAGGCGTCGCGGCCTTTGGTGAGGTGGATTCGGTAAACGACCGAGGGCGCCGTCGTGATCAGGTCGAGATCATATTCGCGGGTCAGGCGCTCCTGGATGATCTCGAGGTGGAGGAGGCCGAGGAAGCCGCAGCGGAAGCCGAAGCCGAGCGCCGCACTGGTCTCCATCTCGAAGCTGAAGCTGGCGTCGTTCAGGCGGAGCTTGGAGATCGATTCGCGAAGCTTCTCGAAATCGGCGGCGTCGACCGGAAAGAGGCCGCAGAAGACGACGGGCTGGACGAGCTTGAAGCCGGGAAGGGCCTCGGCCGCGGGGCGGCGGGCGTCGGTGATGGTGTCGCCGACCCTCGTCTCGGTGATGTCCTTGATCTGGGCGGTGATGAAGCCGATCTCGCCGGGACCGAGCTCGGGCAGTTGCTCGATCTTGGGGCGGAAGGCTCCGACCCGGTCGACCAGATGGGTGGTTCCGGCGGCCATGAAGGCCACATTCTGGCCCTTTCGGATCGAGCCGTCGATCACCCGCACCAGGATGACGACTCCCAGATAGGGGTCGTACCAGCTGTCGACCAGCATCGCCTTGAGCGGCGAATCGCGCTCGCCCTTGGGCGGCGGGATCCGGGTGACGATCGCCTCGAGGACCTCCGGGATTCCGAGGCCGGTCTTGGCGCTGGTGAGGACCGAATCGTCTGCGGGCAGGCCGACAATGTCCTCGATCTCCTTCTTCACCTTGTCGACGTCGGCGGCGGGGAGGTCGATCTTGTTGATCACGGGCACGATCTCATGGTCGTGCTCGATCGACTGGTAGACGTTGGCGAGGGTCTGGGCCTCGACGCCCTGGGCGGCGTCGACGACGAGAAGGGCGCCCTCGCAGGCGGCGAGGCTTCGGCTGACCTCGTAGGCGAAGTCGACATGGCCGGGCGTGTCCATCAGATTGAGGACATAGTCGAGGCCGTCCTTCGCCTTGTAGTCGAGCCTCACCGTCTGGGCCTTGATGGTGATCCCGCGCTCCTGCTCGATCTCCATATTGTCGAGCACCTGGCTGGTCATCTCGCGCTCGGTCAGCCCGCCGGTCGACTGGATCAGCCGGTCGGCGAGGGTCGACTTGCCGTGGTCGATATGGGCGATGATCGAGAAATTGCGGATTCTGCTGAGTTCAGTCATTTCCGCCCGGCGTTAGCAGGGGCCGCCGGTACCGCCAACCTCGGGCTGAGGCGGGGCGGGGCACTGGCCGAACCGGGGTGGAGGCGGGGCGGGTCGGCGACGTCGGCGCGGTGCGCGTCGATCATCAGGCTCGTTCGGGATGCGGGCGGTGCCCCGCTGCACCCCCTCGGGGGGAACGGCGGCGAATCGTGCTCGTTGAGAGGAGGGACTTCGAACCGCACTCGAACGGGAAAGCCGCCATGCCAAAGGTCAGGATCGCCCTCGCCGCCCCTCTCGCCCTTCTCCTGCCCGCCGCCTGCGGCGCCCCGGAGCCCGCCGCTCCGGCCAACGAGGCCGCCGCCGCCGCCACCGACGCCCCGGACAATTCGGGCTCGGCGGCTCCGGGACAGCCCGGGGCGATCGCCGAGCCGGGCGGCGATCCGGTCCCGCCGCCCGACGCGGTTTCCCATCCGGAGGGCTACCTTCCCAACGCCTCCGACCTGCCCGCCCCCACGGAGCCCGAGCCCGCCTCCAAGGAGCCGCCGCCGGCCACGGAGGACGAATATACACGCAACAAGCAGTCGGGCGC
The DNA here is from genome assembly GCA_036386795.1 of Allosphingosinicella sp. Taxonomy (GTDB): domain Bacteria; phylum Pseudomonadota; class Alphaproteobacteria; order Sphingomonadales; family Sphingomonadaceae; genus Allosphingosinicella. The sequence goes on from DASVUZ010000021.1 coordinate 30,489, forward strand.
CTAGGGCAGGCCCGGTTCCGCCGCCGGCCTTGCCCTTGCGGCGGCCCTCCCCATTCATATCTCGGGTGCGATGTCCCTGACTGCCGATCCGGACTGGCCGCAGATCGCGCTCTATGCGCTGGGCGGGGCGCTGCTGCTCATGCTTCTGTTCCGGCTGCCGGTGATCGGGCGCGTGCTTCGATTCGCCTTTTCGCTAGGGCTGCTCGCAGTGGCCCTGTTCATCCTGGTCCAGCAGGCGCCCTACCAGCCGCAGCTCGGGCAGGTGGCGGAGCGGCTGGGACTCGATCCGCAGGAGGTCACCGGCCGCGAAGTTCGGATCAGGATGGCCGCGGACGGGCATTTCTGGGCCGACGCGACGATCAACGGAGTCAGGCGGCGGATGCTGATCGACAGCGGAGCGACGGTGACGGCGATCTCGGAGCGGACCGCGGCGGCGGCCCGGGTCGAGGGGAATCTCGGGCCGGTGCCGGTGGTGCTGAGGACGGCGAACGGAATGGCCCCGGCGCGGACCGGAAGCATCGACGAGCTCCGGCTCGGCAACATCCTCGCCAGGGACCTCAAGGTCGTCGTCTCGCCGGCGTTCGGCAACATGGAGGTGATCGGGATGAACTTCCTCTCGAAGCTCGACTCGTGGCGGGTCGAGGGCCGGACCCTCATCCTGGTCCCGCACCGCCCTCAGCCGGAGGCCGGTTAGCCCCCGGCCTTTACCGATCAGGCGTAATCCCTGGTCGCGCAGGGGCTGGTGGCGCCGCTTCCGTTGGCGCCCCAGCGGCGGAAGCCCTTGGAGTCGAGGTGGAAGCGCATGCCCGAGTAGAAGCCGAGGCCGATTCCGAACTCGCGGCCGGCCGAATCATGGATCCGGCAAACATCGCGGACCAGGGCGGCCCGGGCGAGGTCCTCGTCGACGGGGACGAGGTCGAGCGCGTAGAAGTGGCGATGGGCGCTCGCCTTGGCGCCGCCGGAGCAGGCGTTGAGCTCGGCGTTGCGGAAGCCCGAGACGGGCTGGACGTCGCCGATCACCGGCTCGACTTCCGCCTTCAGGAAGCGGAGCGTGCCCGCGATATGGGTCCACTCGTCCGCCGGGGCGACTTCGAAGCGGGGGCCGCCACAGTCGCGCCAGGCGCTCGCGGTGCGGACCAGCTGCCAGGTCGGAACGACTCCGTCGACGTCGGCGGCCTCGAGAAAGGATTTGAAGGACAGGACCTGGGCCCGGGCGCCCGCGTCGCGCGACAGCCAGGCCAGATAATCGGCCTTGCTCTGGCCTTCCGCGCGCTCCTGGGCGGCGGAAGGGGAGGCTGCGAGGAATATGAAAAGGGCGGCCAGCGCGAACGCTGCGAAGCGGATTAATTGTTGCATAACAGTAAGATAGACACATTTCGGCCATATTTCAAGGGGTCGCGAACGAAAGGCTGGCCTGACTTGTCGGTGATGTTATAACAGGCCGAAACGAAGGAGAATTTCGATGAATCGCCCGCTTCCGACGGTGATCCTGGTCCTGGGCCTCGCGGCCTGCTCGAGCGCCGCTCCCGACCCGCGCGGAGTCGGGCGCGACGAGGTCCTGGTGCAGGTATCCGCCTCCGGGCGAGCCGACAGCCGGCCCGACGAGGCCCGCTTCACCGCCGGCGTCGAGACGATCGCTCCGACCGCTCGAGCCGCGAGCGCCCAGAACAGCGCCACCTTCGCCAGGGTCGCGGCGGCGCTGGCCAGGCTCGGAGTCAAGGAGGACGACCTTCAGACCCGTTCGATCACCCTGGCGCGGATCGACTACGGCCCCAATCGCGGCCGATTCCAGGCCAACAACCTCATCGACATCAAGGTCAGGGACATCAAGCGGGCGGGCGAAGCGCTCGCCGCAATCACCGAGGCGGGCGCGAACGTTCTTTCCGGTCCGAATCTGAGGGTTTCGGACCCGGAGAATGCGGCCCGCTCGGCCTATGCGGCCGCCTATCGTTCGGCGCGGGCCCGGGCCGACGCCTATGCCGCGGCCGCCGGACTGAAGGTGGCGCGGGTGCTGGCGATTCGCGACGCCGGGGGGCAAGCACCGCCGCGTTATTATGAGGGCGACGCAATGATGGCCGAGCAGGCCACGCCGCCGCCGGTGGCGACGATGGCGGCCCCGCCGGTCCAGCCCGGCGTTAGCACCCGCGAGGTGCAGATCCGGGTGGACTTCGCGCTCGCCGACTGAGCCGGAAGGTCCGCCGATGCTGAACGCCGGCTGACGGCTCCATTCAGGGCGCGCTCAAGCGCGGGGCCGCATTCGCCAATCGTGCCGGCCGGGAAGTGGAGGCCGCCCAAAGGAGTTGGAAGATGTTCAGCAAGATCACCCTCGCCGTCGCCGGCGCCGCCACCCTCGCCATGGCTCCGGCCGCGGCCCAGGCCAATCACCGCGACGGCTATCGCGACTATGGCCGCTACGAGCAGAGCTATCGCGACGACCGCCGCGGCTACGACAGCCGCTATTACGGGCGAAGCAGCGTCCGCTACAACGGCCGCCGCTGCAAGGGCACGACGGGCACCATCGTCGGCGGAGTGGCCGGCGCACTGCTCGGCCGCGAAGTCACCCGCGACCGCTATCGCGGGCGCAGCGGGACCACCGGAGCGATCCTCGGCGGCGCCATCGGAGCGCTCGCCGGCCGCTCGATCCAGAAGTCGGGCTGCCGCTAGGCTTAGCGTAACCCTCCGGTAGTGTATCGAGGGCGGGGCCGGTCTCCTGGCGGAGGCCGGCCCTTCCATTTGTACCGTCGTCCCGGCGAAAGCCGGGACCTCAGGTTAAGAAGTCTCGGCGGGTCTCCCCGAGGTCCCGGCTTTCGCCGGGATGACGATCGCCTCTCCGAGTCAAGGCGCGTCGAACAGCGCCGCGAGTTGCTCGATCATGGTTCCGCCCAGCTGCTCGGCGTCCATGATCGTCACCGCCCGGTCGTAATAGCGGGTGACGTCGTGGCCGATCCCGATCGCGACCAGCTCGACCGGCGAGCGGGCCTGGATCCAGCCGATCACCTGCCTCAAATGCCGCTCCAGATAGGTGCCCGAATTCACCGACAGCGTCGAATCGTCGACCGGGGCGCCGTCCGAGATGACCATCAGGATCCGCCGCTCCTCCGGCCTGGCGATCAGCCGGTTGTGCGCCCACATCAAGGCCTCGCCGTCGATATTCTCCTTGAGCAGCCCCTCGCGCATCATCAGGCCGAGATTCTTGCGCGCCCGGCGCCACGGCTCGTCGGCCGCCTTGTAGACGATGTGCCTGAGGTCGTTCAGCCGGCCGGGATTGGGCGGCCGCCCCGCCGCGAGCCAGGTCTCGCGCGCCTGGCCGCCCTTCCAGGCGCGGGTCGTGAAGCCGAGGATCTCGACCTTGACTCCGCAGCGCTCGAGAGTCCGGGCGAGGATGTCGGCGGAGATCGCCGCGATCGAGATCGGCCGGCCGCGCATCGAGCCCGAATTGTCGATCAGCAGCGACACGACGGTGTCGCGGAACTCGGTCTCGCGCTCGATCTTGTAGCTCAGCGAATGGGCCGGGTTGACGACGACCCTGGCGAGCCGGGCGGCGTCGAGCAGCCCCTCCTCCTGGTCGAAATCCCAGCTCCGGTTCTGCTGCGCCATCAGCCGCCGCTGGAGCCGGTTGGCGAGCTTGGTGACCGCCCCCTGCAGGTGCGTCAGCTGCTGATCGAGATAGGCGCGGAGCCGGCCGAGCTCCTCCTCGTCGCACAGCTCGGGAGCCTCGACGACCTCGTCGAAGCGAGTGGTGAAGATTCGATAGTCGAATTGCGGCGGCAGGTCGGACAGCGGCCGATTCGGTCGGACCGGGAGCATGCCTTCCTCGCCCTCCTCGCCGAGCCCTTCCTCGCCTTCGGCCATCTCCTCCTCGGACCAGTCGCGCTCGCCCTCCTCGTCGTCGGCATCGCCCTGCTCGACGCGCATCTCGGAATCGCCCGAATCGCCGCCTTCCTCCTCCTCGTCCTGCTGGTCGCCCTCGTCGCCCTGGTCCTTGTCGCCGCCTTCGCCTTCCTCGCCGGACTCCGGGTCGGCCTCCGACTCCGCCTCCCCCTCGATCAGCTCGAGGTCTCGGAGCAACTTGGTGGCGAGCGCCGCGAACGCGGCCTGGTCGTCGAGCACCAGCCCCAGCGCGTCGAGATCCACTCCGGCCTTGTCCTCGATCCAGTCCGAGACGAGCGCGATTCCGCCGCGCGCGGCCTCGGGAGGCGCCTCGCCGGTCAGCCGCTCGCGGACCTTGAGGCCGAGCGCCGTGCCGAGCGGAACCTCGGCCCTGCTGCGGGCGCGGGTGATCGGGTCGGTCCGCATCCGCATCTCGACGGCGCAGGCGAGATTGGCCCGGACCCCGTCCATCGCCCGGGCGCCCAGCGCCTCGACCCGAGCCTGCTCGACCGCGTCGAACACCGAGCGCGCGACCTCGTCGGCGGGGGCGCCTCGGCTGTGCATCGCGACATTGTGGTGCCTAAGCTTGAGCGCCGCCGAGTCCGCATAGCCCCGGGCTTCCGCGACCTCGCGCTCGGCAAGGGCCCGGCCGGGCATCGGCACCTTGACGCTTTTGCCCGAGGCGGTGGGCGAGTCGGCGGTGAAGCCGAGCTCGAGCTCGGGCTCCCGCGCGATCGCCCGGGCGGCGCCGGTCAGGACCTGGCGGAAGGCTTCGAGCGGATTGTCGCGGTCAGCCAAGGGAAATTCCGTTCGCGCGCAAGCCCGCTCCGTTCGCCCCGAGGCCCGCTCCGTTCGCCCTGAGCCTGTCGAAGGGCCGTCCTTTCCGCACGGTTCTCGAAAGAGAGGGCTTCGACAGGCTCAGCCCGAACGGTTCGGCGCTCACCGTCCTCGCCACGCCTCCGTCACGCCTTCGCCACGACGCTCTCCGGCAGGTCCTTGCCGAAGACTCGCTGATAATATTCGGCGACCAGGCTCCGCTCCGCCTCGTCGCATTTGTTGAGGAAAGTGAGGCGGAACGCAAAGCCGACATCGTCGAAGATGAGGGTGTTCTGCGCCCAGCTGATCACGGTTCGGGGGCTCATCACCGTCGAGATGTCGCCGTTGACGAAGCCCTGGCGGGTGAGGTCGGCGACCTTGATCATCTTCTCGACCTCGGCGCGGCCGCCTTCGTGGTCATATTCGCCGCTTTTCGCCAAAACGATGCGCGCTTCGACCTCGGCCGGCAGGTAATTGAGAGTGACGACGATGTTCCAGCGGTCCATCTGGCCCTGGTTGATCTGCTGGGTGCCGTGATAGAGGCCGGTCGTGTCGCCGAGCCCGACCGTGTTGGTGGTCGCGAACAGCCGGAAATAGGGGTGGGGCCGGATCACCCTGTTCTGGTCGAGCAGGGTGAGCTTGCCCTCGGTCTCGAGCACGCGCTGGATGACGAACATGACGTCGGGGCGGCCGGCGTCATATTCGTCGAAGACGAGGGCCGTCGGGGTCTGCAGAGCCCAGGGCAGGAGCCCCTCGCGGAACTCGGTGACCTGCTGGCCCTCGCGAAGAACGATGGCGTCGCGGCCGATCAGGTCGATGCGGCTGATATGGGCGTCGAGGTTGATCCGGATCAAAGGCCAGTTCAGCCGGGCGGCGACCTGCTCGATATGGGTCGACTTGCCGGTGCCGTGATAGCCCTGGACCATCACCCGGCGGTTCTTGGCGAAGCCGGCGACGACCGCGAGCGTGGTGTCCGGATCGAAGACGTAGGCCGGATCGAGGTCGGGCACGCGCTCGTCCGCCTCGGAGAAGGCCGGAACCTCCATGTCGCTGTCGATCCCGAACAGCTCGCGCACCTTCACCATCCGGTCGGGCGCGTCCATCACCGTGGCGGAGCGGCTCGCGGGATTGGCATTGGGCAGGTCGGTCATTCACTTACACTTTCGAACTCTGGGTCCTTCGATACGTCCTTCGATGCGCCGCTTCGACTTGGCTCAGCGGCTACTCAGGATGAGCGGGAGCCGTGTGTGCGGGGGGTCCCTAACAGCATCCGCTCATCCTGAGTAGGGGCTGAGCCCGGCGAAGACCCGTATCGAAGGAAGGCCCGTATCGAAGACATTGCGTTACGCAAAGGCCGGCCGCGCCTTGAGCTGCGTATAAGCCTCGATCACCGCTTGCAAAGCCTTCTCGTGGCCGCGGTCGCCGCCATTATGGTCCGGGTGGTAGCGGCGCAGCAGGTCCGCGTAGCGGCGCCTCAGCGCCCGCCGGTCCGAATCGGTGCCGAGGCCGAGGACTCGAAGCGACTTGCGGTCGCTTTCGCTCAATTCGCGGCCGTCGCGTCGCGGCCCTTCGGCGGCGGAGCGGCGGAAGCGCGCTCCGATCGCGTCGAGTGGATCGCTGAAGTCGGCCCAGCGCGGCGGCCCGTCGCCGCCCATTCGGGCGAAGGCGCGGGTCTCGCGGTCCCAGCCGCCATAGGGATTGTGGGCGGCCTGAATCTCGTCGCTGCTCATGCCCTCGAAATAATTGTAGCCCGCGTTGAACTCGCGGACGTGGTCGAGGCAGAGCCAGCGCCATTCGCCGGGCCCGTCGAAGCTCGGCCCGCGGCCGGCCGGGGCCCGGAACTCGGCCGGCGACTCGCAGCCCGGATGAGCGCAGGCGCCGCGCGCTTCCGCCCGGCCGTGGAACCTCGTCTGCCTTCCGCCCGCACTCGCCAACGCTATCACCTTCGAATCCAAACGTCCTATATAGGCGACATGACCCAGCCTTTCACCGGTCCCGTCGCGCCCGAGATCGACCAACGCCTTCGAGCCGCCCTCGCTCCGACCCGGCTCGTCGTGACCAACGACAGCGGCAGGCATCGCGGCCATTCCGGCGACGACGGCAGCGGCGAGAGCCACTTCACGGTCGAGATCGAATCGCCGGCCTTCGAGGGGATGAGCCGGCTCGAGCGCCAGCGGGCGGTGAATCGCGCGCTCGGCGACCTCCTGCGGGAGCGAATCCACGCGCTTGCCGTCAGGGCGCGGGCGCCGGGCGAGGGCTAGGCCCTTGCGCCCGGCCATTTCCCCCGTAGAACCAAGCACATGGGCGGGGAGCATCTGGGGAGCGAAGGCGCTCGGACTCGGCTGATCGAGTGGCTCGCCGACGTCGGCCCGCGCTGGGGCGTCCCGGCGGACGCCTGCCGGGTCCACGGCCATCTCTACCTCACCGCAACCCCGGCTTCCCGCGACCGGCTCGCCTCGGCGCTCGGGCTCGGCGAAGCGACCGTCGGCGAGGCTCTCGATTGGCTCGCCCGGCACGACCTCGTCCAGGAGGTCCAGCCGTCGCTCTGGCGCACCGGCCTCGACCCGTGGGAGCTCGTGACGAGATCCCTCGAGCAGCGCCGGGCCCGCGAGCTCGAACCCGCGCTGGAGACTCTCCGGGCCGGCCGGCGCGAAGCGGCGGGCGATCCGCTGCTCGAGCGCCAGATCGCCCGGCTGCTCGACCTGGTCGAGGATATCGCCGCGATCGACAGGCAGGCGAGGCGGTTCTCGCCGGCGACTCTGCGAGCCCTGCTCGGAGTCGGCGGAAGGCTTTCGCGATTGATGGGGGGAGGCGGCCGGTGAGCGAGGCAGGGGGAGCGGCCGAGGGCGCATTCAAGGTCAATTCGCTGACCGGCTTGGACGAGGCCAGCCCGGTGGAAGGTTCGGTCGAGTGGGACGCGCCGCGCTCCCTCTGGAACGGCTTCATGCTGGCCGCGGCGCTGGTGGCGGCGCCGCTCACCTTCACCTGGAGCGCCTTCGGCGTCTTCCTCGCGACGTCCGCCGTCACGCTCTGCGCCGGCCATTCGGTCGGCTTCCACCGCCGGCTCATCCACCGAAGCTTCGAATGCCCGAAATGGCTCGACTATCTGATGATGTGGCTCGGGACGGCGGTCGGGATCGGCGGTCCGTTATGGACCATCCGGCTGCACGACAGCCGCGACTGGGCGCAGCGCCAGCCCAACTGCCACTGGTTCCTGCGCCACGCCCGGCCGCTTCCCGTCGACGGCTTCTATTATCTGCACTTCCGGCTTCGGCTCGATCGGCCGCCCGGCTTCGACGCCGGCCCGGGCATAGAGGACGACCCCTTCTACCGCTTCCTCGAGCGCACCTGGATGCTCCAGCAGCTGCCGGTCGCGCTCCTCCTCTACCTCGCGGGCGGATGGCCGTGGCTGGTCTGGGGCGTGTTCGTCCGGGTCGCCGCCTGCACCACCATGCACTGGTTCATCTCTTACTTCGCGCACACGCGCGGCCCCTGCGACTGGACGGTCGACGGCGCCGTGATCCAGGCCCACAACGTCCCCGTCATGGCGATCCCGACGATGGGCGAAAGCTGGCACGGCAATCACCACGCCTTTCCGAGCTCGGCCCGCCACGGCCTCTATCCGGGCCAGATCGATCTCGGCTATCGCTTCATCCAGTTGCTCGAACTTGCCGGACTCGCATGGAACGTGAAGCTGCCCAGCCGACTTCCGCCCCGCCCGGGGATCACGCCCACGACGAGGCGAGCGCTCGACATCGCCGCGCCCGGCCAGGCCGAGATGTGCCGCCGGGCGGACTGACCCGAGACGAGGCTCTGGCGCTTCTTCGCCGCGCGCCGGGCGGCGGACCGGCCGAGCCGAGCTGGACCTGCCGGGTCGGCCCTGTCGTCCTTCGCCTGCCCAATTTCGGCTGGCGGCGCCGAGCTCTGCCCGCGCACGACCTCCACCACCTGATGGCCGGATATCCGAAGACAATGCGCGGCGAGTTCCAGATGGCGATGTGGGAGCTCGCCGCCGGGCGCTACCCGGACTGGCGGGCGACGCTGTTCTGCTCGCCGCTGATCGTCGCGGGCTTCCTGTGGTCGCCGCGGCGAATGGTCGAGGCGTTCAGAGGTGGACGCCGTTGCCAAAGCCTGTATTCGAGCCTCCCCGAGGAAGCGAAGTGAGCATGACCGACGACCTCATCCTCCAGACGCTCCACCCCGTCACCCACGATCTCGGCGGCTTCAAGGTCCACCGAACCCTTCCGCACCGCGAGCGGACGACGATCGGGCCGTTCATCTTCTTCGACCAGATGGGCCCCGCCCATCTTCCCGCCGGCGGAGGGATCGACGTCCGCCCGCACCCGCACATCAACCTCGCCACCGTCACCTATCTGTTCGCCGGAGCGATCGACCATCGCGACAGCCTCGGCACCTTCGCGACGATCGAGCCCGGAGCGGTCAACCTGATGACCGCCGGGCGCGGAATCGCCCATTCCGAGCGCTCGCCGGCGCACCTTCGCACGGACGGCCCGGAGCTGAGCGGAATCCAGACCTGGATCGCCCTGCCCAAGGCCAAGGAGGAGATCGATCCCGCCTTCGAGCATGTCTCGAGGGACCGGCTTCCGGTGGTCGACGGCGGTGGCGCCAGCGCCCGGGTCGTGATGGGCTCGCTGTGGGGCGCGGAATCTCCGGTCACCTGCCACAGCGAGACCATCTACGCGGACATCCGCCTCGAGGCCGGCGGCTCGATGCCGGTCGATCCGGGCGCCGACGAGCGGGCGGTCTATGTCGCGGAAGGGGAAGCGAGCCTCGACGGCCTGCCCCTCGAGCGAAGCGTGCTCTACGTCCTTGCCCCCGGCGCCGCGGCGACCCTTCGCTCCGCCTCCGGCGCCCATGTCATGCTGTGCGGAGGGGCTCCGCTCGACGGGCCGCGCCACGTCTGGTGGAACTTCGTCTCGTCGAGCCGGGAGCGGATCAACCAGGCCAAGGAGGACTGGCGCTCCGGCCGCTTCGTCCTCCCGCCCGACGACCGCGACGAGTTCATCCCGCTGCCGACCGCTCCGCCCAAGACGGTGAGCTATCCTTGAGGCGGGGCAAAAGCGGTCACCCTGAACTTGTCTCGGGATGCGGCTGGTCATAGGCCCGAACCGCGGAGAACTGGATCCTGAAACGAGTTCAGGATGACGCCCGGGGACCAAGCCATGACAGAACTTACCTACCAGCGCGTTCCACTCGCCACCGGAGTCACCCTCAACGTCGCCTCGGCCGGGCCCGAGGGCGGCGAGCCGATCCTTTTCCTCCACGGCTTTCCCGAATCGCACCGCACCTGGCGCCACCAGCTCGAGGGCCTCGCCGACCGCTACCGGGTCCATGCCCCCGACCAGCGCGGCTTCGCCGACTCCGACAAGCCCGAGGGCGTTGAGAATTACGAGACGGACAGGATCGTGGCGGACGTAATGGCGCTCGCCGACGCGCTAGGGCTCGACCATTTCACACTGGCCGGCCACGATTGGGGAGGAGCCGTGGCCTGGACCGCCGGGCTCACCCATCCCTTCCGGGTGAAGCGCCTGATCATCGTCAACGCGCCGCACCCCCTCGTCTTCCAGCGCAGCCTGATCGAGGACCCGGCCCAGCGCGAGGCTTCGCAATATATCAGCTTCTTCCGAAGCCCGATGGCCGAGGCCGCGATCACCGGAATGGGCCTCGAGGCGTTTCTCGACCGGGTGATGCTGAGCCACGCCGATGCCGGCAAGCTGCCCCCCGAGGAGCGGCGCCGCTATCTCGACGACTGGTCGAAGCCGGGCGCCCTCACCGCGATGCTCAACTGGTACCGAGCGTCGAAGATGACGGTGCCGGAGCCCGGCGAGGAGGCCGGCCTGCCGCTCTGGACCCGGATGCCCTTTCCGAAGCTGAAGATGCCGACCCTCGTCGTCTGGGGCCTGGGCGATAGCGCGCTTCTGCCCGTCCAGCTCGATGGGCTCCATGACCTCGTTGAGGATCTGCGCCTGGTCACGTCGACCGGCGCCGGCCATTTCATCACCTGGGAGGAGCCCGATGTGGTGACTAGCGCGATTCTCGACTTCATGGCGGAGACCGCCTGACCCGATTCCCCGGCGGCGGTCCGCGGAGGCAAAGGATTTGCTCCGCTTCGGCCCCGTTGCTACAGCCCCGCGCGATGCAGACCGACCGCTTCACGCCCGAGATCAGCTTCGTCGCCATCCCCCGAGTCGCCTGCGACGGGGCGAGCGAGACCCACCCGGCGCTCGGCCATCCGCGAGTCTACCTCCAGATCGACGAGACCGGCTTCGTGGACTGCGGCTATTGCGACAAAAGGTTCGTCCTCAAGGGCGGCCCGGCCGACCCGGGCGAGCAGGCCTGATCGGGCCGCCCTCGGTTGCCTTGCGGCGAAAGAGGGTTCACTCAGGCCGCTGGCTGCAGGGGATTTACGTTGAACACAGTATCGATCGGTTCCGCGATGGCGGGCCTGCTTCTGCTCGGACTCGCCGCCTGCGGCCCGGCCGCTGAGGATTCGGGCCGCAACGACTCCGCGGCCGCGGAAAATGGGTCCGGCGCGGCCCCGGCCGCCGCGGCCCCCGCGCCCGCCCCCGCCGAAGCCGCGCTCGCTCCGCTGCAGCTGGAAGGCCACGGCCTCCGGATCTCCGGAGCGGCCCCGGGAACGGAGCTTCCCTTCAACACCCCCAAGGCCGCGACCATCGACGCCCTGACCAAGGCGCTCGGGCGGCCGCCGACCGAGCTTGGCGAGAATGAGGAATGCGGCGGCGGAGCGCTCGAATTCGCCGCCTGGGAAGGCCAGATCACCGCCTGGTTCGAGAGCGGCCGGTTCGCCGGCTGGGACAATAAGGGGAAGCTGAAGACTCCGCAGGGCATCGGAATCGGCTCTAGCCGGTCGGAAATCGCCCGGCTTCGCGGCCTCGAAGTGGAGGACAGCACGCTCGGCACCGAGTTCCGGGCCGGCGGGCTCAGCGGGATCCTCGATTCCAAGGGGCCCGACGCCAAGGTCACCGACCTGTGGGGCGGCTCCACCTGCGTGTTCCGCTAGGATGACCGGCCGCCGGCCCGCTTCCGCAGCAATCGCCGCGGCCCTGCTCGCGGCCTCGGCCTGCTCGCCGGGGGGCTCGCCTGCCCAGCCGGACAATGCGCAGCAGCCTGGCGCCCGGACGGACTCGAAGGCCGCTCCGGCAAAAGTCGGCGCGCCGGCCTCCGAACCTTCCGCCTCCGCTTCGGCCGCCGCTCGGCCCGCCGCGGCGGCGAAGGGCGAGCGCCGGTGCGGCTGGCTGTTCAATCCGACTCCGGCCAATTGGTGGCTTGCCGACCGCGACGACCAGTGGATCCTCGGCACCCAGGGCGGCGAGAGCGCTCCGGGCATGGAGGAGATGCCCGACATGAGCACGGCCGGCTGGGTCGAGACCAACGGCTATTACGGCTATGGCTGCGCCTGCATGACGATCACCCACGATCCGGCCACGCGCCGGGTGCTTAGGATCGCCGACGCCGAGCCCAAGCCGCTGAAGCAGTGCCGGTCGGACCGGAGCCTTCCCCGGCCGGACGAGGTCGCTCCGTCGGAATGAGCCGGACGCCGAGATAATCTTTCCGCGGGCCGGCGCCCGCAAGATGCCCGCGCGACCTCGGGGGGCTGAGGTCCGGGCCGCCGCCGGGGTGACCGAGAGGAGAATGGGGATGGGATTGTTCGACTGGCTGACCGGCCATAAGCCCGCCCCGGAAGGGGTGAAGCGCCGCTCGGAGGCGAAGCTGCGCGAGGCTTTGATGGGGGTCAACCGCAAGGGCGCTCCGTTCAAGGTGCGCGACGGCGCCAAGGAGGGGGTCGACCTCGTCGCCGAGTGGCGCATCGTCGATGCCAAATGGCATGAAATCTTCGCCGAGGCCGGGATCAAGCGGGTGTTCAAGGTGCTGATGAAGTTCGATCCGGCGAAAGGCGAGGTTCGAGCCGTCGACCAGGAATGGGAGGTGGAATGGCGCGCCGGCGTCCCGAGCCTGTCGCTCAAGGGATCGGCCTTCCGGGGCCGCAAGTGGGAGAAAAGCTTCGAGACCGTCTACGCCTTCCGGGAGGACGGTTCGTTCGGCAAGGTCTACGATTATCGCTTCGACACCAGCGAGATCAAAGGCCCGCTGATCGAGGCCGCCCACAAGGCGGGCTGGGGCTGGCGCGGGGTGGCCTTCGCGAAATTGTGAGGCGGCCGCCCCGCCGGGCAGCCAGGGTCGAGCCGCCGCGGGAGCGGAGAAACAAGCTCAGGCTGACTCCGGGCCGTTGAACCAAGCCTTCGACATTCCCGGGCGCCGCCCTATATCCGGCCAATGACCTACACCGATCCCCGCCGCTTCCTCTATCGCAGCGACGCTCTCACGCCCGACTCGGCGCTCGCCCTCACCGCCGACGCCCTCAAGGGCTGCGACGACGGCGAGCTCTATCTCCAGTATCGGGCGTCAGAGGCCTTCGGCTTCGACGACGGCCGGCTGAAGACCGCCGACTTCAACACCCAGGCCGGCTTCGGCCTTCGCGGAGTCTCCGGCGAGACCACCGCCTTCGCCCACGCCAACGAGCTGTCCGAGGCCGCGATCCGGCGCGCCGCCCAGACCATGGCGGTGCTCGACCCGTCCAGGGGGGTTCGGCCGGAGTCGCCGAGGCGGACCAACGCCACCCTCTACACCGATTCCGATCCGCTCAGCCTGGTGCCGTTCGCGAAGAAGGTCGCTTTGTGCCAGCAGGTCGATTCGGCCGCCCGGGCGCGCCATCCGCGGGTCGCCCAGGTGTCGGTGTCGCTGGCGGGCAGCTGGTCGGTGATCGAGATCGTCCGGCCGGACGGCTTCGTCGCCCATGACGTCCGGCCGCTCGTCCGGCTCAACGTCCAGATCGTGGTCGAGCAGAACGGCCGGCGCGAAACCGGCTATCACGGGCTCGGCGGCCGCTACCTCTACGATCATCTGTTCGACGAGGCGGTGTGGAGCCGGGCGATCGACATCGCCTTGGCGCAGGCGCTGGTCAATCTCGAGTCGGTCGCGGCGCCGGCGGGCGAGATGACCGTCGTGCTCGGGCCGGGCTGGCCGGGAGTCCTGCTTCACGAGGCGATCGGCCACGGCCTCGAGGGCGACTTCAACCGCAAGGGCACCTCGGCCTTTTCCGGCCGGATCGGCGAGCGGGTGGCGGCGCCGGGCGTGACCGTCGTCGACGACGGCTCGATCGCCGACCGCCGCGGCTCGCTCGCCATCGACGACGAGGGCACTCCGACCCAGTGCAACACCCTGATCGAGGATGGAATCCTCAAGGGCTATATCCATGACCGGCTCAACGCCCGTCTGATGGGCGTCGAGCCGACCGGCAACGGCCGCCGCGAGAGCTTCGCCCATGCGCCCATGCCCCGGATGACCAACACCTTCATGCTCGGCGGCAAGGAGGATCCGGGAGAGATCCTCGCCAGGGCGAAGAACGGAATTTACGCCAAGAGCTTCGGCGGCGGCCAGGTCGACATCACCAGCGGCAAGTTCGTCTTCTCCTGCACCGAGGCCTATAGGATCGAGGACGGAAGGCTGGGAGCGCCCCTTAAGGGCGCGACCCTGATCGGCGACGGTCCGACGGTGCTGACCCGGGTCGCGGCGATCGGCAACGACATGGCGCTCGACGAAGGGGTCGGAGTCTGCGGCAAGGGCGGCCAGTCGGTCCCCGCCGGAGTCGGCCAGCCGACCTTGCTGATCGAGGGGCTTACGGTCGGAGGAACCGCCGCCTGATGGCCTGGCGGGACGAGGTGCTCGGCTTCTGGTTCGGGCTTGCCGACGAGCAATGCTGGAACGCCGACCCGGCCGTGGACGCCGACATCCGGGAGCGTTTCCTGGATCTGTGGGAGGTTGAGCGGGAGAATGTCCCCGAAGCGTTTCTCGGAAGCGCCCGCGACGCCCTCGCCGCGGTCATCCTGTTCGACCAGTTCCCACGCCACATGTTCCGGGGCCATGCCGATCAATTCTCGACCGATCCGCTCGCTTTGGCGATCGCCGGCCGAGCGGTCGACCGCCGGCTCGACGAGGCGCTGAGCCCGGCCGAGCGCGCCTTCCTCTACATGCCCTTCCAGCACAGCGAGGATATTAAGGACCAGCGCCGGTCGGTCGCCCTGTTCACCGCGCTCGGCGACGACCGCCAGCTCCGCTACGCGCACAAGCATCACGACCTGATCGAGCGGTTCGGCCGGTTCCCGCACCGCAACCCGGTCCTCGGCCGTGCGCCGCGGCCGGCCGAGGTCGAGGCCGGCGACGTGGTGCCCTGGTGATGGCGCTGGTCGAGGCGGCCCGATATTATGACAGCCTCGCCGCCGGAGCGGCCCAGTCGCGCCTCTCCGACGAGGGCGTGGACAGCCACATATTCGACATGGGGATGAGCCTCCAGGGGTCGGCTTCGCGGTCCCGGTGCGGCTGATGGTGGACGAGGACGATCTGGCAACGGCACTGCGCATCCTCAGCGAATGAGGTGCGGCTCGAGCGGCCGAAGGTCGTAGCCCGCCTCCGCGGCCTGGCGGATCAGGGCCGGGGCCTGAGCGCCGCGCGACGCTCGGGCCAGCGCCCACAACCAGGCGGAGCGCGTTCCCGATCGGCAGAAGAGCAGGACCGGCCCGTGGTCCAGGGCCTCGGCCAGCGCCTCGACCCGCGCCGCCGGGAAGCCGCCGGAAACCGGGATGTGGCGATAGTCGAGGCCGGCGGCCCGGGCGGCGGCCTCGATCTTGGCCGACGCGGGCTGGCCGGGCTCCTCCCCGTCGGGCCGGTTGTTGACGATCAGCCGGATTCCGGCGGCGGCGAGGGCGGGCAGGTCGGCCGGAAATATCTGGCGAGGGGCGACCAGGGTGGAGTCGTCGAGGCGGCGCATTCCCCCTCCTACGTCATCCCGGCGAAGGCCGGGACCCAGGAACACCGGAAATTGCGGAAACGCTCCTGTTCTTGGGTCCCGGCTTTCGCCGGGATGACGATCAGGAAAACCCCCGGACAACCTCGACGAAGGCCTCGCCGTAGCGTTCGAGCTTGGCCTGGCCGACGCCCGACACGCGCGACAGAGCGTGGAGAGTCTCCGGCCTGAGCTCGGCCATCTCGCGAAGAGTGCTGTCGTGGAAGACGACATAGGGCGGCACGCCCGCCTCCTTGGCGAGGTCGCGGCGCCTGGCCCGGAGCGCCTCGAACAGCGGATCGTGGGGAAATTCGGTCCGCTCGCGGCGCTTTCGCGCCCGGCGGGCGGGCGGGAGGACCAGCTCGAGCCTCTCCTCGCCCCTCAGGATCGGCTTCGCCGCCGGCCCGAAGCTCAGTCCGCCATAGGGGTCCGCTCGAAGAGCGTCGCGGGCGAGCAGGGCTCGAGCCACCGGCCTGATCAGGGCCAGCTCCTCCTCGCCGGCGATCCCGAAGACCGAGACTCGGTGATGGCCGAAGCTCAGCACCTTCTCGGTCTCGCGGCCGGCGAGGACGTCGGTGAGGTGCTGGATTCCGAAGCGCATCTCGGTCCGGAAGGCGGCGGACAGCAATTTGCGCGCCGCCTCGGTGGCGTCGACGGTGACCGGAGGCGCCAGGCAATTGTCGCAATTGCCGCAGCGTTCGGGCGGGTCCTCGTCGAAATGGCGAAGGAGCAGCGCCCGGCGGCAGCCGGCGGTCTCGACCATCGCCGCGAGCGCGTTGAGGCGGGTGCGCTCGCCGGGGCGCCGCTCCTCCGGCACCTCGGTCTCGAGCCGCTGGCGGGCGCGGGCGAAATCCTCGGCGCCCCAGAACAGCCAGGCCTCGGCCGGATCGCCGTCGCGGCCGGCCCGGCCGGTCTCCTGGTAGAAGGCCTCGATCGACTTGGGCAGGCCGGCATGGGCGACGAAGCGCACGTCCGGCTTGTCGATCCCCATCCCGAAGGCGATGGTCGCGACCATCACCATGTCCTCGGACGAGACGAATGCCCGTTGGTTGGAGGCGCGGACCCGCGGGTCGAGGCCGGCATGATAAGGCAGCACCTTGCGGCCGCCCTCGGCGAGCTGGACGGCGAGCTTCTCGGTCTTGTCGCGGCTGGTGGCGTAGACGATTCCCGGCCCCGGCTGCTCGGCGAGCAGGGCCTTGAGCTGGGCCCCGATGCCGTCGCGCGGGCGGACGTGGTAGCGGATGTTGGGCCGGTCGAAGCCGGCGACGATCAGCCCGTCGTCCGGGATTCCGAGCTGGACGAGGATGTCGCCGCGGGTCTGGCGGTCGGCGGTGGCGGTGAGGGCAAGGCGCGGGACGTCCGGAAAGGCGTCGAGCAGCGGCCTCAGAAGCCGGTAATCGGGCCGGAAGTCATGTCCCCATTCCGACACGCAATGCGCCTCGTCGACCGCGATCAGGGAGAGCGGCGTGCGCTGCGCCAGCTCGCGGAAGCCCTGGCCGCTGGCGCGCTCGGGCGCGACGTAGAGCAGGTCGAGCTCGCCGCGCTTCAGCCGCGCGAGGGTCTCCTGGCGATCCTCGTCGGCCGAGGTCAGCGAGGCGGCCCGGATCCCGAAGCTGGACGCCGACCGGATCTGGTCGTGCATCAGGGCGATCAGCGGCGAGACGACCAGAGCGGTGCCCTCGCGGGCGAGCGCCGGCACCTGGTAGCAGAGCGACTTGCCCGAGCCGGTCGGCATCACCGCCAGCGTGTGCCGCCCCGCCATCACCCGCGCGATCACCTGCTCCTGAACGCCCCGGAAGGCGGGGAAGCCAAAGGTCTCGTGGAGGATCGAAAGGGGCGTCACGGGCCGCTGCTAGCGGATCGGAGAAGGGGCTGTCGAGGCGGCATAGCCGGGCGTAGATCATTGGATATCCGGTTATTTCCTCGGAGCCGTCGTTCGGCGGAGGCTGGCATCCCGGCAGGTGAAAATGTTAGGGAGGACCCTTGGAGGCTCCTCTAGTTGCGCTCATCGATCGCCCTTGTGCTCCTGTCATGGATGCTGGCGCCTGGGTCACTCGCGCAGTCGTCGCAGCAGTCGTCGTCTCCGGACGCTGTCGCCCTGTCCGTCACGCCTGTTCCGCTGAACGCCAGCAACCCCGGCCAGCAGCAAGTCGGCAGGCTGCGGTACCTGGGAGGACTGCATCTTACCTCTCCCGATCGGCGGATGGGTGGGCTCTCCGGCCTTAGATGGAACGACAAATACCTCTACGCCGTCAGCGACGAGGGTGATTTCTTCGAGCTGGAGTTGCGGGAGCGGGACGACCGGCTGATCGGTCTCGGCGAAGTCCTGATGGGGCGGCTCAAGGGCGTCGACGGAAAGCCTCTCGAAAAGGCCGGCGTGGAAGCTCTGGAGATACTGCGCGACGGCACCGCCTGCGAGCTCTTCAACGGCTGCGGCCCGGCCGGGGCCCTGATCGCTTTGCAGAAGTCCAATCTGCTGCTCGACTATCTGTTCGGGGGCGGCTTGCCGACCTTCGCCGCGGACGAACGCAGCGATGCCAAGGAATGGAGACGCAGGCTTCCGCCCGACGGAGGGGTCGAAGCAATGGCCGCGTCGACCGACGCTTTGATGCTGTTGTCGGGCGGGCATCGTGACGAGAAGGGGCGTGCGAGCGGAGTGCTGATCTACGACCGGCTCGATCCGAGCGGCGCTTCGGCGGACGGTATGATCCTCGGCAACGTGGTGAAGGAGGAACGGCGCTTCGGACTTCCGCTCAGCGACGGCTTTCGTCCCTCGGACGCGGACTTCGCGAGGCGGAAGAAGGGCGTGGACGCTCTCGTGCTTCAGCGGCGCCCGGTTTCCGGCGGCGGACTCGCGGCGCGCTTGGTCCGTCTCTCCCTCTCCGGTGGTGGCGACATGGCCAGGCCCGACATTCGAATCGGCGAGCCGGAGATATTGGCGACCCTGGCCCCGCCGCTCAATATCGACAGCATGGAGGGACTGGCGGTTCGCCAGGATGGAAGGAGGACTTTTCTCTACATGGTTTCCGACGACGATTTCTCGGAGGCCCGGCGCACCCTGCTTCTGAAATTCGAGTTGCTCGACTAAGGGCTACTCCGCCGCCTCGGCCTTCTCCTCCGCCTCGCTCTGCTGCCTCGCCCACATGTCGGCATAGAGGCCGGCCTTGCGCAACAGCTGGGCATGGGTCCCCCGCTCCGCCACCCGGCCCTCGTCGAGCACCACGATCTGGTCCGAGTCGACGACGGTCGACAGCCGGTGGGCGATGACGATCGAGGTTCGGCGGGCGGTGACGCTCTGCAAAGTCTCCTGGATCGCCGCCTCGGTGCGGCTGTCGAGCGCGCTGGTCGCCTCGTCGAGGATCAGGATCGGCGGGTCCTTGAGCAGGGTTCGGGCGATCGCCACCCTTTGCTTCTCGCCTCCGGACAGCTTGAGGCCGCGCTCTCCGACCTGGCTTTCATAGCCGTCGTCAAGGCTCATGATGAAGTCATGGATGGCGGCTCCGCGCGCGGCCGCCTCGATCTCTTCCTGGGAGGCGCCGTCGCGGCCGTAGCCGATATTGTAGCCGATCGAATCGTTGAACAGCACCGTGTCCTGAGGGACGATTCCGATCGCGGAGCGAAGGCTGGCCTGGGTGACGGCGCAAATGTCCTGGCCGTCGATGAGGATCCGGCCGCCGGTCGGCTCGTAGAACCGGAAGAGCAGCCGCGACAGGGTCGACTTGCCCGCGCCCGACGGCCCGACCACCGCCGTCACAGTCCCCGGGGCGACCTCGATGTCGATTCCGTGCAAAATCTCGCGCTCGGGATCGTAGCCGAAGCGCACGCCCTCGAACCGCACCCGCCCTCGAGCCAGCTTCAGATCCGGAGCTCCGGGCGCGTCCGTGACCTCCGCCGGAGTGTCGATCAGCCCGAACATCGCCTCCATGTCGATCAGTCCCTGGCGGATCGTCCGGTAGACCCAGCCGAGCATGTCGAGCGGCCGGAAGAGCTGGGCGAGGAGGGTGTTGACGAGGACGACGTCGCCGGTGGTGAACTGGCCCCGGCTCCAGCCCCAGACGGTATAGCCCATCGCGCCCGCCATCATCGCATTGGTGATGAAGGACTGGCCGATGTTGAGCCAGGCGAGCGAGGTCTCGTTCTTGACCGCGGCGTCGGCGAAGGCGCGCATCGCCCCGCCGTAGCGGCGAGCCTCGCGCGACTCGGCGCCGAAATATTTGACCGTCTCGTAGTTGAGCAACGAGTCGACGGCTCGGCCGATCGCCTGGTTGTCGACGTCGTTCATCCGCCGCTGGAGGTGCGTCCGCCACTCGGTGACGAAGCGGGTGAAGGCGATGTAGGCGGCGACCATGACGAGAGTCGCGACCACCAGCCCCGGCCCGAACTTGACCCCGAAGATGACGCAGATGACGGCGAGCTCGACCGCCGTCGGAGCGATGTTGAAGAGGAGGAAATAGAGCATCATGTCGATGCTCTTGGTGCCTCGCTCGACGATCTTGGTGAGCGCCCCGGTCCGCCGCTCGAGGTGGAATCGAAGCGACAGCTGGTGGATGTGGGCGAAGACCTTCTCGGCCAGCCGCCGGGCCGCGTCCTGGCCGACCCGCTCGAAGATCGCGTTGCGCAGGTTCTCGAACAGCACTCCGGCGAAGCGGGCGCCGGCATAAGCGAGCACCAGCCCGACGGCGAGGCCGGCCGCCGCCGCGCTTCCGCTCGAGTCGGCCGACATGATGTCGATCGCGCCCTTGTAGACGAAGCCGGTGCTGAGCGAGACGCCCTTGGCGAGGAGGACGAGCAGGAAGGCGATCACCACGCGCGCCTTCAGCCGAGGCTCTCCCGCCGGCCACAGATAGGGCAGGAAGCGGCGCATCGCGCTCCACCCGGCGCGGGGCTTGGTGTCGGGGGATTCGAGAGGGCGCATCGTTGCTTCCTAGCTGGGGACGCAGGCGACCGCTACCAAGCCCCCGGCGCTTGACCTGACCGGTCGTTGCTGCGATCCTTCACGGGCCGGGGAGATTGGGGCGCCACGGGGGACAGCCATGGAGCAGGGACGTGCGGCGGGGGCCTCACGGCGATGCGTCGCCGCCCTGCTCGCGGCGGCGGTGGCGGCATGGCCCGCCGTGCCTGTCCCGGGACAGCCCCCAATCAGCCGCCAGGGCGTCGCTTCGAGCGACTATGACACGGCGGAGGACGGCGCGGCGCTGCTTCGCCAGGTGCTGGCCAGGCAATCGCTCGCCAGCCTCGAAGCCGCCGCGGAAGGCGGCGACGGCGAGGCGCTCTACCTTGTCGGCATCGCCAGGATGCGAGGCATCGGCGCGCCCGTCGACCTCGCCGAAGCAAGGCGTCTGTTCCGGCGCTCGGTGCTCGCCGGCTTCCACCGGGCGACCTTCGCTTACGGAGGCATGCTGTTTCGCGGCGAGGGCGGCGAGCGCAACGTCGCCGAGGCCCTCTCCTGGTGGCAGGCGGGCGCCGACGCGGGGAATGCTCCGGCGATGGTGGCGCTGGGCGACTATTACCGCTTCCAGGCTCCGGAGGCCGAGCGCGACGCCACGAAGGCGAAGCTGTTCTATGAGCGCGCCGCCGCAAAGAACCACGCGGGCGCGAAGGCGTTGCTCGCCGACTATCTCTGGTTCGGGCTCGGCGGCCGCTCGGACCGCACTCAGGCGCTCGCTGAATATGAGGAGGCGGCCCGCTTGGGCTCCTCGCTCGCGCTCTACAGGATCGGCTATGCGCAGATGACGGGCGTGGCCACGCCCAAGGATCCGGCGAAGGCGCTTGCTTCTTACAGGAAGGCGGCGGCCGCCGGCAGCTGGGACGCGCTCCACCAGGCCGCTCGAATGCTCGTGGAAGGCGCCGGCGTTCCAGCCGATCCGAGAGGGGCGGGAGAGCTGCTCCTCGCTCACGCCGCCGCCACGGACTGGGCCGCCCAGGCGATGCTCGCCAAGCTGGTCCTAAACGGGGCGGTGGCGCCGCCTCCGGGGTATCGAGCCGAGGCTGCGGCCGAGGAAGCCGACCGGCACGGCTATCCCGAAGCCATCGGCGCCCTCATCGCCAACCTGCGGGAGGGCCGCAACGGCTACGCCCGGGACCTCCGCCGCGCCGCCGAGCTCGCCCGCCCCGCTTTGGCCCGGGCTCGCGCCCGGCCGATCGAAGAGGAGGGGGCATGGCTCATGCACGCCCTCGGATCCGCCTATACCATCCAGGTCGCGCTTGCGGCGAACGCGATCGATCCCCAGCCGGGGGAGGCGGAGGAGCTCGCCCGCATTTACGGAAACCCGGGCAAGCGGATGATCCGGATGGACGTGCCGGTTTCCTGCAACGGCGTGGAAAACCCGTTCTGGATCTATCTGTGGGACGTCGAGGGGCTCACGCCGCCGAGCGATGCCCAGTTCGACTGGGTGGAAAAGTCTCGCGGCTGCTCCGTCCCGATCGAGGAACGCGTGCTGTATCGAAGGTTGTTCGATCGCGCGCGGGCCACCAGGCGATCCTATCCGGACGTCGTCGTCGAGCAACGCCGGCAGCCCGGGAGGAAGCTGGTCGGGCCGATCGAGTTCTGAAGGAGCGCGCGGGATGGCCGACGTCTTCGTCACCTACAAGCGCGAGGACACCGAGCGGGTCGCGAAGATCGTCAAGGCGCTCCGAGCGGACGGCTTCGACGTCTGGTGGGATCACGGCATCGGCGGGGGCGCGCAATGGCGCAAGGAAGTCGCCGCCCAGCTCGAGGCGGCACGCACCGTCGTGGCGGTCTGGTCGAAGCAGTCGGTGCAGAGTGAATGGGTGATCGAGGAAGCGGAGCACGGCAAGAGGAAGGGCATATTGTGCCCCATCATGATCGAGCCGGTCCGCCCGCCCATCGGTTTCACCGGCCTGCAGGCCTGCGATCTCACCAATTGGCGCGGCAGGCGGTACGACCCGAAGTGGAAGCATGTCCGGGAATCGCTTCGAGCCTTGCTCGAGCGTCGTCCCGTTCCCGAGCCCCCGGCAACGACTCGAATCAGCCAGCTCATCGCCTTCGCCAAGCGGGCGGCGGCCGCCGTCGCTTTTGTCGCGGCGGTAGCGGGAGGGCTTCAGCAATTCGGGATCTACGATGTGTCGACGCTGATCAGCCCGAAAGCGACCGCGGAGAAAACGCGGGAGTGGGCGGCGCTCCGGCTGACCAAGGATTGCGCCCGCGTCAAGGCCTATATCAGCGCCGATCCCGGCGGACCGTTCGCAAAGGAGGCCGAAGCCCTGCTGGCGGGCCACCGAGCGGTGAGACGAAGCGCGTGGGTGCCTCTCGAGCAGTCCCTGCCGGCTTTCGGGGTCTCGCCCGTGTCGGCCACGGGAAGCCGCGCGGCGGCCTGCGCATCGGCTCGGGCTGCGGCGCTCGAGGGCGCCCGGGAGAATTGCGGGCTCTTCGAAAGCAACGGAGCCAGGCGTGGTTTCGAAGCGACGTTGAACGATCGGGAATGCGAGTGCCAGGACGCGCTGGGGAAATGGCAATGTTCGGTGCGGACCGTGGCCCGATGCGTGGGCGAGCAACGGCGCGAGATCGTTCGGGAGATTTGCGGTGGCTGAGCAGGAAGCGACCCGCCGTGCGCGGCGGTTGCCGGCGGCCATTCTCGCCGTGGTCCTGCTGGCCTGGTCGATTCAGGCCGCGCCCGTGTCGGCCCAGCCAAGGTCGCAGGCGGCTGACAGCGAGCTGGTGGGGCAGCTGGTCCTGAACTCGGCGGTCCTTCGCCAGGCCGTCGAGCAGAAGGCGGCGCGGGACCAGTTCGCACTGTTCCAGCGGCTGTCCGAAACCAGCGTCCGCCTCAATTCCGCGCTCGCGAAGGTCGATCTCGAGCGGACCCAGCGCAAGCGCCTTCAGGCCGAGCTGAGGACCGCGGATTCCGAACGTCGCGCGCTCGTCGAGCAAATCGCCCGCCAGAATTCGGAGTTCGCCAATGAGCGACGCGCCCTCGTCGAGCAGATGACGGGAATCGTCGCCGAGGCGTCCCCCGAGAAGCGGGCCGCGCTGCAGCGTTTCGCCCAGGGCGAACGCGAGGCCGGCTATGCCGAGGTGAAGCAGCTCACTCTTGCCGAGAACCAGTTACGCTCGCTGGCCGCCTCGCTCGCTTCCGCCGAAAATCTGAAGGCGCTCCTCGCGCTCCACTACGAGCGGATGCTGCGCGGCGAGGCGACCCTCGACGAGCGCGAGAAACTTCTTCGCCAGATAGTGGCGCTGAACCCGGCGGACACCTCGACCGGCATCCTGCTCGCCCGCTATCTCGGCAGCCTCCAGCGCCATGTCGAGGTGGTCGAGCTTGCCGCGCGCATCGAACCGCATCTGAAGGACGATTGGGAGAGGCTTCGCTTCGAGGCCGGGATCCTCGGTTCGCGGGCCGCCGCGCGCCCGCTGGAGGAGGCGGTCGGACCAATGCAGACCGTGATGCGGCGGATACTGGCGGCGCGGCCCCCGACCAGCTGGTCGCGGGAGGAGATGGCCACCTTCTGCTCTGCGGTCGACGACTTCGCCTCGACGCCGGCGGTGATCTCGCGCCCGGGTGTCGAGGACGACGCCAGGATCTGCATCCAGCAACTGGCCAAGGCCGAGCAGTTCGACATGAACCTGTTCACCCTGACCCACGCCCTCGCGATGTATGAGATCAACCGGCGTCGCCCAGCGGAGGCGAACCGATATCTCGACCTCTACAACAAGCTGG
Organism: Allosphingosinicella sp.; assembly: GCA_036386795.1. Classification (GTDB taxonomy): domain Bacteria; phylum Pseudomonadota; class Alphaproteobacteria; order Sphingomonadales; family Sphingomonadaceae; genus Allosphingosinicella. Next base: position 54,735 of record DASVUZ010000021.1, read on the forward strand.
TGGCCGCCTTCCCCGGCGCCTCCCAATATGCGGCTCTCAAGAAGTTTCTCGAATTCAAGGGCCGGCTGGTCGAGATGGGACTTGCCGAACTCGAAGGCCGCCGCAAGGCGGCTGGGGAGCTGGCGCAAAGCGTCCTCGGCTTGATGCCCGTCATGGTCTCGATTCTGGGTTCAGAAGAAAAGGTCAGCGACGAACTGGTTCACCTTCGGGCGAAGGTCCGGCTCATCGAGGCGGATTATCGGGGCGCGAGGGACCTGTTGAAGCCGCTCCTCGACGCAGCGCCCGACCGGACGCCGCCCGACGTGATGAGCGAGGCCGATGCCTGGTGGATCACGCGCCAGGATCAGCTCAACGATTATGCGGCCGCCAGCCTCGCTGTGGGAGAAGCCGCGGGAGCTTCATGGGCGCTCGCCGAGGCGAACAGGATCTCAGTGGCTCTTCAAAGAGTCCATCCGCTCGACGAACCCGAGCTGGTCCGAGCCACGCATCCGCCCGTCTATAACGCGTTGATGGCCTCGGCCTTGCTGCGGGCGAAGACTCGAGGCCTGGAGGGAAAGCCGTCGGAAGCCGAGATGAAGCTCGAGGCCGTGCTGAGGCATATCGAGCCTCATATAGGTTTGCCGATCTACCAGGGCTCCTTCCCCTTCTTCAAGGTGGCGGCCCTCATAGAGCTCGCCGGCCTGGGGGCGCAGCAGAAGAAGCTCGATCTGGCGCGCAGCCGCTACTCCGCCGCTCAGGCGGCCGCCGAAGAGCTTGCCCGTCGAGAGCCCGGCGCGTTCCTATGGGCGGCGGCGCTCCTCGAGATCCGTTTCCGCCTGGCCCAGCTGGCCTCGGATGCGGGCGCGCTGGCGGCGGTGCGGGCCGAGCGCGACCGGCTGGCCGCCGAGGGCAAGGCGTTGGATCCGGTCGAAGCCTGGGTGCGCGACCTGGAGGACTGGCGGATCGGGCGGCCGATCCGCTGGCAATCCGGCCGCTGACCCCCGTCCGGTAACGGCAGCGAAACGGTTGGAACGAGAGGGATTCACGGCGGTTTAGCCTTCGTGGAGCCGCTTACCTTCATCATCGCGATCATGGGCTGCGGCGAAGGCGACTCGCAGTGCCAGCAGGTCAGGACCCTCGAAGCGCGCTACGAGAGCCAGGCCGCCTGCACCGCGGCGACCGAGGCGGCCGCGACCCGGAACAGCGACGTCGACTATCCGGTGGTGGTCGCGCAATGCGTGCCCGCCGGAGCTTCGGCGGGCGGCCTCAAGGGCGGCGACGTCCAGCGGCCCGGGCCCGGCCGCGCCGACTTCAGGGTGAGCCCGGTCCGCAGCTAGGCGCGCTTACGCGGCCTTCTCCCGAAGCCTTGTTTCTGCTATGTTCTCTCGTTGGTCCCTTGCCGGAGGAGCGAGTGAATTGCAGTCCCCATCCTGTTCGTCCCGGCGCCGCGCCGGCCGCCGCGACCGCGCACCTCCGCGGTGGGGCCCCAAAGTTTCAGGGGAAGTTTTCGATTCATGGGAAGCCGAAACTTATGAAACTTCCGAAGCTTTCGAGCCCCGGAACCGGTCCGCCCGGCGGCGGGTTTGAATATCGAAACCGTTCGAGGACCCTTCGATGAGCAAGAGCCAGCACACCTCCGAATCCGACCAGCCGCAGAACCAGAACAACGCCATGTCCGACGATCCGGGCGACGGCAGCCGCAATGCGTTCGTGACCGGGCGCGACGGCGGCAAGACCGCGGCCGAAAAGGCGCCGCGGCAGGACGAGCAGGACGAATCCACCATCGAGGCCTTCGGCGAGGAAGGCGCGGGCATCGCCGCCAAGGAGTGAGCGCGATGGGCGACACCGAAACCCTGGACATGATCCACGAGGACTCGCTTCCGGGCCACGAAAGCGAGCTCGAGCCCAAGCCCGACTGGGAGCCGCGCTATCCCGGGTCCGGCCGGCTCGAGGGCAAGGTCGCGCTGATCACCGGCGCCGACAGCGGAATCGGCCGGGCCGTCGCCGCGCTCTACGCCCGCGAAGGCGCCGACGTCGCGATCCTCTATCTGTGCGAGCATGACGACGCGAAGAAGACCAAGGAGATCGTCGAGGGCGAGGGCCGCAGGGCGATCGCCATCGCCGGCGACGTCGGCGACAAGGCCTTTTGCGAGCGTGCGGTCAAGGAGACGGTGGACAGGCTCGGCGGCCTCGACATCCTCGTCAACAATGCCGGCGAGCAGCATCCCGACGAAGAGATCACCGAGGTCACCGAGGAGCAGCTGAAGCGGACCTTCCAGACCAATTTCTACGGCTATTTCTTCATGGTCCAGGCGGCCCGACCGCATCTGAAGAAGGGCTCGGCGATCATCAACTGCACGTCGGTGACGATGTACAAGGGCTCCGAGGCCCTGCTCGATTATTCGTCGACCAAGGGCGCCATCACCGCCTTCACCCGCTCGCTGGCCCTGAACCTCGTCGAGGACGGAATCCGGGTCAACGCGGTGGCGCCCGGGCCGATCTGGACTCCGCTCAACCCGTTCGGAGGCCAGCCGCCGGAAAAGATTCCCGATTTCGGCAAGGACACGCCGATGGGCCGGCCCGGCCAGCCCAACGAAGTGGCGCCGAGCTTCCTGTTCCTCGCCTGCGAGGATTCGAGCTACATGGCGGGCCAGGTGCTCCACCCCAATGGCGGGACGATCGTCAACGGCTAAAGCGTGGATGGTGCCGGGCGGATTCGTGCTATAGCCCTCCTCGAACCACAGGGGGCCAAATGGGCAGGCTGATCCTCGGCATCGTCGCGGGCATCGTCGTCGCTTTCGCGACGGTCCTCGCCGTCGATTTCGCCGGCCACCAGATCTACCCGCTTCCGGCCGGCCTCGACCTCGACGATCCCCAAGCCGTCGGAGCGTTCATCGCGGCGATGCCGGCGGCGGCCCGGATGCTGGTGCTCGCCGCCTTCTTCGCCGGGGCGCTCGGCGGCGGAGTGGCCGCGGCGGCGGTCTCCCGCCGCGAGTGGGCCGCCTGGCCGGTCGCCGGACTCGTCGTCGCGGCCGGAGCGGCCAAGCTGCTGATGGTCCCCCACCCCGTCCTCCTGCGCGCCTTAACCCTCGCAGCGCCCCTGCTCGGCGGTGTCGCCGCAAGCCTCGTCGCCCGAAGGATGGCTCGCAATGGCCGCTGACTTGACCGACCCGGCCGGGGGCGACGCGGTCGCCGCCCTGCTTCTCAAGCTGCGCGTTCGCGACGTCGTCAGCCAGGAGGAGGAGGAGGTGCTTCGCGCCTCGGTCGGGGAGATTCGCGAGCATCCGGCGGGACGCGCGATCGTTCGATCGGGAACGACCCTGAGCGCCTCGACCCTCCTCATCGAAGGGATCGTCTGCCGCTACAAGGACCTCGCCGACGGCCAGCGCCAGATCATGGAGCTCCACGTCGCCGGCGACTTCGTCGACCTGCACGGCTTCCTTCTCAAGCGGCTCGACCACAATGTCGGGGCGATGACCCCGGTCAAGGTGGCGATGTTCCCGCACGACGCCCTGCGCGGGATCACCGAGACCCATCCCCATCTCGGCCGGATGCTGTGGTTCTCGACCCTGCTCGACGCCGCCATCCACCGCGAGAAGATCCTGTCGATCGGCCGGCGAAGCGCGATCGCCCGAATCGCCCACATCTTCTGCGAGCTGCACGTCCGGCTTCGAATGGTCGGCCTGGGGAGCGAGTCCGGCTATGCGCTTCCGCTGACCCAGGCCGACCTCGCCGACGTCACCGGCCTGACCTCGGTCCACGTCAACCGGATGCTCAAGAAGCTGCGCGACGAGAATCTGCTCACCTTCCGCGGCGGAGCGGTGACGATCGGGGACTGGGAGCGGCTTCAGCGGCTGGCCGAGTTCGACCCGACCTACCTCCACCTGGAGCGGCGGCCGCGCTGATTCTTTTCTAGAGGTCGCTCACCTCGAACGGAATCCGCTCGATCATCCTCCGGGCCAGCATCGAGCGATGGCAGTCCGGCGCTCCCCGCTCGTAGCAGAGCAGCGCCGCCGGTCGAGCGGCCGCTTCGGCCAGCGCCTGCTCCATAGCCAGCCCGGCCTCCGGAGTTTCCAGCTGCCCGGCATAGATGGCCCGCATCTCGGCGACCCGCCCCGCCCTCGCCGCCTGGCGCCCGTCCGCGGGCGTTCCGAGCGCCCGAAGGTGGAGATAGTCGATCCCGCGCTCCCTGAGCCCGCCGGCGAGCGCGGTCTTGGAGAAGCCGGGCCGGCGCGAGGCGGCGACGGCTCGAACGTCGAGGACGAGCTCGACTCCGGCGGCCTGGAGCTCGTCGAGGAACTCGGCCTGGGTCTTGCCTTCATAGCCGATGGTGAAGAGCTTATGCATCGCGATCGCCTAGCAAAGTCGAGCGGGCAAAGCTTCCCTTTCGTCCGCCCAGTCGCTATGCCGTCGCGGTTTTGCGAGCCGGTTCAAGAGGGTAAATGGCCAAGGAAGAGCTACTCGAGATGCGCGGGCAGGTCGTCGAGCTGCTGCCCAACGCCATGTTCCGCGTGAAACTCGAGAACAATCACGAGATCCTCGGCCACACCGCCGGCAAGATGCGCAAGAACCGCATCCGGGTCCTCGTCGGCGACGAGGTGCTCGTCGAGCTGACCCCCTACGACCTCACCAAGGGTCGGATCACCTACCGTTTCAAGTGACGGCCGCGACAGGCCGTCACCGCCCCGCCGCCGTCTCGGCCGTCACCCTGAACTTGATTCAGGGTCCATCCGGTCGCGCGCCCGGGGAGGCGGAGAAGTGGATGCTGAAACAAGTTCAGCATGACGTTAAGGGGCACGGATGCGCCTGATCCTCGCTTCCGCCTCTCCGCGCCGGCTGGAGCTGCTGGCGCGTCTCGGAGTGACGCCCGACGCCGTCCTTCCGGCGGATATCGACGAGACTCCGCGCAAGGCGGAGCTGCCGGAGCGCTACGCCTGCCGGATGGCGAGCGAAAAGGCGGCCGCCGCCGCAACGGCGGGAAGCCTCGTCCTCGCCGCCGACACCGTGGTGGCCGCGGGCCGGCGGATCCTGCCCAAGACCGAGGACGAGGATGAGGCGAGGGCGGCGCTGACGCTCCTTTCCGGGCGCCGCCATCGGGTCCATTCGGCGGTGGCGCTGACCGATTCGGAGGGCCGCACCCGGACCCGGTTGTCGACCAGCCTCGTCGCCTTCAAGCGGCTCTCGCCGGCCGAGATCGACTCCTACCTGGCCAGCGGCGAATGGCTCGGCAAGGCCGGCGGCTACGCCATTCAGGGGCGGGCCGAGGCGCTGGTCCGGATGCTGTCGGGCAGCCATTCGGGGGTGATGGGGCTTCCGCTCTACGAGACCCGGGCCTTGCTCCGGGCCGCGGGCTACCCGCTTGGCTGAGTGGCTCTACGAAGAGGGGATCGGCGAGAATCGGGCGATCCTCGTCGAGGAGGGCGAGATCCTGGCCGCCGCGATCGAGCTCGAGGGCGAGATGCGCTGCGGCTCCGTGGTCGCCGGCCGGCTGGTGCGGATAGCGATTCCGGGCCGGCGCGGAATCGTCTCCACCGACCGCGGCGAAGTGATGGTCGAACCGCTTCCGGCCTCGCTCACCGAGGGGCGGAAGCTGCGGGTCGAGATCGTCCGCGAACCGATAGCCGAACCCGGCAATCCGAAATTCGCCAAGGGCCGGATCACCGAAGCGGAGGAAAGGGAAGGGCCCAGACTCGCCGAGCGAATCGGCTCTCCCGCGCCGCTCCGGCCGCTCGGCCCCGACCTTTTCGAGGAGGCCGGCTGGTCCGAGCTGATCGACGAGGCGCTCGGCGAGCCGATCGCCTTCGCCGGCGGGGAGCTTCGCATGAGCCTGACTCCGGCCATGACCCTGTTCGACGTCGACGGGTTCCTGCCGCCGATCGACCTAGCCCTGGCCGCGGCGGAGGCGGCCGCTCTCGCCATCCGCCGGCTCGACATTGGCGGGTCGATCGGAATCGACCTTCCGACGGTGCCCTTGCGCGAGGACCGGCTTCGGATCGTCGCGGCTCTCGACGCCGTTCTTCCGCGGCCCTTCGAGCGGACCGCGGTCAACGGCTTCGGCTTCCTCCAGATCGTCCGCCGCCGCGAGCGCCGCTCGCTGCCGGAGCTGGTGCAGTGGGACGAGGTCGGAGCGGCCGCCCGGGGCCTGCTTCGCCGGGCGGAGCGCGATCCGGGGATCGGCGAGCGCGAGCTCGTCGCCTCGCCGGCCGTGATCGCCCGGCTCCGGGCGAACCCGGAGTGGACGGACATATTGGCCCGGCGAATCGGCGCGCCGGCCGGCTTGCGGGAGGAGCCCCAATTCTCCACATGGCGCAACCATGTCCACGCCCGGTCCTCCTGAGCGCCGCCGCAAGGGCTGCCCGCTGTGCGGCAAGCCCGCCGGCGCCCAGCACGCGCCCTTCTGCAGCCGCGGCTGCCGCGACCGCGACCTGCTGAACTGGCTGGGCGATTCCTACCGGGTCCCCGGCCCGCCCGCCGTTGAAAACCCCGAGGGCGGGCTGGACAGCGAAGGCTGAGCCCTTCTATAGGCGCTCGTCTTCGGCTCCGCCGGAACGCCCAGGTAGCTCAGTTGGTAGAGCACGTGACTGAAAATCACGGTGTCGGTGGTTCGATTCCGCCCCTGGGCACCACCGGCCCGCAGTCCCGTCCGGCACGGCCTGACGGGAACTTCCTCAGCTCTTATTCATCTCATCCGGGTTGCAATTGAGAACTCTTCCCAAGGGGAGTCGTACGAGCCAGGCCCATCTCAACGCGATCGGCACCGCGGTTCCGAAGCACGACGTCCACTCGGCCTTCATCCGCTGGGCGGAGGGTCGGTTGGGCGATCCACGGATTCGCGCCTTATTCACTCGAATGGCCGGCCGGTCGGGGATCGAGCACCGCTGGTCCGTGCTCCCGCCGGCACCTTATGGGCTGTCGCCGGTCGATCCGGGCGGCTTCTATCACGGAGCGCTTCCGACCACCGGCGCTCGGATGGAAATCTATGCGCAGGCGGCGCCGAAGCTGGCCCTGGAGGCGATCGGCAAGCTCGACGGCAAGGTTCGTCCCGGCGATATCACCCACCTGATCGTCGCCAGCTGCACCGGCTTCGTCGCGCCCGGAATCGACCAGATCATCGCCGCCGAGCTCGGCCTGGGCGGCCATGTCGAGCGGACCCTGGTCGGATTCATGGGCTGCTATGCGGCCGTCTCCTCGCTTCGGCTCGCCCATCACATCGTCCGCTCCGAGCCCGAGGCTCGGATGCTGGTGGTGACGGTCGAGCTGTCCAGCCTCCACCTCCAATATGAGCAGGACGTGGAGCGGCTTCTAGCGGCTCTGCAGTTCGGCGACGGCGCCACCGCCTCGCTGGTGACGGCCGAGCCGAGCGGCTTCGCCTTGTCACGACCGTTCGCCGCGACTCTTCCCAAGTCGGGCGGGCTGATCCGCTGGGCGATCGGGGACCATGGCTTCGTCATGGACCTGTCGGGCGAGGTGCCGGGCCGGATCGGCGAGGCCTTGCGCGACAAGACCATGCGCGAGGCGATGCTCGGCAACGAGGCGCCCGAGGCGTTCGACTCCTGGGCGGTCCATGCCGGCGGCCGCTCGGTGCTCGACTCCGTCGAGCACGGGCTCGGCTTGCCGCCCGAGGCGCTCGCGGATTCGCGGGAGGTGCTTTCGAGCTACGGCAACATGTCCTCGTCCACCTTGCCGTTCGTTCTGGAACGGCTGCTCGGCAATCCCGAGCGGCGGCGCGGAATCGCGCTGGCCTTCGGTCCCGGGCTGGCGGCGGAGGGCTTCCACTTCGAGCGGGCTGCGTGAGGTCGCTCGGCCGGCGGACCCGCGACGACGAGCAGATGGACGATCCGTCGCTCGACCCGAAAGTCTATGACGAGGTGCTGAGGGGCCTGGGGCGGGTCAATTGCTGGACCTTCGCGGCGCGCCCGACGCTGTCCTTCCTCGCCCGGGCGACCCGCGGGCTGGATCGGTTCAGCCTTCTCGACGTCGGCTCGGGCGAAGGGGGCATGCTCCGAACGATCGCGCGGTGGGCGAGGAAGCGCGGCCTCGCGGCGGAGCTGACCGGAGCGGACCTGAACCCGAAGAGCGAAGCGGTGGCCCGGTCGCTGACTCCGGCCGACATGCCGATCCGCTATCGCACCGGCGACTATCGCGACCTCGGCCGCTTCGACTTCGTCGTCAGCAGCCTCGTCGCCCATCATATGACGGACGCACAGCTGGTCGACTTCCTGCGGTGGATGGAGTCGAACGCCGACCGCGGCTGGTTCGTCAACGACCTCCACCGGCACGGCTTCGCCTATTTCGGCTTTCCGCTGCTGGCGGCTCTGCTCCGGGTCCACCGGATCGTCCGCGAGGACGGGCAGCTGTCGATCGCCCGCGCCTTCCGGCCGGACGAGTGGCGCTCGATTCTCGCCGAGGCCGGAATCGCCGACGGCGTCGGAATCCGCCGCTATTTCCCCTTCCGGCTGTGCGTCGAGCGGCTGCGCTGATCGTCGGCGGCGGGCCCGCCGGCTCGGCGGCCGCCATCGGCCTCGCCCGCGCCGGAGTCCGGGCCGAGCTGATCGAGCGGAGCGAAGGCCCGCACGACACCGTCTGCGGCGGCTTCCTCGGCTGGGACGCCCTGGCCTCGCTTGAGGGGCTCGGGCTCGACCCGCTGGCGCTCGGAGCCCGGCCGATCCGCCGGCTCCGCCTCGTCTCGGCCCGGCGCGAGGTCGAGATGGCCCTGCCCGGGCCTGCCGCCGGCCTTTCCCGGCGAAGGCTCGACGAGGCCCTGCTTGGCGCCGCCGGACAGGCCGGCGCCGAGGTGGCGAGGGGCCGGGCGGTCCGCGCCGCGGACCCGGCGGGGCGGCGGGTCAGGCTCGACGGCGAGGAGGAGATCGAGGCCGGGGCGCTGGTGCTGGCCACTGGCAAGCACGAGCTTCGCGGCGCGGCGAGGCCCGTCGACATCTCGGCCGCGCCCCTGGGGCTCAGGACCTCGCTCGCGCCCGGCTCGACGCTCGAGTCGGCGCTCGACGGAGTGATCGAGCTCCACCTCTATGACGGCGGCTATGCCGGGCTGCTGCTGCAGGAGGACGGGACCGCCAATCTCTGCCTTTCGGCTTCGCGCGGGCGGCTCAAGGCGGCGGGCGGGATCGAGCCGCTGGTGGAGCGGCTGGCCGGCGAGCTTCCGGCGCTGGCGGCCCGGCTCGCCGAGGGGGAAGCCTCCGGATGGACCGCAATTTCGGGGGTCCCTTACGGCTGGCGGGCCGGCCCCACGTGTGACGGCGCCTACAGGGTCGGAGACCAGGCGGCGGTGATCGCCTCGCTGGCCGGGGACGGCATCGCCATCGCCCTGGCGAGCGGGACGGCGGCGGCGAAGGCGATCGCGTCAGGCATTCCGGCCGCCGAATTCCAGGGGGCCTGGGCGCGGCGGGCTCGGCGGCCCGTCGGGCTGGCGGAGCTGCTGCGCCGATCGGCCGAGCATAAGCGGGCGCGCGACGGGATGATCGCGCTGCTCGGATGGTTCCCGGCACTGGCGCCGCTGGCGGCGAGGCTCACCCGGATCGGCTAGAGCGGGACCCGGACGCCCTTCGCGCCCTCAATATTGCTTGCGGTACCGGACGTTGACGTTGTTGCCGCCGCCCGAGGTTCCGACCTGGGAGAGGATGCTGAGCGCCTTCGACAATGCGATCTCGATCTGGGTGGCGGTGAAGCCGCGGGCGTCGGTGATGATCTCGAGATAGATGTCGTTCGACAGGTAGAAGCCGGCGGCGATGGCGGTGCCCCGGCCGGTCGTGTCGTCGGCGCCGAGGATCCGGAGCCGGTCGAAGCCGCCCGCCGAGCGCAGCTTGCCGAGCGGGTTCAAACCGCCGCCGCCGCCGCGAAGCGAGTTCAGCGAGGTGGCGAGCTGGACGGCCTGGATCGCCGAGATCTCGCTCACCGACCCGCCGAACAGGATCCGCGCCATGATCTCGTCCTGAGGCAAAGCCGGCGAGGAGGTGAAGGCGATCTGCGGGTTGTTGGCGCTTCCGCTGACGACGATGTTGACGGTCACGTCCTCGATGTCGGAGCTGGCGACGATGTCGATCCGGGGATTGGGCGGGCGCGCTCCGGTGAAGGCGATATGGCCGCGGGTGACCTCGAAGCGCTGGCCGGAGAAGCTGTAGGTGCCGCGGATGAGGTCGGCCTCGCCGACGATCGAGGGAGTCGCCGTCGTGCCCTGCACCCGAAGGTCGGCGGCCCATTCGGATTCGAGGCCCATTCCGGCGATGAACAGGCGGTTGTCGGCTCGAAGCCTGAGGTCGAGCTTCCAGATGCTGGGAGCCGCGTCGGCCTGCTGGGTGGCGGCGTCGACGCTCGGGAGAGGCTCGCCCTTGCGCCGCACTCCGGCCAGCTCGACCACCTGAGCGGCGCCCTGGCGGATGATCTGGTAGCGCACCTCGGGCAGGGTCAGGTCGCCGGAGATCAGGGCTCCGTTGGCCCGGTTGTTGGTGATCGCGAGGTCGCCCGTCAGGGTCGCTCCGATATTGTCGCTTCGGGCCAGCTGGGCCTGGTCGAGCTTGAGCCGGATGTCGATCGGATAGCCGGCGGCGGAGGCGAAGCCGACCGTCCCGGTTCCGGCGATGGTGCCGCGTCCGGCCCGCCCGGACAGCTGGGTGATCTGAAGCTCCGAGCTGGTGAACCGGCCCTGGAGGGCGAGCTGGCTGATCCTGGTGCCGTAGGTTTCGTGGACGAAGGTGAGGTTGTTGGCCCGGACCACGCCCGTCAGCTGCGGGCTCTGCACCCTGCCGCTGAGGTCGGCAGCCACTCCGATCGGTCCCGACAGCTGCATGTCGGCGACTCCGGCCAGCGCCCAGAGCACTTCCGCCGGCCCGTTATACCTTATGCCGCCGCCGAGCGGCGCGGCGAGCAGGCGGGTGATCCAGCCGCCGGCGCCGGGTCCGACCGGCTGGAGCCGGAATTGCGCCCGGCCGACGACGTTGCCGTCGCGCCGGATCACCGAAGCGAGGCTGCCGCCTTCCGGTCGAAGCTGCCCGGCCAGGGCGATGTCGACCGGCGGCGAGCGCACGGCGATCCCGGTGCGGGTGAAGCCGGCGATGGTCAGCCGGGCGTCGGCGCGCGGGAAGCTGTCCCCGCCGACCTGGGCGAAGTCGATGCTGCCGGTCGCCCGGCCGCCGAGTCCGAGGCCGGGCGAGAAGACGTTCAGGATCGAGATATCGAAGTCCTTCAGGCGCGACTGGATCACCATTCCGTCGCCCCAGCGGCCGGCGAGCTGGACGTTGCCCTGCGGGAGGACGAGCTCCGTCGGCGCGAGCTGCCAGCCGCCGGCGACCTTGCTGATCTGCGCCGGCCGGGCGAGGCGGAACGGAATGTTGCGGACCTGCCCCTGGGCGGCGGCCCGGATGAGGTTCGGGGTCAGAGCCGCGTTGACCGCCACCCGGAAGGGCACTCCGCTGGTCCCCTCGGCGAAAACCTGGGCCAGGCCGTTGCCGCCGCGATAGTCGACCTTGGCGCGAGCCCGGGCGAGGAAGAAGTTGTTGCTGCGCACTCCGGCGAGCTGGCCGTCGCCGACGATGTGCGGCGCGTCCGGATAGAGGATCACGGTGGCTCGAACGAGGCCGCGCTGGATCAGCACCGGAGTCTCGCCGGGGATCCGGGCCCCGCTGGCGGTCGCGTCGATGTCGGCCCGCTGGTAGCGGCCGGCGGCGGCGAGCCGGACCGTCCCCTGCAATCCCTCCCCGGTCATCGCCAGGGTGCCGGCGAACGGGCCCGCCGCCGTCTGGACGACCCGGCCGGTGAAGGTCATTCCGGCGAAGAGCAGTCGGCGGATGTCGATCGTCATAGAGCCGCGCCCGGACAGGATGGTGACGTCGGCCTCGAACGGGCCGTAGGCGGACTGGCCGGTGGCGTTGATCGCATAGCCGCCGGCGACTGCGCGCACGGTGGCGCTGACGTCGCGAAGGCCGATCCCGAAGCCCGGGCTGGCGGCCTTCAGGGCGATCTGGGGCCGGGTGGCGGTGCCGGTCACAGCGACGGCGATCGCGCCGTAGGCGCGCGACACCCCGGCGGCTCGGATGTTTATCCGGCCGTCCGGCCAGATCGTTCCTCCGCCGGAGCTGATTCGAAGTCCCGGCGAGCTCAGCCGGACGTTGGCGAGAGTGATCACTCCGGCCGGAGTCATCACCACATTGGCCGCGGCGGAGGCATTGCCTTCGAGCAGGCCCGCGGCGGTCGAATTGTCGATCCGCCGGGTTCGGACCGCCACCTTCCCGCTCAGGCCGAAGCCGCCGCCGGCGCTGAACACGTCCATGTCGGTGGTGAGGTCGAGGAGGCCGATCCCCTCCATGTGGTAATTGTTGACCGTGCCCTGGATCCCGGCGCGATACTGGCCTCGGCCGATGTCGCCGGCGAGCGCGACGGTGGCGTTGAGCCGGTCGGAGCGGATCTTGAGGTTGTCCGAGACGAGCCGGGTGCCGCTGATGTGGACGGTGCCGTTCGCGGCGACGTTGGTGAGCAGGCTTCCGAGCGAGGGATCGAGCCCGCTGATCCGGCGCGCTCGCGCCTGAACCGGAATGCTGATCCGGTCGGCGTCGACCTTGGCCCGGCCCCGGGCCTGGAGCAGCTCGATCGTGGTCTCGTTGAAGCTCAGGGAGCGCGCTCGAAGGTCGTAGGCGACGAACGGAGTCGCGAAGGCGCCGTTCAGGACCATCGCGACTCGAACGTCGCTGCCGTCGATATTGGGGCCGAGCGCCCTGGGGCGGGACAGGCGGGCGGCGACCTTGAAGTCCTGGAACTGGTTGCGGCCGAGATCGACGAGGCCGTCGGCGACGATCGCCATGGCCGCCGAGTTGAGCCTGAGCTTCATGTCCGCCCGGCGCTGGTCGAGCTTCGTCTCCAGGTTGATATGGACCTGCGGCGAGACCAGGTTCCGGGCCGGGCCCGCCGCCATCAGAAGCGCCGGGCTGATCGGTCCGGTGACGGTGAAGGTTCCGTCGCGGGCTCCGACCGCGAGATCGGCGAAGGCCTTGCCGCCGAGCTGCGCCCGAGCCCGGCCCTTCCAGCTCGCCCAGCTGCCGTTGCCGCCGAGGCTCGCGACCAGCGGCTGGTTGAGGCCGGTGAGCTTGGCGACGAAGCCGTTGGCCGGAGCTTCGACCCGGACGCCCATTGCGAGCCTGTTCTCCTCGGGGACGGCGTCGATCCGAAGCCTCAGCTTGTCGCCGCCGGGCAGGTCGGGGGCGGCGAGAGCGCCGGCGTCGAGCGCCAGCTGGCCGCGGCCCTCGTCGATCCTGGCGCTGCCCGAGAGGCTGAGCATGTGCCGGTAGCCGGTCACGGCCCGGTCGATGAAGAGGCGCTCCACCTCGATCTTGCCGATATCGACGTCGATGTCGGGAAGCAGCGGCGCATTCGGGTCGCCGGGCTTAAGCTCGGGCAGGCGATAGAGGTGGGCGCTCGGCATTTCGAGGCGCTTGATGTCGATATGGTTGCGGAAATAGGACAGCGGCCGCCAGTCGATCGTCGCCCGCTGCGCGGCGAAGAAGGTGCCCTTCGGGTCCTTCAAGGCGATGTCGTGGATGATCAGCTCGCCGAACAGCGAGCCCTCGATGCGGCCGACGTCGATGTCGAGCCCCGATGCCGTCTCCAGCTCGTTGATCTGCTTGACGACATAGCGGTGGCCGAGCGACGAGTTCAGCCAGACGAAGAACAGCCCGATCGCCACCACGATCCCGATCAGGCCGATGCCGGTCCACTTGGCCGCCGTTCGGGCGCGCTGGCGGCCGCGGGGCACGTGAGGCGGGGATTCGGCCGCCGTCGCCATCTAGAAGGCCTGCCCGATGGAGACGTAGACGGCAAAGCGCGCTTCGCCCTTGCGGCGGCCGAGCGGCATGGCGATGTCGGCCCTCAGCGGCCCGAAATTGGTGTAGAGGCGGCCGCCGACTCCGACGCCCAGGCGGATGTCGTCCAGCCGCGGAGTCTGGCTGTGATAGACCTGGCCGGCGTCGACGAAGCCGACCACTCCGTAATTGCCGAAACGGTAGCGGCCCTCGAGCGAGAATTCGACGAGGCTGCGTCCCCCGGTCGGAACGAAGATGGTGGGATCGTCCTTCTCGTCGGGATCGTCCGGATCGAATTTGGGGTTGGCGACCTCGATCCGCGGGCCGAGCTCCTGGAACCCGAAGCCTCGAACCGATCCGCCGCCGCCCGCATAGAGCCGGCGGGACGGAGCAAGCTCGACGAGCTCGGCGCCGTAGATCGAGCCGACCCGGGCCCGGCCGGCGACGACGAGGCTTTCGCCGGCGGGATAATAGACGCTGCCGTCGAGGATGTTGCGGATGTAGGGCTGGCCAGGCTCGCGAAGCGAAGTCTCGGGATTGACCAGGGCCTTGAGGCGGAAGCCCTTGGTCGGGTCGAGCAGGCTGTTGGAGCGGTCGTAGCCGACCTGGCCGCTTATCCCCGCGAGGAAGAAGGCGTCCTTGATCGAAAGGCGCGGGAAGCCGACCTGAGCCTCATTGGTCGCGATCAGCTCGGCGCCGACCGCATAGGTCCACACCTTCTGCCAGATCGGAGTCGATTCGCGGGCCGCCTGCGCCTTGAGGCGGGCGGTGTAGCCCTTGAAGGCGGGGAGGTCGCGCCGGCCGGCCTCGGCCTGGAGGAAGATGCTCCGGTCCCGGTTCTTCCAGTTGTTGCGGCGCAGGCCGATCCGCACCGCCTGCTCCTGGGTGCCGAGGACGGCGTTGAGCCGGAGGCTTCCCTCGGGCGGGAAGAGATTGCGATGTTCCCAGGTCGCTTCGGCCCGGAAGCCCTCGCCGGTGCTGTAGCCGGCCGTCCCGGCGAGCGAGCGGGCCGGCCCCGCGTCCTGGCGGACGAGGATGTTCACATATTCGGCGCCGTCGTCCGCCTTCTCGCCGGTGGCGACCGGCTCGGCGGAGACGGTTGTGAACAGGTTGGTGGCGATCATCGCCTCGCGCAGGTCGTCGACCTTGCGGCTGTCGTAGAGGTCGCCGCGCTTGAAGCGCGAGAGCACTCCGACATGCTTCGCGCCGAAGGCGAGGTCGCCCTCGGTGGTGAAGCCGGCGAAGCGCGAGCGGTTGCCGGGGTTGACGGGCAGCGCATAGTCGCCGTGGCGGGTCTCGGGATCGAGCAGGATCTCGCGCAGGCCGACCTCGGCGAACGGATAGCCCTGCTGCGGCAGGCGCAGCCGGACGTTCGCCTCGGCCGCCTCGACATTGGCGGCCACGATCGGATCTTCGGGCTTGAGCGGAAGCGCCTCGCGGGCAAGGTCCGGCGGCTCGGTCGGGGCGCCGGTGATGGCGATGTTGCCGAACAGGTAGCGGGGACCGGGGACCGTGCTCACCACCACCCGCATCTGCCCCGGCTGGTCGGGCAGCTGCTCGATCGAGGAGAGCGCGGTCGCGTCGTAATAGCCCTCCGAGCGGAGCAGGCGGACGGCGAGCAGCTCGTCCTCCTTTGCCCGGGCCGAGACCTGGGCGCCGTTGGTGGCCTCGCCGTCCGCATCCTCGAGCGCGGAAAGGTCGCGGAAGCGGCCCTCGAGCCCGATCTCCTCGAGCCCTTCGATGACGAGCGTGTAGCGGACCGGCTCGACCTTGCCGTCGTCCTCGTCCGGGTCGCCCCGCGCCGGCGGCGGGGTTCGAACGTCGAACTCCGAGATCGGAGTGAGCGGCTGGGCGAGCTCCGGGTCCGGAACCGCCGAATCCGGGATCAGCTCGCCTTCAGGAGTCGTCGCGGCCGGAGGGCCGGAGAAATCCTCGAGCGGATCGAGCGGTTTGCCGAGCTCGGGGTCGAGCGCCGGAAGCTCCTTCTCGAACTGGCTGTCGGGAACGATCGGCTCGTCGGGCGCGGGGGCTTGGGGCGGATCGCTCTGGGCGAATGCCGGCGTGGCCGCGGCCAGCGCCAAGGCGCCGGCGGCGACCGCTCCCATCAAAATGCCGGCCTTCTGCAATTCGCCCGCCGCTCCCGAGGTTCCAACCCGGACCCTTACGCCGAAAAACGTTCAACTGGAAAAGCTTGCATTTGTTCCGGGAGCGTAAGGGATGGCTTCTGTGTCTCTCCCGCCACGTCCTGGATCAGCTTCGGGGGAGACCTGAGCCGCTCCCTCGCCGAGCGCCAAAGCGCTTCCGGCAAGCCTTGCGGATTGATCGGGGCCGCCGGGTCGGCCAGTGAGGGCCATGCCCGGGCCACCTTCGCCAGCCCTGCTCGACGACCTGGAGTCCCTGCTCGGGCCGGCCGGCTTCACTCGCGACGAGCAGGCCATGGCGCCGTGGCTCCGCGACTGGCGTGGGCGCTATCGCGGCCGAGCGGCGGCGATGCTGTCGCCGGACTCGACCGGGCAGGTCCAAGCGATCGTCGCGGCTTGCGCGAGCGAGGGCGCGGCGCTGGTGCCGCAGGGCGGCAACACGTCGATGGTCGGCGGCGCGACGCCCGGGGACGAGGGCGGCCTGCTGCTGTCGCTGCGCCGGATGAATTCGGTTCGAAGCGTCTCGGCCCAGGACAATGTCGCGACCGCCGAGGCCGGGGTCATCCTCTCCGACCTTCACGCCACCGCCGCCGCCGCCGGGCGGCGATTCCCGCTGTCGCTCGGCGCCAAGGGCTCGGCGACCGTGGGCGGCCTGGTCTCGACCAATGCCGGCGGAACCCAGGTGCTTCGATTCGGGCCGATGCGATCGCTGGTGCTCGGGCTCGAGGCGGTGCTTCCCGACGGATCGCTGTTCGAGGGGCTGTCGCCGCTTCGCAAGGACAATCGCGGCTACGATCTCAAGCAGCTCCTGATCGGCGCCGAGGGCACTTTGGGCGTGGTCACCGCCGCGAGCCTGAGGCTGGTCGCGGCGGCCGGATCGAGCGCGGTCGCCTGGGTCGGCGTGGACTCGCCGGAGGCGGCGCTGGCCCTTCTTCGCCGGCTGGAGGCGAGCCTCGGCGACTCCGTCGAGAGCTTCGAGCTGGTTCCCCGGGACGCGCTCGGCCTCGTGCTCGCCGGGATTCCCGGAACGCGGGCGCCGCTGGCCGGGAGCCCTGCCTGGAACGTGCTGGTCGAATCCATCGCTCCGCAGGGTGGCCGCGATGCCTCAGAGGCCCTGCAGGAGGCGCTGGCCGCAGCGCTCGGCGACGGGCTGGTCGAGGACGCGGCGATCGCCTCGAGCGAGGCCCAGGCGGCCGCCCTGTGGCGGCTGCGCGAGTCGATCGCCGAGGCCGAGCGGCTTCACGGCCCCTCGGTCAAGCACGACGTGTCGGTTCCGGTCTCGGCGATGCCGGCCTTCCTCGGCGAGGCCCGGGCCGCCGTCGAGGCGCGGTTCGCCGGAGCCCGGGTGGTGGCGTTCGGCCATCTCGGCGACGGCAACGTCCATTTCAACGTCCAGCCGCCCGCCGGCGAGGCGGCCGAGGGCTGGCTCGACGCCCATGGCGAGGCGGTGACCCGGGCGGTGCACGATCTGGTCGTCGCCACCGGCGGCTCGATCTCGGCGGAGCACGGCATCGGCCGGATGAAGCGGGCCGAATATGCCCGGACTGCGCCTCCGGCCCGGCTGGCGGCCCAGCGCTCGATCAAGGCGGCGCTGGATCCGGCCGGAATCATGAATCCGGGCAAGCTGCTCTAGCTAGGCCGCCGCCCGCGTTGCGCCCTTCGGGAGGTTGGGTTATGCGGCGGACCCGACCGCCGCAGGCCGAGCGGAGGCAGCCGGAGCCTCTTGAGGAGCCTGTGTTCGAATGTCCGAGTTGAAGGTCGCAGTCATCGTCGACGGCGGGGAGACGCAGCGCTTCGGCCTCGACGCGATCGACCAGCTGCGCGGCTGCGACGAGATCACGGTCTTTTCCTGCACCAACACGGCGTTCCGGAGGCTGCCGGTGCGCCATGGCGCCTATTATGCGCTGAACCTGGCCTGCTTCTCGAACCGCCACACCCGCCGGGTGCCGGTGACCGAGACTCGCAAGCGGATCGCCGAGACGATCGCCTTCGAGTCCGATTACGAGGGCGCCTGGCAGAGGCTTCCGGACCCGATCCTCGCCAGGCTCGCGGGTTCCGGCTTCCACGTCATCGTCAAGCTCGGAATGGGCCTGCTCCGGGTCCCGCCGCCCGAAACTCTGCCGGTGCCGATCCTGGCCTGGCATCACGGCGATCCGGACCTTTACCGGGGCCGGCCGGCCGGCTTCTGGGAGATCGTCCATGGCGCGCCGGTGATGGGCCAGATCGTCCAGATCCTGAGCAACAAGCTCGACGGCGGAGCGGTCGTCGCCTTCGCCGAGACCAAGGTCCATCCCCATTCCTACCGGGCGACCCTGATCGAGGCCTACCGGCACTCGCACCTCCTGATCGACGAGGCCGTGAGAAACGCGCTCGCCGGCCGGGCCCTTCCCAAAGGGTCCGCGGGACGCAATTACCGGCTTCCGTCGAACCTCGCGGTGCTCGGCTTCGTGTTGAGAAGGATCGCCGCTTCGGCGAAGCGGATGTTCTATGGCGCCCTGGTCGAGAAAAGATGGCGGGTGTCGGTGGCTCCGCTGGGTGAGGGCGAGCCGGCCCGGATCGCCGCCGGCGAGGCCTTTCCCGCGCCGGATTCATGGCGGACCTTGCCGACTCCGCCCTGCCACCTCTTCCTCGCCGACCCCTTCTTCAGCCGCGACCCGCCCGGGATCCTGGTGGAGGCGCTCGACCGGCGCTCGGCGCTCGGCGAGATCCTGCTGGTCGCCGAGGACGGCGACCGGCGGCTTTCGAACGGGCCGCTCCACTTCTCCTATCCCGGCACGATCGAGAGCGGCGGCGAGCAATTCGTCGTCCCCGAAATGGCGCAATGGGGTGAGCAGGGCTGCTTCCGGATCGGCGAGGCCGGGCTCGAGCCGGCCGGGACCCTGGAGGTGGAGGGCCGGCCGCGGCTGATCGACCCCACCCTCGTCCGGCATGAGGGGCGCTTCTACCTGTTCGGCAACGACGAGGGCCAGGGCGCCGCCGCGCTTCAGCTGTGGACGTCTGAGACCCTGCACGGCCCTTACCGGCTGCACCCGTTCAGCCCGGTGCGAATCTCGCCGATGGGGGGCCGGATGGCCGGCGGCCTGCTTCGCGCCGGCGGCCGGCTGATCCGCTTCGGCCAGAATTTCTCGGCCGACTATGGCGACGGAGTCCTCGCCTTCGAGATCGAGACGCTGGACCCGGCCGAATATCGCGAGCGCCCGCTCGGGGCGATCGGGTTCCGCGACCGCCAGGGGCCGCACACCGTCAATTTCGACGGCGGCAGGATCGTGTTCGATTGGTACCATCGCCGCTTCTCGGCCTTGTCGGGCGTTCGCCGGGCGAGGGCCCGGCTAACCGAGCGTCGCGCCCGAGGCGGGCTTGCGCCCGCGCCCCGGCGAGGCGGCTGATGCTGATCCTCCACATCATGCCGGACCTCAATCCGGGCGGCGCCGAGCTGATGATGAAGCGCCTGATCGAATCCCATCTGGACGATCCGCGCTTCGAGCACAGGGTCATCTCGCTTCGGGAATTGCGCGCGGTCGGACCGGCGCTTCAGGCGCAGGGCGTCCAGGTCGAAGCGCTCGGACTGACGTCGACCGCGCGCCTGCCCGGGACCCTGTGGCGCCTCGCGCGCCGGATCCGCGCGGCCAGGCCCGACATCGTCCAGACCTGGATGTACCATTCGGACCTGTTCGGCGGCCTCGCCGCCCGGATGGTCGGGTGCCGCCGAATCCTGTGGGGCGTTCGAGTCGCCGACATCGCCGAAATCGGAGTGCCGCGGCCCACCTTCTGGATCCGCAGCGCCTGCGCCCGCCTCTCTTCGCGGCTTCCCTCGAAGATCGTCTACGTCGCCGAATCGGCCCGGCGAATCCATGAGCGCCTCGGCTACGATCCGTCGAAGTCGATCGTCATTCCCAACGGCTACCGGATGCCGCCCGAGGCTCCGGCCGATCGCGGAAGCGCCGCGATTCGCCGGGAGCTCGGCCTCGGCGCCTCCGAGCTTCTGATCGGAAGCGCCGGTCGGTTCAGCGTCCAGAAGGATTTCCGATCCTTCATCCAAGCCTGCGCCAAGATCGCCGCGGAGCTTCCCCGGGCCCGGTTCCTCATCGCCGGCCGCGAGATCGACGATTCGAACGTCGAGCTGGGGCGCTGGATCGCGGAGAGCGGCTTCGCCGAGCGCTTCCATCTGCTCGGCGAGCGCAGGGACCTGGATTCCTGCCTGGCCGGGCTCGACCTCTTCTGCCTCCATTCGCTTCAGGAAGGCCTTCCCAACGTCGTCGCCGAGGCGATGGCGGTGGGAATACCCTGCGTCGTGACCGACGTCGGGGACGCCGCAGCGCTCGTCGACGATACCGGGATCGTCGTTCCTCCAGCCGACCCCGACGCGCTCGCGACCGCCCTCCTCGCCATGCTCCGCAAGCCCGAGGTCGAGTTGCGAGCGCTCGGCGCCCGAGCCCGCGCGAGGATCGCCGAACACTTCTCAATGGGGGCGGTTCGGGGTAGGTGGGAGCAACTTTACAACGAATTGGTGCGTCGGGATCCGTCGCCGGACGCGGCGCCTGCGGGAGCCGGCGGGCGCGGCGGGGACGGTCCAGCGCCGGAACGGAAGCATTAGGTAGCGATATGTGCGGAATTGCAGGATTTCTGGGCGGGCCGGAGTCCCGTCAGTCAGGCGAGGCGAGATCGCTGCTCGAGCGGATGGCCGGCTGCATCCGCCATCGCGGGCCCGATCACAGCGCCGTGTGGAGCGATCCCGAAACCGGGATCGCGCTCGCCCACAATCGCCTCGCCATCGTCGACCTGACCCCGGCCGGCAACCAGCCGATGGATTCGGCGAGCGGCCGCTTCGTGACCGTCTATAACGGCGAGATCTACAACCACTTGGCGATCCGCGACGAGCTTCGAGCGGGGGGCTTCCAAGTCGAGTGGCGGGGCCATTCCGATACCGAAACCCTGCTCGCCGCGATCGAGGCCTGGGGCATAGAGGGAGCGCTCGGGCGGGCGACCGGAATGTTCGCGCTCGCCCTCTGGGACAGGAGGGAGAAGACCCTCATCCTGGCCCGCGACCGCCTCGGCGAGAAGCCGCTTTATTATGGCTGGCAGGGAAGCGGCGCCAACGCGGCCTTCCTGTTCGGCTCCGAGCTCAAGGCGCTCGCCACGCACCCGGCCTTCATCGCCGAGGTCGATCGCCGGGCGCTGTCGCTCTACATGCGGCACAATTACGTGCCGGGCCCGTGGAGCATCTATCGCGGCATCGCCAAGCTCACCCCCGGATCCTATCTGACCCTCTCGGCCGGCGAGCGGGAGCCCAGGATCACCGCTTACTGGAGCGGAGCCGAGGTGGCCCGGCAAGGAGTCGCCGATCCGCTTCGGCTCAGCCCCCAGGAGTCGGTCGACGAGCTCGACACCCTGCTTCGCGACGCCGTCGGCCGGCAGATGATGGCCGACGTCCCGCTCGGCGCCTTCCTCTCCGGCGGAGTCGATTCCTCGACCGTCGTGGCGCTGATGCAGGCGCAGTCGCCGCGGCCGGTCAAGACCTTCACCATCGGCTTCAACGAGCAGGATTATAACGAGGCGGTCCATGCCAAGGCGGTCGCCGCCCATCTCGGCACCGATCATACCGAGCTCTACGTAACCTCCGACCAGGCGCTGGCGGTCGTTCCCAGGCTTCCGGGAATGTATGACGAGCCGTTCGCGGATTCCTCGCAGATCCCGACCTTCCTGGTCTCGGAGCTTGCGCGGCGCCACGTCACCGTGTCGCTGTCCGGAGACGCCGGGGACGAGCTGTTCGCCGGCTACAATCGCTATCTGATGGCCCAGAATTTCTGGCGCCGGCTGCACCGGGTCCCGCGCCCGCTTCGGACGGCCGTCGCCCGAGGCCTCACCAGCCTGTCGCCGGCGCGCTGGACCGCGATCGCCTCGACCCTGGAGCCGATCCTGCCGGACTCGATGCGGATGCGGCTGCCCGGCGACAAGATCCACAAGGGCGCCGGAGTGCTCGGCAGCCGCTCCTCGAGCGAGCTCTATCACGGCCTCGTGTCGAGCTGGCGCTCGCCCGAGGACGTCGTCGTCGGAGGCCATGAGCCACCCACTCTCCTGACCGGCGACATGCCCGACCTCGCCGGCCTCGACGACATCGAGCGGATGATGGCGCTCGACATGCTGACCTACATGCCCGACGACATCCTCGCCAAGGTCGACCGGGCGGCGATGAGCGTCTCGCTCGAGACCAGGGTCCCGTTCCTCGACCACCGGGTGGTGGAGCATGCCTGGCGGATGCCGCTCCAGCACAAGCTGCGCGACGGCCAGACCAAATGGGCGCTTCGCCAGGTTCTCTACCGCTACGTTCCGAGCGAGCTGATCGAGCGCCCGAAAATGGGCTTCGGCGTGCCGGTCGGCGAGTGGCTGCGCGGGCCGATGCGCGACTGGGCAGAGGCCCTGCTCGATCCCGCGCGCCTCCAATCGGAAGGCTATTTCCGGCCAGAGCCGATCCGCCGGATGTGGCAGGCGCATCTCGAGGGCCACGTCAACGAGCAATACCGGCTGTGGATCGTGTTGATGTTCCAGGCCTGGCTGGAGGCGCAGCCCGCTTTGGGCGGACGCCAGACGGCGGCTCCGGCCCGCCGGGCCGCCTGACCGGCCCCGGTCGGTTCACCTCGGGTCAAGCGCGTCCGTGCGACGCGCCGGGTCCGCTTTTTTCACGGGAGTGACATGGACAGACGAGCCTTCATCGCCGGCCTGTCGGGCACCGGCGCCCTCGCCGCCGGCGGGGCGCTCCTGCCGGGCTGCGCGCTCGGCGCCGCGGGCGACCAGATCAACGTGGTCGAGGCGTTCGGCTTCGTCGGCGACGGGCGAACCGACAATTATGCGGCTTTCCAGCTGCTCGCGGCCCATGCCAACCGCAATCGCGGCGGCAATTACCTGTTCCCGCCGGGCACCTATTACGTCCACCGCTACCGCGACGCCGCCTCCCACCGGCGCGAGCCGGGAGCCGTCGTCAACGGCGAATATGAGCATTGCGACGGGCTCACGTTCAGCGGCCATGGCGCCAAGATCGTCCTCAACGGCCGCTTCCACCGCGGCCAGGGCGATTCGAAATACAATGCCATGTACATGCCCTTCACCTTCGGCTTCTGCCGAAACATCCGGATCGCCGGGTTCGAGATGGACGGCGGAGTGCGCCAGGCCACGCGCGACGTCTCGACCTGGGAGTCCTTCTCCCATTTGATCTCGCTCAGCGGCTGCACCAACGTGGTCCTGGAGGATCTCAACCTCCATCACAGCCTGACCGACGGACTGCTGCTCTATTTCGCCCGGCCCGGACCGGGGCGGGTCGCCCTCGCCTGCCGGAACGTCGTCATGAACCGGGTCGCCTGCCGCTACAACGCGCGCGGCGGCTTCGCCCCGCTGCAGGTCCACGGGCTCGTCTGCACCGACTGCGACTTCAGCTACAACGGCTTCGACCTCGGCAAATATGTCGCCCATGCGCCCGGCTTCGGGGTCGACGTCGAGCCCGACGCGATCAAGCCCGACATCGACATCCTGACCGGCAACCTCGAATTCCGACGCTGCAAGTTCAACGAGAACGTCTCCGCCTTCCTCGCCTGCTATCCGCGCCGCTACGAAGGTTATCTTCGGATCATCGACTGCAGCTCGACCAACCGGCGCCGCGCCCAGAACCACATGCTGCTGGCCTGGCCGGGCGCCCTGATCGAGGGCGGAGTCCACGATTCCGGCGACGGCGCAATCTACCTGTCCTGGCAGGGCGACGCCGGCGACACGGGCGGCGACATCACTTTGCGCTCAACCGAGATCCGAAGCTCGGCGGGCTACGGCCTGTTCCACCCCCATGACGGCCATCTGGTCACTCTCGACCGGGTCAAGATCGTCGGAACCCACACCGGCGCCGCCGAGGCCGGCTGGGTCCTGGCCTTCCACGGCGATCCGGGCGGCGGCCGCAAGAACCGGATCACCGGATGCGACGTCTTCATCCCGGCCGCGCGCAAGTTCGGGACCGCGCCCTACGATTTCGAGGTGACCCTCAGGCACACGATTTCGCAGAACA
This sequence comes from Allosphingosinicella sp., assembly GCA_036386795.1. Lineage (GTDB taxonomy): Bacteria > Pseudomonadota > Alphaproteobacteria > Sphingomonadales > Sphingomonadaceae > Allosphingosinicella. The sequence goes on from DASVUZ010000021.1 coordinate 78,701, forward strand.
ACCACTTCCGCACGAACCTTCGCACCGGAGGGGGAGCCTATTTCGTCACCGAATACGGCCCCGGCGCCGTCTCCCGCGGCGACCGCTTCAGCCCCGCGGATTCGTTCAGGCCGGGCTAGGTTCCGCCCTGTTTGGACGAAGCGGCCACCTCGTCATGCCGGACTTGATCCGGCATCCACCTGTTCTTCCGCGGCAGGCGAGGTGAAGAAGGTGGGCCCCGGATCAAGTCCGGGGTGACGATTCCCGCTCAGCGGGACGAACGCTGGAGCTTGCGGCGCTAAGGCGGAAACCGCAATCCAGCTTCAGGGAAGCCTATTGCGCCTTGAAGCGGATCTTCTTCTGGCGGGCGGTGTAGAGGCTGTCCTCGGCGATGACGACCTTGCTCGGGACCTTATAATTGGCGAGCCGCGTTGCGCACCAGGACCGGACCCTCTTCTTCAGGTCGACGACGCTTTCGGGCTCGGCGGTGACGACGCTGGCGACGACGATCTGGCCGAGCAGGGGGTGGGACTCGCCCGAGACGGAGACGTCGGCGACATTGTCCATGGCGAGGATCACGTCCTCGACCTCGGCCGGATAGACCTTTTGCCCGCCGACGTTGATCAGGTCGGTGACCCGGCCGAGGATCCGGAACCAGTCGCCGTCGACCTCGACGCGGTCCTGGGTGTTGAACCACCCTTCCTCGTCGAAGGCGGACGGGGCGTTGAGATAGCCGACCATCGCATAGCTGGAGCGGATCCACAGGATGTCGTCGACGACCTTGGTCTCGAAGCCCTCGCCGCCGATCCGGACCCAGAGCGAGCCGTCCGGCCGCGACTGGGAGCGAAGGACTCCGACCTCGGAGAGGCCGTAGGTCTGCTGGAGCTCGACCCCGGGAAAGGCCTGGCGGAGCCGGTCTAGAGTCGACTGGGGCATCACTTCGGTGCCGTAGGTGATCCGCTTCAGCGACGAGAGGTCGTAGTCGCGGTGAAGGCCCGAGGCCATCAGCATGGTCAGGAAGGACGGAGTCGCCGGCAGCAGCTCGACCTTCGCATCGGCGATGGCCCGGCAGATATTGTCGGGCGCCCGGTCGGCGACCGTCACCACCGTGCCGAGGCTGGAGGTGATGGCGAGGATGGTGTTGATGCCCCCGAAATGGTCGATCATCAGGAAGGCGATGGCGACGGTGGCCGCCCGCTGCTTGCGGAACTTCTCGGCGACGGTGACGAGATCGTGAAGGATGCCCTTGGGCGCTCCGGTCGATCCGGAGGAGAACAGGATCAGGCCCGGATGCCCGCGCTCACGGAATTCGGCGAGGAGCGCGTTGTCGGCGGGTACGACGTGCGGCGACAGGGTCGCGGTCCGCCCCTCGAGGTCGAATTCGGCGAGCCAGTGGCAGCCCGAGATGGCCAGGGCCGAATCGCGGGCGATCACCGATTCGCGGGTCAGAGGAATGACGATGCTTCCGTTCATCGCCAGCGCGAGGATGTAGCAGAACACTTCGGGCGAATAATCGGCGAGCAGCGCGACGCACTCGCCCGGGGCGATCCCGCCGGCCTCGATCTCCGCCGCGAACGCCTCGACCTGGGCGACCACGCCGCCAAAGCTCATCCGGCGGCCGCGGTGGATGAAGGCGGTCTCGTCGGGGGCCGAGGCGAAGCGGTCGAGAAGCCACTGCATCAGCCGGCGCCCACCTGCTCCTCGACGACCAGCCGGATCAGCGGCCAGGAGGTGATGTCGGCGGCCTCCTCGTCGGGGATGGTGATTCCGAACTCGTCCTCGATCGACAGGACCAGGGTCATGTGGCGAAGCGAATCCCACTGCTCGACAGTGTCCATGCTGAAATCGGGGCCGATCGCGGCGGGATCGACCTCGAGAACGTCGGCGACGACCTGCTTGAGGCGGGTCTCATCCATCATAATCCACCTTTACCCAGGGAGAGGAGGGGGGGCGGAAGTCCTCGAGCGCCTGCGCGTAATGGCGGGCGCCGTCCTCCTCCCGCTGCAAAGCGAGCCCGAGACGGTCGTAGAAATCGGCGGCCTGACCGTTCTTGGCAGTGGGTAGATAGTCCGCCTCGATCCGCTCGCAACCCCGGCCGGAGGCTCGGCGCGCGATCTCCTCCCAGACGGCGAACTCGACGCCCTGGCCCAGGACCCGGCAGCTCATCAGGAAGTTCTCGACCCGCGCGACCTCGCCCTCGTAGCGCAGAACGATGATTCCGGTGAGGCCGGCATTGCCGAACTTGTTGCCCACGGTGAGGGTGACGATCTCGCTCCCCGGATCCTCGATCAGGGCCCGCACCTCGGCCTCGTGATAGCGGCGGGTGGTGAGGTTGAACTGGTTCGATTTCATCGACAGCTCGCTGATCCGGCCGATCTCCGACGGCGAGTCGACCCGGAGCGACACGGCCAGGTCGAGCGAGGCGAGATAGTCCTCGTGGGAGCCGAATGCGGCCTTCTCCTGGGCCGCCGCCGCGCGCTGCCGATATTGCTCGGTCTTGGAGCGGCTGTCCTCCGAAACGCCTCCGGCCAGGAAAAGCTCGGCGATGTCGTCGACGACTGCGGGATAGTCGACCAAAGCTTCGGGCACCTGCACCATATGGACCATCGGCAGCCGGGCCCGGACGGCCTCCGCCTCGACCGGATTGTCGTCGAGGAAGATCATGGCGTCGAGGCCGATGTTCAGCTCCTCGGCAAGCTCGACGAGATTGGACACCTTGTCCGTCCAATTGACCCGGCGCGCGACGATCTGGCTCTCCTTGAGGACCATGTCGGGGTGGCTTCGGAACACCTCCTCGACGTCGGCCGGATTGTTCTTGGTGCATAGGCACAGGAGCAGGCCGCTCTTCTCCAGCCCCGACAGGCGCTGCTGGACGCGCCAGAAGATGTTGCCGGGATAGTCGAACGGGTTGAGCTTGATTCCCCCGAGCAGATCCTCGCCGATGATTCCGCCCCAGAGGGTGTTGTCGCAGTCGAGCGCGAGCGCCTTGTGGAAATAGGTGCCGAAGCCGCGGGTCGAGCGGGCCAGCCGCCGCGCCAGGGAGTCGAGCAGGGCCGCCGAATAGGGCGCCTTGGAGCGGAAGTAGAAGCGGTCGTCATAGGCGGCGCGAGCGCCGAGCCGGTCGACGAGGCCGCCGACATCGATCAGCCGAACGTTGGCTCGTCCGGCGCTTTCCTCGCAGAGCATCGCGTTGAAGCGCTCGACAATGGCCGCGACCCGGTCGCTCGAATCCGGAGCGCTGGCCGGGACGCGGCGGTGGAAAAGGCCGATCCACAAGGTCTTCAGATCGGCCGTCCGCTCCAGCACCAGCCGAAGGCGCGCTCGAAGCTCCGCTTCCTTGGCGTCGACGACGGCGGAGTCGAGGCTCTCGAGCTGCGCCTCGAACGCGGGGAGCAGATTGTCGAAGAAGGGGAGCAGCAGCATGTGCTCGACCCCCGCCTCGGCGAAATGGCCGGCATCGCCGACCGGATCATCGTAATTCCCGGGCACGATCCGGGCCCGGAGGCCGGCGAGCAGCGCCTCGCGGCGAAGGAACAGGCCGAGCAGGTCGATCGTCACGTTCGCCGAAAGGCCGATGACGACCTCGCCTGCCTCGCCGAGCGCCCGCTCGCCCGCCGAGGCCGCCTTCATGACCTGGGCGAGCGGCGCCGACCGGTCGGCAAGAACCGCCTTGAGCTCGTCGGGAAGCGCCATCACATCCCCAGCCCGCCGTTCACCTTCAGGATCTGGCCGGTGACGAACGCGGAATCGTCGGAGACGAGGTGCGCGACCGCGGCGGCGACATCCTCCGGAGTCGCGAGGCGCCGGAGCGGGGTCTGGCGGGCGACCAGCATCTGGAGCTTCTCGGGAATGTCGCCGATCAGCGCCGTCTCGGTCATCCCCGGCGAGACGCAATTCACGGTCACGCCCTGGGGTCCATATTCCGCCGCGAGGTAGCGGGTCAGGGTCTGGAGGGCCGACTTGGCCGTCGCATAAGCGGTCCAGCCCGCGGTCGGAGGGCCGTCGGCCGCCTGCGAGCTGATGTTGACGATCCGGCCCCATTTGCGCTCGGCCATGGACGGCAGGCAGGCGCGCGACATCAGGTAGGCGGCCTTGAGCTGGCCGTCGAGATGGGCCTGGAAGTCGCTCCAGTCGCTGGAGGCGAACGGCTTGCCGTTGATCCGCGGCGAGGCGTTGTTGACGAGGATCCCGACGGGGCCGAAGGCGCGGGCCGCCGAATCGACCAGCCTTTGCGCGGCGCCATCCTCGGATACGTCGGCCTGGACGGCCAGGGCGACGCTCGATTCGCGATTGAGCTCGGCGGCGAGAGCCTCGGCCTTGTCGCGGCGCGACCGGTAGTTGATCACCACCCGGCACCCTTCGGCGGCGAGCCGCCGACAGATGGCGGCGCCGATGCCGCCGCTTCCTCCGGTGACGATCGCCACCGCCGAGCGGCCGGTGGGATCGGCGGCCGGGGAAGGCGCCCTGCCTGCGAGAAGCTTGACCTTGCCCCGGCCGGTGAGGACGGCCTGGCCGTTCTGGTTGACGATCCTGGTATCGAGCTCCAGCAGCCGGTCGCGCTCGTGCTTGGCAACGACGGTGCAGGAGACGGTGAGCTCGTCGCCGAGCCGGACGGGGAGCAGGAAGTCGAGATTCTGCGACACCCAAAGGGCGCCCGGCCCGGGAAGCTGGGTTCCGATCACCGTCGAGATGAAGGACGCCCCGAGCATGCCGTGGACGACGACGTCCTTGAAGCTGGTCCCTTCCGCGAAGGCGCGGTCGACGTGGAGGGGATTGTCGTCGCCGGTCAGCTCGACGAAGCGGCGGACGTCCGCTTCCTCGATCCTGCGGGTCAGGGTGCGGGTCTCGCCGACGGCGATGGCTTCGAAATCCGCGAACATCGTCAGCTCTCCCCCGCCCCCGGCATGTGCCAGCGCCACACGCTCGCGCCGAAATTGAAGCCGGCCCCGACCGCGGCGACGACGATGGTCTGGCCGTTCTTCAGCAAGCCTTTCTCGACCGCCTCGCTCATCGCGATCGCCGGGGAGGCGGCGCCGGTATTCCCGATCTCGCGCACGTTGGTGTAGGTCTTCGACATGTCGGAGCGCATCTTGCGGACGACATATTCGATCATGTTGTAATTGGCCTGGTGGAAGATGAAGAAGTCGACGTCGGCGACGGCGATCCCGCTCTTCTCGCAGGCGCGCTTGATGGCGATCGGGACGTTGGTGATCGCCTGCTTCCAGGTCGCGATCCCGTTCATCTCCATATAGTCGACCGCCGGGTCGGGCGTGCGGCCGACCCCGCAATGGCTGGATCCTCCGCCGCGCATCCGGACCGCCTCGTAATTGGAGCCGTCGGCGTGGAAGGCGGAGGCCAGGATTCCGGTTCCGGGGGGCGACCTCGAGAGCACGGCGGCGCCGGCGCCGTCGCTGAGGTAGATGGCGGTGTTGACGTCGCTGCGGTCGACGTAGCGGCTGTTGAGCTCGACCCCGATGACGAGGGCGTGGCGCAGCGTCGGATCGACCTTCATCCGGTCCGAGGCGACCGTGAGGCCGGTGACGAAGCCGGTGCAATTGGCCTGGACGTCGAAAATCTGGGCGTTCTTCGCTCCGAGCTCATGCTGGACCTTCGCCGAGACCGGCGGGAAGATGTAGTCGCCCGAGAAGGTGCAGACGATGATCAGGTCGATCTCCGCCGCCTCGATTCCGGCCCTGGCGAGCGCCGTTCGGGCGGCGTCGATCGACAGGCTAGAGGCGCTGTCCTCGGGGCCCGCGAGGTAGCGGCGCTGGATTCCGGTCTTCTCGACGATCCACTCGGGGCCGACGTCGAGGTTGCGGCACAGCGTCTCATTGTCCTCGACCATGTCCGGGAGCTTGTGGCCCACTCCGGAAATGGTCACTCCATCTAGTTCAGGCATGGGCGGTGCTGTTTTCCGTTTGCGGCAGGCGGAGAAAGGCGAGCAGGCGGCGGTTGGCGCGCTGAATGTCGGCTCCGGCCGCGCTCGGCCCGTGGCCGGGATGGACGTGGAAGCCGGGGAGGTGCTCCCACAGCTCGAGGATGCTCCGGCGAAGCTGGTCGGGGCGCTCGCCCGGCAGCTTGGAGAGTCCGACGCCGCGCGCGTAGAGCGTGTCGCCGGTGAAGAGATGATCGCCATAGGCGATCGCGCAGCTGCCCGGCGTATGGCCGGGAAGGTGCAGGTAGCGAAGCGAGCGGCCGCCGAGCTGGATCGAGAAGGCGCCGTCGACCAGGACCAGGTCGGGAAGGACGATCCGGTCGGGAAGCTTCATCGCGGTGAGGAGGAAATTGCCGATCCCGGCGGTCTTGACGTCTGCCGAATGGAGATGGACCGGGGCCCCGTACTTGCGCTGGAAGTAGGCCGCTGAGCCGATATGGTCGAAATGGCCGTGCGTGCAGAAGACGAAGGCCGGCTTGAGGCCGAGCGATTGCAGCGCCGAGTCGATCGGCTCGGGATCGAGGCCGGTGTCGATCAGGATGGCGCCGCCCGGCACGTCCGCCGCGCAGACATAGCTGTTCGACGGGAAGCTTCCCGCCGTCACGGCCCAGATGCCGTCGGCCACGGCACGAAAGGCCATGGTCAGTTGACCCCGCCGAGGAAGACGGTCTGGGCGGTGATGTAGCTGCTCCGCTCGGACGCGAAGAAGTCGATGACGTTGAGGATGTCGTCGGCCTGCGCGAAGCGCGGCACCGGAAGCCCGGCGATGATCTCCTCGATCTTGTGGCGGGGGAGCTGGGCGAGCATGTCGCTGTCGATCGCGGTGATCCCGACCGTGTTGCAGGTGACGTTGAGCGGCCCGAGCTCCTTGGCGAAGACGTTGGTCATGGTCGAGATGCCGGCCTTGGTCGCAGCATAGACGGAATCGCCGATCGGCTCGAGGCTGGCGGCCATCGAGCCGATGTTGATGATCCGGCCCCATTTGCGCTTGCGCATCGTCTTGGCCGCCTCGCGCGAGACCATGAAGGCTCCGAACAGGTTGACGTTGAGCATCGCCTGGGCGGCGGCGGGCGGCATGATCATCGCATATTGCGAGGTGAGGACGGCGGCGTTGTTGATCAGGATGTCGATGCCCGGGAAAGCCTTGGCGATCTGCCCGAACGCGGCCTGGACCTCCGCCGGAACTCCGACGTCGACCTGGAAATGGTGGTAGGACGGGTGGTCGATGCTGCTCTCGCCCTTGGCGAAGCCGATCACCGTCGCCCCCTTGTCCAGGAAATGCTGGGTGATCGTCTTGCCGACGCCGCGGCGGCTGCCGGTGACGAGGACGGTCTTTCCTTCATAGCCCATGGTCGCCGCCTCACTCATTTTCGGCCGCCAGGATGAGCATGTAGTCGGCGAGCGCGTCCGGGCTGGTGAACGGCGACACCGGCTCGTTGATGGCGCGATCGTCGGTCAGAACGACCGGAAAGCCGAAGGCGTCGCTGGCTCCGCTCTCGACGTCGATGATGATCGAGACGAGCGAGAGGGAATCGATCACCGCGTCCGCGCCGAACAGCTTCGTGTCGGCGGCGACGGCGATCTTGCTACCCTCGTCAAGCTCTTCGTTGAGGCTTTCCATGGCGGCGTAGATCACGGCCAACACCTCATCCCTGCTGATCAAACCCGAACTCCTTCCGGAACATTGTCCGCTTTCCTGGCCATGTCGATGAGCGCCTTCATTCGAGGCAGCGATTCGTTGCGATACTCGCTCTCGAGCAGCCCGAGGATGATCGCGTCCTGGAAGGCGCCGTCGAAGATATAATGGTCGCGCATCCGCCCCTCCTGCTTCATTCCGAGGTAGATCTGCCACTTGACCATCAGCGAATTGCCCGAGGCGACATTGCCGTAGAGGCGCGCCAGCTTGAGCGTGTCGAAGGCATATTCGTAGAGCAGCTTCATCGCTTCCACGGCCGCCGGCACGCCCTTCACCTTGTCCTCCTCGCCGATCAGGAACCGGGCGGTCTCGGCGTGGCGCATGACCTCGTTGACTCCGATCAGCGACAGCATCCCGACGGGCGTGCCGTCCTTGAGCGCGATGACCCAATTATATTCGCTGGCCGGCCGCGAGCGGATCCAGGCGGCCTGCTCCTCGACGGTGGCGGCCCCGCTGGTCAGCATCCGGGCGCGCTGGCTCAGCCGCCAGCGCAGGGTCATCTCCGCGTCGGCCTCCTCGAGAGGCCGCAAATCCACATAATTGCCCCGCAGGGTGATCGAATGGCCCATGCTCTTTTCCCTGGTTACCCGGCCGTCGATGAAGGTGGGCGCGCCGCGACGCAAGACGGCCCGTTAGCCGACTTCCTCATGTGGGGGAACCCTTGCGTCAAAAGTGAGGCAAGACAATGACTTCCGTCTCAGCCGCGGCTCGCGCGATGCCCCGAAAGTCGGAGCGCCGGCCAAAAGATTGCTGGCCTTGAGGCCGGATTTGCGGCTAGCCGCCTGCCGGGGACGGAAAAGCAATCCTTGAGTGACGAGCAAGCCTCTTATCGCCAGATCGTGAAATCCACGGTGGTCGTCGGCGGGGCGACCGCCGGATCGATCGTCATCGGCCTCGTCCGGACCAAGATCTTCGCACTGCTGCTCGGTCCGCTCGGAATCGGCCTTCTCGGGCTCCTGCAGGCGATCCTCGGAACGGCAACGACCGTCTTCCAGCTCGGATTCCAGGTCAGCGGGGTGCGCCAGGTCGCCGCCACCGAGGCCGACCCCGAGCGCTCCGCGGTCGCCCGGGCGGCGCTCTGGTCGCTGACTTGGCCGCTCGGACTCGCCGGGGCGCTCCTGCTCTGGCTGGCCCGGGAGCCGGTGGCGATGCTCGCGACCGGATCCACCCAGCATTCCGACGATGTCGGCTTTCTCGGGGTCGGGGTCTGGCTGACCGTGATCGCCACCACCCAGCTCGCCGTCCTCCAGGGCTACCGGAGGATCGGGGCGCTCGCCCGGGTGAAGCTGTGGAGCGCTCTGCTCGGAGCGGTGATCGGCATAGGGCTCGTCTACTGGCTTCGCGAGCGCGGCATCGTCTGGGCGATCCTGGCGGGGCCGCTCGCCAGCATAATCGTCGCCCATCATTATCATCCCTCCTTCCCGAAATGGCGGTGGCGGGACCTGAAGCTGGCGGCGATGAGGCCCGAATGGCTCGCCCTCATCAAGATCGGAGCCGCTGTGACGCTCTCCGGAGTGGTCGCTCATGCGGCCGGGGTGGTCGCCCGGGCCTTGATCGTGCGCGAGGGCGGGCTCGACGACGCCGGCCTCTTCCAGGCCGCCTGGGGCGTCTCCTCGACCAACCTGACCCTCCTGCTCGGAGCCATGTCCGCCGACTATTTCCCCCGGATCAGCGCCGTCGCCGGCGATCCGGAAAAGGCCGGGCGGCTGGTCCACCAGCAGCTGGGCTTCGCGCTGCTTGCCGGAGGGCCGCTTCTGGTGGCGATGAGCGGCGGGGCGCCGCTGGTGCTTCAATTGCTCTACAGCTCGCAATTCACTGGCGCCGCCCACCTCCTCCAGTGGCAGCTGATGGGCGATGCGATGAAGCTGGTCGGCTGGGCGCTCGGCATGGTCCTGCTGGCCCGCCAGGATACGCGGTCCTACCTCGCAAGCGAGCTCGGCTTCCCCGTCGTCTATCTCGGGCTGCTCGCGGCGCTGCTGCCGAGGATGGGGATCGACGCGGCCGGAATCGCCTATTTCTGCGCCTATGCCGCTTATTCCGCCGGAATCGCGCTGATCTGCTGGAAGCGGCACCGGATCGTCGTTCCGCGCGCGACCTACGGCCTGGCGGCCTTGCTGGTGCTGATCCTCGCCGGCCTGCTGGCCGCGTCGGCCTGGTCGGCCACCGGGACCCTGATCGCCGGGCTCCTCATCGCTCTGCTGCTCGGCGGCTATGCGGTGCACCGCCTGGAGGAGCTGGCCGTGCCCGGCTCCTTCGAGCGCCTTCTGCGCTACCTTCCCGGCCGACGGTCGAAATAGCGGCATGAGGCCCGAATGACCCGGACCGAATCTCCCGAGCGCCCGCCTCCGCCGGTGACCTTCCTGATGCTGACCTACAACCAGGAAAAGCTGGTCGAGGAAGCGATGCGCGGCGCCCTGGCGCAGGATTATCCCCATCTCGAAATCGTCGTCAGCGACGACGCTTCGCCCGATGGCACTTTCGACGTCATCCGGGCCGTCGCGGACTCCTATTCCGGGCCCCACCGGCTGATCGTGAACCGGATGCCGAAGAATGTCGGAATCTTTCCGCACCTCTATTCGGCGGTCGGCCTGTCCAGCGGCCGGCTGATCGTCGGCGCCGCCGGCGACGACGTCTCCTATCCGAATCGCGTCAGCCGCCTGGCCGAGCAATGGCGGCGAACCGGCGCCGACGCTCTGTTCTCCGACTGGGACGTGATCGGCGAACAGGGCGAGCTTATCCGCAAGGGCCGTCCCGAAGTGACTCCGACGGTCGACGTCGGCGCCTATTTTCCGGGCCGGAAGGTCGAGCATATCATGGGCGTCGGCTCCGCTTATGCCCGGACCGTGTTCGAGGAGGTGCCCCTTCCGGAGGGAGTCAATTTCGCCGAGGACTTCTTCTTCACCCTGATGCTCGCCCTCAAGGGCCGGACCATCGCCTATGTCGACGAGCGTCTGGTCGCCTACCGCCAGCATGGCGGCTCGGCGACCAACCAGCCGGCGCTGATGTCGGTCGAGGCGGCCGAAGCCGCGCGCCGCCGGGCCATCGCCAGCAGCCTCGCGGCGCTTCGCTATTTCGAGCGAGCCGCTGTCACCGGCGAGGGCTTCGCCGGGGGATGGGGCGAGACCGCGGCGGTCGACCTCGACCGGCTGCGCTCGGACATCGCCCATTTCGAGCTTCGTGCCCGCTGGCCATCCGCCTCGATGGCCGAAAGGCTTGGCGCGCTGGCGCGGAGCCGGAACCTCGACCAGCTGAAATGGGTGCTCCCCAGGCTGCTGGGAATGCGCGGGCTTGCGCTCCTGAAGGGCGTGCGCGGCAAGGTCCGGCGGGTCACCGGCCGGCCGGGCTGATACTTGCCCAGATCGGGCGTAACCGATAAGCGCACCGCCAATGTCCTCGGCGGCCGCGCGCGGCGAGGCCCTGAACCCGCCGGAAAGCCCGCTTCATGCCGCTCGTACAGTTTATCGACTTCGACGAGCGGAACGACGAGCGCGGCTCGCTGGTGGCGATCGAGGCCGAGGCGACCGTGCCTTTCGCGATCCGCCGGGTCTATTATCTCTACCGCCTCAAGAGCGACCAGCCGCGCGGCTTCCATGCGCATCGCGACCTGCACCAGGTCTATATCTGCGTCAGCGGCAGCTGCATCGTCAGGCTCGACGACGGCCGGGAAGCCGAGGAGACCGTTCTCGACGACCCCAAAAGGGGCCTGCTGATCGGGCCGATGACCTGGCGGGAAATCCGCGAATGCAGCCAGGACTGCGTCCTTCTGGTGCTCGCTAGCGATCCTTTTTCGGAGGAGGATTATATCCGCGACTATGGGGAGTTCGTCGCCTCGGTTCGGGGGCCGGAAAATGGCTGAATCGCTTGACCAGGCCGCCGGCCCGGCGGTGCCGTTCCTGGACGTGAAGCAGGCCTATGAGGAACTCAGGGAGGAGCTCGAGCAGGCGCTGCTTCGAGTCGCCCGTTCCGGCCGCTACATTCTGGGCCCGGAGGTCGAGGCGTTCGAGCTGGCCTTCGCGGCCCATGTCGGAGCCGGCCATTGCCTCGGAATGTCGAATGGCCTCGACGCCCTCAAGATCGGACTGCTCGCCCTCGGCATCCAGCCGGGGGAAGAGGTGATCGTACCGTCCAACACCTTCATCGCGACCTGGCTCGCGGTCACCGAATGCGGCGCCGTTCCGGTGCCGGTCGAGCCCGATCCGGCCACCCACCAGATCGACCCGGACCGCATCGAGGCGGCGCTCGCCCCCAAGTCGAAGGCGATCATCCCGGTCCACCTCTACGGCCACCCGGCCGACATGGATTCGATCATGGCGGTTGCGAACCGGCACGGGCTCAAGGTTCTGGAGGACGCCGCCCAGGCGCATGGCGGCTTCTACAAGGGCCGGAGGATCGGAGCCGACGGCCATGCCTCGGCCTGGAGCTTCTATCCGGGCAAGAATCTCGGTGCGCTGGGCGATGCCGGAGCCCTCACCACCAACGATCCGGCGGTGGCGGAGCGGGCGGCCCTGCTTCGCAATTACGGCTCCAGCACCAAATATCTTCACGAGGCGGCGGGCTATAATTGCAGGCTCGATCCGCTCCAGGCCGCGGTGCTCGCAGCCAAGCTTCCCCACCTCGACCGCTGGGTCGACCGGCGGCGTCAGGTCGCCGCCTTCTACAACGATTCGCTTCGCGATACCGGCCTCGGGCTGCCCGTGCCTCCGCAATGGGCCGACCCGTCCTGGCACCTCTACGTCGTCACGACCGGAGAGCGGGCCCGGCTGCGGGAGACGCTCGAAGCCATGGGGGTCGAGACGCTCATCCATTATCCGCTGCCGCCCCACCGCCAGCAGGCCTATGCCGATCTCGCCATTCCCGCCGATTCGCTGCCGGTCGCCAACCGGCTGGCCGATCAGGTGCTGAGCCTGCCGATGGGCCCGCACCTGAGCGGCGAGCAGATGGAGCGCGTGGTCGAGGCGGTTCGCCGGTTCAGCCGCGCGGGCTGACCGCTCCGAGGCGCTCGCCGGCATATTTCTCCTCGCGGAGCGGGCACCACCAATCCTCCCTCGCAAGGTACCAGTCGATCGTCTTGGCGAGCCCGGATTCGAAGCTTTCGAGCGGCCTCCAGCCGAGCTCGGTCTCCATCCGCGAGGGGTCGATGGCGTAGCGCCGGTCGTGGCCGGGACGGTCGGAGACGAAGCGGATCTGCTCGGCGTAGCTGCCGCCGCCGGAGCGCGGCGACTTGCTGTCGAGGAGCGCGCAGATCGCCCGGACGACCTCGAGATTGTTGCGCTCGGCGCGGCCGCCGATCAGGTAGGTCTCGCCGACCCGTCCCCTGGCGAACACCGCCTCCAGGGCCCGGGCATGGTCCTCGACGTAGAGCCAGTCGCGAACGTTGGCGCCCTTGCCGTAGATGGGCAGCGGCTGGCCGTGAATGGCGTTGAGGATGACCAGTGGGATCAGCTTCTCGGGAAAATGATAGGGCCCGTAATTGTTGGAGCAGTTCGAGAGCAGGACCGGCAGGCCGTAAGTGTGGTGCCAGGCCCTGACGAGATGGTCCGACGCGGCCTTGGAGGCGGAATAAGGCGAGGAAGGCGCGTAGGGGGTCGACTCGTCGAACGTGCCGCTGTCGAAGGGCAGGTCGCCGAACACCTCGTCGGTCGAGACGTGGTGGAATCGGAAGCGCTCGCGCCGCTCCGGGTCGAGCCGGCCCCAATGGTCGAGCGAGGCCTTGAGCAGCCGGAAGGTACCGACGATGTTGGTCTCGATGAAATCCTCGGGGCCGTCGATCGACCGGTCGACATGGCTCTCGGCGGCGAGGTGCATGACGCCCTCGATCCTCTCCTCCTCGAGCAAGGCGGCGATCCTGGCCTCGTCGCCGATATCTGCCTGGACGAACCGATAGTCGGGATGGTCCTCCACCTCGGCGAGCGAGGCGAGATTGCCGGCATAGGTCAGCTTGTCGACGTTGACGACCCGGTAGCCGCCTTTGGCGATCAGGTGGCGGCAGACCGCCGAGCCGATGAAGCCGGCGCCGCCGGTGACGAGAATGTTGCGCCGGCCGCTCAACCCTTATGCTCCCCGTCGAAGGGATGCCGTCCCTCGGCGACCCGGCGCCGAAGATAGGCGGCATAGGCGGAGGAGCCCATCCGGTCGGCTCCGGCCAGAACCTGCTCGGCCGAAAGATAGCCGAAGTCGAAGGCGATCTCCTCGGGCGCCATCACCTTGATCCCCTGGCGGTGCTCGATCATCCGGACGAACAGCGACGCTTCGTGCAGAGTGTCGTGAGTGCCGGTGTCGAGCCAGGCGAAGCCCCGGCCGAGCTGGACGACGTCGAGGTCGCCGCGCTCGAGATAGGCCCGGTTGACGTCGCTGATCTCGAGCTCGCCGCGTGCGGAGGGCCTGACCGCTGCGGCGATGTCGACGACGTCATTGTCGTAATAATAGAGGCCGGTCACCGCCCAGCTGGATTTCGGCTGCGGCGGCTTCTCCTCGATCGCCGTCGCCCTCCCGGTCGCGGCGTCGAACGAGACCACTCCGTAGCGCTCGGGATCCTCGACATGATAGGCGAAGACCCGGGCTCCGCTCGTGATCGCCGCGGCCTCGCGACACAAGGCGGTGAGGCCGGCGCCGTAGAAGATGTTGTCGCCCAGGATCAGGGCCACCGGATCGCCGCCGATGAACTCGCGGCCGATGACGAAGGCCTGGGCGAGCCCCTCCGGCCGCGGCTGCTCGGCATAGCTGAGCGCGATTCCGAAGGCGCTGCCGTCGCCCAGCAGCCGCTGATATTGGGGCAGGTCCTGGGGGGTGGAGATGATCAGGATGTCGCGGATGCCGCCGAGCATCAGGGTCGACATCGGATAGTAGATCATCGGCTTGTCGTAGACCGGGAGCAACTGCTTGGAGATGGCGATCGTGGCCGGATACAGCCGGGTCCCGCTCCCTCCGGCCAGAATGATGCCCTTCATCGTCATAAATTCACCGCTTCTGCTGAACTCGCCCGGCTGTGAAGTGAAGCGGCATGCGCTGCGTCCGACCGCGGGGCGGTTGCAAAGATCCGTTTCTCCAGGTTCCGGCAGGGCGCCGGCGGGCGGAGGCGCTATGGCGGATCGCGCGGCTCGGGGCAACAGTCGAGCCGATCCGCCCCGGCGTTTGAGCTTGGAAGCTCGGGCGGCGCCGGATAGGGCCCGGCGCAAGCCCGGAGGAAGTCCTTGTCGATCCTGTTCCTGATTCGCTCGCTTTATGTCGGAGGAGCGGAGCGCCAGCTCGTCGTGCTCGCCCGCGAGCTGGTCCGGCGCGGGCACCGGGTCGGAGTCGCGACCTTCTACGTCGGCGGGGAGCTGGAAGCGGAGCTGAGCGGAAGCGGGATCGAGCTGATCCCGATCGGCAAGACGGGGCGCTGGGACATCCTCCCCTTCCTCATCCGCCTCGTGTCGATGCTGAGGTCGCGGCGCCCCGACGTCCTCTACAGCTTCCTTCCTTCCGAGAATGTGGTGTCGGCGATGGTCAAGCCGTTCACCGGCTTCCTGACCCGGGTATGGGGCGTCCAGACCGCCTATGCCGACCTGTCGGCCTTCGATCGGATCGGCAGGCTGGTCTACTGGCTGGAGGCGAAGCTTTCCGGCGCCGCCGACCTCGTCATCTCCAATTCGCAGTCAGGAGTGGACCATGCGGTCGCCAAGGGCTTTCCGAAGGACAGGACGGCCCTGGTCGGCAACGGCATCGACACGGCCCGGTTCAGGCCGGATCCCGCCGCAGGCGAGCGAATCCGCGCCGAGCTCGGGCTTGCCCGCGACCATTTCGTGATCGGGACCCTGTCGCGGCTCGATCCGCTGAAGGATTTCCCGACTTTCCTGGAAGCGGCC
Source organism: Allosphingosinicella sp. (assembly GCA_036386795.1). Classification (GTDB taxonomy): domain Bacteria; phylum Pseudomonadota; class Alphaproteobacteria; order Sphingomonadales; family Sphingomonadaceae; genus Allosphingosinicella. The sequence goes on from DASVUZ010000021.1 coordinate 94,155, forward strand.
GCGATCGTCGCGGCGCAATGCCCGCAAGCCCGCTTTCTTTGCGTCGGCGGCGGTCCCCTCGAGGCGGAGCTGCGGAGCGCCGCGGACCGGCTCGGCCTCGGCGACCGGGTGGTCTGGGCCGGCTCGAGGAACGATCCCGAAGCCTGCCTCAACGCGATGGATTCCTTCTGCTCGAGCTCGATCACCGAAGGGCTGTCCAATTCCATCGCCGAGGCGATGGCCTGCGGCCTGCCCTGCGTGGTCACCGACGTCGGCGATTCCGCGAGCCTGGTGGGGGACAGCGGAGTGGTGGTCGCGCCGAGGGTTCCCAAGGGCCTCGCCCAGGCGCTGATCGAGCAGGTCGGAGGCGCGGGGCAGGGCCGGGGGGAGCGGGCCCGGGCCCGAATCCTCGAGAATTTCTCGGTCGAGCGCATGGGGGATCGCACGATCGCCCTGCTCCAGTCCGCCGGGCGGCTCGGCGCGTGAGCCTGTACAAGGCGTTCGGCAAGCGCGGCCTGGACCTGGCGGCGGCCGGGGCGGCGCTGATCCTGCTGTCGCCGCTGCTCCTGATGGTCGCCGCGGCCGTCGCGATCAAGCTCGGGCGGCCCGTGCTCTTCGCCCAGCAGCGCACCGGCTGGAAGAAGCGGCCGTTCCGGATCCTCAAGTTCCGCTCGATGCTGGACGCCCGGGACCCGGAGGGGCGTCCCTTGCCGGACGAGCAGCGGCTGACCCGGTTCGGCAGCTGGCTTCGCGCCTGGTCGCTCGACGAGCTTCCGAGCCTGATCAACATCCTGCGCGGGGAGATGAGCCTGGTGGGCCCGCGCCCGCTGCTTCCGCAATATGACGAGCTTTACACGCCCAAGCAGGCGCGCCGGTTCGAGGTTCGCCCCGGAGTGACCGGCTGGGCTCAGGTCAACGGCCGCAACGCGATCGGCTGGTCCGAGAAATTCGCCTACGACCGCTGGTATGTCGACCATCAGAGCTTCGCGCTCGACCTGAAGATCCTTGCTATCACCGTCGCCCGGGTGCTCAGCCGGCATGGCATCAACTCGTCCGAGGCGGCGACGATGCCGCTGTTCCGCGGAGCGCCCGACGAGCCGGAAGCCCCTGGCGAGCCGGCCGAAGGGAAGGCGCCGTGACCCGCCCCGCCCCGCAGGTCGTCGCACTGCTCGGCTCGTTCGCGCCGTCGCTGATCAACTTCCGCGGGCCGCTGATCGAGGCGATGGTCGGGCGCGGCCACAGGGTCCATGCGCTCGCCCCCGATATCGACGGGCCGACCGCCGCGCAGCTGCGCTCGATCGGCGCCGAGCCCCGCTCGGTCGAGCTCGCCCGAACCAGCCTCAACCCGCTTCGCACCCTCGCTTCGCAGCGCTCGCTGAGCCGGCTCTTCCGCGAGCTTCGGCCGGACCTGGTCATCGCCTATACGATCAAGCCGGTGGTGCTCGGAGCCGCCGCCGCCCGCGCGGCCGGAGTCGAGCGCTTCGTGCCGATGGTCACCGGCCTCGGCTACGCCTTCACCGGCGGCTTCGAGCCCAAGCGGATCCTAAGCCGGGTCGCCGCAAGCCTGATGTACCGCCGGGCGTTCGCCCGCTCGACCGTCGCCCTGTTCCAGAATCCCGACGACCTCGCCGATTTCCGTCGCCTGAGGCTGCTTCCGGCGGCGCTTCCGACGGCCCTGATCAACGGCTCGGGGGTCGATACGAGGCGCTTCGCCGAGGTCCCCGTGCCCGAAGGCCCGCCCTCCTTCCTGATGATCGGCCGGCTTCTCGGCGACAAGGGAGTGCGCGAATATGGCTCGGCCGCGGCCCGGCTGAAGCGGGAGCATCCCGAAGTCCGGGTGTCGCTAGCGGGCTGGATCGATCCCTCGCCCGATGCGATCGGCCAGGCCGAGCTCGACTCACTGGTCGCCTCAGGGATCGACTATCTCGGCCGGCTCGACGACGTCCGGCCGGCGATCGCCGCCCATTCCGTCTACGTCCTTCCCTCCTATCGCGAGGGCACTCCGCGATCGGTCCTGGAAGCGATGGCCACCGGCCGGGCGATCGTGACCAGCGACGCCCCCGGCTGCCGGCAGACCGTGATCGAGGGCGAGAACGGGCTTCTGGCCCCGCCGCGCGACTCCGACGCCCTCTATCGCGCCATGCTCCGGTTCGTGGAGGAGCCGGACCTCGCCTTCCGTCTCGGCCCCAGGTCCCGCCGGATCGCCGAGCAGCGGTTCGACGTCGACGCCGTCAATTCGGAGATCTTGCGACTCGCCGGGCTGTAAGCCTCGGATCCGCTCCCCCGCCGAAAGCGGGAGAATGGGACGCTCAGGCCACGATCTTCACCCGGTCCGAAAGCTCGAGGTCGGGGGCGATGAGGTCGCGGAGGCGGTCGCGGACGGCCTGGCGGTCGGCGGCGGCGAGCGCCTCGATCAGCCGGTCGAGCTGCGGCTGAAGCGCCTCCAGCCCGAAGAAGCGCTCCTTGGCCATCTTGATTCGAGGATGGGTCGTCTCGACCGAGCCCTGGCCCACGAACAGCTCCTCGTGAAGCTTCTCGCCGGGGCGAAGGCCGACATAGACGATCTCGATGTCGCCGGCCGGATTGGCCTCGTCGCGAACCGACATTCCCGAAAGCGTGATCATATTGCGGGCGAGCTCGGAGATCCGGATCGGGTCGCCCATGTCGAGCACGAACACCTCGCCGCGCTCGGCCATGGCGCTGGCCTGGAGGACGAGCTGGGTCGCCTCCGGGATCGACATGAAGAAGCGGGTGATGTCGCGGTGGGTGACGGTGACGGGCCCGCCCTCGCGGATCTGGCGGCGGAAATGCTGGACCACCGAGCCCGAGGAATCGAGCACGTTGCCGAAGCGCACGATTCCGAAGCGGGTTGCGCAGTCGTCGCGGTCGGCCAGCGCCTGGATGAACAGCTCGGCGACCCGCTTGCTTGCGCCCATGACGCTTTCCGGCCGGACCGCCTTGTCGGTCGAGATCATCGTGAATCGAGTCAGCTTGGCGTCCATCGCGGCCCGGGCGAGCACGATCGTCCCGACGACGTTGTTCTCGACTCCGATCACCTCATTATGCTCGAGCAGGGGGACATGCTTGTAGGCGGCCGCATGGTAGATGGTGTCGACCTCATAGTCGGCGATCACTTGGCGGACCCGCCGCTCGTTGAGCATCGAGCCGACGATCGGCACAAGCTCGGGTCCTTCGCCGCCCAGCAGGGTTCGGATCTCGATGAGCTGCTGCTCGATCGTGAAGAGCGCGAATTCGCTATGGTCGAGAAGGACGATCCGCCGAGGGCCGGCGCGCAGGATCTGGCGGCAGATTTCCGAGCCGATCGAGCCGCCGGCTCCGGTCACCAGGATCGAATGGCTTTCGACGGCGTCGCGGATGAGCTGGGTCAAAGGCTCGACCGGATCGCGGCGCAGAAGGTCGTTGACGTCGATCGGCCGGACGTCGCTGACCGTGAACCGGCCGGAGACGATCTCCTCGGGGCCGGGGACGGTCTTCACCTTGAGCTTGAGCTGGTTCAGTCTCGAAATGGCGGCGAGGCGCTGCGACCGGGTCGCCTTGGGCATGGCCAGGAAGACCTCGTCGATCCCGGTTTCCTCGATCAGCGAGGTCATCTTGGTGGAGACATGGATCCGGGTGCCGGCGACGATCTGGCCGTGCATCGCCGGATCGTCGTCGATGAAGGCGCAGAGCCGATATTGCGGATTGTTCCTGACCGAATCGGCGAGGCTGATGCCGGCCTGGTTGGCGCCGTAGATGGCGACGTTGCGGCGGGTCGGCTGGGGCCCGGCGATGGTGCCCCGGTGAGCGCCCGAGACCAGCGCCGCCATTCCGTAGCGGCCCATGAACAGGAACAGAAAGCCGAAGCCGCCGTAGATGAAGGCCACCGACCGCGGCACCGACAGGGGCAGGCCGTCGAGAGTCATCGTCGGTCGAAGGAAGTAGATGGCGATGATCCAGGCGATCGCCGCCATCGCCGCCCCGAAGAAGATCCGGCCGACCGTTCCGAGGTCGAAGAAGCGAAGGACGATCCGGTAGACCTGGAGCTGGTAGAGGGACAGGAGCCCCGCCCCCACCGAGACCAGGGCCGCTCCGAGGACCAGCGGATTGTCCGGAAGGTAGAATGTGCCCACTCGGACCGAGAAGGCGGCCCACAGCGCCAGCAGCATGGCGGCGCTGTCGTAGGCGACGAGGATCAGGCGCTTGCGCGCCCGCTCGGCCGCCGAAATGCGTCTGACGAAATCAAAAATCATTTGGAAACGCTGCTCTTCCCACGCCGCACCTATACTCCGGTACCCGGCAAATCTACCCCAGCACGTCCGCCACGATGCGGGCGACTGCCCGGGCGCGCGCCTCGACGCGCTCCGGGACGAGCGTCGGATGGACCTCGACCATCAGGCTCCGGCGCCCCAGCGACCGGGTGTCGGGCAAGTCCGGCCGGGGCAGGTCGTCGAAGGCATGCTCGAGATAGATTTCGGAGCAGGAGCCCGAAAACAGCTTCAGGCCCGCCGCCGCCGCCCGCGCCAGGATCTCGTCCCGCCGGGCTTCCGAATCCTCGCGCTCATCGAGATAGGCGTAAAGCTTATAGAAGGCGTGGCGGATGCCCGGGGCCGGCGTCGGCACCGACAGGCCCGGCACCTGGGCGAGCTCGCGCGCCCACAGGGCGGCGTTGCGGGTCCGGGCCTCGCGCCAGGCCTCGAGCTTGCCGAGCTGGACGATTCCGATCGCGGCCTGGAAGGCGGTCAGCCGCCAGTTCGTCCCGACCAGGTCGTGAAGCCACTGGAAGCCGGGCCCGGTCGGCGGCGAGTTGAACTTCTTCTGCCAGCTCTTGCCATGGTCCTTGAACGACCAGGCCCACTCCCAGCGGTCGCGATCCTCGAAGCTTAAGTAGCCGCCCTCGCCGCCGGTCGAGATGATCTTGTCCTGGCAGAAGGAGAAAGCGGCGGCGTCGCCGAAGGTGCCGACCTTGCGGCCGCCGATCTCGGCGCCGTGCGCCTGGGCGCAATCCTCGACGACGATGAGATCATGCCGCTCGGCGAGAGCCATGATCCCGGGCATGTCGGCCGGCCAGCCGGCGATGTGCACGGGAATGACGGCCCGGGTGCGCTCGGTGATCGCCGGGGCGATCGTCTCGGCGCTGATATTGCCGCTGAGCGGATCGACGTCGCAGAAGACCGGAGTGGCTCCGACCAGCCGCACGCAGGAGGCCGACGCGACGAACGAGCGGGGCGAGACGATCACCTCGTCGCCCGGGCCGATCCCGAACGCCCGAAGCGCCAGCTCGAGCGCCACCGAGCCGTTGGCGAGCGCAATTCCGGGGCCGCCGCCCAGATGCTCCGCGCAGGCGCGCTCGAATTCGAAGACGGAATCGCCGGTCCACTGGTTGACCCGGCCCGAACGAAGCACGTCCGTCGCCGCCTCGATCTCGTCCGGGGCGTAGACCGGCCAGGCCTCCTCGGGAAGAAGGGCCGTTCCGACCGCCTGGTCCAGATCCCGGATCGCCGTCGCAGTCATCGATTCACCTCATTCTCGCGGGCGGGGCGGGCCGCCACCCGGCCGCATTGGCTATCCTCGGATCCATCCCTCGGCCGTAGGCCTGCGAAGGCCAGGCGGTCGCGAGCGCCGCGCCGCCGCGCGCCTGCGACGCCCGCACCGCGACCATGGTCAGGTAGATGACGAGGATGTTGGGCATGATCATCGTCCATTTCTGCCTCAGCCCAAGGCCGATATTGTAATAATCCCAGCCGAGGACGAGCACGAGCGAGGCGCTGAACCAGAAGCAGAAGCGGACATAGGGGACCCGGCGGATCAGGCTGATCACCAGCCGGAGCCGGAACAGGAGGATGCAGAACAGGATCACGATGAGGACGTTCTCGACCGAGGCGAAGCCGCCGAGCATGTCGCGCACGTCGAAGAAGAGCGGCCGGAAAAGCAGGCTGAGAACGCGGATCGGATAGATGGCGTTGACCGACGAGCGGCCGGCATCCTCGCTCTGAAGGACCTGCTCGCGAGTGGCCGCTCGGTCGCTGACGATGTCGGAGCCGGATTCGAGCTTGAAGGTGGAGAGGAAGGTGGCGGCGGCATAGGTCGCGCCCATCGCGGCGACGATGGCGAGGCCGGCCCGCATCCACAGCTTCGTCGAGCGGTCGGGCAAAATGGTGAGGGCGATCGAGGTGAGGCCGAGCACCGCGACGTGAGGCCGGATCAGAAGCATGAGCAGCATCGCGGCGCCGAAATAGACCAGCCTTCGCCGAAGCGACATCGCCCCCCAGATGGCGAGAGCGACGGCGAAGAAGAACAGGGAATCCTTGCCCAGCGCCCCGCTCCAGTAATGGAGGCTCGGAAGAAGCACGAGCAGGTAGGTCCAGATCGGCTGCGGGATGTTGAGCTCCGCATAGACCTCCTCGAATATGCGCATGAGCAGCGCGATCCCGAAGAAGCCGACCACGTGGAACAGGAGGAAATAATCGAGGAAAGTGCCGCCGATCGTCAGCCGGAGCCACTGCACCACGAAGACGATGAACTGGGTGCTGAAGCCGAAGCCGTCGTCGTACATGTTGGTGGGGTCGAAATAATAGAGCTGGGCGTCGGCCGAGCTGTTCTTGGTGATCTGATAATAAGCGACCGAGGCCGCGATATGGAGCAGGTAGGCGAGGACGAAGAAGGTCACCCGGACCCGGTCCGGCCTCAGGAAGGCGAACCAGGCCGCCGACAGCCCGAGCAGGATCGAGATGAAGCCGAGAGCGCTCATGCGGCCTCGAGATGGCGCAGATTCTCGCCGGGCTCGGAGTCGGCGGCGGCCTCGTCCGCCGAGCTGCGTCGCCGCACCGGCGGAACGTTGAGGGCGCAGGCCAAAGCGACGACCGCGGCGATCGCAGCGGTTCGAAGCGGATAGTCGACGATGCTGTGCAGGAGCACGACTCCGATCACCACCGTTCCGGCCCGGGCCAGGCCGGCGCCGCGGAACTCCCGCCGCCAGACCTTGAACAGCGTCCGGCCCCACCAGCCGATGAAGGCGAGGATCAGGAGCAGCCCGGCGAGTCCGAGCTCGAAGACATATTCGATATAGTCGTTATGGACGTGATTGGCATATTCGCGGTTCACGCGATTGGGATTCTCATAGGCGCGATAGACGGTGCTGAACGTGCCGAGGCCGGTCCCCACCGGGAAGGAATCCTTCACCGCTTCGACCGAGGTCGCCGACAAAGTCCGGCGGCTCGACGAATCCTCGGTCAGCTCGGCTTCGAAATTCTGGGTGCTGAGCGGGCCGCGAAGGGCGAAGACGGTGAACAGGACGAGGAACACGGCCATCGCCCCCCCCCACGCCCAGCCGATCCGGCCGCGGGTGGCGCGGATGTAGATGAGGGCGCTCGCCATGGCGGCGGGCAGGAACAGGCCGTAGCCCGCGCTCGATCCGCTGATCGCTATTCCGGTCGCGATGAAGATCCCGACGGCGATGCTGACGATCGCTCCGCTGCTGCGCTTCGACCGCGACCGGCGGGCCGCAGCCCGTGCCGCGAGGTCGGCGACGAACGGCAGCGCGCACAGCAGCAGGGTCGCCTCGTGATTGATGTTGGCGAAGAATCCGACCGGCGAATCCGCATTGGTGATGACGTAGGGCCGAAGCATCGAATCATCGCCGCCCATCAGCTGGAACGCGCCGAGCACGATCGAGACGCAAGCGATCCCGATCAGAACCAGGGGCAGCTGCCGCCGCTCGTCCAGGGTGAGCTGGAGGGTTAGGAGGTACATCGCCGCCGGCGGCAGGATGTGGAGCATCGAGGCCACCGTCCCCGGCTCCGAGAGCGACACCGGCAAAGCGGGGGGCTCCGCTCCGAGCAGCCGGTAGCCCTCGGCGACCGTGCCCCGGAACGGAAGCCCGGCCCACATCGAGGGCGGCAGCGGCACCAGGGTCAGGGCGGCGACCAGGACGAAGGCGAGCCCGATCCAGATCAGCGGCCGGGCTCCGCGCGGGAAGTCGAAGTCGCGGCGCCAGAGCAGGGCGACGATGATTCCGACGGCGGCGACCTGAAGGATCGCGTTGACCAGCGCCCCGGCGGCGCTCGCGCCCCCGAGGAGGAGGCAGGCGCCGAGGTAGAAGCAAGCCGTGTAGGTCCAGCCCCGGCTCTTCATCGCAACAATTCCATATTCTGGATCTGCAGGTTCACTTCGCTGGCGACGTCGCCCGGTTCGGCGACGAGGCTCAGCTTCTGACCGTTGCAGCCTGAGGCCGGCACCGTGAAGGTCACCGAAAGGCGCCGGTCCGTCGCGGTGGCTCCGGCCAGGTCGAGAAGGCCGATCCGCTGGCCCTTGGGAAGGCAGCCGACCACCCAGGTCAGCCGGCCCGAAGCCACTCCGGTGTCGCTTCGGGCGATCAGCCGCAAGGTGTAGCGGCCCGGCGCCAAAGCCAGCATCTGGTCGGCGAGAATGATCGGCCGGCCGCCATAATAAGCGACATCGAGATAGGTCCGGCCGCCGTCCCGGGCCTGCTCCGCGCGCCCGATCTCGCTGTCGTGGAACTCCCAGCCGAACGGCTTGCCCTGGGGCAGGCCGCTGAAGCTGCCGTTGAACAGGAGCGCGCTGCGCTGCCGCTCCGCCGCCGGCAGGGCGGCGAGCCAGGTCGTCCGAGCGCCCTGATAGTCGCCGGACCCGGCCTGGGCCTGGAAGACGAGCTCGCGCGCATAGGGCAGGTCGCCCTTCGGCTTCTTGGCCCGGATCCGCCGGTAGAGATCGCGGGCATGCTCGACCCTGGGCTTCTGCTGCGCCGCCGCTCCGTAGAAATCGGCCTCCCAGCCGGGATCGGAGGCGAGGATCTTGGCGAGCGCCTCGCGCCCGTCGGGAATGGCGATGAGCTTGGCGAGCTCGGCCGCGATCGGCTTGCGCACCGCCTCGTTGCTTCGGCGAAGGACGATGTCGGTCTCCGCCAGAGCCTCGGAGAAGCGGCGGGCCTGGGTATAATAGACGATCAGCTGCATCCGCGAGGCGGCCCAGGTCGGCCGCCGCCGCTTGGCTTCCTCCATCAGCGCTATCGCCCGCTTGCGGTCGCGGGCCTGCTCGGCGGCGCGCGCCGCGATGAAGAAGGGATGATAAGCGAGCGGAGCGGCGGCGAGGCCGTCGCGGGCCCGCTCGACGAAATCCTCCCCGATCTTCCGCTTCGGCTGCTGCGCGACCAAAGCGAGGGCCTTCAGCTGGGGCGTCGGATCGGCCGGCGGCAAGGCGGACATCGTCACCGCCAAGGCCGGGGTCAGAGACGCGCCGGCGGTCCTCATGATCAGGTAAAGCGCGACCGGCGACAGCAGCGCCGCCGCCAATGCGGTCAGGCGCCTGCCCCGTCCGGCCGTGTCTCGCTCAGCATCCCCCGGCAAATCAGGCGCTCTTCAGCAATTCGATCTGCTTCTTGGGCTCGTCGCCCTCGCGATAGGCATAGGGGTCCTCGCCATAACCATAGCCGTAGCCATAGCCATATCCGACCTTGAGGGCGTTGAACTTGGTCAGGATCCCGCCCATCAGCCGGGCGTCCGAGCCCCGGAGCCGGTTGACCGCGTTGAGCGCGGCGGCGCGGCGGATGGCGCCGGCCTCGATCACCATCAGAGTGCCTTCGGTATTCGACGCCAGCAGCGGAGCGTCCGCGAGGCCGAGCACCGGCGGGCCGTCGATGATGACATGGTCGAACTTCTCGAGAAGCTCGCGAAGCATCTCGGCGAACCGCCCGGTGGCGAGCAGCTCGGCCGGGTTCGGAGCGATCGGTCCGCTCGGAAGCAGGAACAGGCGTTCGACCTGGGTCGGGTGGAGGCAGTTCGCGATCGATTCCGATCCGGCGAGCAGGCTCGACAGGCCGGGGCTGGTCGAGCTCGGCCCGCGGAAGGTCGGCTTGCGAAGGTCGGCGTCGATCAGAAGCACGCTGGCGCCGAGGCTGGCGAGAGTCTGGGCCAAAGCGAGCGCGGTGCTCGACTTGCCTTCCGACGCCCGAGTGCTGGTCACCAGAAGGCTTCTCGGAACTCCGTGCTCGGTCGAGAACTGGAGCGCCGTCCGGACCGACTGATAGGCTTCCGAAACCTGGGTGCGCGGATCCTCGAGCTCGTCGCGCATGGCGAGGCCCTTGCCGACCGCCGGGATCACCCCGAGCGGCGCCAGGCCGAGCTTGCCGGTCAGGTCGTCCGGAACCTTGATCGTGTCGTCGACCCACTCGATGGCGAAGGCGGCTCCGAAGCCGAGCAAAAGCCCGACGAACAGTCCGATGACGATGTTGAGCGGAAGGTTCGGCTGGAAGGGCGCTCCGGGCACCTGGGCCCGGTCGACGACCGACACTTCGTTGGCGCCCACTCCGCCGGCGACTCCGACCTCCTTGTAGCGCTGGAGAAGGGCGTCGTAGAGGCTCCGGTTGGTGTCCACCTCGCGCTGCAGGATCGTGTACTGGATGCTCCGGCCCCGGAGGTTGAGAAGGGCGCCCTTGAGGGCGTTCACTTTCGCCTCCAGCGCATTTTCCCGAGCCACCGCGCCCGCATATTCGGAGCGAAGCGAGCTCGAAACATTGCCGGTGACCTGGTTTATCCCCTGGGTCAGGGAGTCGATCTGCTTGCGCAGCTGCACCATCTCCGGGAAATCGGGCTTATAGAGCGCGAGCTTCTGCTGATATTGCGCCTCGAGCTGAGCCCTCTGGGTGGTCAGGGACTGGACGGTGGCGTTGCCGAGAACGTCGGTCGTCGACCGGTTGGAGAGGGCCTGCCGGTAGCGCTGCTCCGCGGCGATCCGGTCGCTCTTGGCCTGCGAAAGCGAATTGTTGAGGGCGATCAGCGAGGCGGCGTCGATCGACTGCTCCTGCCTCGTCGTGTTGACGCCGCCGCTGTCGACCGACAGCGTGACGATGTTCTGGCGCTGGGCATAGGCGACCAGGGCGCGCTCGGTTTCCTCGAGCTTCGCCTTCACCGCGGCGATTCGCTGCTGAAGGAAGTTGCGGGCGTAGGACGTCGCCTCGTAGCGCCGCTCCATGTTGGTCTGGATGAAATTGTCCGCATAGCTGTTGGCGAGCCGGGCGGCGACGGCCGGATCGGTGCTCTGGACCCGGATTCCGATCAGCCGGCTTTCGCGCTGCGGCAGGATGTCGACGCTGCCCTGGACCAGGGCCGCGGCGCCGCGGTCGCGGGCGGCGCGGGGAAGGTCGGGCTCGAAAAAGGCCGGATTGTTGGCCAGGTTGGTGCTGCGCGCGACTCGCTCGGCGAGCGAGCGGCTCTTCAGAAGGCCGGCCTGGGTGTTGATGAAGCCGCGGTCATTGGCCTCGTTCGGATTGAGCTCGCCCATCTTGCCGACGACCTGCACCCCTTCGGGATTGACCTCGATCGTCGCCTCGGCGCGATATTTCGGAGTGATCATCAGCGAAATCACGATCGCCGCGAGGATGCAGCTGACCGCGATGGCGGCGATCAGCCACCACCATTTCGCGATGATCCGCCAGATCTCGTTGACGTCGAAGCGGCTCTCGGCCTTGCCGGGCCGGGGGAATCCGACCTCGGTGAGGCCGGTGTGGACGGGCAGCCGGCCGCTCGGGTCGAATGGCAGCGCGCCGCTCTGGTTCGGGAGCATCCCCCCATGGTTGTTCATGACCGTTGAATCCTGTGTCTAATAATCACGCGCGTCAGAACGGGCGCAGTATGGTCAGCAGCGGCAGCGACCCGATCAGCTCCCTGTACACCTGCCGGGCGCGGCTGCCGTCGATAATGACGATGTCGTTCCCGTAGATGACCGGATCCTCGGCCTTTGCGCGGCGGATGTCCTGAAGGTCGAAGGCGCCGGCCATCTTCTCCCCGCGGATCGTCCGGAAGACGAGGACCCGCGACGGATTGGCGTCCTCGGTGGTGCCCTTGGCCATGGCCACCGCCTGGAGGAGCGTCGTCGGCCCCTTCACGCTGAACACTCCGGGATTGCGGACCGAGCCGTCGACCGTGATGGTCTGCTCCGCACGCTCCTTGATCGCCACGTTGACGCTGGGCGACTGAAGATATTTGGCCGACAAGGCGGTCGCGATCTGCTGGCCCAGCTGGTCGGTCGTGCGTCCCTGGGCCTGGACCTGGCCGAGGAGCGGATAGTCGATCAGCCCGTTCGGATCGACCTTGTACTCGCCGCTCAGCGAATCGACCTGGAACACGCTGATCTTGACCGTGTCCAGCGCTCCGATCGGTCGGCTCATATCGGCGACCACCTGGCCCTGGACGTCGGGCGCGACGAAGCCCTGCGGCTCGTAGGGCACGTTGCCGCCCCGGCCCGCGCAGGCGGAAACCGCCAGGGCGCCGCCCACCATCAGGGCGCGACCGAGCAGGCCGATGAGGGAAAGGTTACGCCTTTCATGCCGAAACGCTTGCATGTCATCTTCTCCGGTCGGGGCCGAGGGCCCTCTACACAATCGACAGCATCCGTGGAACCGCCCGCGCGCGCAAATCGACGCGCCTCGCGCCTTTCCCGGAGCGACGCACGCGCCAATCTTGCCGGCGGGCTGCCTATATGCTTGAGCTTCTTAGCTTCTTAAACGTCCAGCGTCCAGCACCCGGCGACGATTTGGTGGCCGGCGCGGTCGCGGCCGGGGCGTTTGCGAGCTTGTAATTCCGTCGTTCGACCAAATATGCCGCCGCGTATCGGAGCGTAGTCAATGCTGAGTCGCCTGTTTTCCAAGGGCCGAAATCCGCCGCTGCCGCGAGGGCCGAAGGACGCCCGCGCCTATGCGATCGGCGACGTCCACGGCCGGCTCGACCTGCTGACCGAATTGCTGGAGCGGATCGAGGCCGACAATGCCCGCCGCCCGCCGGCGCGGACCTGGCTCGTCTTCCTCGGCGACCTGGTCGACCGCGGGCCCGACAGCCGCGGAGTCGTCGAGCTGCTCGCCTCCGACCCGCCGCGTTTCGCGCGCAACGTCTTCATCAAGGGCAATCACGAGGAATTCTTCCTGAGCGTTCTGGGCGGCGACGACAGCACCGTCCAGCACTGGCTGGCTTATGGCGGCACCGAATGCGCCCAGAGCTACGGCCTGACCGGCGGGTGGATGCTGAACTCGACTCCGGCGGCGATCATGGAGCGGCTGATCGAGGAGGTCCCGCCGGCCCATGTCCGCTTCCTCGAGCAGATGGCGGACAGCTTCCGCTTCGGCGACTATCTGTTCGTCCATGCCGGGATCCGGCCCGGGGTCGCCCTCGAAAAGCAGGTCAGCCGCGACCTGCGGTGGATCCGCGAGGGCTTCCTCGACGATCGAAGCGACCATGGCGTGGTGGTGGTCCACGGCCACACCATCGTCGAGCGGCCCGAGGAGCATCCCAACCGCATCGCCCTCGACACCGGCGCCTACAAGTCGGGGACTCTGACGGCGATCGGGCTCGAGGGGGACCAGCGCTGGTTCATCGAGGCCCGGCAACCGGACGCCGCCGCGGCCGCCTGAGGCGGCGCGAGCTTGGCAGGGTGGGCGGCCGCCGGTAAGGCCCACCGCCATGAAGATCCTCGTAACCGGCGCCGCCGGGTTCATCGGCCATCATGTCAGCGGGCGGCTGCTGGCGCGCGGCGACGAAATCGTCGGAATCGACAATTTCAACGATTATTACAGCGTCGCCCTCAAGCGCGACCGGGTCGCCAGGCTGAGCCGGGACTTTGGCGGCAGGTTCCGGGCGATCGAGGCGGATTTCGCGGATTCGGCGGCCCTGGCCGAGGCCCTGGCGGGCGCCGAGTTCGAGCGGATCGTCCATCTCGGGGCCCAGGCGGGGGTGCGCTACTCGATCGAGAATCCCCAGGCCTATGTCCAGTCGAACCTGGTCGGGCACCTCAACCTGATCGAGCTGGGCCGCCGCCGGCGGGTCGCCCACCTGGTCTACGCCTCCTCCTCCTCGGTCTATGGCGGCAACGAGACCCTGCCCTTCCGGGTCGAGGACCGGGTCGACCACCCGCTTTCGCTCTACGCCGCGACCAAGAAGGCCGACGAGCTGATGAGCGAGACCTACGCCCATCTCTACCGACTGCCGCAGACCGGGCTCCGCTTCTTCACCGTCTACGGACCGTGGGGCCGGCCCGACATGGCGATGTGGCTGTTCACCCGGGCGATCCTCGCCGGCGAGCCGATCCAAGTCTACGGCGAAGGCGACATGCGGCGCGACTTCACCTACATCGACGACATCGTCACCGGAGTCGTCGCCGCCCTCGACAATCCGCCGCCCGACGACGGCGAGCCGAAGGCCGGCGGAAGCCGAGGCCCCCATCGCCTCTACAATATCGGCAACAACCGCTCGGAAGAGCTGACCCGGATGATCGGCCTCATCGAGCAGGTCTGCGGCCGCGAGGCCGACAGGCGGCTCATGCCGATGCAGCCCGGCGACGTTCGCGACACCTATGCCGACATCAGCGCCATCCAGCGCGACCTCGGCTTCGCACCGACGACGAGCATCGACGAGGGCGTGCCCAAGTTCGTCCAATGGTATCGGGAGTATCACGGCGTCTAGGCGCGGCCGTTGTGCGGGCTTCCGAGGCCCGTTACCTAGCCGAAAGGCCCACGGAGGCGCGGATGGCGGACCCGGTCCATCTTCATGGATACCGATACAGCGTCTATACCCGGATCGCGCGGCTCGTGCTTCTGTCGAAGACCGTCGAGCACCGGACGATCGAGGTCGATCCGTTCGCGGAGCTGCCCGAATCCTTTTTGAGGCTGCACCCGTTTGGCCGGGTTCCGGTGCTGATCCATGGAGCGTTCGAGCTGTTCGAAACCGGAGCGATCACTCGCTATGTCGATCGGGCGTTCGAGGGCCGGCCGCTTCAACCCGAAAGTCCCGCCGCTTTGGCCAGGATGGACCAGGTCATCTCGGCCATCGACTCCTACGGTTACCGGCCGATGGTCAGGCAAGTCTCTTCCCACGGCTTTTTCCGTCCGTTCTTCGGAGAGCCGTCGAGCCGCGAGGAGATCGAATCGGGCCTGGAGGAGTCCGGGAAGCTGCTCTCCTTCCTCGACGCGGTCGCGGGCGAAGAAATCGTCCTGGGCGGGCGCGACCTCAGCCTTGCCGACCTCCATCTCGCTCCGATGATGGATTATTTCGTTCGGACCGAGGAGGGAAAGGCGGCCTTGTCCGCTCATTCGGCCCTGCAGGCGTGGTGGGACCGGGTGTCCGCCATGGACGCCTTGAGGGCCACCGACCCCTTCGCCGTCCAATCCTGCTCCAGCTGAGGTCGAGGTTCGTCCCGCCCTCCGATTCGGAACCTGAAGGAATTCAGCTCGAGGAAGCTTCGAAGCTTTCGGGCCGGATCAGCCCGTCACAGCGTCCAGCGCCGCACGTCCTCGAGGTCGCGGGCCTTGTAGAAATTCTTGAGGTCGGCGAGCAGGCCGTCCTTCGCCACCAGGCCCGCAAGCCGGGAGTCGGAGATTTCGGCATAAGCGGCATGCGGAACCGCCAGGACGACGAGGTCGTAGCTCTTGTCGAGCGCGTCGGAGGCGAGGTCGATTCCATATTCGTGGCGCGCCTCGGCGGGATCGGCGAGCGGATCGTGGACCTCGACCTCGTGGCCGAGCGCCTCGAGCCGGCGAATCAGGTCGATCACCCGGCTGTTCCTGAGGTCCGGGACATTCTCCTTGAAGGCGAGGCCCATGACCAGCGCCCGGCCGGCGCCGCCCGAGCGATCGTGGATTCGGTCGGCCACCCAGGCGCCCATGCCGTCGTTGGTGGAGCGCCCGGCGAGGATCACGTTGGGCTCGAGTCCGAGCTGCTGGGCCCGGAAGCTCAGATAATAGGGGTCGACCCCGATGCAGTGGCCGCCGACCAGGCCCGGCTGGAAGGGGAGGAAGTTCCATTTGGTCCGGGCCGCCGCGAGCACCTCCCAGATCGAGATGTCGAGCCGGGCGAAGATCTGCGTGATCTCGTTCATGAAGGCGATATTGATGTCGCGCTGGGCGTTCTCGATGACCTTCGCCGCCTCCGCGGTCTTGATCGAGGCGGCCCGGAACACTCCGCCGGTCGTCACCGCGCCGTAGACCTGGGCGAGCCGCTCCGTCACCGCCTCGTTCTCGCCGGCGATCACCTTCTGGATCCGGTCGACGCTATGCTCGCGGTCGCCGGGATTGATCCGCTCCGGCGAATAACCGAGGAAGAAGTCGCGGCCGCGGCGGAGGCCGGAAATCTCCTCGATCAACGGACCGCAAACCTCCTCGGTGACTCCGGGATAGACGGTGCTTTCGTAGACCACGATCGGCTTGCGGGCGGGATCGAGCAAAGTGGCGAGCGAGCGGGTCGCCCCGATCACCGGACCGAGGTCCGGCTGGTTGTCCGAATCGACGGGGGTCGGAACGGTCACGATATAGAGATCCGCGCCGGCCGCGTCGGCGGCCCGGCTGGTCAGCTGCAAAGACGACGCCTTGAGCGCCTCGGGCTCGACCTCGCGGGTGCGGTCCACTCCGAGCCTGAGCTCCCCGATTCGGCGTTCGTCGATGTCGAGGCCGATCACCCTGAAGGTGCGGCTCAGCGCTACGGCCAGGGGCAGGCCGACATAGCCCAGTCCGACCACCACAATCTGCTCGGGAGATGGCACTCGGGGCTCAGCTTTGCTTTGGAGGGGGAATGGGACTGCGAGGCCGCGCTAACATTCGACGCGGCTTCAAATGTCAAGCGCGCGGCTTGGCGCGGGGCGGCGGGGCGAGCCTGTGGAGGGTGGCTCCGCGAGCGGCGAGCCGGTCGCGATTGGCCTCAGTCAGGGCCTCGAGATAGGAGCGGGGCTTCTTCATGAAGCGGCGGGTGTCGGCGGCGAGGCCGATGCTGGCGGCGATCTCGGCGACGAAGTGCACGCAATTGTGCCGGTCGAGGTCGTAGGAGGGCTGCCTGGCGGCTCGCCAGCGGGCCACCGTCGCCATCGCCCGGTCATATTCGGAATCGGTGAGGGTGACGGTGAAGTGGGGGTCGCTGCCCTTGACGTAGCCCACGCTGTGGTCGCTGATCACCTCGCCGGCCACCTTGCCCCACAGGATGGCGGGACTGATCGTCTTGGCCGTGAAGCCGTAATCCTCGGCGATTCGCGGTCCGCCGCGGTCCAGGGCGCCCTCCACGACCACGAAGGCGTGCGGGAAGCTGGCCCCAAGCTCCTTCGAGTAGAAGGTGATCGAAACCGCGGCAGAGGCCGGCGTCGCCGCCACCGCCAGCAGGGCTGCGAACAGCAAGGCGATTGCTCGCCGCATAGACAGATACGCGATCACTCGGCCGTTCCCCAATCCCAGTCTCCGCATCCCCCTGAAACAAATTGCGATTTCTCGCAACCTCGGCCCGATCCGGCGCCCGGCCCAGCCGCCCGAGAAGCCGCAGGGGATCGACTTTTCCGGGAAAGGAATTTCGGGATAGACAGGTCGAAGCCGCTGGACTAGACAAAGGCTCAAATCGACACGACGGAATCGCGTACGAAGGGAGAAGCAGACGTGGCTTTTAAGGGACTAATCGCTGCGGCCGCCTCGGTCGCCCTGATCACAACGCCGACCTTGGCCACGGCGCAGGTCACGGCTTCGGCTTCGCGCGAGGTCGCCCCGGCGACCGAGAGCGTCGAGGGCGACGAGCTCCGCGGCGGCTTCATCATTCCGCTGATCGCGCTCATCGCCATCATCCTCGGCCTGTGCGTCGCCACCGACATCTGCGGCGGCGAGGACGACGATCCGCCCACCAGCCCGTGAGCTGAAGCGGACCGTTCTACGGTCAAAGCTGAAATTCGGCCGGATGAAGCTCTGCTTCGTCCGGCCATTTTCTTGTCCTGAAGCGCGCTGACGCGTTCCTGCGGCCGTGCGGTTTCCGGCGCCGACCGGCCGCCGCGCAGCGACTCGCCGCCCGTCAAAGCCGGCAGGCCGGCGGCACGGCGAGATCAGTCGGCGCGGCCACGCGCGAACCCTCTGAAACGACAAGCCATTTCGACGATTATCTCCAGACTGTCGCTTTTATGCAACAGACCGGCTCGAACTCTCGGAGCTTCTGAACCAAATTGCGGGCGCGACGTTCGGGTCAGGCTTCGTAAACCTCTCTGAGGCTACGCAGTGGATCGGGTTTTCAGTCGGGTGGCCGCTAATCCAGGGTAGACAGCCTCGGAGGGGCCGATTAGGTAGGGCCCGAAATCGAGAAGATCAGACTTGAGTATCGAAGGGAGAAGCTGAGTGGGTTTCAAGGGACTAATCGCGGCGACCGCATCGGTCGCGTTGATGACGACGCCGACCTTGGCGACGGCGCAGGCCACGGCCGCGGCGTCGCGCGAAGTCGCGCCGTCGACCGAGAGCGTCGAGGGTGACGAGCTTCGCGGCGGCTTCATCATTCCGTTGATCGCGCTCATCGCCATCATCCTTGGCCTGTGCGTCGCCACCGACATCTGCGGCGGCGAGGACGACGATCCGCCCACCAGCCCGTGAGCTGAAGCAGACCGTTCGACGGTCAAAGCTGAATTTCGGCCGGATGAAGCTCTGCTTCGTCCGGCCATTTTCTTGCCTGGAGATCGCGCTTGAGCCGCAGGACCCCAAGCCGGACCGTCACGCTCCTGCTCGCCGGGCTGGCCGCGCTCGGCCAGCGCGCCGAAAGCCGGTCCCAGCCGCCGCCGCCGACCGCCGCGGAGGCCGCGGCCTCGACCACTTTGCGCCGGGACGATCTTCGGGTTGCCCTGGTGGGCTACCGGCTGGCGCTGGCCGGCACCCCGTCCTGCCCCGAACGCTACCCGCTGACCGGGCTGCTCTTCCACCATCTCGCCGAATATGAGCCTCGCGACCGCCCGCTGATGGTCGCTCGCTACGGGCTCGACCGCGGACCGGGCGTGCTCGCGGTGCTTGGCGGAACCCCGGCCGCGCGCGCCGGCCTCGTCGCCGGCGACGTCCTGCTCGCGGTCAACGGCCGCTCCCTGCCGAGCGGAGCGTCGGTCGCGGCGGAGCCCAAGCGGGACAAGTGGCGCCGACTTGCCGACGAAGCCGAAGGCGAGCTGGAAGCGGGGCTTCGGCACGGCCCGGTCGATCTCCGGGTGCTGCGCGAAGGCCGGGAGCTCTCCCTCCGGCTCGGCTCGATCCCGGCCTGCCTGGGCAGGGTCCGCCTCGCCCGCTCGACCCAGGTCAACGCCTTCGCAACCGGCCGCACCGTGGTGATGACCCTCGCCATGCTCAAATTCCTTCGGAGCGACGACGAGCTTGCGGTCGTGCTCGGCCACGAGCTCGCCCACAACATCTTCCACCATCCGGCGATGCGCGGCGAGGACGGAGTCCTCGCCAGCATCGGCATCAAGCCGAGCGCGATGTGGAAGCGCGAGGAGACGGCCGACCGCTTCGGCCTCAGGCTGATGGCGGCGGCCGGCTACGACCTCAATTCCGCAATCCCCTTTTGGCGCCGCTACCTGCGCAAATATGACTGGTTTCCCCAGATCTTCCGAAGCCATCCAAGCCTCGGCGCCCGCGAGCGGATCGCAGCGGAGGAGATTGCGGCGATTCGGCGGGAGCGAGCGGGGCTCTAGATCGGCAAGGGTTGAGGTTGAATCGTCATCCCGGACTTGGTCCGGGATCCACCTTCTTCAATGCGTTGGAATCGAAGGGGAAGGTGGATGCCGAATCAAGTCAAGCATGACGAGGCGGGAGGCCCGCGGCCCCGTCACCGCGCGCTCGGCCCGGGGTCCACCTTGGCGGCACCGGGAGGGGAGAAGGTGGAGGCCGGATCAAGTCCGGCATGACGAGGGGGCTGATTCCGTCCAAACAGGACGGAAGCTAGATTCGGCCTTTTCGAAAGAAGCCTGGCCCTATCTTCCGGGGCGAGCCGGTCAGACCTTGGTCCTGAGCGACCACAGCTCGGGAAATGCGCGCTTGCCCAGCGTCGACTGCAAATAGGCGACTCCGGCCGTGCCGCCGGTGCCGTGCTTCAGTCCGATGATTCGCTCGACCGTGATCACATGCTTGTGCCGCCAGCCGGCCAGGGCGTCATCGATGTCGACCAGTTTCTCGGCGAGCTGGTAGAGCGGCCAGCGGGCCTCCGGCTCCCGATAGACTTGCGCCCACGCCGTTTCGACCGCCTCGCTCGGGCGGTAAGGCTGGCTCCAGTCCCGCTCCAGCACCTCCGCGGGCAGGTCGAGCCCGGCTCGGGCCGCGGCGGCATTGGCCTCGTCCCACAGGCTGGGCTGGTGGAGCGCCTCGAGCAGCGCCGAATAGGCCGGCGAGCCTTCCTCCTGGAACTTGAGATGGCCGCCGTCCTTGAGGCCGAGCCGGTATTCGAACTCGCGAAACTGGGCCGACTGGAAGCCGGAGCTCGAGCCGAGCACGGCGCGAAAGCTGGTATAATCGGACGGAGTCATGGTCGCGAGCACGTCCCAGCTCAAGGTCATCACCGCCTGGATGCGCGACACTCGGGACAGCGCCTTGTGGACCTCGATCAGGCGGTCCTTGCGGATCATGTCGCGCGACAGCTCGAGCTCGTGGACGATCTGCTTCAGCCACAGCTCCTTGGTCTGGTGAATGATGACGAACAGCATCTCGTCATGATGGTCGGAGACGGGATGCTGGGCCGAGAGCAGCCGGTCGAGGGCGAGATAGCCGCCATAGGTCATCGCGGCAGGCGTATCGGTCATTTCGTCAGCCGTGGGTCGCGAAGACGGAGTGGCGCCCTGCCGAGTCGAAGGCGAACACCTTGTAGGGCTGGCGGACGTTGTGGCCGACATCCATCCCCGGCGATCCCGCCGGCATGCCGGGCACGGCCAGCCCTTTAACGCCCTTGCGGCGCGAGGCGATCAGCCGCTTGATCGCCTCGGGCGGGACATGGCCTTCGACCACCACGCCGTGGATCAGGGCGGTATGACAGGATTGAAGCGTGGCCGGCACGCCCTGCGCCTTCTTCACCGCGGCCATGTTGGGAGCGTTCACGACCGGCAGCTTCCTCCCGAACGCCGCTTCCACCCTTTTGGCCCATTCGAGGCAGCAGCCGCAGCCCGGGTCTCGCCACATCACGTAGCCCGGCGCCGCCGCCGCCTCGGCCGCGCCCGGCAGGAACGGAAGCGCCGCGGCGCCGCCCATCAGGCCGATCATCTGCCGGCGGTCGATCATGCCCTTCTCCTTCGTCCGGAAGCGGCTCGGATCGTGCACCCCGAGCCCTTCGATGTCGAGATGCAAGCCGCGGCGCTCAGCGCGGGCCCAGCCAGCGCCCGAGCGGCGACAGCGCCTTCGTGCCGACCTTCCTGGCCACCAGCCGGGCCGCCGGCCCGAGCCGGTCGACCCGGCGCGGCACCCCATGGAAGGCCCGCCGGCGCACGATCGAGGGGGGCTCGGCGGGGCGGGAAGCGGGCGCCGAGATTCCGGCGAGCCTGAGCATCTCGCCGAGCCTGTTCCTGAGCAGGAAGCGCTCGCCGACGAGGGCGTTGCAGCGCTCGACCACCCTCAGCCGCTCCGCCTCGTTCGCAAGATAATAAGCGCAAAGCTCGCGCAGATGGTCGAAATCCCGGTACATCGGCACCGGGCAATCCTCGCCGAACAGAGCGTAGAGGTCGGAGCCAGGGTGATGCTCGGTGATCAGAAGGCTCGGCGAGGCCATGATGTCGAACACCCGCGCCGCGAGGCCGGCGCAATTCTGCACGTTCGGGATGTTCACCGAAATGCGCGAGCGGGCATAGACTCCGAGCAGCTTTTCGTAGCTGTCGATCCGGTTGTCGAATTCGAACCGCTCGGCCAGCTCGGTCGTGCAGCTCAGCGAATCGAGCCACAGGTCGTTGCCGAACAGGTGCAGCCCGAGGTCGGCGACCCGCCGCAGGCCCTCCATCCGGTTCTGGGTGGTCACGGCGTCGGCGACATGGCGCTCGAACTCGGCGGCGCCGACTCCGATGTCGGCGAGCGCCCGCCCGAGCTCGGGACCGGGCCCGAGCTCGACGCAGCCTCGGACATAATCGGTCCGGACGGCGGCGAGGGCGGCGAGCACCTGGTGCGCCGCCCCCCTCGGCCGGGCCGCCTGGAGCACCCGAAGAATCGGCCGATAGTCGAGGCACGATCCGACGAAGCTGATCGGATAGGAAGCGGGCGCCGCCTCGAACGGCCGGCCGGCAAGGTCGGTGCCGTGGGAGACCCAGAAGGCCTTGCCGGCGGCGCCTTCGAACCGGGCTTCGATCTGCTCCAGCAGGGTCGAGGAATAGCAGATCAGGGTCTGGCCGTCCTCGCCGTCCCCCGACATCGGAGCGCGGCCGTCGTGCGAGAAGAGGTGCGGGACGTCGTCGACCAGCCATTTCACGACCGGCACCCCGGCCTCCCGCTGGAGCCGCGCCGTCATCCCGGCATTGT
Source organism: Allosphingosinicella sp. (assembly GCA_036386795.1). GTDB lineage: Bacteria > Pseudomonadota > Alphaproteobacteria > Sphingomonadales > Sphingomonadaceae > Allosphingosinicella. The sequence goes on from DASVUZ010000021.1 coordinate 116,386, forward strand.
TGACCGAGAAGAGGAAGTCCGGCCCTTCCGCCCGGACGAAGGCGATCAGCTTCGATTCGTCGACGAGCGGATGCAGGCTGCGCATTCCGGCCGAGGGATCGAGCATCTCGTTGGCGAGGACGATGCGCAGGTCGATTCCGAGATCGGCGAAGGCTCGGGCGAAAGCTCCGAAATAGGGGTCCAGCTGTCGCCGCCCGCTCCAGCTGTAAAAGAAGCCTACCGCCTTCATCTTCGTCTCGGTCCCCTAGATGAACCGGCAGCCGGCTTCTCCGGAGCGTCCCGCCGCCGACGGCCCTAAACTCCGGTGTGGGCGGGCTCAACCCCCGGGCATGGCGCGGGCCGCCCGGTTTGCAATCGATCCTTGCCGCAGCTAGCGTGGAGGCCAAGCGCGTCAGCCGGAATCCCCATTTAATGAGCACGGAACGAAGCGGCGTCCTCCTGATCAAGCCGCCGCGTTTCGAGGATTCGCGCGGCTGGTTCAGCGAGACGTACAATTACGAAAAATATTGCGATCGCGGGCTCGCCACCCGGTTCGTCCAGGACAATCATTCGCTCTCGCGGTCGGCGGGCGTGGTCAGGGGGCTGCATTTCCAGGCGCCGCCGCACGGCCAGGCCAAGCTGGTGAGCTGCATCCGCGGCGCAATCTTCGACGTCTGCGTCGACGTCCGGCGAGGCTCGCCGACCTACGGCAAGTGGGCCGGGGCGACGCTTTCGGCGGAGAATGGCCACCAGCTGTTCATCCCCGTCGGCTTCGCCCACGGCTTCGTCACGCTCGAGCCGGGGACGGAGGTCTTCTACAAGGTCAGCGCTTATTATTCGGCCGCGAGCGAGGGCGGGATCGCCTGGGACGATGCGGACCTGGCGATCGACTGGCCGCTTCCCGAAACCGGCCCAATCCTCTCGGACAAGGATTCGCTGCTTCCGCCGCTGAGCGCGTTCGACAGCCCGTTCGACTATGACGGGCAGCCGCTGGAAGATATACGGGACGCATGACCCGGCCAAGGCTGCTCGTGACCGGCGGCTCGGGCCAGGTCGGCACGGCGCTCGCCGAACGCTCGGCCGGCGGACCGGAATTGCTGCTTCCGCCGAGGGCCGAATTCGACCTGGTCTCGGAAGAGTCGATGGACTCGTGGTTTTCTCGCCACCGGGTCGACGCGGTGATCAACGCCGCCGCGTATACGGCGGTGGACCGGGCCGAGGAGCAGTCCGCCGAGGCCTGGGCGGTCAACGCCGACGGGCCCGGCGCTCTGGCCGCCCGTTGCGCCCGGCTCGGAGTTCCGATGATCCACCTCTCGACCGATTACGTCTTCGACGGGTCGAAGCCGGGCTTCTATGCGGAGGACGATCCGGTCGCTCCGATCAACGCCTACGGCGCCTCCAAGGAGGCCGGCGAGCGGGCGGTACGGGCCTCCGGCGCCCGGCACCTGATCCTTCGGACCGCCTGGGTGATGAGCCCCTGGGGGTCCAATTTCGCCAGGACCATGATTCGGCTGGGCGCCGAGCGGCCGGAGCTCCGAATCGTCGACGACCAGCTCGGCTCGCCGACCGGAGCGATCGACATCGCCGACGCGGCGATGCGCCTCGCCGCACGGCTGGCCGAAGACGCGGATGCTCCGGCCGGCACCTATCATTTCGTCAATTCCGGCCAGGCGAGCTGGTACGACGTCGCCTCCGCCATATTCGAGGCCGCCGCCCGCCATGGCCGGCCCGCGCCGGCGCTGATCCCCATAGCCTCGAGCGAATATCCCACACCCGCTCGACGGCCGGCCAATTCGCGCCTCGACTCCGGCAAGCTGCGCCGCGACTACGGAATCGATCCGCGCCCCTGGCGCGAGGCGGTTGACGAGATCGTCGGTCGGATCCTCGCGGCCCCGGTGGGCTAGAGCCGCTCCGCGCTCGACACGACGTCGGCGGCCCTGAGCGCCGCCAGGATGCGCATCAAATGATGGACGTCGTGCACCTCGATATCGAGGTGGAAGGTGTGGAAGCTCCCGTCGCGGCTGGCCTGGTCCATGCTGACGATATTGGCGCCGTGGCGGCCGAGTATGCCGGCGATCACGGCCAGCGAGCCGGGCTCGTTCCTGATGATGACGCACAGCCGAGCCGTGCCTCCGTCCGATTCGTCGCCCCAGGCGAGGTCCAGCCAGTCCGCGTCTACCCCGTCGGCGAGGCTGTCGCAGCCGATCACGTGAACCTCGATCTCGGTGCCCTCGCGCCTGAGCCCGACGATCCGGTCGCCGGGAATCGGGTGGCAGCATTCGGCGAGCTGGAAGGCCACTCCGGGAGTCAGGCCCTTGATCGAGATGGCGGTTCGCTGCGGCGGCGGCTTGACCCCTTCCTTGCCCGTCGAGCCCGGGATCAGCGCCTCCATCACCGCCACGTCGCTGACCCGCTTCAGGGCGATCGCCTCCATCAGGGCGGCGTCGTCATGGAAGTGGAGGCGCTTGAGCGCCTCGGTGATCGCTTCCCAGCCGAGCGGCTGGGGCAGGCGCTGGACGATCTCGTCGAAGATCTTGCGGCCGAGCTGGACGGTTTCCTCGCGCTCCTTCGACTTGACGAAGCGGCGGATCTTGGCCCGCGCCTTGCCGGTGACGACGAAGCTGAGCCAGCCGGGCTGAGGGTGCTGGGCCTTCGAGACCAAGATCTCGACCTGGTCGCCATTTTCGAGCGGGGTCCTGAGCGGCATCACCCGGCCGTTGATCTTGGCGCCGACCGTCTGGTCGCCGAGATCGGTGTGGACGGCATAAGCGAAATCGACCGGAGTCGCGCCCTTGGGAAGCTGGATCAGCTCGCCCTTGGGGGTGAAGGCGAAGATCCGGTCCTGATACATCGCCATTCTTGTATGTTCGAGCAGCTCCTCCGCGGTTGCGGCATGTTCGAGGATCTCGAGCAGGTCGTCGATCCAGGGGTGGGCGTCGGCCGCATCCTCCTCGTCGCCCTCCTTGTAGGCCCAGTGGGCGGCGACGCCCTGCTCCGCGGTGGCGTGCATGTCGCGGGTGCGGATCTGGATCTCGATCCGCATCTGCTCGTCGTGGATGACCGTGGTGTGGAGCGAACGGTAGCCGTTGCGCTTCGGGGTCGAGATGAAGTCCTTGAAGCGGCCGGGCACCACCGGCCAGCGCTGGTGGATGAGGCCGAGCGTGCGGTAGCAATCCTCGACCGATCCGACGACGGCGCGAAAGGCCATGACGTCGGAGAGCTGCTCGAAGCTGACGTGGCGCTCGGCCATCTTGCGCCAGATCGAGAAGGGATGCTTTTCGCGGCCCTGAACCTCGGCCTCGATTCCGTTGGCCTCGAGATGGGCTTTGATGCCGCGGCCGATTCGGGCGATGAGGTCGCCCTCGCCCTTGTGAAGCTGCTCGAGCCGGCGTGAGATCGACGTGTAGGCGTCGGGCTCGAGCTCGCGGAAGGCGAGAGTCTGCATCTCCTGCATGAACTCGTACATCCCGATCCGCTCGGCGAGCGGGGCGTAGATATCCATCGTCTCGCGGGCGATCCGCTTCCTCTTCTCCTCATTGGCGATGAAGTGGAGGGTGCGCATGTTGTGGAGCCGGTCGGCGAGCTTGACGAGCAGGACCCGGATGTCGCCCGACATTGCGAGGAGGAACTTGCGCAGGTTCTCGGCGGCCCGCTGGCTCTCGCTCTGCGCTTCGATCTTGGAGAGCTTGGTGACCCCGTCGACCAGCCTGGCGACGTTGGGCCCGAACAATTTCTCGATCTCCTCGGGAGTCGCCACCGTATCCTCGATCGTGTCGTGGAGGATCGCGGTGACGATCGTCTCGTCGTCGAGGTGGAGGTCGGTCAGGATTCCGGCGACCTCGATCGGATGGCTGTAATAGGGGTCGCCCGAAGCCCTTTTCTGGCTGCCATGCGCCTTCATCGAGAAGACGTAGGCGCGGTTGATCATCGCCTCGTCGGCGTCCGGGTCGTAGGCCCTGACCTTCTCGAGAAGTTCATATTGCCGAAGCACCGCCCCAACATGGGGTGGGGCGGTGCTGCGTTGCAACGGTAATCGGGCCTAGCGAGCCTTCGCGTTGCACTTTTCGAGCGCGGCCGGGTCCAGCGTGCGCCCTTCGACGGTGAAGCTTCGGAGCGTTCCGACCTCGTGGGCGAGGGCCGAGCAGTCGATCGCGGGGCGGCTGTTGCTGCGCGGAGCGACGCAGCCGCCGGCTCCGCATTTCCAAATGATGTCCCTGACGACCAGCCGGGAGGCGGCCGGCGGTGCCGCGGGCTCGGCGCGATACTGGCCGCCCGGTGCGGCGAAAGCGGTGCCGCCCAAAACCGAGAAGGTCAGCAGGAACGCCAGCAGGGTGGAAGTGAGCATCCGGATCATGGCGGACTCCTTTCAGTTGCGATCTGCAACCTACTAGGCATGTCAGTTTTAGTTTGCAACTGGAAAATTGTGTCTTATGTTACAGCGATGAAAAACGCTAAGGTCGCCCGATGAGCCGCGCCGAGCACCTTCGTGAGATTTTCGCCGAGTGCGGGATCACCGCCGCGCTGGAGGTGGTCGGCGAGCGCTGGTCGTTCCTGATCCTTCGCGGAGCGTTCAACGGCCTCAGGCATTTCGAGGAATTCCAGACCAACCTCGGAATCGCCCGCAACATCCTGTCGAATCGGCTCGGCCGGCTCGTCGAGCACGGCATATTGCGCCGCGATCCCGATCCGGCCGACCGCCGCAAGGTCACCTACAGGCTCACCGACAAGGGACGCGACCTGCTTCCCGTCCTGCTCTCGCTGCGCCAGTGGGGCGAGCGCTGGATTTCCGGCCATCCCAGCAATCCCGTGCTCGTCGACCGGTACACGCGCCAGCCGATCGCGCCGATGATCGTCCAGGCGGCGGACGGCCGCCCGCTCAGCCTGGGCGAGATGGAGTGGGTCGACCGCGCCGAGCTCGACCGAGATTCCAGCGCCGCCGCCTGAGAGACCCGGCCTCAGGAATCCGCTTCGCCGGTCCTCGTCTCCCCATCCCCGGCCCCTTGCGCGCCCGGCCTGAACAATCGCGGCGCGAATCGGCACAGCAGCAGGAGCAGGGTCGGCAGGATCATGGTGTTGATCAGGTCGTGGCGGGCCCCGATCCACTGCCATTCCTGATAATGGGCTTCCTCGCCGAACCGGAAGTCCATCGCCTCGTTGGCAAGCTCGACCGCCAGCACCGCCAGCCAGGGCAGCCAGTGGGCAAGCGACTTGCGAAAGAGGAGGGCGGCTGCGACCTGGATCAGGAAGCCGGCATAGATGTGAAGCGCGTCCTTCTGAACCGCGAGCGCCTCGGCCAGGCCTTTCAATCCCATCCAGTCCATGTTCGCCTCCCGGAAATCTGGCCTAGGTCGTCCGCCCGGGCCTAACCGCCAGAGGCAGGGTCTCGAACAATTGCGGCTCGCCGGGGCGCCGCGCCCCCTCGATGGCGAGGATCCGGAACTTGGTCGTCACCCCGCCCGGCGCCGAGAAGCCGCCGCTTCGGCCGTCCGCGGCGAGCACCCGGTGGCAGGGCACGACGATGGGAACCGGATTGCGCCCGAGCGCCAGGCCGACCGCCTGGGCCGCTTGGGCAGAGCCGATCGCTCGGGCGATCTCGCCATAGCTGCGCACCTCGCCGCAAGGGATAAGCCTCGTCACCTCCCAGACGGAGCGGTCGAATTCGGGAGCGCCGGCCAAGTCCAGTTCGATATCGTTGAGGCCGGTCCGGTCTCCCGCCAGAAGCCCGGCGATTTTCGCGATCGCTTGGGCCGCGAAGGGCGGAGGCTCCGCCTGGACCGCGCCGGGAAAGCGCCGCTCCAGGCTGGCCCGGGCGCGCTCGTCGGACGTTTCGGGAAGCGCGGTTCCAACGACAAGGCCGCCGCGCCAGACGATGGCGCAGCGGCCGATGGCGCTGTCGAAGAAGGCGAAGCCCGTCTCGGCGGGCTTATTCGTAGTCGCCGCCGGCATTGTTGTTGCGTGGCGGAGCGGCGGCGGTCAGCCGAAGCGCCTCCGCCGAGGCGGAGAGCGAGCCGACCTCGTCCGGCGCCTCGTCGTCCTCGACCTGGACCCGCTGAAGCCCGGAGATCAGGGCCTCCTCGAGCTGCTTGGGCTTCACCGTCTCCTCGGCGATCTCGCGAAGCGCGACGACCGGATTCTTGTCGCGGTCGCGGTCGATGGTCAGCTCGGCGCCGCCCGAAACCTGCCGGGCCCGCTGAGCCGCGAGCAGCACCAGATCGAACCGGTTGGGAATCTTGTCGACACAATCTTCGACGGTAACGCGCGCCATGAAAGCAGCTCCGCTCAACACCAGGATGGGGGAAAGCGGGGGAGATACGGACGGGGGGCCGGAAAGTCAATGATTTGGGCGGTGCGCTCCGGCGTGCGAGCCCAATCCGCCATGCTGAACTCGTTTCAGCGTCCAGCGACGAGCAGCGGTGCGGGCGGAAGACTGGAACCTGAAACAAGTTCAGGGTGACGGGTGGCGACGACGGCAGGGCTTGCCCTCCCGCGCCGGGCGGCACATGCACCCGTCCATGGCGGAAGTGAAAGCGTACCAGTCCGGCCTTTCGCTCGAAGTGGCGGGCAATCGGCTGACGCTCCTCGCCGACGGTCCGGAGCGGCTCGAAGCCCTGCTCGAGCTCATCGAGACCGCCGGGGAAAGCCTGCGCTTCCTCTATTACATGTTCATGGACGACGCCTCGGGCACGAAGGTCCGCGACGCGCTGATCGCCGCCGCGGGCCGCGGCGTGACGGTGTCGCTGCTGGTCGACGGCTTCGGCTCGACCGCCAATCGCGACTTCTTCAGGCCGCTTCAGGAAGCGGGAGTCGCCTTCTGCCAGTTCAGCCCGAAATTCGGCCGGCGCTACCTGCTTCGAAACCACCAGAAGCTGGCCTTGGCCGACGGCCGCCGGGTGATCATCGGCGGCTTCAACATCTCCGACGACTATTTCGGGACCATCGAATCGGGCGCCTGGCGGGACATCGGGCTTCGCGTGGAGGGCTCCTCGGTCGCCTACCTCGCCCGCTATTTCGACAGCCTGTTCCACTGGACCCAGAAGCACGACGCCGGGGTCCGCGACATCCGGCGGCTGCTCCAGCAGAGCAGCGTCACCCAGGGCAAGCTTCACTGGCTGTTCGGCGGGCCTTCGCGCCGCCTCAGCCCGTGGGCGCGAGCCGTGCGCCGGGACATGAAGAGCGCCCGCCGCCTCGATCTCATCGCCGCCTATTTCGCGCCGAGCCTCGGAATGCTTCGCCGGCTCTCCGGGATCGCGCGTCGGGGCGGGCGGGTCCGGATCGTCACCGCCGCCAAATCGGACAACAACGCGACCATCGCCGCCGCTCGCAACACCTATTGGTGGCTGCTCCGGCGCGGCGTCGAGATCTTCGAATACCGGCCCACCAAGCTCCACACCAAGCTGTTCGTCGTCGGCGACGTCGTCCATATCGGCTCGGCCAATTTCGACATGCGAAGCCTGTTCCTCAACCTCGAGATGATGCTTCGGATCGACGATCCCAGCTTCGCGGCGGCGATGCGCCGGTTCGTCGACCGCGAGGTGGCGGAGTCGGACCCGGTGACGATCGAAAGCCATCGCCGCAACCGCACCTGGCTGAACCGACTGCGCTGGGCGGTCGGCTATTTCATCGTCGCCGTCGCCGACTATCGAATCGCAAAGCGGCTGAACTTCAGGGACGTGGGGCTGCCCCGGTCCTGATCCTCCCCTCCCGGCAAGGGAGGGCCAGGGGTAGGTAGGCGAGCGCAGCGAGACTTTTACGGAGGCGGAGTTTCGGCCGCCTTCGGCGGACCCACCCCTAGAGCCTTCTGCATTTAGATTGAGGCGTAGCCGGCGTTGGCGATGTAGTTGGCGCACTCAGCTGGGCTGAAGCGGTCGAGGAGCGTTCCGATTCGTCGCCAGGTGGCTTCCACGGTTCGTTCGGCGGCCTTTCTCAGCA
>DASVUZ010000022.1:0-8307 GCA_036386795.1 Allosphingosinicella sp.
GCTGGCGGTGCTTCTGTGCCTCCTTGTCGGTCTTTCCCATCAGGATCGCGACCTTGCAGCGCGGATCGCCGGCGCCGCTCGACCACCATTTGCGGCCGTTCAGGACATAATCGTTGCCGTCGCGGGCAATGTCGCACTGGATGTTGGTCGCGTCGGACGAGGCGACGCCGGGTTCGGTCATCAGAAAGGCCGAGCGGATCTCGCCGTTCATCAGCGGGCGGAGCCATTGCTCCTTCTGCTCGCGGGTGCCGTAGCGGAGGAACACCTCCATATTGCCGGTGTCCGGCGCCGAGCAGTTGAAAACTTCCGACGCCCAGGAGACGCGGCCCATTTCCTCGGCGCACAGCGCATATTCGAGGTTGGTGAGCTGGGTGCCCTCGAACTCGAAGCTCTCGTCGACATGGCGCAGCGCCTGGCCCGGCGGCATGAACAGGTTCCACAGGCCCGCCGCTTTGGCCTCGGGCTTGAGCTCCTCGATGACCTCGATCGGCTGCCAGCGGTCGCCCGCCTCGAGCTGGGATTTATAATCCTTGTTCCTCGGGCGAATGCGAGTCTCGACGAAGTCGCGCACCCGGTCGCGGTAAAATGCCTGCCGTTCCGTAAGGTCGAAGTCCATCCGGCCGGATCCTTGAGCTGGGTCGATCGACCCTCGCTGCCAGAAACGGCGTTCGCGCGCCAGTGGGAGCCCGCTGCGAGGGTGGCGGTGCGGAACGGCGGGCGCCGGCAAATCGAGCGGTTGCGCGCCGGAGCAGGCGGACCGAAGGAGGCAAGTTCGAAACCGACTCTTTCATGCCTGCATGAATAGCCGTCCGGAACAGCGCCAATAAGCCTCTGAAATGGACCTTGACCTGCATTGACTCGCCACTTGCCGAGGCTAGACTGGACGGCCTCGTAAAAGTGTCGCCAAGCCGACGTTCCGTCCATTCGGAGCGCCGACATCATGCGCGGGCCTGGAAAAGCGCCCGCGATTTCCGCGCAATTGCGGGCCCGGCCGCTCCCGGCGCAGGCCCCCCGCGGAGGGAGAGAGGGACAGATCATGGCCAAGACACCGACCGCAAGCCCAGGCAACCCGAGCTCCAGCAGCGTCGACGACATGCTCCTGGCCGCGATGGAGCGCGGCGGCGACAGCCTCGAGACGGGGCGCTACATCGTCACCTACAGCCAGGAAGCGGATTCCGAGAGCCGAAGCCTGTTCGAATCCCTCGACCTCCGGACCGCCGACGCTCGCGATTTTCGCGACCAGGCGGTGGCGATGGACGTCGGCGACGCCGACGCGCTGATCCTGCCCGAGCTCGGAGTCGCGATCGTCAGCGCCCCGGATTTCGGAATCCGCTCGCTCGGGCTGGCCGAGGACACGCGCAACCCGGTCGAGATCGTCGAGCCCGAATATTTCATGTTCGCCGACTCGATCACGGCCGAATATATGCGCGGCTTCCGCAGGGCCGCCGAGGCGATCGCCGCCGATGCCGGCTTCGGCCCGCCGCCCGAGGAGGAGGAGGCGGGCGACGAAGCCGGCGCCGAAGCGCTTGGGGCGACCTGGGGCCTGGCCGCTTGCAAGGTCCCGCAGAGCTCGCGAAGCGGCGCCGGGATCCGCGTGGCGGTGCTCGATACCGGAATGGACCTCACCCATCCCGACTTCGCGGGCCGCCAGTTCGTCACCGCCAGCTTCGTCGGCCAGCCGGTCCAGGACCTGCACGGCCACGGCACCCATTGCATCGGAACCGCCTGCGGGCCGCTGGCGCCGCCGGGCACGACTCCGCGCTACGGGGTCGGCCACAAGGTCGCTCCGATCTTCGTCGGCAAGGTCCTGACCAACTCGGGCGGCGGAACGACGGGGACGGTGCTCGCCGGAATGAACTGGGCGATCGCCAACAATTGCACGGTCATCTCCTGCTCGCTCGGAGCGCCGATCCCGATCCAGGCGGCCTATACCGCGGCCGGACAGGCGGCGCTCAATCGCGGCCTCCTGATCGCCGCCGCGGCGGGCAACGATTATTGCCGGCCGACCGGCGCTCCGGCCAACTCTCCGACGATCATGTCGGTCGCGTCGGTCGACCGGAACCTGGCGCCGTCGAGCTTCTCCAATTGCGGCAAGCTGCAGCTGACCGCGCCGGGCCGCGACGTCTTCTCGAGCTGGCCGATGCCGCTTCGCTACAAGATCATCAGCGGCACCAGCATGGCCACTCCCCACGTCGCGGGCTGCGCGGCCCTGTGGGCGCAGACCAGTGCGAGCTTGCGCGGCCAGGCGCTTTGGAACAAGCTGATGGCGACGGTGAAGCCCCTGCCCTGGCCGGCGACGAAGGTCGGCAAGGGCCTGGTGCAGGCGCCGAGCTGAGCCGCGACGGCGCGGGGCGGCCCCCGCAGTGGAGACGATCATGGCCGAGCAGAAGCAGTGGGTGGTGACGCTCTCGCAGGAGCGTCCACCCGGCGAGGTCCGCCGCGCGATCGAGGATGCCGGTTTCGAGGTCGACCAGATGCTCGATTCGATCGGGGTGGTGACCGGCCGAGGCGACGACGCCTGCGCCAGTGCGCTTCGCAAGCTGCCCGGGGTCGCGGACGTCAGCGGCGACCAGTCGATCGACATCGGCCCGCCCGGCGCCCCGGACACCTGGTAGTCGCGGGCGGAACAGCGAGTGCCGGCGCACGTTACGGAACCGTGCCGAGCATATCCCCCAACTTTTTGCTTCTGACGCGGATCGGCTTCGCCGCGCGCGGGCTGCTCTACCTCATCGTCGGCTATCTCGCCCTCAAGCTGGGCCGGGCCGAGGATGCGGGAGGAGCGCTGGACTGGATCAGCGGGAAGACGGGCGGGATGATGCTCGGAGCGCTGGCGTTCGGCTTTGCCGCTTACGGGATCTGGCGGGTGACCGACGCGATCTTCGATACGCAGGGCAAGGGGCGCGAGCTCAAGGGCATCGCGGGCCGGCTCGCCGGGGCGCTGAGCGGGCTCATCCATCTCGGTCTCGCCTTCACGTCCGTGAAGCTGGCGCTGGGCAGCGGTTCGGGCGGGGATTCGAGCGACAGCGCGGAAAGCGGCGCGGCGACGGCGATGAGCCTGCCGGGCGGCGAGGCCCTGCTCTTCGCCGCCGCGGCGATCCTGGCCGTGGCCGGGGTCGCCCAGTTCGCGATCGCCCTGAAGCGCGGCTTCTGCAAGCATCTCGCGCCCGAGGCGAAGGACCGCTGGTGGGTGATCGCGGCCGGAATCGGCGGCCATGCGGCGCGCGGAGTCATCTTCCTCGCCGCCGCCCTGCTGGCTCTCAACGCCGGGCTCGAGCATGAAGCCGAGGCCGCCGGGGCGCTCGGCGACGCCCTTCTCAGCCTGCCCGGGGCGCTGCGGGCCGCGGTGGCGGCCGGACTGTGCCTGTTCGGAGCCTACAGCCTGATCGAGGCGCGCTACAGGATCATCCCCGATCCCCACGTCAAGCATCGGATGGCCGGCGCCTTTTCCTAGGCCGCCGGCCAGGGCGGCGGGCCGCCATGGACCCCATCCGTCCCGCCGAGCGTACAGGACGGCATGAACCGCAAGGGCATCTTCCCGACCTTCTTCCTGTCAGGCTTCGAATGCTCGACCTTCGTGTGGCACGAGGGCGGCCGCCGCGACCTGTGCGAGGAGACTCAGCACCGAAGCCATGCCGACGAGGATTACCGGATGCTTCGCGAGCTCGGAATCGCCGTCGCCCGCGAGGGCATTCCCTGGCCGCTCGTCGACAAGGGCGGCGGCGCTTACGATTTCTCCTATATCGACCCGTTCCTCGACGCCCAGCGGCGCCACTCCATCCTGCCGATCTGGGACCTTTGCCATTACGGCTATCCGGACGATTGCGACCCGTTCGACGAGGGCTTCGCGCCCCGCTTCGCCGCCTTCGCCCGGGCCGCGGCCCATTATGTCGCGGAGCGGGCCCATCACGGGCCGCTGGTCTTTACGCCGGTCAACGAGCCGACCTTCTTCGGCTACATGGCCGGCGAATGGGCCTGGGCGGCGCCGTTCGGAAAGGATCCCGGGACGAGGCGGCGGCTGACGCTGGCCATGGCCAAGGCGGATATCGAGGCCGTGAAGGCGATCCGCCGGGACTTTCCCGACGCTCGAATGGTCCATATCGATCCGCTGATCTGGGTGGTGCCGCCCAACGGCCGGCCCGACCTCGCCGAAGCGGCGCGGCGCGAATCCTATGACGACGCCTACATCGCCTGGGACGCGATCGGCGGGCTGCGCTGGCCGGAGCTCGGCGGATCGCTCGAGATCCTCGATATCATCGGCTTCAACAATTACAGCTTCGGGCAGATGGAATATCGCGACCCGGGGCCGCATTCGCCGCTGGAGCCGGGCGACCCGCGCATCCGTCCGCTGTGCGACCTGATCGAGGAGGGGTGGAAGCGCTATCGACGCCCCTGCATCGTCGCCGAGACTTCGGGGCTGAAGGGCGGCCGGCCGGACTGGCTGAACGACGTCGTCGGCGAAAGCCTGGCGGCGGTCGAGCGGGGAGTCGACCTGCACGGAATCTGCCTGTTTCCGGCGGTCGACATGCCCGACTGGGGCACCGGCGAATGGGTCCATAACGGTATCGCCGACCTCGAGCGCCTGGCGAGCGGGGCGCTCATGCGGACGCCCTACGTGCCCTATGTCGAAGCCTTGCATTCATGGCAGCGCCGGCTGAACCGGGTGACGGCGCTCGATGAGGACCCGTTCGGCACGGCGGTGGACCTCACCGACATCGTCAGGGCGGCCAGAGAAATGAAACCGGAGGCGGACGCGGACTGGCACTGAGAAGTCTTGTCGTCACGGCGAAGTTTGGGACCTGCGTGGCTCAAGCCGCCAAGGAAGCCGACGATCCCGACCGGCTGGAAATTCGGTGTCCGTCACCGAATCGAGGTGTCAGCGCTCGGGAGCGTGGGCGAGGCATTCGAGCTCGACGAGGGCGCCCAGCGCCAGGCCGTCGGTTCCGAAGGCGCTTCGGGCGGGGAGGCGGCGGTCCTTGAAATAGGTGACGTAGACCCGGTTGAAGGCCTGCCAGTCCTTCATGTCCTCGATCATCACCGTGCATTTGAAGACGTCGTCGAAGCTGCGCCCGGCGCGGGCGAGCGCGCCGCCGACATTGTCCATCACCTGGCGCGACTGGGCCTCGATCCCGGCCGGAAGGGTGCCGTCGGCGCGGGTGCCGATGACTCCCGAAAGGTAAAGCGTGTCGCCCACCCGAACGCCCATCGAGAAGGGAATCCGGAAGCCGCCGGCGCGGGCCGCGGCCTGCATCGCCTCGTCCGCCGGATAATGCTGGACGGCCGGCCGGTCCGCCGCGGCCGCCGAGCAGCCGGAGAGCAGCAGCGCCGAGGCGAGAAAGGAAGAGGAAGCGCGCATCCCATGGCTCCTGTTGACGGCGCCTTCCGGGCGCGTCATCGCCTCTCCTTGCCGATGAGGAGAGGCCGATGAGCGAGATAGCCGAGCTGGCGTCGTTTCGGGAAGAGGTCCGGGCCTGGCTGGAGTCGAATTGCCCGCCGGAGATGCGCGAGCCGATGCGCGACGAGGCCGACGCCTGCTGGGGCGGCCGCGACGCCAAGTTCAAGAACGAGGCTCAGAAGCTCTGGATGGAGCGGATGGCGGAGCGCGGCTGGACGGTGCCGGACTGGCCGAAGGATTATGGCGGCGGCGGCCTGTCGCCGGCCGAGACCAAGGTGCTGAGGCAGGAGATGGCGCGGATCAACGCGCGCAACCCGCTGATGAGCTTCGGAATTTCGATGCTCGGGCCGGCGCTGCTCAAATATGGCAGCGAAGAGCAGAAGAAGCGCTTCCTCCCCGAAATCGCGCGCGGCGAGATCCGGTGGTGCCAGGGCTATTCCGAGCCGAACGCGGGCTCCGACCTCGCCTCGCTCCAGACGAAGTGCGAGGACAAGGGGGATCACTGGCTGGTCAACGGCCAGAAGGTGTGGACCAGCTATGCCGACAAGGCGGACTGGATCTTCTGCCTGGTGCGAACCGACTTCCAGGCGCCCAAGCACAAGGGGATCAGCTTCATCCTGTTCGACATGGCGACGCCCGGAGTTTCCACGAAGCCGATCCTTCTCATCTCCGGCTATTCGCCCTTCTGCGAAACCTTCTTCGACGACGTGAAGGTGCCCAAGGACCAGGTGGTCGGGGAGGTCAACAAGGGCTGGGACGTCGCCAAATACCTGCTCGGCCACGAGCGCGAGATGATCAGCGGGATGGGCCTGGGCGGACAGACCGGGAGCTTCGGCGAGGCCTTTGCCGACACGCTCGCCGACGACCCCGTGCTGCGCGCGCAAATGGCGCGGTTCGACGTCGACGCCATGGCCTACCGGGCCATGTCGGAGCGATTCATCGACGAGCTGAAGGCGGGCATCGCCCATCCGGCACAGCCCTCGATGATGAAATATGCGGGTACCGAGCTCAACAAGGCGCGCCACGAGCTGGTCATGGCCGCGGGCGGCTCCGACGCGCTGGAATGGGAGAGCGATCGCTCGCGCAAGGGCAAGGCCGCGCGCGAATGGCTCAGGACCAAGGCCAATTCGATCGAGGGCGGGACCAGCGAGGTCCAGCTCGGGATCATCGCGAAACGGATATTGGATCTGCCGGGGGCATGAGCAGCGACCGTCATCCCGGCGAAAGCCGGGAGCCCAGCGAGAACCCGCAACCGAGCCTTTCACCCGACGAGGCCCCGGCTTCGGCCGGGGTGACGGAGTAACGCGAATGCCGCTCTACCTCACCGAAGACCAGGTCATGCTCCGCGACACGGCGCGGGAGCTGATGGCGGACGAAGGGTCGATCGCCAACCAGCTTCGAAAATATCGCGACAGCGGCTGCAGCGACGGCTTCGGCCATGCTCTTTGGAAGCAGATGGCCGAGCTCGGGTTCACCGGCCTGAGGATGGACGAGGCGGACGGCGGGCTGGGGCTCGGTCATGTCGAGGCCGGGATCGTCCTCGAGGAGATCGGCCGCAACCTGACCCCGTCGCCCTTTCTGATCACCGCCGTCGCGGTCGTGGAGGCGCTGCGGGGCACTCCGCACGCGAAGCGCTGGTTCCCCGGAATCCTCAGCGGCGACACCGTCGCCGCCCTCGCCGTCGACGAGGGGGCCAAGCACCGGCCCGAGGCGATCGCGATGCGCGCCGACCGGGCCGGCAACGGCTTCCGGCTGACCGGGCGCAAGCAGTTCGTCGTCCAGGGCGCGTCGGCGGACCTGATCGTCGTCGCCGCTCGCAGCGACGAGGGACTGACTCTGTTCGCGGTCGAGAAGGAGGCCAAGGGGCTCGACGTGGAGGGCGTGAGGCTGGCCGATTCGAGCATCGGCGCCCGGCTCGATTTCCAGGGCGTCGAGGTCGACTCCGATGCCGTGGTCGGCGAGGTCGGGCAGGGCGAGGCCGCGCTTGGCCGGGTGCTCAACGCCGGCCGGGTCGGCGCGGCCTCGGAGATGGTCGGGCTGGGCTCGGCGGCGATGGGGATGACGGTCGACTATCTCAAGCAGCGCAAGCAGTTCGGCAGGCTGATCGGCGAGTTCCAGGTGCTGCAGCACCGCGCCGCGCACCTCTATTCCGAGCTGGAGATCGCGCGCTCGGCCGCGCTCAAGGCCCAGCAATTGCTCGATGAGGGCAGCCCGGAGGCGGAGGCGATGGTCGCGGTCGCCAAGGCCAAGGCCGGCCGGGCGTCGACCCTGGCGGTGCAGGAGGGCGTCCAGATGCATGGCGGCATCGGAATGACCGACGAATATGACATCGGCCTCTACATGAAGCGCGACCGGGTGCTGAACGAGCTGTTCGGCGATCCGAACTATCATGCCGACAGGCTGGCTCGGATGAAGGGCTACTAACCGGGTACTGGGGAAACGTCACCCCGGACTTGATCCGGGGTCCACCTTCTTGTTCAGCGGGTGAGAAGCAAGGTGGATGCCGGATCAAGTCCGGCATGACGATCACCGGAGAACGACATGCCCCTCGACCCCGAATCCTTCGACCTGCTGCTTTCCACCGTCCGCCGCTTCGTGCGCGAGCGCCTCCGCCCACTCGAGGAGCGGGTCGACCGCGAGGACGAGGTGCCGGCGGAGATCGTCGCCGAGATGCGGGAGATGGGGCTGTTCGGGCTGTCCATCCCGGAGGACTATGGCGGCCTGGGGCTGACCATGGGCGAGGAGGTCAGGGTCGCGCTGGAGCTGGGGCGGACGACGCCCGCCTTCCGCTCGGTGTTCGGGACCAATGTCGGGATCGGCTCACAGGGCCTCGTCATGTCCGGCAGCGACGAGCAGAAGCGCCAGTGGCTGCCGCGTATCGCGACCGGCGAGATCGTCACCAGCTTCGCGCTGAC
>DASVUZ010000023.1:0-97274 GCA_036386795.1 Allosphingosinicella sp.
ATGCCGATCGAGGTGATGGCCGAGCGGGGCGAGGACACTTTGCGCTACGGCCCGATGAAGCCCGTCGGACTCGACGACCCCCGCACCGGCCGCTGGCCTTATGCGGTGGTCCAACTCCGGCAGGACAATGCGCTCGGCACCTTGTGGAACATGGTCGGCTTCCAGACCAAGCTGAAGCATGCCGAGCAGGTCCGTCTGTTCCGCACGATTCCGGGGCTGGAGAATGCCGAATTCGCGCGGCTGGGGGGCCTCCATCGCAACACCTTCCTCAACTCCCCCCAGCTGCTCGACCCGACGCTGCGGCTGCGCTCGGCCGCGCACATCCGCTTCGCCGGCCAGATCACCGGCTGCGAAGGCTATGTCGAAAGTGCCGCCATCGGCCTGCTCGCCGGCCGCTTCTGGGCCGCCGAGCGCAGCGGAGCGCCGCTCCAGCCGCCCCCGCTCACAACCGCGCTGGGCGCTTTGCTCGGCCACATCACGGGCGGCGCCGACGCGCTGAGCTACCAGCCGATGAACGTCAATTTCGGCCTGTTCCCGCCGGTTGCCGGCAAGGTGAAGAAGGCGGAGCGCAAGAAGCGCTACACGGATCGGGCGAAGGCGGATCTGGAGGGGTGGCTCGCCGCGTCAGCTTCCGAAACTGCAACGGTCGCGATCTCCCGCTCGTCCCGCGCTTAGCTGGGGCCGCGAGGGCTTGGCGTCAGCGCCCCTCGACTTGGCTCGGGAGAGCGGCGAGAGCGGCGCCTTTGTCAGCAACTGCACTCCTTGTTGCGACTTGGCGCCCGCCGCCGCGGGGCGGTGGTCGCGAACTCCTCTCGAGACAGCGCCCCGTCGCGGTTGCGATCGGCCTCGCCGAAGCGCGTCGATGTCCGCACCGCCCATTCCTCGAACGACAGCCGGCTGTCGCCATTCTTGTCGAGCCTGGCGAAGGCGCGACGGCGGGGCTGGTACATTTCCTCCAGCACGATCTGGCCGTTCTTGTCCCGGTCGTTGCGATCGAAGCGGCGCTGCTCCTTGGTGCGCGCGTCGGCGGAGGGCGGGCGCCGCGGCCCCGGCCCCTCCTCATACTCCTCCTCGGCCTCCTCCTGCGGCTGGGCGGCCGCGGCGGGCGCATCGGGCACGCCCGCCTCGCGCTGCGCCGCGCTCTGCCAGATGAAGAAACCCCCCAGGACCAGCAACAGGGCCGCCCCGGCCCCTGCGGCGAAACGAAGCATCTGCGCGGCTCCTTCCCCTGTTTCACGCTTAGGCTAGCTCATCTCCCAGCCAAGTCCAAGACGGCGCCGAACCGGACCTACCAACCGGTCAGCCGGTGCCTGAACATCCTGGCGGTGCGCGGCGGCGCTCCCGGCTCCTCCCACGCCTCCGGCCTGCGCGCCAGGTCCCGCTGCGCGAGCACCGCCAGCATGCCGAGCGGGCGCAGTGCTCTCGCCCATCGGCGCGGCATCGCCCGTTCCCGCGCGGCGGCAAGCGCCGCCTCGATGTCGTGCGTTTCGGTGCTGTGCCGGGCCAGGTCCACCAGCGACCAGGTTTCCCCCGCGCTCTCCACTCCCGTCTCCGCCTGTCCGAGAAGAAGCGCGGTGAAGCGGAACAGCAAGCCTCCGCGCCGCCTCGCGTAGAGGTCGAGTTCGTCGCCGCCCACCGGCCGGTCGTGCAGCACCGCGCCCCAGCCTTCCTCCATCTCCCCCAGCGCCGCTCCCGTGAGCCCGCGCGGCAGCACATGCTCCGCCACCGCCCGCAGCACCGGCTCCTGGGGCGCCGGCTCCCGGTCTAGCCGCTCCAGCGCCTCCCTCCACCACGCAAGCCGGATGCGGCTGATCATCGGCTCCCGGCCGGTGGCGAGCACCTTGCCCAGCGCCTCGTCCAGCCCCCACAAAGCGAGCATCGCCGGCCGCACCGCCTCCGGCGCACTGCCGAGCGCCAGTTGTATGTCAGGATTGAGCCCCACCACCCGGGCGGGTGTCAGCGGTAGCAGACCTTCTTCGCCGCCTCGACCACGTCGGCGACCTTGATCAGCGCCAGCTTCTCGAGGTTTGCGGCATAAGGCAGCGGCACGTCCTCGTTGGTCACGCGCAGCACTGGCGCGTCGAGGTCGTCGAAGCCCTGCTCCATTGCCACGGCGATGATCTCCGAGGCGATCGAGCAGACCGGCCAACCTTCCTCGACCACAACCATCCGGTTGGTCCGCTTCAGGCTCGCCAGCACCGTCGCCGTGTCCAGCGGCCGCAGCGTGCGCAGGTCGATCACCTCGGCTTCGATCCCCTGCTCGGCCAGCTGGCTCGCAGCATCGAGCGCCACGCCGACCCCGATCGAGTAGCTGACCAGGGTTACGTCCTTGCCTTCGCGCGCCACGCGTGCCTTGCCGATCGGGAGGACGTAATCGTCGAGCCTGGGCACGTCGAAGCTCTGGCCGTAGAGCAGCTCGTTCTCGAGGAACACGACCGGATCCTCAGACCGGATCGCCGCCTTGAGCAGCCCCTTCGCATCCGCCGCCGTGTAGGGCGACAGCACGATCAGCCCCGGCACGCTGGCATACCAGGGCCCGTAATTCTGACTGTGCTGCGCGGCGACGCGGCTGGCGGCGCCGTTGGGGCCGCGGAACACGATCGGGCAGCGCATCTGGCCGCCCGACATGTAATTGGTCTTGGCGGCCGAATTGATGATGTGGTCGATCGCCTGCATCGCGAAGTTGAAGGTCATGAACTCGACGATCGGCCGAAGCCCGCCCATCGCCGCACCGGTGCCGAGCCCGGCAAAGCCATATTCGGTGATCGGCGTATCGATCACGCGGCGCGGCCCGAACTCTTCGAGCAGGCCCTGGGTGACCTTGTAGGCGCCCTGATATTCGGCGACCTCCTCGCCCATCACGAAAACGCGGTCGTCCGAGCGCATCTCCTCGGCCATGGCGTCGCGAAGCGCCTCGCGGACGGTCTGGCGGACGGTCTCCGTGCCTTCCGGAACCTCCGGCGGCTCCGGGTTGCGGTCCGCGGCGGCGACGAGGGCGTGAGCGCCGGTTTCCGCCGGCTGCTGGGTCTCGCCGGTCTCGGGGGGCGAGGCCTCGGTCTTCTGGTCGCTCGGAAGCTCGACCGCGGGCTTCTCCTCGGCGGGAGCGGGAGCGGCGGCGGGGGCCGAAACGTCCTCGCCGTCGGCGGCGATCAGGGCGATGACCGTGCCGACCTTCACCTCGTCGGTCCCCTCGGCGACCAGGATCCTGGCGATCCTGCCCTCGTCGACCGCCTCGAATTCCATGGTCGCCTTGTCGGTCTCGATTTCGGCGAGGATGTCGCCCGATTTGACCTCGTCGCCTTCCTTCACCAGCCATTTGGCGAGAGTGCCCTCCTCCATGGTGGGGCTCAGGGCGGGCATTTTCAATTCTATCGGCATCAGCGGATCATCATGTTCGTGTGGACCGTCATTGCGAGGAGCGCAGCGACGAAGCAATCCAGTCCGGCGTCCGCGATGCGCTCAGCGCTGGATTGCTTCGCTGCGCTCGCAATGACGGGCGAGGCCGTCATCAGTAGGCCTCGACCAGGATGTCGGTGTAAAGCTCGGCCGGGTCCGGCTCGGGCGACTGCTCGGCGAAATCGGCGGCCTCGGTGACGATCCGCTTGATGTCGCCGTCGATCTTCTTGAGCTCGTCCTCTCCGACCCCGGCGGCGGCGAGCTCGCGCTTCACCGCCTCGATCGGGTCCGATTTCTCGCGGACCGCCTGCACTTCCTCGCGCGACCGGTACTTGGCCGGATCCGACATCGAATGGCCGCGGTAGCGATAGGTCTTCAATTCGAGCAGGATCGGCCCCTTGCCGGCCCGGACCCATTCGAGAGCGGTGGTCGCGGCGCCCCGGACTGCGAGCACGTCCATCCCGTCGATCTGGAGGCCGGGAATGCGGAAGCTCTCGCCGCGGCGGTAGAGCTGGTCCTCGGCCGAGGAGCGGTTGACGCTGGTGCCCATGGCATATTGGTTGTTCTCGATCACGTAGATGATCGGGAGCTTCCACAGCTCGGCCATGTTGAAGCTTTCGTAGACCTGGCCCTGATTGGCCGCGCCGTCGCCGAAATAAGCGAGGCACACTCCGCCGTCGCCTGCATATTTGTGCTTGAAGGCGAGACCGGTGCCGAGCGCGACCTGGGCCCCGACGATTCCATGGCCGCCATAGAATCTGTGCTCGACGCTGAACATGTGCATCGAGCCGCCCTTGCCCTTCGAAATTCCGGCGGCGCGCCCGGTCAGCTCGGCCATGATCACCCGGGGATCGATTCCGTAGGCGAGCATGTGGCCATGGTCGCGATAGCCGGTGATGACGCTGTCCTTGCCGGGCTCCATTGCCGACTGGAGGCCGACCGCGACTGCTTCCTGGCCGATATAGAGGTGGCAGAAGCCGCCGATCAGGCCGAGGCCGTAAAGCTGGCCGGCCCGCTCCTCGAAGCGGCGGATGAGAAGCATCTGGCGATAATATTCGAGCAGCTCGTCCTTGCCGGCCTCGTGGCGCCCAGGCTGGGGCGGGCGTTCGCGATTGGGCGTGGGCGGCGGGGCGGAGGACTCAGCCTTGGGGGCGCGCTTGGACGTTGCTGCCTTGGCCACTTTGGATCCTGCTGGCTGTTCGAAGGGCGGCTCTATGGCGGCAAACGCGGGCCCGCGCAACTTGTGCCTAGGATCGTCATTGCGAGCGAGCGAAGCAATCCATCCGGGAGCAGGGCGCAGGCCCGCCGACTGGATTGCCGCGTCGCTTCGCTCCTCGCAATGACGGTCCGCGCGCGCCCTCAATCGAGCGGGATGATGACTTCGTTGGGGCCGACCAGGCCGAGCTCCTTGCGGATCAGCTCGTCGGCGAGATCGGGATCGGCGCGGCGCGGGTCGAGAAGCGCCGCGCGATGCGCGAGCCGGACCTTCTCGACGTTGAGATCGGCAAGCTGGACCAGCCGCTCGGCCTTCTGGCGGCGATAGTCGCCCCAGCTCAAAATGCCGTTCGCGCCCATGATCGCATAGCCCAGGAAATTGGCGATGATGAGGATCGCGAGGGCCGGAAGCGCCGCCCGCCTGATCGTATCGAGAGTGTTCCGCCCCACCGCCTGCATGACGTCGTTAACAGAATCAGCAAAATCGCGTCGAATCAAGCCTTTTGCGTCGATGGGTGAAAATTTATCGGACGGACCGAGTCGTCCTGCTACGCCAGAACCCCCTCGTCGCCGAAGCCGTCACCCCGGACCTGATCCGGGGTCCACCTTCTTCGGCGTCGCGAAGAAAAAGAAGATGGATGCCGGATCAAGTCCGGCATGACGAACTCACCTCGCTCGGGCGAACACGCTCCTCCCCGAATAGCGCGCCATCGAGCCCAGCTCCTCCTCGATCCGGATCAGCTGGTTGTACTTGGCGAGCCGGTCGGAACGGGCGAGGCTTCCGGTCTTGATCTGCCCGCAGCGGCAGGCGACCGCGAGGTCGGCGATGGTCGTGTCCTCGGTCTCGCCCGACCGGTGCGACATCACCGAAGTGTAACCGGCGCGGTGCGCCATATCGACCGCCTCGAGGGTCTCGGTGAGCGTTCCGATCTGGTTGACCTTGATCAGGATCGAGTTGGCGAGGCCCTGCTCGATGCCCATGGCGAGGCGCCTGGGGTTGGTGACGAACAGGTCGTCGCCGACCAGCTGGGTCCGCGCTCCGATCGCCTCGGTCAGCGCTTTCCAGCCCTCGAGATCGTCCTCGGCCATTCCGTCCTCGATCGAGGCGATCGGATAGTCGCGGGCGAGCGCCGCGAGATAGTCGGCATTCTGCGCCGGGGAGAGGACCGTCCCCTCACCTTCCATGTGATAGGCGCCGTCGCGATAATATTCGGTCGCGGCGCAGTCGAGCGCGAGGACGACGTCATCACCGGGCCTGTAGCCGGCCTGCTCGACCGACTTCATGATGAAGTCGAGGGCATCCCGGGCCGAGGCGAGGTTGGGGGCGAAACCGCCTTCGTCGCCGACCGCCGTCGACAGGCCGAAATCGTGGAGGTTCTTCTTCAGGGTGTGGAATATCTCCGAGCCGCAGCGCACCGCTTCGGCCAGCGAGGCGGCGCCGACCGGCATCACCATGAATTCCTGGAAGTCGATCGGATTGTCGGCATGGGCGCCGCCGTTGAGGATGTTCATCATCGGCACCGGCAGCAGCTGCGCGGCCACGCCCCCGACATAGCGGTAGAGCGGGAGGCCGCGGGCGTCGGCGGCGGCCTTGGCGACGGCGAGGCTGACCCCCAGGATCGCATTGGCGCCGAGGCGGGCCTTGTTGTCGGTGCCGTCGAGGTCGATCAGAAGGGCGTCGATCTCGCCCTGGTCCTCGGCGTCCATTCCGGCGATCGCCTCGAAAATCTCGCCGCGAACCGAATTGACCGCTTCGCACACGCCCTTGCCGAGATATTTGGACTTGTCGCCGTCCCTCTTCTCCACCGCCTCGTGCGCTCCGGTGGACGCGCCCGAAGGCACCGCCGCCCGGCCCATGCTTCCGTCCTCGAGCAGCACGTCGACCTCCACCGTCGGATTGCCCCGGCTGTCGAGGATCTGCCGGGCATGGACGTCGAGGATGGCGGTCATTGTTACGGCCTCGTTCTGAACTATATGTCTGATGGACAGGTGGCGGGTTTCCGGCGCGGCTTATCGGCGCGGCGCGGGCGACGCAACTTTCGTCGCCTGACGGCGGAACGGGAAGCACGGCCACCGGTTGAAGAATTCGAAGCAACCCTGTTGAGTTGGAGAAAAGCCTATGCCTCCCCGTGACGACGAGCTGCCTGAGGGCACCGATCACATCATCAACGGAGCCATGGAGACCGGTGGCGCCGCAGGCGGAGACACCGAATCGGGCGGCGGCGCGAGCTCGGGATTCATCGGAGCGTCCGGAGGCGCATCCGGCGGCGACGGCACCGGCGGCACCGCAGCGGGAGGAGGAACCGACATGATCGAGACGGACAGCAGCGGCGCGGAAGGCGAACGGGCCGGCAACGGCATCACCGGCCAGCTTCGCGACCAGGTCAGCAATTTGCGCGACCAGGCCGGAGGCAAGGTCCGCGGCTTCGCCGAGGACGGCAAGAGCCGCGCCACCGACGTCCTCGAGGAGCTTTCCCGAGTGGTCGCCGACACGGCGGATTCGATCGACGAGCGGCTCGGCAACAATTACGGCGAATATGCCCGCAAGGCCGCCGACGGAGTCTCGAGCCTGGCCGAGAATTTGCGCAGCAAGGACGTCGACGAGCTTTACGACAATGTCCGCTCGGCGGTTCGCAAGAGCCCCGGTGTCGCGATCGGAATCGCCGCGGTGGTCGGCTTCACCTTGGTGCGGCTGGTCAAGGCGGGCCTCGAGGACGAGAAGCAGGGCGACGGCCGCCGGACCAATAGCGGCGGCCCGGGAGCCTGAGCTTGGGCACGCCGGCAGTGCAGGATGGGGAAAGCTCGCTCGGCGAGCTGTTCGGGCGGCTGTCCGACGATGCGCGCGCCTATGCGGCGGCGGAGGCGAAGCTCTACCAGGCCATCGCCCGCCGCCGCCTCGGCCGCGCTCGCAACGGAGCGATCGCGCTCGTCGCCGCCGCATTGCTCGCCAACGCCGCTCTCAGCGTATTGCTGATCGGGCTGTCGCTCGAGCTGGCGCTCCATGTCGGCCCGGCGATCGCCGGAGCGATCGTGACCCTCGTCGTCCTGGGCATCGCCTTTCTGCTGATCCGCTTCGGAGCGGCCAAGCTCGGCGCCCTCGGCGGCGACGCCGAGGAGCGCGCCGCGCTCAGCGCCGGGGAGCGGCTGCCATGAGCGCCGACGACATCCGGCTCGCCCGGCGGGAAGCGGAGGCCTCGCGGCGTCGGCTCGCCGCCACGGCCGCCGAGCTTCAGCAGCGGCTGAAGCCCGGAACGCTCGCAAGCCACGCCTGGGAAGGCGTGAAGGACAAAGGCGGCGAGATCGCCGAGGACGCGGTCGGAGCGGTGAAGTCGCGCCCGGTCGCGGTCTCGGCGGCGCTCGCGGCCTTCACATTGTTTCTCGCCCGAGCGCCGATCAAGGCGGCGGTCGGCCGCCTGTTCGACGACGACGACGACGACGGCGGCGACGGCGACGGCGAAGATGAGCCAATCAAGACCCCGCGCCCCCGGCGGGCCAGTAAAGCCAGTAAAGAAGGAGCAAGCGTATGAGCAGCACAACCGACGAGCGCCCCGCCGCGGCCTCGGCCAACAACAAGGGCGCCGGCTCCGGCACAAGCGAGGAAGGCGGCCGCGGAGCCGCCGCCCGCCAGGCCTTCGAGTCGGCCCGCGACCGCACCGCGTCGGCCTATGCCGCCGCCCGCGAGCGAGCCGGAAGCGTCTATGAAAGCGCCGGCCGCCGCGCCGGCGAGGGCATCGAATCGAACCCGGTGGCCGCGGTGTTCGGCGGGCTCGCCATCGGCGCCATCGTCGCCGCCCTTCTGCCGCGCACCCGCCGCGAGGAGGAGATGCTCGGAACGGTCGGGCGCCGGATCAACGACAGCGCCCGCGAAGCCGCCCGGGCGGCCCGCGAGGCCGGCCGAAGCCAGCTCGACGAGATCGGCCTCAGCAAGGACGGGCTGAGGGGCAAGCTCGACGAGTTCACCGGCCGAGCCGTCGGAGCGATCAAGGATTCGGCCGGCGCCGCCGCGAGCGGCAAGGGCAAGGCGTAGGCCGCCGCCCCGGGGCCTCGCCGCCCCGGGGCGCCGCTTCCCCCGGTGCGCTCATGAGCAAGCTCCACCTCGTCTTCGGCGGCCGGGTCAAGGATCCGCGCGGGCTCGACTTCGATCTCGCCACGATCGATCTCGTCGGCCTGTTCCCCGACTATGCCAGCGCTCTCGACGCCTGGCGCGGCAAGGCCCAGCGAACGGTCGACGACGCCGAGATGAAATATGTCGTCGTCCACCTCCACCGCCTTCTCGAGCCGGAGGGATAGGCTGCGAGTCGCCGCCGCCTGGCTTGTGCACCTGTTCACGGCGAGCGGGGTCGTCATCGCCTTCCTCGCTTTGGTCGCGATCGAGGCCGGCGAATGGCGCCTCGCCCTGCTGTGGCTGCTCGCAGCGCTTGCGGTCGACGGAATCGACGGAACGCTGGCGCGCCTCGCGCGGGTCAAGGAGTTCGCGCCCCGAATCGACGGCGAGGCTTTCGACCTGATCGTCGACTATCTCAACTATGTGTTCGTGCCCGCCGTGTTCATCTGGCGAGCCGGGCTCGTGCCCGAGGCCCTCGCCGTGCCCCTGGTGGCGGCCATCCTGCTCTCGTCGGTCTACGTCTTCGTGCGCCGGGACATGAAGACGAAGGACAATTACTTCCGAGGCTTCCCGGCTTTGTGGAACGTCGTCGCACTCTATCTCTTCGCGGCCCAGCCCGGCCCGATCGCCGGAGCGATCGCGATCCTGCTCCTCTCGCTTCTGAGCTTCGCCCCGATCCGGTTCGTCCACCCCTTCCGGGTCCGCGAGCACCAGCCCTGGCTCCAGCTGCTCGCAATGGCCTGGGCCGCCGCGACTCTCGCCCTGCTGTGGCCCGGCTGGAGCGCCGAAGCGGCCCGCCTCTGGCTTGCGGCCTCGCTCGGCCTCGCCGCCATCCTGCTCGCCCTGGGCCTTCTGCGCACCCTCCGCGGGGCCCGCGAGGAGCCCGTTTCCAGCGCCCACGGTTAACGCCTCCTTAGCCACTCCCCCTCAGCAGCTTGCAAGCTTTCACGACTAGGCACGAGCGCCCGGGCCGTCGCGGCCGCTGCGGAAGGTGACCGAATGTTCGTGCGCACGCTCTTCCTCCTCCTGCTGCTCATTTCGAGCCAGGCCGCCTTCGCCGCCACCCCGCTCTGGAGGGTGACCGAGGCCGCGGGCGCGGTGCAGGTGCAGCATGGCGGCGGAACCGCGGCCGCCGTCCGAGGCGCCACTCTCCAGGCCGGCGACGTCGTCACCACCGGCGCCAACGGCCGCGCCGTGCTGGTCCGCGGCCAGGAATATGTGATCGTGTCGGCGCGGACCCGGCTCCGCCTTCCCGAGGCCGCCCAGGCCCGAGGGCTCGTCCAGATGCTCCAGGATTTCGGGCGGGCGACGTTCCGGATCGAGAAGAAGGCGACTCCCCATTTCGGAGTCCGCACCCCCTATCTGGTCGCTTTGGTCAAGGGGACGGTGTTCACCGTCACGGCCGACGATGGCGGCGCCCGGGTCGCGGTCGAGGAAGGCCGGGTCGAGGTCGCGACTCCCGGCGGCGGCGCCCGGCAACTGGTCGACGCGGGAATGGCCGCGACCCTGAGCTCGGCCCGGCCCGGCGAGATCGAAGTCAGGCCCGCGCCCGCCGAGAGTGCCGCTTCGGCGGCGGCCTCGACCCATTCGACCGCCTGCGTCGAGGACGGGGCGCGCCGCTGCGGACCCAAGCTCGCTTACGAGCCGGTCGATTCGGCCGAGACGGTCTCCGGCCCGGACCGGCGCGATCCCGCCGGGCCGGCCGGCTCAGGCCCCGGCGGGCCGGCGGAGGAAAGGCCGCTCACCGTCGCCCTGCTCGATTTGGCCCCGACCGCGCCGGCTCCAGCTCCGGCTCCAGCCCCGGCGGCTCCCGCTCCCGCACCTGCGCCGCTGCCTCCGGCACCCGCCCCTGCGCCGCTGCCGGCGGCCCCGGCGCCCGTCGAGCCCGCTGCGCCGCCCGCGGCGCCTGTGCCGGCGCCGGCCGTCCCGGTTCCCGCCCCTGCCGCCCCGGCGCTTCCGGCGACCCCCGCCACGCCGGTCGCTCCGGCCACGCCGGCGGCTCCAGCCCTGCCGCCGGCTCCGGCTCCGGTACCTGCTCCGGCTCCGGAACCCGCTCCTGCTCCGATACCTGCTCCGGCTCCGGCTCCCGCCCCTTCTCCCGCGCCGGAGCCCGCTCCTCCTCCTGCTCCTGCTCCTGCTCCTGCTCCTGCTCCTGCCCCTGCTCCTGCTCCGGAACCGGCGCCGCCTCCGCCTCCCGCTCCGGCGCCGGAGCCCGGCCCGCCGCCGGCGCCGGAGCCCGAGCCCCTGCCGCCTTCGCTTCCCGTGCTGGAGCCGCCCGTTCCCTCGCTTCCGCCGCCGCCGCCGCCGCCGTCGGAGCCGATGTGCCGGATCATCAACCTGCTGCTCGTCTGCATCTGAAGCCGGCCCCTCATCCCTAACCGTTCTTCAACCTCGTTCCTTTAGGGCTGTCGCTTCCTTGGGGAAGTGACGGAAGGAACGGCCAGGCGATGGGGGTAAGGCGGGTGATGCTTGCATCGCTGGGCCCGGCGTGGCTGATCCTCGCCGCGGCGGCCGCGCCGCGCCTGGAAGTCGTCCCCTGGGAGCCGGACGGGTCCGCGGCCCTCGCCGGCGGCGAAGCCGAAGCTTCTGTGTCCGCGCCGGTCGAGCCGGGCGGGCAATATCCGCCGACCCGCCGGGAGGAGGCCGTCGCGCCCGCCGCCCCCGCTCCGGCCGCCGCGGCCCCCAAGAGGCCGAGCCGCCGGACCGACTGGCGCCTGTCCGTCGACATGAGCGTCACCGCCGACAGCAACGCCAGCAACGGCACCCGGCTCGAGGCCGTTCCGATCGACTTCGGCGAAGGGCCGCTGCCCGTGCCGGTAGATCCCAATTTGCGCAAGCGCTCCGACGTCGGCTTCGCGGCGTCGGCGGCCGCCGGAGTCCGGGTACCGGTCTCGGCCAAGGCGGCGCTGGCGGTCGACGTCGAGGGCCATGCGATCGAATATGACGGCGGCCGCAACGACGATTCGTCGGCGCTGGTCGCGGCCGGAGTCGAGCTCGGCTCCGGAGCGGCGCCGGACGGCGCGGTCCAGCTGATCGCCTTCGAGCGCTGGTACGGCGGAGTGAAGGCCCTGGAAGGGTTCGGGCTGCGCGGCAACTGGCGCCATTCGCTCGGCCCGAGCCGCAACCTGCGCCTCGCCGTCGACGCAAGGATTTTCGAATCCGGCTATGGCGATCCGTTCGGCGGCCGCGAGGCGAGCCTCTATGTCAGCTACGACAGCGTGCTCAACCCGCGCCTGTCCGCCTCCGCCGGGGTCTATGCGCATCGCCAATGGCTGAAGGACGATTCCTTCTCCAGCTTCGACGCCGGAGCCTATGGAGGGCTCAGCGCCTTTTTAGGCGACGATTTCACCGCCGGAGTGACCGCCGGAGTGAGCCGGATCGCGTTCGACGAGCCCTTCCTGCTGCTCGATCCGGACGCCCGGTCGGACTGGCGGGTCTATGGCAGCGCCTGGCTGACCACCCGCCGGCCGCTCGCCCTGGGGCTCCATCCCTCGCTGACCTACACCTACAACCGGACGGCGAGCTCGATCGCCTATTACGATTCCGACCGCCACCGGCTGCGGCTCGGAGTGAAGCGGAAATTCTGATGGCGAGGTCGCGACTGGTGAGGGAGCTCGGCGAGCGCTGGCGGCTGGGCGCCTTCCTGCTCGCCGCGGCGGCCGGGCTCGTCCTGCTCTGGACCGACTCCGGCGACGGCTTCGACCAGGCGCTCGCCAACGCCCATGCCGGCTGGAGCGAGCGCCGGGCCAGCGGCGAGATCCACATCGCCGAGATCGACGAGCGGAGCATCGCCGCCTTCCGGCAATGGCCGTGGCCGAGAAGCGTCCACGCCGCCGCCGTCGACCGGCTTCTCGAGGCCAAGGCGGCGATGATCGCTTTCGACGTCGATTTCTCGAGCCCCTCCCGGCCGGCCGAGGACCGGGCCTTCGCCGACGCCCTGCGCAGGGCTGGCGGAAGCGTCATCCTGCCCACCTTTCGAAGGGTCGACGGCCCCGACGCGGCTCCGATCCCGGAACTGGCCTCGGCCGCGTTCCTCGCCACCGCCAACGTCTTCACCCAGAGGGACGGCGAGCTCCGGACCATGCCCTACGGCATAGAGGTCGGCGGATCGCCCCGCCCTTCCCTCGCCGGCATGGTCGCCGAGCATCCGGGCGGCTCGGGCGGCCTCTTCCCGATCGACCGCTCGATCGATCCCGATTCCATTCCCCGCCACAGCATGGTGGACATCGTCGCCGGGCGGGTGCCGGCTTCCGTCCTCGCCGGCAAGCGGGTCCTGATCGGAGCGACCGCGATCGAGGTCGGCGACCGCTACACCGTCGCCCGGCACGGGATCCTCCCCGGAGTGGTCGTCCAGGCGCTCGCCGCCGAGACCCTCCTTCAGGGATCGCCGCCGGTTCGGGCGGGAGGCGGCCCCGCGCTTGCGCTCGCCCTGCTGGCCGCGGCCTTCGGCCTTCGCCGCCGGCGGCGGGCCGCGCTCGGCCTGGTCTTCGCCTTCGGAGTGCCGCTGCTGCTCCTTCTTCCGATGGCGGCGGCCCGGTTCGCGGGGCTTGAAGCGACGGTGGCGCCGGCTTTCGCGGCCTGGCTGGTCGCGGCCGGCGCGGGCGCCGCCGGACTCGCCGCCTCGCTCCGCCGCGAGGACCGCTTCGCCGATCCCGACACCGGTCTGCCCAACCTGGCGGCTCTGCAGCGCGACTGCGGCGCCACCTCGGCGGTCACCATCGCCGTCGCCCGGATCGACGATTTCGCCGGCCTCGTCTCGACGCTCGGAGCCGGCGGAGCCGCTCATCTCGTCCGGGCCGTCGCCGAGCGCCTGGTGCTCGGAGCGTCGGCCGGCCGGATCTACCGGATCGAGGAGGCCGGCCTCGCCTGGATCGAGCCCGCCGACGCCGAGCTCGACGACCGCTTCGAGGGCCTCGACGCGGTCATGCGCGCTCCGTTCGTCGCGAGCCGCAAGGTCGAGGTCCGGACCCATTTAGGAGCCGCTCGAGGCGCCGGCGCCTCGGCCCGCCAGCTCTGCGCCGATGCCGGCCTCGCGGCTCTCCACGCGAGCGAAAGCGGGCGCAGCTGGCAGCTCTTCTCGCCGCGCGATTCCGAGGCGGCGAGCTTGCGAGTGTCGCTGCTCGCCGAGCTCGATTCGGCACTGGCCGGGGGCGAGCTGTGGAACGCCTACCAGCCCAAGCTCGACCTTCGAACCGGCCGGATCGGTGCCGTCGAGGCGCTGGTCAGATGGAACCATCGCGAGCGCGGAATGCTCGCGCCCGACAGCTTCATCCCGCTGATCGAGCAGCACGGCCGGGCCGCCGACCTCACCCTCCACGTCATGACCCAGGCGATCGAGGCGGCGAACGGCTGGAGCGAGGCCGGCTGCCCGCTCGGAATCGCGATCAACGTCTCCGCCACACTGCTTCACGACGGCGCCTTCCTGCTCCGGCTCGAGCAGGTCCTCGAGGCCAGCGGATTCCCGGCCGGGCGGCTGACCCTCGAAGTCACCGAATCGGCCGCGATGGACGATCCCGAGGCGGCCGTCGCCACCCTCGAGCGCTGGCGCCGGCTCGGAGTGGGCGTGTCGATCGACGATTACGGCACCGGCCAGTCCTCGCTCTCCTACTTGCAGCGAATGCCGGCTACCGAGCTCAAGATCGACCGAAGCTTCGTCGCGGCCATCGCCGCCGATTCGCGCAACCGGATCCTGGTGCGCTCGACCATCGCCATGGCCCACGAGCTCGGCCTCGAGGTCGTCGCCGAGGGGGTCGAGGACGAAGCGACGCTCGACCTGCTCCGCGAAATGGGCTGCGACGTGGTGCAGGGCTATTTCGTCAGCCGGCCGCTGAAGGCGGAGGCGGTAGCGGCGTTCGTGACGCAAACCGGCCCCGCGCCCAGCCTCAAGCGGGCCGCCGGCTAGGCCGCTTCGACGGCTGGGTGCTTCTGAATTCAGCCACACTGCCCAGCCGACAAAGCTCAGCTCGCCGCAGCCATATATCCGCAAGTTCCTGATCCGCATTGGCAAATGCCGATCAAAAATAGGATTTGCCAAGTAGGTCTTATTATGTTCTATTTATGTTCCGAAACATTTTCCGTATCGTCGATTTAGATGCTCCAGTGCCTTCCTCAGGACGATGCCGACGCGTCCACTGACACACCTTCCCTGGCGGCCACCGTCGACGCGATACTGGCGCAACGCGAAGATCTGCTCGATTACGCGCAGACCAAGCTCGCCATCGACCGCACCATCGATCCGGCCCTCGACAGCCATCAAATTGTGGGCGAGCTCGACCGGCTCGCAGACCATGCGCTTCATCTCGCCGCTTCGGCCCGCGACCCGGTTGTCCGACTCGCGGGCCTGCGCCGCCTGATTTACGAGGCGGGATCATGGAACGGCTGGCAGCCCTTTGCCTACGACCATTCGAACCTTCAGGGCCGCAACGTCCGGCTAAAGCTCCTTTGCCACTATCTGAGCACCCGGCGCGGCGATTGCGTCTCCATGCCGTTGCTGTTCCTGATCTTAGCCGAGAAGCTCCAGCTTCGGATGACGATCGCGGCCGCGCCGAACCACCTGTTCCTGCGCTGGCATCGCCCGGACGGCGTCGTCGTCAACCTCGAGGCGACCAGCGGCGCTCAGCCCGCCCGGGACGAATGGATCCGCCTCAACCGGCCGATGAGCGACCGGGCGATAGCGAGCGGGATGTACATGCGCAGCCTGACGCGCCGCGAGACGGCGGCGACGATGGCGACGACCCTGCTCCAGCATCTCATGGACTCGCGCCGCTTCGAGGAGGCGGTGGCGGTCTCCGAGATCATCCTGCGCCACAATCCCAGCGACGGGCTCACGCTCGCCAACCAGGGCAATGCCGTTTGCGGGATCCTAAGGACCGAGTTCCTGGACAGATACCGGTCGGCTTTCCTGATCCCGATGGCGCTGCGGCCCCGCTACCTCCGGCTCTTGCAGCGCAACCGTGCGGCGTTTGCCGCGGCCCGCCAACTCGGGTGGGAGCATGGCGGGTGATCGTCCTGAACAACATTGCCGATAGGAAAGGTCCGAGAGATGTCGATGACCCTGACGCTCTGGCGAGATAACCCCCCAACCGATTTCCCAGCCGCCTGGCTTGCCTCATCAACGCGGTCACGCCGGCGCAGCAAGACCCGGACCGACCTCAATCTCCACGCCTATGTCGGGGCCGACCCTGTCAATGCCGTGGACCCGAGCGGGCTAACGCCGCAGGCCGTCATCTGCACCGGCACTCGCCTTGGATGCCCCGTGCAGCAGGACGGGCGCGCCAGCGGTCTGAACCCGGCCAGCAGCGGCAACAGCGACCATGTCGGCCAGACCAATTGGGCCGCGGTGAAGCGCGACCCCAATCCGGTGCCGTTCACCATCACCGGAACCATCAGCGGCGTGGACGGCACGTTCACGGGCACGGTGACGCTGGGAGGTCGCTTCGAAGGGATCACCGCCTCCATCAATACCGCGCAGTTCTCGGGCCTGATGTCGGCGTCCTCGAGATTCAGCGACGGGCGCATCCGGCACGAGCCGACCGGCGACGGCATGTTCGGGGCGAGCCCGATCTGGTGGGCGCGGCTCGACAGAATAAACGGCGGGAAGTTCAACAGCT
Source organism: Allosphingosinicella sp. (assembly GCA_036386795.1). Taxonomy (GTDB): domain Bacteria; phylum Pseudomonadota; class Alphaproteobacteria; order Sphingomonadales; family Sphingomonadaceae; genus Allosphingosinicella. Next base: position 16,327 of record DASVUZ010000023.1, read on the forward strand.
ATCTTGGTAGCTATCTTGAAGCCATTATGACCGGCCAAGTGACTGCGACCCGTCAGACTCTAGAAGCCCGCAGGGAGGGGCTCCCGGGAGGCGGCCGCACATTTTACCAGCGCTATGAAATACCCGGTTCGGCAGCGTTCCCGGACGTATTCTCCGGCGCGCGCGTTGCTTGGCAGCCTGGAAGTCCACTCATATACCTGGGCCCATATCACGGCGAGCCGCATCCTCTGGTGCCACAGGGGTGGATCCGGCTTCGCTACGGCCCCCGCGGGGAATGAGTATGGAACTAACTCCAAAATTATTCGGCCTCGTCCACTATCTCGACAGCATGGACGAGGAGGATGTGGAATTCCTCGAAGAGGTTCGGGAACGCGCTTCCAACCGTTTCGCAATAGATGTCCTCGAGGATGGTGGCGTCTTCGTTCACAATTCGGGCGAGTGGAGTCCGAATCGATTGGTTTCCCTGATCGAGCTACTCGAAGCGGAATTCCTCGATGGCTTGCCGGAAGGAGGACATCGGCTCGTGGAGTGCCGGGTGATGACGAAACTGACGCGCGCCGTGTGGCGGACGATCTTCGACGTAATCGACAGCGCCCAAAGAACAGCTCACCACTATCGTCTCCCGGACGAGGCCCTGAAGCTGGTGTTCCTGAATAGCCCCGGAGACCCCGCTGAAGTGAAGACAGCAGCAACCTGAATTAGGGCCGTGGGCCTTCCATTGATACCGATACCCCGCGAAGGGACTATACGATGGAAATATGGTGGCTGGGGTTGGTCCACTTCCTCGACGAAGTCGGAGACCGTGATGAAGCCGGGAACACCCTTTCCTTGCAGGGGCTTGGCGGCAATTTCAAACACCATCTGCTCGCCGAAATCGATAGCGCGGGCAATCCTTGTTGCCGAGCCTGGCGACCGCGATCCCGCTCGGCTGATGGTGCTCGTCGACAAGGTCGAAGATATAATAATTGGCTGTGAACCGGAGATGCGAGGAAATCTGTGCTTGGTCGAATGCCAGCTTCCCGGTGCCCCCACCGCAGCCGCATTCAGCACGATTTTCGGGATCATCGACTGCTTGCAACGTATATCGCTCCACTTCAATCTCAAGGATGATTGCCTCAAGCTAATTTTCGTGCGGCGCGCTGATGGTAGGCAGTAAGCCTGCGCAGGTGTTTGGCCGGGCATCCCAAGGCATTGACCAATGGAACTGACTCCAAAATTATTCGGCCTCGTCCACTACCTCGACAGCATGGACGAGGAGGATGTGGAATTCCTCGAAGAGGTTCAGGAACGCGCTTCCACCCGTTTCGCAATAGATGTTCTCGATGATGGCGGCGTCTTCGTTCACAATTCCGGCGAGTGGAGTCCGTATCGATTGATTTCGCTGATCGAGCTGCTCGAAGCGGAATTAATCGGAGGCCGGCCTGCAGGAGGACATCGGCTCGTGGAATGCCGGGTGATGACCAAACTGACGCGCGACGTGTGGAGAACGATTTTCAACGTGATCGACAGCGTCCAAGGCACAGCTCACCACTATCGCCTCCCCGACGAGGCGCTCAAGCTAGTATTCCTGAATTGCCCTGGAGACGCGCCTGAACCCTCTTGAGCGAGGGTCGATGTCACGTGGTGGGAAGCATTGGTCGCTCGAGTCATCGAATATCGGACAAGAGAAGGTTAGCCCCGCGAAGCAGAAGCCTCGGGATTGCTTCCTCAGGCCCCCCGCCACCTCAGCAGCAGCAGCGGCCTCGCCAGCGCCAGGCCGGCGAGGAAACCGCCGATATGGGCGGCGATGGCGATCCTGAGGCCGGTGGTCTCGAAGGTGAGGCCGATCAGGATCTGGAGGCCGATCCAGGCCGCTCCCAGCCAGAGCGCGTTGAGGGCGGTGGCGAGGGCGGGATTGGCGACCTTCACCTTGTTGCGGCCGAACAGAAGGGCGTAGGCGCCGAGCAAGGCGGAGATGGCGCCGCTCGCTCCCACCATCGGAATCGCCTCGGACGGGTCGACCGCATATTGCGCCGCCGCGGCCGCATAGGCTCCGACGAGATAGAGGATGACGATTCCGCGGCCGCCGAGCACGGGTTCGATCGAGCGGCCGCAGAAAAGCAGCATGAACAGGTTGAAGAAGAGATGGGCGAAGCCGGAATGGACCAGGGTCGCGGTCAGCGGGGTCAGGAATGCCGGCACCGGCTGGGGCTCGACCGGGCCGGCGCCGAGCTGGGCCGGGACGAAGCCGCCGCCGAGCGCCGCCGCCTCCTGCAGGCCGCCGAGCCAGGCGAGAAGCCAGGCGGCGGCGGTGACGGTCGCGATGGCGAGGGTGACCCGGGCCGCGCGCAGGTTATCGGGCGGGCGCATGTGATCAGTCCGTCATTGCGAGGAGCGAAGCGACGCGGCAATCCAGAGCTTCGGAGGCCGCGCTGGATTGCTTCGCTTCGCTCGCAATGACGGAGCAGCGAGCCGGCATGGCCTAGATGAACTCGACCTTCTCGATCGAATAATAGCGGTCGCCCGACGGGGTCGTGACCTCGACCTCCTCGCCGATGCTCCGGCCGATCAGGGCCCGGCCGAGCGGCGAATTGTAGGAGATGCGGCCGATCCGGGCGTCCGCCTCGGTCTGGCCGACGATCTGGTAAGTGACCGGCTTGTCGTCCTCGTCGAGCAGGTGGACGGTGGCTCCGAACACGACCTTGTCGCCCGACAGCGTGGTCGGATCGATCACCATCGCCCGGCTGAGCCGGTCCTCGATGTCGGCGATCTGAGCCTCGACCTGGCCCTGGCGCTCCTTGGCCGCGTGATATTCGGCATTCTCCGACAGGTCGCCATGGCCCCGGGCGACCTCGATCGCCTCGATCACCGACGGCCGCTCGACGGTCTTGAGGTGGCGCACCTCGGTCTGCAGCTTCTCATAGCCCTCGGCCAGCATCGGCATCTTGTCGACCGTCGCCATAGCCACTCACCTTTCGTCAAAAACTCTCTGGCGGGCGCCTTTTGGTGGAAAGACGCCCTGTCTGCGTGTTCGATTGTTCAGGATCACGCTCTGGAGGCTGAATAATAGTCCTGCAGCGACTTCACTTCAAGGCTGTGCTCCCTGAGCACCGCGATCGCCCGAACCACGGCGGCGCTCGAGGCCGCGGTGGTGAAATAGGGCACCTTGGCCATCACCGCCGAGGCTCGGATCGAGGCGGAATCCTTGTGGCTCTGCCAGCCCTCGGTGGTGTTGAAGACGATATCGACTCCGCCGTCCTTGATCCGGTCGACGATATGGGGCCGGCCCTGGGCGACCTTGTTGACCCGCTCGACCGCGATCCCCTGGGCCGAGAGCCAGGCGGCGGTGCCGCCGGTGGCGATGACCCCGAAGCCGAGCTCGGCGAGCGCTCGGACGGGGGCGGTGATCGACTCCTTGTCGCTGTCCTTGACCGAAACGAACAGGATCCCCGAAACCGGCAGCTCGAGCCCGGCGCCGAGCTGGGACTTGAGGAAGGCTTTGGCGAAATCCGTATCGATTCCCATGACTTCGCCGGTGGACTTCATCTCCGGTGAGAGGACCGGATCGGTTCCCGGGAAGCGCGCGAACGGGAACACCGCCTCCTTGACCGCGATATGGGCGATGTCGGTGTAGATAGGCAGGAAGCGCATCAGCGGCTCGCCCGCCATCACCCGGGCGGCGATCTTGGCGATCGGAGTCCCGACCGCCTTGGCGACGAACGGGACCGTCCGGCTGGCGCGCGGATTGACCTCGATCAAATAGACGAGGCCGTCCTTGACGGCGAACTGGACGTTCATCAGCCCCTTCACCCCAAGCGCCATGGCCAGCGCCCGGGTCTGCCGCTCGATCTCGGCGACGATCACGGGTTCGAGGCTGTAGGGCGGAAGCGAGCAGGCGCTGTCGCCGCTATGGACCCCGGCTTCCTCGATATGCTGCATGACTCCGGCGATGGCGACGTCGCTTCCGTCGCAGATCGCGTCGACGTCGACCTCGATCGCGTCGCGCAGATATTTGTCGATCAGCACCGGGCTGTCGCCCGACACCTGGACGGCGGTGACGATATAATCCTCGAGCTGGGCAGGCCCGTCGACGATCTCCATCGCCCGGCCGCCGAGCACGTAGGAGGGGCGGGTCAGGACCGGATAGCCGATCCGGTCGGCGACGGCGATCGCCTCCTCCCGGCTTCGGGCCATTCCGTTCTCGGGCTGGCGAAGCCCGAGCCGGTTGACCAGGGCCGCGAAGCGCTCGCGGTCCTCGGCGAGGTCGATCGCGTCGGGCGAGGTGCCGAGGATCGGGATTCCCTCCCGCTCAAGCGCGGCGGCCAGCTTGAGCGGAGTCTGCCCGCCGAACTGGACGATCACTCCGACCAGCTCGCCGCGCGACTGCTCGACGTGGAGGACCTCGAGCACGTCCTCGACGGTCAGGGGCTCGAAATAGAGGCGGTCGGACGTGTCGTAGTCGGTCGATACCGTCTCCGGATTGCAGTTGATCATGATCGTCTCGAACCCGGCCTCCGCGAGCGCATAGGCGGCGTGGACGCAGCAATAATCGAACTCGATCCCCTGCCCGATCCGGTTGGGGCCGCCGCCGAGGATGACGATCTTGCGCCGGTCGGAGGGCTGGCTCTCGTCCTCGGGCTCGCCGAAGCTTGGAGCCTCGTAGGTCGAGTACATGTAGGGAGTTTTCGCCTCGAACTCGGCGGCGCAGGTGTCGATCCGCTTGAAGACCGGTCGGACCCCGAGCTTGTGGCGAAGCGCCCGGACCTCGTCCTCCGTGGTGGCCCCGATCAGCATCTTGGCGACGTCGTGGAGCAGGCCGTGGCTTCGGGCCCGGGTCTTCACTCCCGTGCCGCGGATATGGGCGGACTTGAGCGCCAGCTCGGCGAGCCGGCGATCGGAGAAGCCCAGCGCCTTGAGCCGGCGCATTCCGGCGGAGTCGCGCGGAAGGCCGTCGCTGCAGATCGCCGCCTCCTCGTCGACGATCTCCTTGATCCGCTCCAGGAACCAGGGATCGTATTTGGCGATGGCGTGGACCTCGGCGACGGTGAAGCCCTCCCGAAGGGCCTGGGCGGCGACCAGAAGCCGGTCGGGGGTCGGCCGGGCGAGCGCCGCCTCGATCTCCTCGCGCGGGGCGCCGTAAAGCTCGCGGACCCCGTCGAGGCCGATCAGCCCGATCTCCAGGCTCCTCAGGGCCTTCTGAAGGCTTTCGTGGAACGAGCGGCCGATCGCCATCGCCTCGCCGACCGACTTCATTGCCGTCGACAGAAGCGCTTCGGAACCCTTGAACTTCTCGAACGCGAAGCGCGGGATCTTGGTCACGACATAGTCGATCGTCGGCTCGAAGCTCGCCGGAGTGACTCCGGTGATATCGTTGCGGATCTCGTCCAGGGTGTAGCCGACCGCGAGCTTGGCCGCGACCTTGGCGATCGGGAAGCCGGTCGCCTTCGAGGCGAGCGCGGAGGAACGCGAGACTCGCGGGTTCATCTCGATGACGACGAGCCGGCCGTTCTCCGGATTCACTGCGAACTGTACGTTCGAACCCCCTGTTTCGACACCGATTTCGCGCAGGCAAGCGATGCTTGCGTTGCGCATGATCTGATATTCCTTGTCGGTAAGGGTCAACGCCGGGGCGACGGTGATCGAATCGCCCGTATGGATGCCCATCGGGTCCACATTCTCGATCGAGCAGACGATGATGGCGTTGTCCGCTTTGTCGCGGACGACCTCCATCTCATATTCCTTCCACCCCAGCACCGACTCCTCGATCAGCACCTCGGTGGTCGGCGAGGCGTCGAGCCCGCCCGTCACGATCTCTACGAATTCCTCGCGATTATAGGCGATTCCGCCGCCGGTGCCGCCGAGCGTGAAGCTCGGCCGGATGATGGCCGGAAGCCCGGTCGTGTCGAGCGCCCGGATCGCGTCCTCCAGGCTGTGGGCGATGGCGGAACGCGGGCTTTCGAGCCCGATCTTCGACATGGCGTCGCGGAACTTCAGCCGGTCCTCCGCCTTCTCGATCGCCTCGGCATCGGCCCCGATCATCCGGACTCCGTATTTCTCGAGCGTCCCGTCCTTCCACAGCGCCAGCGCCGTGTTGAGCGCCGTCTGCCCGCCCATGGTCGGAAGCACCGCGTCCGGCCGCTCCTTCTCGATGATCAGCCGGACGAATTCGGGCGTGATCGGCTCGACATAGGTGGCGTCGGCAAGCTCCGGATCGGTCATGATCGTCGCCGGGTTCGAATTGACCAGGACGATCCGATAGCCCTCCGCCTTCAGAGTCTTCGCCGCCTGGGTCCCCGAATAATCGAACTCCGCCGCCTGGCCGATGACGATCGGGCCGGCGCCGATGATGAGGATCGAGGAGATGTCGGTTCGGCGGGGCATCTAAAACAACCCGACAATCTTAGCTAACAGCGATACAGCCACCCCCCCGACGACAGCTCCAACAGATTCCTTCCCAATCCAACCAAGTGTCTTCTTAGCCATACCCACGATCACAGTTGCCCGGACTTGCCCTTCAGCAATGAGCCCTCTGAGCAAACGCACTTCGGATACCAGAGCCTCTTTCTGCTTCGACAAAGCTGGACTTAGATCATTATCCTGCAACAGCCTGCGTTCTATTTCCTCAAGCGCCGCTTCGATCTGTGCTAACTCTGTAGCGTGTGCTTGTCGGTCAAGGATAACGTCCGGCGACGGATCATAAGCATCATTGACGGCAGCTACTTCAAGACAGAACTCACGAAAACTGGTAAAATCATTATCCTCTGAAAATTCCACTAAACTTGCGAGATTTTCTACTACAAAAAAATTTAGGCGGGGTCCAAAACAGATTATTGAGCTTCCGTCATACCGTTCCGCCTGACTGATGTAGGGTCGGTCTGCGAAAGAGTCATCTTCGGCTAAACCCGTATTAATGATTTCTTCTAAAATGTCAGAGCTCGCAAATTCTGCGAGAATTTGGTCTTCAACAAGCTGGTTGATAGCTTGATCGGAAATAGAAGAATGTATCTTAAGATGATTCCTGCTGTACTGCGGCTCTTGCGATTGGCTTTCAAAGAGCAAGTCCTGCCGCGACAAGAAGCGCCCCCTCTCGTACAGGTAGGCGACGATAAATTCCTTGGCAGAGGTAAGATCGAGCGGCATGCTTACCTCAACATTCCGACGAACTTCCCGAACAAATAGACGCTGTCCTGGGGCCCCGGGCTCGCCTCCGGATGATATTGAACGCTGAATGCCGGCCTATCCGTCAGCTCCAGCCCGGCGAGGCTCCCATCGAATAGCGAGATGTGCGTCGGCTTCGCATTTTCCGGCAGGCTCTCCGTCTCGACCGCGAAGCCGTGGTTCATGCTGGTGATCTCGACCCGGCCGTCGGCGAGGCGCTTGACCGGGTGGTTGGCGCCTCGGTGGCCCTGGTGCATCTTCGTCGTCCTGGCGCCGACGGCGAGGCCGAGCAGCTGGTGGCCGAGGCAGATTCCGAAGAGCGGGAGCTTCGTCTCGAGAAGCTGCTTGATGACCGGAACCGCATATTCGCCGGTCGCGGCCGGGTCGCCGGGGCCGTTAGAGAGGAAGAGGCCGTCGGGCTTGTGGGCCATCACCTCCTCGAAGGTGGCGGTGGCGGGGAGGACGGTGACCCGGGCGCCGGCGTCGGCGAGGTTGCGGAAGATGTTGCGCTTTGATCCGTAGTCGATCGCGACGACGTGGGGGCGGGTCTCGTCGCCCTCCCCTTCCGAATAGCCTCGGCCGAGCTTCCAGCCTCCGCCGGACCAGCGGAACATCTGCTTGCAGCTGACCTCCTTCGCCAGGTCCATCCCCTCCAGCCCCGGCCAGGCCCGCGCCTGCGCGAGCAAGGCGTCGAGGTCGAACTTGCCGTCCACGCGGTGAGCGATCACCCCGTTCGGGGCGCCTCCCTCCCGAATCCTGCGGGTCAGAGCCCTGGTGTCGACTCCGCTGAGGCCGATGCGGCCGTTCGACTTCATCCAGGAGTCGAAGGTCTGGACGCTGCGGAAGTTGCTCGGCTCGGTCACGTCCTGCCTCACCACGCAGCCGAGCGCCCAGGGATTGTCCGCCTCGACGTCTTCGTAATTGGCGCCGACATTGCCGATGTGCGGGAAGGTGAAAGTGACGATCTGCGAGGCGTAGGAGGGGTCGGTCATCACCTCCTGGTAGCCGGTCATGGCGGTGTTGAAGCAGACCTCGCCCACCGCCTCCCCTTCGGCTCCGAAGCCCCTGCCCCAGATGAAGCTGCCGTCGGCCAGGACCAATACGCCCGTCGCTCCTTGCGGCGCGGGCGAAGGCTTGGCGTCGGCCATCGGGGCGGGCACTCCTCGGGAAAGCTGGCGATGTCGCTAAGGCCCGACGGCTAGAGGCGGGGGGCGGCAGCGTCAATCTGTTAAAAGCCGGGCGCCGGCGCTATCCTCCCGCCTTTCCCACGCCCGGACCCGAACCCCATGATTCGCGACGACATCAAGGCCGCGCTCGTCACCGCCATGAAGAGCGGCGACAAGGCCCGCACCGCAACCCTCCGGCTGATCCAGTCGGCCCTCAAGAATCGCGACATCGAGATGCGCGGCGGCGCGGCACCCGCCGACGACGACGTCACCGTCACCGAGGTCCTCCAGAAAATGGTCAAGCAGCGCCGCGAATCGGTCGCTCTCTACGAGCAGGGCGGCCGCCAGGAGCTGGCCGACGCCGAGACCGCGGAGATCGAGGTCATCGACGGCTTCCTTCCCCGCCAGATGAGCGAGGAGGAAGCGAAGGCGGCGATCGACTCGATCGTCGCCGAGACCGGAGCGGCGTCGCTCAAGGACATGGGCCGGGTGATGGCGGCGCTGAAGGAGCGGCACGCCGGAGCGATGGACATGTCGAAGGCGAGCGGCCTCGTAAAGGCTCGCCTTTCCGCTTAGGCTCGCTCCCGTGAGCCTTTCACCCCAGTTCCTCGACGAGATCCGCGCCCGCACCTCGCTCTCGGCGCTGGTGGGCAAGACGGTGAAGCTGCAGCGGGCCGGGCGCGAGTGGAAGGCCTGCTGCCCGTTCCACAACGAGAAGACTCCCAGCTTCTACGTCAACGACGACAAGGGCTTCTGGCACTGCTTCGGCTGCGGGGTCCATGGCGACGCGATACGCTGGCTGACCGAGGCCCGCGGGCTCGGCTTCATGGACGCCGTCAAGGAGCTGGCGGATTCGGCGGGGATGGACGTGCCGGCCGCGGATCCGGCCGCACGGGAGCGGGCGGAGCGGGCGGCCGGGCTCCACGACGTGATGGCGGCGGCCCAGCGCTGGTTCGAGGAGCAGCTCGGCGGGATCGAGGGCGCCGCGGCGCGCGCCTATCTCGAGACCCGCGGGATCGCCGAGGCCACACGCTCGCGCTTCGGCTTCGGCTACGCTCCCGATTCCCGGGGCAAGCTTCGCTCCGCCCTGAAGGCGTTCGGCAACGACGCTCTGGTCGAGGCGGGCCTGCTGGTCTCGCCGGAGGGCGAGCGCGAGCCATACGACCGCTTCCGGGGACGGCTGATGTTCCCGATCCGCGATCGCCGAGGGCGGGTCATCGCCTTCAGCGGCCGGATCCTCGGGGCCGGCGAGCCCAAATATCTGAACTCGCCCGACACGCCCTTGTTCGACAAGGGCCGGACCCTGTTCAACATCGACAAGGCGGCCGCCGCCAGCCGGGCCGCGAAAAGGGTGATCGTGGTCGAGGGCCAGATGGACGTGATCGCCCTCGACCAGGCCGGACTCGGCGAGGCGGTGGCGCCGCTCGGAACGGCCCTCACCGAGGCCCAGCTCGGGCTGCTCTGGCGCCTCTCGCAGTCGCCAATCCTTTGCTTCGACGGCGACTCGGCGGGGCGCAAGGCGGCGGTTCGGGCGGCGCTGAGGGCCCTGCCCCATGTCGGTCCCGACCGCTCGCTCGGCTTCGTCACCCTGCCCGCTGGCCGGGACCCGGACGACCTCATCCGCCTCGAGGGCCGCGAGGCGCTCGATAGGCTGCTCGAGACTCCCGAGCCGCTGGTCGACCGCCTGTGGAACCACGAGCTCGCCGCCGAGCCGCTCGCGACTCCCGAGCAAAAGGCCGGCCTCAGGCACCGGCTCAGCGACCATGTCTCGGCGATCCAGGATCCGCATGTCCGCGAGCAATATCGCTCCGAATGGCTCGGCCGCTTCAACGCCCTGACCGCGCCTCCGCCGCGCCGGCCTTGGGCTCCCGGCGGGCCCGGCCGGGCGCGTTTCGCTCCGCAGCGTCCCGTATCGGACGGGGCGAAGGCGCTGGCGAGCGCCGGGATCAGCCCGAAAACCGCCCGCTCGGTGCTTCACGGCCTGCTTCGATTTCCCGACCTCGTAGCAGCCCATTCGGAGGCGATCGCCGCCCTTCCGCTGCCCGACCCGATGGCGGCGCGGCTTCGCGACGCGCTGCTCGAAGGCGCGATGGCGCACGGCGAGCTTGATCAGGAGCGCCTTCATACCATATTGGCCGAGGCTGGCGTCGCCCCTCTTGCCGAGAGGCTGCGCCTGGAACGCGGACTGGCCTTCTCCTTCAACCGCCGTGATGCCGACCCGGAACGTGCGTCTCGCGATCTCGTTCTGGTCATCGACACTTTGGCGGCCCAGCCGGGACTCTATGCTGCGCTGGAAGCGGCGACCGCACGGCTCAAGGAGGAAGGCGACGAAGCCGCGTTCCAGGAGCAGCAGAGGTTGCGGGCGGCCAGGGACGAAGCGGAAAGCCAGCTCGCGGCGCTGATCGAAAGCAGCGCGGGCGGATGAACTTATAAGGTTTTTAGATGGCGAAGACGACCAACGGCGGCGACGGCGAAGACAAGCAGGAAAACGGCGACGCGCCGCTGATCGACCTCAACGAAGCCTCGCTCAAGAAGCTCGTGGCCCGCGCCAAGAAGCGCGGCTACATCACCTATGACGAGCTCAACGAAGCCCTCCCCCAGGACCAGATGTCCACCGACCAGATCGAGGACGTCATGTCCGCCCTCAATGAAATGGGGGTGAACGTGGTGGAAAACGAGGAGGCGGACGAGGACGACGACAAGGCGGACGAGCCCGAGGTCGACAGCGGCCCCGGCGAGGACGACGGCACCGACGGCGAGCGCTTCATCATCGAGAAGAAGAAGGAGACGGTCGACCGCACCGACGATCCCGTCCGAATGTATCTCCGCGAGATGGGCGCGGTCGAATTGCTCAGCCGCGAGGGCGAGATCGCCATCGCCAAGCGAATCGAGGCCGGCCGCGACACGATGATCTGGGGCCTTTGCGAGAGCCCGATCACCTTCAACGCCATCATCCACTGGTCGAACGCCCTCAACGCCGGCGAGATGCAGCTTCGCGAGATACTCGACCTCGACGCGATGCTGTCCAAGGGCCCGACCCCCGAGCAGGTGGCGAGCGCCGAGGAAGGCGGCGAGGACGAGATCAGCGAGAAGACCGCCGGCCCCTCCTTCAAGGAGGAGGAGGAGGTCGTCTCGGCCCCCGCCGACGAGGAGGAGGACGAGGAGGACAGCCTCGTCGAGCGCCGCGCCCGGCCGCAATTCGTCGAGGACGAGGACGAGGACAATACGCTCAGCCTCGCCCAGATGGAGGAGACCTTGAAGCCGCAGGCGCTCGAGCGCTTCGCCAAGATCACCGACCTCTACAAGAAATTCTCCAAGGTCCAGCATTCGCGGATGGAGTCGATGAGCGCCGGCCTCGAATTCCCCAGGAACGAGGAGAAGAAGTACCAGGCGCTCAGCGAGCAGCTCACCGCCGAGGTCGAGAGCGTCCAGTTCCACGGCGCCAAGATCGAATATCTCGTCGACCAGCTCTACAGCTACAACCGCCGCCTGACCGCCCTCGCCGGCCAGATGCTGCGCCTCGCCGAGCGCCACAAGGTGCCGCGCAAGGCCTTCCTCGAATCCTATATGGGCCACGAGCTCGACGAGGGCTGGGCCGAAAGGGTCTGCGGAATCGACAAGAAATGGACCGCTTTCTGCCAGCAGGAATCCGGCGCGATCGAGCGGATCCGCTCCGAGATCGCCGAGATCGCCCAGGCGACCGGCATGTCCCTGGCCGAATTCCGCCGGATCGTGAACCAGGTCCAGAAGGGCGAGCGCGAGGCCCGCATCGCCAAGAAGGAGATGGTCGAGGCCAACCTGCGCCTGGTCATCTCGATCGCCAAGAAATACACCAACCGCGGCCTTCAGTTCCTCGACCTCATCCAGGAAGGCAATATCGGCCTGATGAAGGCGGTCGATAAGTTCGAATATCGCCGCGGCTACAAATTCTCGACCTACGCCACCTGGTGGATCCGCCAGGCGATCACCCGCTCGATCGCCGACCAGGCCCGGACCATCCGCATCCCGGTCCACATGATCGAGACGATCAACAAGCTCGTGCGTACGTCGAGGCAGATCCTCCACGAGATCGGCCGCGAGCCGACCCCGGAGGAGCTGGCCGAGCGCCTCTCCATGCCGCTCGAGAAGGTCCGCAAGGTGATGAAGATCGCCAAGGAGCCGATCTCGCTCGAGACCCCGATCGGCGACGAGGAGGACAGCCACCTCGGCGACTTCATCGAGGACAAGAATGCGGTGATCCCGGTCGACGCGGCGATCCAGGCGAATCTGAAGGAGACGGTGACCCGGGTGCTGGCCTCGCTGACTCCTCGCGAGGAGCGCGTGCTGAGGATGCGCTTCGGCATCGGGATGAACACCGATCACACGCTCGAGGAGGTTGGGCAGCAGTTTTCGGTTACGCGTGAGAGGATTCGGCAGATCGAGGCGAAGGCGCTCAGGAAGCTGAAGCATCCGTCGCGCAGCCGGAAGATGCGGTCGTTTCTCGACCAGTGACGCTGCGCGCCGCCTTCGCCTCGCTTGCGCTGGCGGCGGCGCCGGCGGGCGGATGTGGCGACGGCGGATCGATGGCGGACTCGGTCGCCTCGAGCTTCCAGAAGGATTGCCTGGGCGCCCCCGCCCCCGACCCAGCGATGCGCGCGCACCTCAAGCGCCTCTGCACCTGTTCGGCGGCCCGGATCAGGGCGAGCGGAATCCGCTTCGGCGACAGCGAGAGGTCGATCACCCAGAAGGTCGAGGCGGCAAGCGCCGCCTGCCTCGCCGAGATCGGTGGCGCACCCGGCGAGGCGCGTGACGCCGAGGCCGAAGCGCCGGCCAAAGCGCCTCCCGCGGGTTGAGGCGCGGAGGAGCCGGAAAAGCCGGTTCACGCGAAGCCGCGAAGGCGCCAAGAGGCCCTCCCCCTCCCCGTCATGCCCGACCCTTCGATAAACTCAGGACATGCTTGATCCGGCATCCACCTGATCTGGAGCCGTCGCAGGCGATTTGGTTCGCACAAAGGGCACAAAGTCCACAAAGGCACCAAGGAGTCGGGGCTGGGCAAGCGCAGCGTTCGTCCTGACGAGCCCGCACACTCACATACGACCTTCTGATATCAGCGCTTCTGCGCGCACGGTGCGTTGCATTTCGCCTTCCCGACCCTATCCTCTTCGGAATGAACGATCCGACGCCCATTGGATCAGAGTTCGAGTCGGTTGAAGAAGCCGAGAGCTATTTGCGCTGGCTTCAGGCCAAGGTCGCGGGGTCGAGAGCTGACACTCGGCCCACCATAGAGCATGACGAAGCTATGAGGCAGATACGGGCGATCATCGACGCGAAGGCGCGCCGCGACTGATGAAGCTGGTCTGGCGGGCGGACGCGCTCGCCGACCTGAAATCGATTGTCGAATATATCGCGGATCGCGATGCCTTGGCCGCCCGGCGGCTGCACTCAGCAATCGAGGCTTGCGCCGAGAGATTACGCGAGCGTCCGTCGATGTACCGGCCGGGCCGGGTCGAAGGGACGCGCGAGGCAGTCGTGCATCCGAATTACATCTTGATCTACGAGGTTGGCGCCGACGCGGTCGAGGTCACCGCCGTGGTGCATTCGCGGCAGCGCTATCCTTAGGTGTCACGCGGTGCCGCGGAGGCGACGAGGAGGACAGCCACCTCGGCGACTTCATCGAGGACAAGAACGCGGTCATCCCGGTCGACGCGGCGATCCAGGCCAATTTGAAGGAGACGGTGACCCGGGTGCTGGCCTCGCTGACTCATCGCGAGGAGCGCGTGCTGAGGATGCGCTTCGGGATCGGGATGAACACCGATCACACGCTCGAGGAGGTTGGGCAGCAGTTTTCGGTGACGAGGGAGCGCATCCGGCAGATCGAGGCGAAGGCGCTTCGAAAGCTGAAGCATCCGTCGCGGTCGCGGAAGATGCGGTCGTTCCTGGATCAATGACAAGCGCCCGAGCGTAGCGACGCCGGCAGCATCGCTGCCGCCAGAGCAGCGCGAAGAGAGCGCGCAGTCCGGCCGGCGGGTCGCGTATCGAGCCCGTCCGACGTCACGGGGCCGCCCCCGTGACGGTTGCACATGAGGTTGAGAGTTCGCGCGGAGACACGGGGGCTCCCTGCCCTCCTCGTCATCCCGGCGAAAGGCGGGATCACCTGCACCTGGATCAGCGCAATCAATTTGGTTCGCACAAAGCCCACGAAGGACACGAAGATGGTCACCGAAAGTGACCGCGAAGAGGCGATGTTCGGATCAGTTACCGATCAAACTATGAGGGCCTCGGAGTGATCAAGTCCGAGGCCCTTGTCCTGCCGATCGATCAAGGCTGGACCGCAGTGGCTGCAGGGGTCGCGACCCGCCTGCTAGAAACTCGCTCGTGGCGCCTCCTTAGTGCGATCATCACGTCTGGCGCATCTCGTCCGAATTCGCCTGCTTAGGAATTCACCGTCCGGCGTACGACATCTCCGTGGTACTTGCCCTACTCGATGGCATTCTCCTCGCTTGTCGCTAGGCGAGCTTGGCCAAGCCCAAGCCTAACGGCGCCTAAGTTTGAGCGCCACGATCATCACGGCCAGCTGGGCCGCTGCGATCAAGACACCCGCGAGAGCCAATGATTCATTGCTCATCGCTTGTCCTTTCGTTGTCGAAGGGTGGAAACCACCTTGCGCAAGGACTCACCTAGAATGGGAGCGCGCCTCGATGTCGACAAGGCCGGTAGTAAAAAAGTTTGTTAGAATGCGCTCACGCGAGCCGGTTTGCATCAGAGACATGGCCGGTGTGGCGAGGCTTGGGGCGGCCGGCGCCAGTCACGTAGCTGCCGCTCGCAGCCCGACATGGGCCTCGGTCAAACAGCCCTACCAAAGAGGGGCATCGGCGTGGGTTCTCGGTGCCTGGCACTAAGGATTCTTCCTTTCGCCGGGGCTAGCGATGTCCTCCAATGGGTTGCGGCTGATAAGGCCCCAAACCAAATCATCTATTTCCGAGCCGCGCGCGCCGATCTCCACCAGATATTCTTTGGTATGCTGCTCGCTCAGCCCGGTGACCCTTGCAAGCGTACTCAGGCGACGCCACCGCGGCCCTTGCTGCAGCATTCTCCGCAGCAAACCCTCCACGGCCCTGTCGAATTTTGGATGTTTGCTTTGGCGACCCAGATGAGCGGTAAGCCAGGTCGAAGCGAGCGAGCCTGCCGAGCCCAGCAATGTGCCTAAAAGCACCCACACGCCTTCCGCCATATCAATCCTCCGGGTTAGCACCACTCCCCAGTGCACTATCCAACAAATTCCTGATTGCCTCCGATCGCGACGGCTTCGGCTCGGCCTGGCGCTCGATCCAGGCGTCGAGCTTTGCTTCCAGATCGGCAGGCATGCGGAAGCCGCGCATCGGATCGCGGCCGGTGCGCGGTCGGCCGCGCGGTCTTTTTGGTTTATCCTCTATTGACTCGCCCCTATTTTTGGCTTAGCCAAAATAAACCGAGGACCGGCAAGGCCGGTCCGCTCCGAACCCGCAAACGTCCCTTGGAGAGGCGCCTGATGGCTCGCGCCGAGCATAAGCTGTCGCGCCGCGCGCTGCTAGCCGGTGCCTGCGCGCTGCCCCTTGCTCGTCATTGCGAGGAGCGGAGCGACGCGGCAATCCGGTGCGGGGTCTCCACCAACAGTGCGGCTGGATTGCTTCGCTGCGCTCGCAATGACGGGAAGGGCCGGGATGACGGGAAGTGGCAGGCAACGCTGGCCAGGTTCCGGGAGGCCGACGAGGCGCTCGAAGCGCTGGTGCATTGCGCGAATCAGCGGGTCTACGATCGCGCCCTGGGCCGGCACTCCGCCGCGCTCGCCCGCCTGCTGCGCATTTCGGCGCCGGATCTAGCGGCCGCCGCCCAGAAGCTCGAGTTCATCGTCCGGCACCACGTGCTCGAGATGCGTTTCGGGGAGGCGGCGATCGCGGTGCTTCGTCGCGATATGCTTCGGCTCGCGGCGCAATATTCCGGTTGATGACGAGACGAGGCGCATTCCCCCTCTCCCTCCAGGGGAGAGGGAAACCGCAGCGTAGCTGCGGGAGGGTGAGGGCATGGGGGGGCGCCCTCCACGTACGACAGGCCCTCACCCGGGTTCGCTTCGCGAACCTGTCCCTCTCCCCTAGAGGGAGAGGGGTTGTTGTCATCAGAGCCTGCGGTGACAGTCAGGTGACTGTCACCAGACTGTCGCCTCAAGTCATCCCATGCGCCGCCGGAATAGGCGAAGGCTCCCCCAGCGGCTGCACCAGCAACGCCTCCTTCGCCTCCCCGCCCCGCCACCGCGCCACCAGCGCCTCCGGATCGAACAGCACCCCCACCGGATTGTCCGTCGCCGCCATCATCGCTTTCCCCTCCTCCGCGCTGCAGGCGTCGACCTGGAGCTCCATCCGGTTGCCGTCGGGGTCGGCGTAGTAGAGCGACAAAGTGGTGCCGTGGTGGACCGGCCAATAAGGGTGGATGCCGGCCGCCTTGAGGCGCTCGTAGGTGGTGAGCAGGTCGGCGACGCTGGCGTAGGTGTAGGCGACGTGGTTGACCCCGATCTGGCCCCGGTCGTCGGCGCCGCCGCCGTCGGGCTTCAGGAGGTCGAGATTGGCGAAGGCGAAGCGGTGGTGCTCGTCGTCGTAGGTAAGGAAGGCGAGCGCCGGGTCCATGTTGACGATCTCGGCCTCGAACACCTCCTTGTACCAGGCGATCATCGCGTCGTAGCGGCGGGTCATATAGACGACGTGAGCGAATTTGACGGGCCTGGCCATGGCGGCGCTCCTCTTGTCTCCTCGAGTGGAAAGCACGCCACGGGGACAGGCGGCGCGGCCGTCCCCCGCGAGCCGCGCTGCGACGGCGTTCGTACCATCAGCGTAACGAATTGTCCAAGCGGTCGGGCGTTTGAAATAAGGTGTCCGATTCGGAATTTCCCCTCGAAGGCCGTTACCCCTCCACCTCCTTCGGGTCGTCCCCCTCCCCGAGAAATCTCGGGGAATGCACAGGCCGTCCTTCCCCCGGAAGGACTGAGGACTGCCGGGGGCAGTCCTCACCTGAGCATTTTAGAGGCGCCTGATCTGGGGCGGCGCGCGCTCCTTCTGGAGCATCAGCTCGAATTACGGTGGAATTACGGTGACAGTGCACTGATTTTCGCCGCCTGGTTGTCGGTCGAACTCCCTCTGGCGCGCCACTGCCGCAATTGAGTGCACTGTCACCGAATTAAGCGAACTCCCTCTGGCGCGCCCGTTCCCGCAATTGAGTGCACTGTCACCGAATTTACACGGATCAGGTCCGGGATGACGAAAGAAGGGGGCGTCACGGGAGTGAATCCCGTGGCGTCGGACGGGCTCGCTCGGGTGAGACCGAGCGCCCCGCCGGCCGGGCAGCCCGAGTCTCTCGCCGAAGCTCGCCTTTGCTGCGCAAAGCCTCCCTTCGGCTGGGCGCTAGAGCTGCCTGATCCGCGGCTCGGCGCGCTCCTTTTGAAGCATCAGCTCGGTGAGGGCCCAGACCATCGCGTCCGCCCGGTCGGGGCTGTTGCCGGGGCCTTCATAGTCGCCGCCGGCGATCATTGCGCAGAGCTGGGCCTCGAGCTCGGGGAAGCGGCCGTGGACGGCGACCTTGCCGGCCTCGAACAGCATCGCGACCGGGGCGGCCCGGTCGGTCTTGCCCTGGATTGCGGGGACGAGCTTCACGTTGAGCTTCGGGTCGGCGATTCGCAGGACGGACTGGACCATGAGGCCGCCCTGGTTGGATTCGGCGACGATGCGCAGGTTGGCCTCGGGGTGGAGGGCGGTCCAGATCCGCGCGGAGTCGGCGACGGCCTGGGACCAGCCTTCGGGGGTCCGCCCGGAGACGCTGTGGTCGGCGAGGAGGTGGGCGCGGCCGGCCTTGTCCCTCGCGCAGGCGATGATTCCGCAGGTGCCGTCGCCGGTGGGCGGATCGACGGCGATGACGAGTCGGGTGAAAGCGCCCCTCTCCCCTTCAGGGGAGAGGTTGGGAGAGGGGGCGTGGGGGCCTGGCTGGAGGCCGTCGTGGGCGTCCTGACTGCCCCTCTCCCCGGCCCTCTCCCCTGAAGGGGAGAGGGAGTTTAAGCGGCAGCGCTCGAGCAATTGCTCGGTCCACAGGGCGCCGGGATTGTCGGCGAGGAGCTCGCCGTCCAGCTCCTGGCGCTCGAGGCGGGTGCCGGAGTAGCGCTGGCGCATCGCGGCCATCCAGACGGGGCTGTTGTGGGGGTTGGAGTCGCTCGGCCCGCCGATGACGATGGTGGCGGGCTCGGCCATGATCGAGCGGAGCACCGGGCCGGGGCGCGGGGTGGTGGTGACCAGGGCCCGGGGCCGCTCGCCGAGCCGAAGGCCGAGCTGGAGCATGTCCCAGGTCTCGCGCCCCTTCTCCCATTTGGCGAGCTCGTCGCACCAGGCGTAATCATGCTCGGGGCCGCGAAGCAGCTCGGGGCTGTGGCCGGAGAAGAGGGTGGCGATCGCTCCGGTGCGGAACTGGAGGATCCCGCGCCTCGGATACCAATGTCGGATCCAGGGGCCGGCGACCTCCATCAGGCCGCTCCTGCCCTCGACCATGACGCTCCGGGCCTCGGCGAGCGTGGCTCCGACGAGGGCGATCCGGAGCGGGTTGCGGGGGCTGGTGCCGTCCGGGCCCTTGAGCAGGGAGACGATCCATTCCGAGCCGGCGCGGGTCTTGCCGAAGCTTCGGCCGCCCATGACGACGCAGGCCGACCAGTCGCCCTCCTCCGGCCGCTGGCCCTCATGAGCCCACTCCGACCATTCGCGGTCCCAGCCGTCGGCCTCCTCCATTCCGAGCGACCGGACCATCTCCTCGCGGATTTCGGGCGGGAGCGAGAGGAGATAGTCGAACAGATCGGTGCCGGGCGGAAGCTCGGGCGGGGCGAGGCGGCGCCGGCGTCCAGGGTCCCTAGAGGAGGCCACGCTTCCTCGCGATGGCGGAGAATTTCCTGAGGATCGATTCATGGACCTCGGCGAGGCAGCGCGGACGGGCGGGCCAGGCGGGGCGCTTGCCCTCGCCGGCCTGGGCCGGGCGGTGGAGCTTCTGGATGGCGATCGCGTCCTGGATGGTCATCGGCGGGCCGGGACGGTTGGGATCGGGCGGGCGGCCGGCGAGGAAATCCTCGGCGGCCCGGGCCAGGCCCTCGTCGATCCGGCCCCAGGCCTGGGCCCGGGCCGACTCCATCCTCTCGGCGAAGGCGGGATCGCGGCGGGCTCGGGCGTAGATGGCCGCGGTCGAGAAGCCGCATTGCTCGGCCGCCCAGGTGGCGTTGTTGCTGGCGGCGAGGCAATCGAGGAAGATCGCTTCCGATTCCTCGGTCCAGCGGTGGCCTCGGCTTCGGAGCAGCTGCGGGCCGTCCTTGCCGTGGGAGCGCAGGATCGCTCCGGCCGGGCCGGCCGGTCCCTTCCGCCTTTGCCGCGATTTCCCGCTTGCCTTGCTGCGCCCCACGATTCCGCCCTTTCCCCACGTTGGTTCCTAATATGTTCTAGCGATGCAGGATGTCAATAGGAGATTGTGGATTTTTCCTTCGAGCGGGTGCGGCGGGGCGGTGCGCGCCGGCTCGGCCGGGCGGCTGTCCCGATCGCGAGAAATGCGCTAAACTCCGGCGGGGATGGCATTCACCCCCCATCGCGGAGATGGACGATGTCGCACAGGAAAACGGCCATGACTTTCGGTCTCATCCTTGCCGCCGCCGCTCCGGCCCTGGCGCAGCCGGCCGAGCGGGATGAGATGGCGGGCGCTCCGGCGGCGGGCCCTGACGCCCGCTATTGCCTTCGGGTGGAAGCCGTCACGGGCAGCCGGGTCGAGCGGATCCGGTGCTGGACCCGCGAGCGGTGGGCCGGGATGGGAGTCGATCTCGACCGGGAATGGGCCAGGGAAGGCGTCCGAATCATCGAGTGAAGCCGCGGGTCCGCGCAACCGTGCCGGTCCGCCGCGGACAAGCGGAGCCGCTATTTCCCGTCGAGATCGCATAACTCTCGTCCGAGCGGCTGAAGGGTTCGGCGGCCGCGAGGGCGTTCCGCGGGGTAGGCGAGGTTGAAGGCGGACTCGGCTTTCCGGAACTCCCAGGAGCCCCGCTCAGCGGGCCGGGCGAGCGTCGAGCCAGGCCAGGACGGAAGGCATGTCCCGCTCGCGGGCCTGCTCGCGCAAAGTCTAGCAAGGCGACCTTCGTGACTGGCTCCCGCGTCGAGCAGGCCAAGCACGATCCGGTCGCTCCAGGAGGAGAAAGCGGGAGAATCGCCGTCCTTGTCGCGCATATGCGCGCGCGCCCGCGTTCAGAGCGGAGCTAGCCGAGCGCCTTCCTCAGGAGCTCGTTGACGACGCCCGGATTGGCCTTGCCCTGCATCGCCTTCATCACCTGGCCGACGAAGAAGCCGAACAGCTTGTCCTTGCCGCCCTTATACTCCGCGACCTTGTCGGGGTTGGCGGCGAGGACGTCGGCGATGGCGGAGTCGATGGCGGCGGTGTCGCTGGTCTGCCTGAGGCCGCGCTCCTCGACGATGAGGCCGGGATCCCGGCCGGTCTCGAGCATGATCTCGAAAACCTGCTTGGCGAGCGTTCCGGAGAGGATTCCTTCGGCGGTGAGTCGAAGCAGCTCGGCGGCCTGGGCCGGAGTGACGGGGCTGTCCTCGATGGTGCGGCCGAGGCGGTTGAGGGCTCCGAACAGGTCCGACGTCACCCAGTTGCTGGCTCGAGCGGAATGCTGCTCGCCGAGCGCCTCGAGCAAGGCCTCGAACCAGCGCGCCGTCGTGACGTCGGCGGTGAGGACCGACGCGTTGTAGGGGGTGAGGCCGAGCGCCTGCTCGTAGCGGCGGCGCTTGGCGTCGGGAAGCTCGGGAAGGCTGGCCCGGCATTCGGCCAGGAAATCTTCGGAAAGCTCGACCGGAAGCAAATCGGGATCGGGGAAGTAGCGGTAATCGTGCGCTTCCTCCTTGGAGCGGAGCGAGCGGGTCTCGCTCTTGTCCGGGTCCCACAAGCGGGTCTCCTGGACGATCGAGCCGCCCGCTTCGAGGACGTCGACCTGGCGGCTCGCCTCATGCTCGATCGCGGCCATGATGAATCGGACCGAATTGACGTTCTTGGTCTCGGTGCGGGTGCCGAGCGGGCCGCCCGGGCGACGCACCGAGACGTTGACGTCGGCGCGCATCGAGCCCTGCTCCATATTGCCGTCGCAGCTCCCGACGTAGCGCAGGATCGCCCTGAGCTTGCGGATATAGGCCCCCGCTTCCTCGGGGCTCCTCATGTCGGGCTTCGACACGATCTCCATCAGGGCGACGCCGGAGCGGTTGAGGTCGACGTAGGAGAAGCTGGGATGCTGGTCGTGCATCAGCTTGCCGGCGTCCTGCTCGAGGTGGATCCGCTCGACCCCGATCCGCTTGGCCGAGCCCTCGTCCTTGTCGTCGGCGAGGATCTCGATGTCGCCCTCGCCGACGATCGGATGGTAGAGCTGGCTGATCTGGTAGCCCTGCGGAAGGTCCGCGTAGAAATAATTCTTGCGGTCGAAGCGCGACCAGGGGTTGATCCGCGCCTCCAGAGCCATTCCGGTTCGAACCGCCTGGCGGATGCATTCGGCGTTCGGGACCGGAAGCATTCCCGGCATGGCCGCGTCGACCAGGCTGACCTGGCTGTTGGGCTCGGCTCCGAACTCGGTCGAGGCTCCGGAGAAGAGCTTGGCGTTCGAGGTCACCTGGGCGTGGACCTCGAGGCCGATCACCACCTCCCATTCGCCCGTGGCGCCGTGGATCCAATAGTCGCTCATACAGTCACCGCGCAATGAACAGGGCCCGTTCGGGCTGAGCCTGTCGAAGCCCTCCCCTTCCCTTCCGTCCGCCGGAAGGAAAGCCCTTCGACAGGCTCAGGGCGAATGGTGCGGGTCTCGCCAGTCAAAGCGTTCACCACCACGCCTCCGGCCTCGCGGTGAAGCCGGCGCGTTCCTCCAGCGCCAGGGCTGCGTTGAGGATTCCCTGTTCGTCGAGCGCCCTTCCAACGAGCTGGAGGCCGAGCGGGAGGCCCTGGTCGTCGAGGCCGCCCGGAACGCTGATCGCGGGCAGGCCGGCGAGGCTGGCGGGGACGGCGAAGACGTCGTTCAGGTACATGGCGATCGGGTCGGCGCTCTTCTCGCCGAGAGCGAAGGCGGCCGAGGGGGCGGTGGGCGTGAGGATCAGGTCGCACTGCTCCCAGACCCGCTCGAAGTCGCGGGCGATGAGCGCCCTCACCTTCTGGGCGCGGTTGAAATAGGCGTCGTAGAAGCCGGCCGACAGGACGTAGGTGCCGATCATGATCCGGCGCTTGACCTCGGGCCCGAAGCCTTCGGAGCGGGTCGCCTCGTACATGTCGGTGAGGTTGCCGTTCTCCGGCAGGGCGCGGCGGCCGTAGCGGACTCCGTCGTAACGGGCGAGGTTGGAAGAGGCCTCGGCCGGGGCGATGATATAGTAGGTCGGGAGCGCGTATTTCGTGTGGGGCAGCGAGACCTGGACGATCTCGGCGCCGGCGTCGCGCATCAGCTCGATGCCCTTCTCCCAGACCCGGTCGATCTCGGCCGGAACGCCTTCGATCCGATATTCCTTCGGGATTCCGATCCGCTTGCCGCGGACGTCCGAGCTCAAAGCGGCTTCCCAGCTCGGCACCGGAAGATCGAGCGAGGTCGAGTCCTTCGAATCGAATCCCGCCATCGCCTCGAGCAGGATCGCGCAGTCGCGGACGTCGCGGGCCATCGGGCCGGCCTGGTCAAGGCTCGAGGCGAAGGCGACCACTCCCCATCGCGAGCAGCGGCCGTAGGTCGGCTTGATCCCGGTGATTCCGACGAAGGCGGCGGGCTGGCGGATCGAGCCTCCGGTGTCGGTTCCGGTGACTCCCGGAGCGAGCCGCGCCGCCACCGCGGCGGCCGAGCCGCCCGAGCTTCCGCCGGGGGTGAGAGCGGCATTGCCGCCGTTGCTTCGCCGCCAGGGCGAAAGCACGGGGCCCCAGGCGCTGGTCTCGTTGGACGAGCCCATGGCGAACTCGTCCATGTTCAGCTTGCCGAGCATCCCGGCGCCGGCGGCGAACAGATTGGCGCTGACGGTGGATTCGTAGCGCGGCTTGAAGCCTTCGAGGATCCGGCTTCCGGCGGTGGTGGCGACGCCCTGGGTGGCGAACAGATCCTTGATTCCGAGCGGAACGCCGGAGAGCGGCTTCAGGTCGCCGGAGGATCGGGCGGAGTCGGCCGCGTCGGCGGCGGCAAGCGCGTGCTCCGGGGTCTCGACGGTGAAGGCGTTGAGGCCCCTCCCCTTCTCGACCGCCTCGCTGAACGCCGAGGCGACTTCGCGGGCCGAGAAGGACCCGTCGCGGACGCCGTCGCGGATCGCGGCGATTCCGAGATCGGTGAGCTCGGTCACGGCCACCGCCATCCGTTCGGGCTGAGCCTGTCGAAGCCCGGCTCTTGTCCACGGCCGCCGAAACAGTGAAGGGCTTCGACAGGCTCAGCCCGAACGGTGTCTCTTCCCGAGCCGAGCATCATTCGATCACCTTGGGGACCGCGAAGAAGCCGTGCTCCGCCGCCGGGGCGTTGGCCAGCACGTCGTCGCGCTTGCCGCCGTCGGTGACCTCGTCGTCGCGAAGGCGGAGCGTGTTCGGGATCACCGCCGTCATCGGCTCGACGCCCTCGACGTCGACCTCCTGCAATTGCTCGACCCAGCCGAGGATGTTGTTCAGCTCGGGCGCAAGCGCCTCGACCTCGGCGTCGGAGACGGCGATTCGGGCGAGCCTGGCGATATGGCGCACGGTGGCGGCGTCGACGGACATGGAAGGGGCCGCTAGCATCCACGCTGCGGTGCGGCAAGGAGCGCTATTCCAGGGCCTGGCCGACCGGCCGTCCATCGACGAAGAGCTGCTCGCGTTCGACCTTGCGAAGCTCGACGCGCCCTTCCGGATTCACTTCAGGGCGCGGCGATCCGACCGTGGCGATCGGCGGCGGGGGAAGGCGCTGGACCCAGGTCCCGTCCGGCTGAGCCTCGAACAGGTGGACCGGGCATTCCGGGCAGCCGAGCCGAAGCACCGCCGCCCGCTTCGGCTCGACGAAGACCAGCCGGCATTCCGAATCGTGGCACTGGCCGGAGCGCCGGACGAGGTCGGCGAGCGCGGCCGGAACCGCCGAGCCGCCGTCCGCTCTGAGCCGAAGCGGCGATCGGCTCGGCCGGCCGGGCGCCGGCGGCTCGGCCGGGCCGATCGCCCAGCGGCTCGAAGCTCGAAGCGCCTCGCGCGCGCGCTGGCGCACGACGAGGTCCGATCCGGAGGCGAGGCGCTCGAGCGCCCTTCGCCCCGACGGGCCGAAATCGAATCGAAGCGCCGCCCAGTCGAAGCGGTCGGGCGCGGTCCGGCCGCTTTCGAGCCGGGCGACCTGGTCGCGGGTCGAGATCGCCCCGAAGCTCAGGATCGGCAAGGCGAGGAAGAGGGCGAGGAGGCAAAAGCCGGCGGCGAGCCCGACATTGGAGCGCCGAAGCGCTTCCGGCCAGGCCGCGCGGCCGCGGACCAGGGCGTAGAGATAGGCGAGGGCCACCGAAGCCGCGGCGAGCACGAACACGCAGGCCCAGAGCCGATCGGGGGTGAGGCCATATTGGCCGATTCGCTTGCCGGTCGAGATCGCCGCGACGAGGGCGAGCGGCGGCATCACGAGGGCGAGGCCGATCGCGGCGAAGCGCAGGGCCTTGGAGCGCGCCTCGTCCTCCGGTCCGTTGCCGACCACCGCATTGGCGAGGATGACCGAGCCGAGGATGCAGGCGAGCAGGATCGGCGTGGTCGCCTGGGTCTGGTCCCAGAGCGGCTGAAGGCCGGTGAAGGGAAGCGCCAGAACGAACAGGGCAAGGCCGATGGCGAGGATCGGAGCGAGCACGGAGAGGACGGCCCGAACCACCTTCTGGAGGGTGCCCAGAACCTGGTCGCGGTCGCGGAGAAGGCCGACGGCGCCGCCGAACGCCCCGCAGGCGAGAGCCCACATGAACGCGCTTTCGTTCATCAGGTCGCGAAGGAAATCGATCCCGATCAGGTGGAAGAGCTCGGAGAGCAAAAGGGTGAGGAGGATGGTCGCTCCGACGAAGGCGCAGGCCGCGCCCCACAGGATCAGGTTGGTCCAGACGTGGGCGTGGACGATCTCCGTCTCGGGCCGGCGCCGGCCACCGTCGCGATAGGACTGGAAGAGCGGCACCGCGATCGCGACCGCGAGGAGGGCGGAGAAGAATTGCCACCCTTCGCCGGCCCCCCAGCCGTTGGGGTTGCCGTTCCAGGCGGCGACGAAGGCCGCGACCAGGCCACCGGCCGCCGCGAAGCCGGCGGACCAAGTCCAGCGCAGCCGCTCGAGCGAGAAGGCAAAGACGATTCCGGAGACGGCGAGGAACGCCGCGCCCGCCATCCGGTAGGGGCTGTCGGTCCACATTCCGCTGTCGGGCGAGTCGACCAGGGCGTCGAAGGCGAGCCCGAAGGCGGCGCCGAGCGCGGCGAGGAGCGCGGCCCGCAAGGGCCAGGCGGAATGTTCGGCCCGGTTCCGCTCTTCCATCGCATTTCTCCCCTGGCCCACCGTAGCGCTTGCATCGGCTTGTGCCATGGGCTTGTGCAGCGGCGATGCACGAGCGGAGGATTTGATGCTGGCGCGGCGGTTCCTGTGGGTGGTGGCGGGGCTGACCGTGCTCGTCATGACGGCGGCGCTGCTCTACCGGCTGTTCGGAGCCGAGCTTCTTCGATTCACCATGGTCCCGAGCGCGGCCTTCGAAGGCGGGCCGCCGCCGGCCGCCGGCGCCTATGCGGACCGGCGGCTGTGGATCGCGAGGCCGGACCTGCCCGCCAGCCCGGCGCTGTGGATGCCGTCCGGAATGAAGCGCGAAGGCGCGGCCCGGGCGTCGGCCTTCTTCATCCACCCGACGTCCTACCTCAAGCCGACGCGCTGGAACGCTCCGCTCGGCGATCCGGAATCGCAGTGGCGCGCGAAGCTGTTCGTCCAGAGCCAGGCGAGCGTCTTCAACGGAGTCGCCGACATCTGGGCGCCCAAATACCGGCAGGCGACGTTCGGCGCCTTCCTGACGACCAAGGCGGAAGCCCAGAAGGCGCTCGACTTCGCCTATCGCGACGTCGCCGCGGCATTCGACCAGTTCCTCGCCGAAGCGCCCGGGGACCGGCCGATCATTCTCGCCGGCCACAGCCAGGGCAGCCTCCACCTGATGCGCCTGCTCGCCGAGCGGATCGCCGGCAAGCCGGAGGCGAAGAGAGTGGTCGCGGCCTATGTGATCGGCTGGCCCATCTCGATCCCGGCCGACCTCCCCTCGCTGGGCCTGCCGGCGTGCGAGCGGCGCGATCAGGCGGGCTGCGTGGTCAGCTGGCAAAGCTTCGCGGAGCCGGCCGACCCGAAGCAGGTGACCGACGTCTACGATTCGTCCGCCGGCAGGACCGGAATATCCCGGGCCGGATCGCCGATGCTCTGCACCAATCCGCTGACCGGCGGGACCGGCGGCGAGGCGCCCGTCTCGGCCAATCTCGGGACCCTGGTGCCCAACGAGGCTCTCACTCAGGGCGAGCTCAAGGCCCCGGGCGTCCCGGCCCGCTGCGACGTTCGAGGCTTCCTGCTGATCGGAGAGGACGCTCCGGACCTCGGCCCCTATGTGCTGCCCGGCAACAATTACCACGTCTACGACTACGCCCTCTTCTGGTCGAACCTGCGCTCGGACGCGGAGGCTCGGGTGGCGGCGTGGGGGCGGAAATGAGGAACCCCCCGTCATCCCGGCGAAAGCCGGGACCTCAGGTCGAAAAAGGCTCGGCGGGTCTCCCCGAGGTCGCGGCTTGCGCCGGGACGACGGGATCATGATCACGACTTCCGCCGCCGAATATCGCGACGCCCTTCCCGGCGGCGGGCGCCTGCTCGGTCTCGACGTCGGCACCAAGACGATCGGCCTCGCGCTGTGCGATTCGCAATGGACCATCGCGACTCCGGCGGAGCTCCTCCAGCGGGGCAAGTTCGGGAAGGATCTGGAGAAGCTTCGGGCCCTGGCCGAAGGGCAGCGGGCCACAGGGCTGGTCGTCGGCCTCCCGCTCAACCTGGACGGAAGCGAGTCGCCGCGAACCCAGTCGGTGCGCGCCTTCGCCAGGAACCTTGAGCCGCTCGGGCGGCCGATCCTGCTGTGGGACGAGCGCTGGTCGACCCAGGCGGTGACCCGGACCCTGATCGACGCCGACGCCAGCCGGGCTCGGCGGGCCGAGCTGGTCGACAAGATGGCCGCGGCCTACATCCTCCAAGGGGCGATCGATGCCCTGACGATGTCCCCCTAGCCGCCCAGCCGGGCGAGCGCTTCCAGCATCGCGGCCCGGAATTCGGGCCGATCGTAGATGTCGTTATGGCCCGCCCCGGCGATCGTCCGGTCGAAGACGAGGCGGCCGGCGGCCCGCCGAAGCGCCTCGGTCCGCTCCGGGACGATGAGATCGTCCCGCGCGCCGGCGATGATCGCGGTCGGAACCTGGGAGCCGCGAAGCCAGTCGGCGGCGGCCATTTCGTGGCGGAACAGCCAGCGGACCGGAAGCCATGGATAGTGGCCGGCAGCGACGGCTGTCATCGAGTCGAACGGAGTGACCAGGACCAGCCCGTCGATCGGCCGGTTCGGAGCGAGGCTCGAAGCGATTCCGCTGCCGATGCTGAAGCCGATCGCGACGGTCCGTTCGGGGCGCAGTCGCCGGACGGCGAAGTCGTGGACGAGCAGCGCGTCGCCGATCAGGGCGCGAGCGCCGGGGCTTCCGGTCGAAGGACGATAGCCGCGATAGTGGAAAGCGACGATGTCGGCCTCGGGGAAGATGTCGTGAAGGAAGGCGGCGGCCGATTCCGAGTTCCAGGCATTGCCGCCGAAGCCGAGAATGAGGGTTCCCGACGGAGCCGACCGGGGACGGATATGGACTCCGTGGAGCCGGTTGCCGTCCTCGGTTTCGAGGCTGAGGCGCTCGGCGCCGGGAGGAAGCGCGCCGGCCCCGCCGACGGCACCGGCGGGGAAGATCAGCCGGGCCTGGAAGGCGAAAACGAGGGCGAGGAGGACGACGTACAGGCCGATGGGAATGAGCAGCAGCTTCCACATCGGCCCTCCCTAGCTCAAAGCGAGGGGGAGGCAATCAGCGCGCGCAGGCCTCCGCCAGGGCCGGTTCGATCGCGTCGAGAGTGAAAGGCTTGGAGAGGACCGGAACCGAGGCATGCCGGGGCGGCGGAGGCTCGATATGGCCGCCGGTGGCGAGGATGTAGGGCACGCCCCGGGCGGCGAGCTGGTCGGCGACCGGCCATACCCGCTCGCCGTTCAGATTGACGTCGATGATGGCGAGGTCGAAGCCGCCCTGCCCCACCCGGGCCAGGGCCTCGGCGACGGTGTCGCAGGTCCCGGCGACCTTGTGGCCGAGCGAGTCGAGGAAATCCTCGAGCATCATCGCGATCAGCGGCTCGTCTTCGACGATCAGGATTGAGCGGGCGGTCACGGGCGTCCGCTTAAGGCGTAACCATCGTTTGCGAAACAAGTTTTTTGACGCTCCGTCTCGCCGCGGCGACACGGAGCGTCACCCCGGCGAAGGCCGGGGTCCCGGGGAGGCCCGCGGAGCCTTTCCGGCCCGAGGTCCCGGCTTTCGCCGGGATGACGGCGGTGCGCGGGCGGCGGCCCACCGTCACTTCATCGCCAGCGCGTCCCTCGTCGCCTCGGCCAGCTTCTGGACCGAGAAGGGCTTGGCGAGGAAGGCGACGCGGTCGAGGTCGATCGACTGGCGCAATTGCTCCTCGGCATAGCCGGAGATGAACAGGATCGGCAGGTCGGGCTGGCGGAGCCGGGCCTCGCGGGCGGTGGTCGGGCCGTCCATGGTCGGCATGACGACGTCGGAGATCATCAGATCGACCCTCTTCTCCCGGTCGAGTATCTCGATCGCCGCCTCGCCATTCTCGGCGAGGAGCACGGTGTAGCCGTGGCGGGTCAAAGCGCGCTCGGCCACCGCTCGAACCGTCGCCTCGTCCTCGACCAGAAGGATGGTGCCGGTCCCCCACAATTCCCCCGCCGGCTCGCGGCCCTTGCGCGCCGGCTTCACCGCCTCGGCCCGGTGGACCGGGAGATAGATGACGAAGCTGGTCCCGTTGCCGAGCTCCGATTCGGCGAAGATGAAGCCGCCGGACTGCTTGACGATTCCGTACACGGTCGAGAGGCCGAGGCCGGTGCCCTTGCCGACCTCCTTGGTGGTGAAGAAGGGCTCGAAGATCTTGGGCAGGAGATGCGGCGCGATTCCGGTGCCGGTGTCGGACACTCGAAGCGCCGTATAGTCGGCGATCGGAAGGATCTCGCTGCCCATCCGGCGGACGTCGTCGGCGGTGACCGAATAGGTGTGGAGGGTGAGCAGTCCGACGCTCTGGTCGTCCTTGGCGAGCATCGCGTCGCGGGCGTTGACGGCGAGGTTGACGATGACCTGCTCGAGCTGGCCGGGATCGGCTCGAACCGCTCCGAGGCCGCGGCCGTGCTTGACCTGGAGCTTGACCCGCTCGCCGAGCAGCCGCTTCAGGAGCGTCGAGACCTCGGCGATGACGTCGGGGAGCTGAAGCACCTGCGGCCGAAGCGTCTGCTGGCGCGAGAAGGCCAGGAGCTGCCGGGTGAGGCTCGCGGCTCGGTTCGAGTTGGAGCGGATCTGCTGGATGTCGTCATAGTCGCTGTCGCCGGGGGCGTGGCGCATCAGCATCAGGTCGCAATGGCCGATGATCGCGGTCAGGATGTTGTTGAAATCGTGGGCGACCCCCCCGGCGAGCTGGCCGACCGCCTGCATCTTGGTCGCCTGGGCGACCTGGCGCTTCAAACGGTCCTCCTCGCTATTGTCCTTGAGCGAGAGGAGGACCGCGGCCTCGCCCAGCCCACGGGCGCCGGCGACGGTGAGGGCGACCGGCTCCTCGGCATTGGCCTTGAGGCGCACCGCGACGTCGCCGGACAGCGAGGCGCCGCGAGCGAAGCGGCGGACCGAATCGGCGACCGCCGCCTTGTCCTCGTCGACGACGAGGTCGCTCGGCCAGGTCGGAGCGGCGCTGCGCGACAGGCCGGCGGCCCGGCGGAAGGCGGCGTTGAGGTAGACGAAGCGGCCGTCGCGGTCGGCCAGGGCCAGGCCGAGAGGCAGTATTTCGAGCAGGGCGTTGATGTTGTGGGCGCCGTCGGCTCCGACTCCGCCGATCTCGTCGAGCAGAAGGAACAGGCTGGGGCCGCCTTCCTCGTCGGCGAGCGGAACCTGGAGGATCCGAAGCGCGCTTCCGGCCTTGCCCTCGCGGGCGAAGTGGAACTGGTGCTGCTCGCTCATCACCAGCAGGTCGACCAGCGGAGTTCCGGGGACGACCTCCGACTCGCCGCCGGCGCGGGCCTGGAAGGCGCCGTTGGCCTCGAGGATCCGTCCGTCGGCGGCGGTGAGCGCCGCCATCAGGCCGGTGCGGGCGAGGCGCCGGCCCATCTCGCCGCCGAGCATGCGCCGAGCCTCGGCCGCGGCGTCGGCCTCCCCGGTTCGGGCGAATCGCCAGAGCAAGGCGCCCTCGCTTTGGCCGGCCGAGCCGATTTCTACGGCGAGGCTGTGCTCGCCGGCGGCGAGCCCGGACGCTTCGCCGCGGCCGTCGCGAAGAGCGGCGGCGAGCGGGTCGCGAAGAGCCTCGCCGAACGGCAGGTCGAGCGGAGCACGGATTCCGAACCCGGACTCGTAGGCGGCGTTGGCGGCGAGCAGGGCGCCGGCGGAATCGGTGACGGCGAGCGCATCGGTCGAGGCCTCGAGGGCGGCCCGGACCAAGGCGAGGTCGGTTCCGCGCTCGGCGGCCTCGGGAGCGGCGGCGGCGGAGCGGCCGACGAACAGCAGGGGCAGCCCGACGGCGAGCATTCCGGCGAAAAAGGCGGCGGCGAAAACCGGACTGTCCAAGGCCCACAGGAGCAGCGCCGCCGAGGCCGCGGCGGCGGCGAGCACCGCCAGCAAGGCGAGGCCGAGGCGAGGCCGGGCGGCCGGAGCGGAAGGAAGGACGGTCGACATGAGCATCGACCCATCCTTGCTTTCCCGGCCCCAGGTCAAGGGCGGCGAACCCCGGCCCGATGCGGACCCGCGGTTCCGGCGGCAGACAGAGCTTCTGGCCGGGCGACACGTTGAACGCGTCGCACCCGCGAAAGCCGTTCGAGGCCTAACGATGACTGCAAGGAAATGGCCCGCGGCCGCGGCTCGCCGCCCGCTAGACCCCGGCGTTGCTCGCCCGCCGCCGCCACTTGCGGGCCGTCCACCAGCGCCACACCAGGATCGAGAGCAGATAGCCGACCACGGCCGCCCCCACTCCGATGATGAACAGGCCGGAGACGAGGGCCGGAGCGGCGTCGGAGAACAGCCATTTCGTCCAGGCGCCGAGCCCGGCGCCGCTGTCGCGGAGGGCGTAGAAGCTGGCGATGTCGGTCCGGAAGCCGAGATTGCTTCCGATCTCGAGCGAGGCGAGCAGGATGAAGGGCGTGGTGAAGGGGTTGGAGAGGAAGGTCATCAGAGCCGCGACCGGGATATTGGCTCGGAAGGGCACGCACAGCAGAGCCGAGCCGACGATCTGAAGGCCGGGGATCATCACGAAGATCCCGACGAGGAGCCCGAGGGCCACGCCCCGGGGAACCGAGCGGCGGGTGAACCTCCAGAACTCGCTGTGGAGGACTCGCTGGCCAAACGGCTTGATCCAGCGGCTCCGCGCGAGCTCCTCGCGCTTGGGCATGTTGCGCGCGGCCCAGCGGAACAGGCGGCCCTCCCGATCAGCCACGGTCGCGCAACAGGCGGCCCTGCTCCCGCTTCCAGTCTTTTTCCTTCTGATATTCGCGCTTGTCCGGCGCCTTGCGCCCCTTGGCCAGGGCCAGCTCGACCTTGGCCCGGCCCCGGCTGTTGAAATAGATTGAGAGCGGCACGAGGGTCATGCCCTGGCGGGCGACGGCGCCGTGAAGCTTGGCGATCTCGCGCTCGTGGAGCAGCAGCTTGCGGGCCCGCTTGGGCTCGTGATTGTGGCGATTGCCGTGGCTGAACTCGGGGATGTTGGCGTTGATGAGCCAGGCCTCGTCCTCCTTCACCTCGGCATAGCTCTCGGCGATCGAGCCCTCGCCGAAGCGAAGCGACTTCACCTCTGTGCCGGTGAGCGCGATTCCGGCCTCGTAGGTCGATTCGACGGCATAATCGAAGCGAGCGCGCCTGTTCTCGGCGACGACCTTCTGCTTGTCGAACGTGGCTGGGCGGGGGCGGACCATGATCAGCAGATAGGGTTGAAGGGAGCGGAAGGGAAATCCTTCGAGCCGCCGCCCCACCCGTTCGGGCTGAGCTCGTCGAAGCCCTTCCCTGCCCCTTGTTCCCGAAAGGGGGAAGAAAAGCCTTCGACAGGCTCAGGCCGAACGGCGTTTGGGATGTCCCTCACAGCAGCCCCGCATGCTCCAAAGCCTCATCGACCGCCTTTCGGCTCGCCTCGAACGGCGAGGTCATCGGCAGGCGAAGGTCGGAGCGGAATTCGGGCCGCACCCGGCCGAGGGCATATTTGACCGGTCCCGGCGAGGCGTCGGTGAACAGGGCCGCGTGGAGCGGGTAGAGCTTGTCCTGGAGCCTCAAGGCTTCCTGCCAATCCCCTGACAAACAAGCATTCTGGAATTCCGCGCAGAGCCTGGGCGCGACGTTGGCGGTGACCGAGATGCAGCCCGTCCCGCCCATCGCGACGAAGCCGAGCGCCATGTCGTCATTCCCCGAGAGCTGGACGAAATCCTCGCCGCAGGCGAGGCGCTGGGCGGAGACCCGGGCGAGATTGCCGGTGGCGTCCTTCACTCCGATGACGTTGGCGATCTTCGCCAGGCGAGCCATCGTCTCGACCGAGATGTCGGTGATCGTCCGCGCCGGCACGTTGTAGAGCAGGATCGGGATATCGACCGCTTCCGCGATGGCGGCGAGGTGGGCGTAGATGCCCTCCTGGTTGGGGCGGTTGTAATAAGGCGGGACGTGGAGCGCAGCGTCGGCTCCGGCGTCCCTGGCCGAACGGGTCAGCTCGATGGCGTGGGCGGTGTTGTTCGAGCCGCAGCCGGCGATGACCTTCACCCGTCCCGAAGCCCCTTCGACGGCGATCTCGATCGCCCGGCGATGCTCGGCCGAGGTCAGGGTGGCCGATTCGCCGGTGGTGCCGCACGGCACCAGCGCATGGCTTCCTTCCCCGACCTGCCAGCGAACGAAGTCGAGAAACGCCCGCTCGTCCAACGCTTCGTCGCGGAAAATCGTCACCAGAGCCGGGATCGACCCGCGGAACATCATAAGACTCCTTCCCGTGAGGCTGCGGGCCGTCAATAAGGAGGCAGCCGTTCAGGACCTGATAAGGAGGGGGTTGGCATTCTGTCCAGCATGCAGAAAAAAGCGTTGGCTCTGAGCCTGTTGGGCGTATCCGCCATGTCCGTCGCAGCGGTTGCCACGGGGGTGCGCCCGGATCACGTCGCCAAAATCCTGCCCGCCGCGATGCAGGCCGCGACCGCCCCCGTCGCTCCGCCCCAGCTCCGCCCGCAGCCGGCGCCCGCTTATTCGCCGGTTCCGGCCGGAGTCGCGGCCGACATCGCCCGCTGGAACAGCCTGCGGCAGACCGACAGCCTGCCCTTCGCCGCTTACGCTTCCTTCCTGCTGACTCATCGGGGGTGGCCGGGCGAGACCGCGATGCGAAGGACCGCCGAGAAGGCCAATTCCGACGGCGGGGCCGCCTATGAGGTGATCGCCTACTTCAGCGCCTTTCCGCCGCTGACCCCCGCCGGCCACGCCCGCCACGCTTTCGCGCTTCTCGCTTCGGCGCGAGGCGACGAGGCGCTCGAAGCCGCTCGCAAGGCCTGGACCGGAGGAGTCCTCCCGCCGACCGACGAGGCCCGGATCCTCAGCCAGTTCGGCGGCCGCCTGACCAGCGCGGACCATGACGCCAGGCTCGAGGCGCTGCTCGGCAACGGCGACACCCAGAGCGCGGATCGAGCCCTTCCGCTCGCCTCGGCGCATCGCCAGGCCCTCTACTCGACCCGGCTGGCCCTCCAGACCCGGGCCGCCGACGCCGCCTCCCGGCTCGCGGCGCTCGGAACCGTCGAAGGCGATCCGGGCCTATTGATCGACCGGGCCAACTGGCTTCGAAACAGCGGCCAGAGCCTCGCCGCGCGGCAGCTCATGGCCCAGCCGCACCGGCTCGCCAGGCCGCCGGCCAATGCCGAGAAATGGTTCGAGACGATGATGACCCTCGCCAAGGGCGCCGCCAACGACGCCCAATGGTCGACGGCCTATCAGATCGCCTCGCAGCTCGACGACGCCTATCCGGCCGGAACCGACGTCAGCGCCCGCCCCTATGGCGAGCGCGACGAATATACCAACCTCGCCTGGCTCGCCGGCAACGCCGCCAACAGGCTCGGCCGATTCGCCGACGCCGCCCGCATGTTCGACCTTTACGGCCGGGCCGCGCGCTCCTCGCAGACCCGGACCAAGGGCTTCTACTGGGCGGCCCGCTCCGCCTTCAACGCCGGCCAGAAGGCCCAGTCGGATTCCTGGCTCGAGCAGGCGGCGGCGAATTCCGACCAGTTTTACGGCCAGCTGGCGCTGGAGCGGCTCGGTCGGCGGGTGACTCCCCCGGCCCCGACCGCCGCCTCGCCGACTTCGGCCGAGCGCTCGGCCTTCGCCGCCCGGCCGCTGGTCCAGGCGACCCGCGCGCTCGGCGACATGGGCCGATGGAGCGACCAGTCCCTGTTCGTCCGGGCGATCGCCGAGCAGGCCGAGACCGACCGCGACCGGGTGCTCGCCGCCCAGTTCGGCCGGGCCATCGGCCGCCAGGATCTGGGAGTCTGGGTGGCCCGCGAGGCCCGCAACAAGGGCCAGAGCTTCTACGATCCGGCCGGCTTCCCGGAAGTCACACTGCCCTCGGCTTATTCGCAATATTGGGCCCTGGCCCACGGCATCACCCGGCAGGAAAGCTCGTTCGACCGGGCCGCGGTCAGCCACGCCGGGGCTCGCGGGCTGATGCAGCTGATGCCGGGGACGGCGCGCGAGCAGGCCGGCAAGGTCGGCCTTCCCTACGATTTCGGCCGGCTGACCTCGGACCCGGCCTACAACGTCATGCTGGGCTCGAGCTATTTCGCCCGGCTTCTCGACCAGTTCGGAGGCCATGCGCCGCTGGCGGTGGCGAGCTACAATGCCGGCGCCGGCAACGTGAACAAGTGGCTTCGAGCGAATGGCGACCCGCGCGGCGGAACCGACATCGTCACCTGGATCGAGGCCATCCCCTATTCCGAGACCCGCAACTACGTCCAGCGCGTGCTCGAGAACGCCGTGGTCTACGAGGCGATGCGCGCCCAGCGCAGCGGCGGGCGGGCGAACCGGCTGTCTTATTATCTCGGCAAGAGCGGACCTGGGTGATGATCTGCCTCCCCATGAGTGCAACTCATGGGGAGGGGGACCACCCGAAGGGTGGTGGAGGGGTGACCTGGAACGGGTCTGCGCCATGTCACCCCTCCACCAGGCTTCGCCTGGTCCCCCTCCCCATCTGGCGATGGGGAGGCAGATCGTGACCGACCGCCCCAATTACATCACGCCCGAGGGCTATCGGCGGCTTCGCGAGGAATATGAGGCCCTGTTCGCGGTCGAGCGGCCGAAGCTGGTCGAGACGATCAGCTGGGCGGCCGGAAACGGCGACCGCTCCGAGAATGGCGACTATATTTACGGCCGCAAGCGGCTTCGCGAGATCGACCGGCGGCTGGGCTGGCTGTCGCGGCGGATGAAGGACGCCAAGGTCGTCGACGCCTCGGAGCAGCCGGAGCGCGGCAAGGTCTATTTCGGAGCCACGGTCGAGCTCGCGGACGAGGAGGACAATCGCCGCACCGTGACCCTGGTCGGCGAGGACGAGACCGACGCCGCGAACGGCCGGATCGCCTGGACCTCGCCGATCGGCCGAGCGATCCGCGGCGCCGCGGTCGGCGATCTGCGTCGGGTGACCCTGCCGGGCGGCGAGCGGGAGCTGGAGATCGTGGCTATCCGCTATCCCGAGAATCTTCGCCAGGGCTGAGCCGCGCCCGTTCGCCCTGAGCTTGTCGATGGGCTTTCCTTTCGCGCGGCGCCGCAGGCAAGGAAGGCTTCGACGAGCTCAGCCCGAACGGAGTGGGGAGCTTAACTCTCCCCCTGTTCCTCCTCCCCGAAGGCCTCCCGGGCAAGCTTCTCGACCCCGGGGTCGGCCTTGGGCGGGGTGACCGGGCAGGCCGCTTCGAGCGCGTCGGCGACGGCGGTCAGGGCCGCGATCCGGGCCGCTTTCTTGTTGTTGCCGTCGATCGCGGTCCACGGGCCCCAGCGCGTGTCGGTGCATTCGAACATGTCGTGAGCGGCCGCCAGATAATCCTCGCGCCGAGCGCGGTTGCGGAAATCCTCGGCGGTGACCTTCCAGCGTTTCCAGGGATGATCGAGCCGGGCCCTGAGCCGCTCGTCCTGGGTCTCCTGGGTGACGTGGAAGAACAATTTGACGATGGTCGTTCCGTCGAAGCTCTGCTGCGCCTCGAACTCGTTGATCTCGTCATAGGCGCGGCGCCATTGCGCCTCGGTGGCGAAGCCCTCGACCCGCTCGACCAGGACCCGGCCGTACCAGCTCCGGTCGAACACCGCGATCTCGCCCGCGCCGGGAAGCTTGTTCCAGAAGCGCCAGAGGAAGTGGCGGGCCATCTCCTCCTGCGTCGGCGCCTTGACCGGCCACACCTGGAAGGCGCGCGGGTCCCAGCCGGAGGTCAGCCGCTGGATCGCTCCGCCCTTGCCGGCGGCGTCCCAGCCCTCGCAGACGATGAGGCTCCGCCGCCCGTGGACGATATGGGCGACGAGGATTCGCCCGAGCCGGTCCTGAAGGGCGGCGAGGTCGTCGGAATAATTGCCGCGATAGCGGGTTCCGGATTCGTAATCGGAAAGGTCGACCACTCTACCACCGTTCGCCCTGAGCCTGTCGAAGGGCGTTCCTTCCGCTCAGCCGGTAGAAGAAAGGAGAGGGCTTCGACAAGCTCAGCCCGAACGGGAAAGTGGGACAGTCGCCTTTCGCCTCACTCCGGCGCCACCGTTTTCACCGGATCCTTCTTGGCCGCCCCAGCCGGCTCGACCAGGCGGATGTTGAGCTCCCTGAGCTGCCTGGCGCTGACCTCGCTCGGAGCGCCCATCATCAGGTCCTCGGCGCGCTGGTTCATCGGGAAGAGGACGACCTCGCGGATGTTGGGCTCGCCGGCGAGAAGCATGACGATCCGGTCGATTCCGGGCGCCGAGCCGCCGTGGGGCGGAGCGCCATATTTGAAGGCGTTGATCATTCCCGAGAAATTGGCGTCGACGTCCTCGCGCGAATAGCCGGCGATCTCGAACGCCTTGTACATGATGTCGGGGCGGTGGTTGCGGATCGCTCCCGAGCTCAGCTCCACGCCGTTGCAGACGATGTCGTACTGGAAGGCGAGGATGTCGAGCGGGTCCTTCGACTCGAGGGCCTCCAATTCGCCCTGGGGCATCGAGAAGGGGTTGTGGCTGAAGTCGACCTTCTTCGACTCCTCGTCATATTCGTACATCGGGAAATCGACGATCCAGCAGAATCGGAACTCGTCCTCGGCGATCAGGCCGAGCTGCTCGGCGACCCGGGTGCGGGCGGCGCCTGCCAGCTTGGCCGCCTGCGCTTCCTTGCCGGCGGCGAAGAAGAGGCCGTCGTCGGGGCCGAGGCCGAGCTCGGCGATCAGCTTGCGCATCCCCTCCTCGCCGTGATTCTTGGCGATCGGCCCGCCCAGCTCGCCGCCCTTCTGGGTGACGTAGCCGAGGCCGGCATGGCCTTCCGAGCGCGCCCAGTCGTTCATCTCGTCGAAGAACTTGCGGCTGTGCCCGGCAGTGCCCGGCGCCGGGATGGCCCGGACGATCCCGCCGCCCTCGACGATCCGGGCGAACAGGCCGAAGCCCGAGCCTTGGAAATGGCTCGACACGTCCGAGATCAGGATCGGATTGCGAAGGTCCGGCTTGTCGGAGCCGTATTTGAGCATCGCCTCCTTGTAGGGGATTCGCGGGAACTCGCCGGCCGCGGTGACCTTCTTGCCGTCGGCGAACTCCTCGAAGACTCCGGCCAGGATCGGCTCCAGCGCCTGGAAGACGTCCTCCTGGGTGACGTAGCTCATCTCGAAGTCGAGCTGGTAGAATTCGCCGGGCGAGCGGTCGGCGCGGGCGTCCTCGTCCCGGAAGCAGGGGGCGATCTGGAAATAGCGGTCGAAGCCGGCGACCATGATCAGCTGCTTGAACATCTGCGGCGCCTGCGGCAGCGCGTAGAACTTGCCGGGGTGGACCCGGCTCGGGACGAGATAGTCGCGGGCGCCCTCGGGGCTGGAGGCGGTCAGGATCGGAGTCTGGAACTCGGTGAACCCCGACTCGACCATCCGGCGGCGAATCGAGGAGATCACCTGGCTCCTCAGGACGATGTTCCTGTGGATCCGCTCGCGGCGGAGGTCGAGATAGCGGTAGCGCAGGCGGATATCCTCGGGATAGTCGGCCTCGCCGGCGACCGGGAGCGGAAGCTCCTCCGCCGCCGACTGGACGACGACCTCTTCGGCCGAGACCTCGATCTCGCCGGTCGGCAGGTTCGGGTTCGAAGCCTCCGCGCCGCGCGAGACGACCTCGCCGACGATGGTCACCACCGATTCGGCGCGCAGATGCTCAAGGAGCCGGAGCGGCTCGCTGTTCGCCTTGGCGACGATCTGGGTGAGGCCATAATGGTCGCGAAGATCGACGAACAGGACTCCGCCATGGTCGCGCTTGCGGTGGATCCAGCCCGAAAGCTTCACCCGCTCCCCGACATGGGAGGCGCGGAGCTCGCCGCAATGATGGGTGCGATAGGCGTGCATTCTGGTCATCCTCCTTCGTCATCCCGGCGAACGCCGGGATCCACCTGCCTTTTTGAAGCCTCGAGCAAGAAGAAGGTGGATTCCGGCCTTCGCCGGAATGACGGTTAAGTTGCGCGGCGCTTCGCCTTCGCAACCGGCCTTTGTCAAGCCGGGAGGCCGCCGCTATGGCCCTCGCGATGCAGATCCATCCGCTGATCACCGATTCCGATTCGCTGAAGTCCCTATGCGAGCGCCTGGCGAGGCAGCCGTTCGTCGCCGTGGACACCGAGTTCATGCGCGAGAACACCTACTGGCCCGACCTGTGCCTGATCCAGATCGGCGACATCGACGAGGCCGCCGCCATCGATCCGAAGGCGGACGGGCTCGACATGACCCCCCTGCTCGACCTGCTCGTCAACAACGAGGAGGTGCTCAAGGTCTTCCACGCCGGAAGCCAGGACATCGAGATCATCTACAACATCACCGGCAAGACCCCCCATCCGCTCTTCGACACCCAGATCGCGGCGATGGCGCTCGGCCTGGGCGAGCAGGTCGGCTATTCGAACCTGGTCGAGAGCCTGGTCGGCAAGAGCCTCGACAAGGGCGCGCGCTTCACCGACTGGGGCCGGCGGCCGCTCGACCGGCGCCAGATCGACTATGCGATCGGCGACGTCACCCACCTCGCCGCGCTGTTCCCCAAGATGCTCGAGCGGCTTCGCCGGACCGGGCGCGGCGAATGGCTCGACGAGGAGATGGAGCGGCTCGCCGACCCCTCCAATTACGAGAACGACCCGGCCTTGGCCTGGAAAAGGATCCGGATCTCGAGCCGCAAGCCGGAGGTGCTCGGCCGGCTCAAGGCGCTCGCCGCCTGGCGCGAGCAGGAGGCGCGGGGCAAGAATCTGCCGCGCGGCCGGATCATGAAGGACGAGACGATCGCCGACGTCGCCGCCCACCCGCCGGTCGACCAGTCGGCCCTGGCCAGGGTCCGCGGCCTTTCCCCGGCCTGGGCGGGCAACGAGATCGGAGCGAGGCTGATGGCCGCGCTCGCCTCGGCGGTGCCGATGCCGGCCGAGGAGCTTCCCGCCCGCGAGGACCGGGGGCCGGGCCTCGGCAAGGAAGGGGCGCTGGTCGCCGACCTCCTCAAGCTCCTCCTCAAGATCCGATCGCGCGAGAGCAACGTCGCCGCCCGGCTGATCGCCCGGACCGAGGAGCTCGAGCTGCTCGCCGCCGGGCGCCGCGAGGGGCTCGCGATCCTCGAGGGCTGGCGGTTCGACCAGTTCGGCCGGGACGCGCTCGACCTGGTCGAGGGCCGGCTCGCCTTCGGAGTGAAGGGCGGCAAGCTTTTGATGACCCATACCGAGATCGGCCAGTGAGATATGCGGCCGCGCTTCTGGTCGCGACGGCCGGCTGCGCCACGGCGGCGGAGGAGGCGCCGGTGCGCGGCGGCGGCGGTTCGTGCGAGTCCTCCAAGGCGCAAGCGCTGGTCGGGCGGACGAGGAGCCAGGCCGTCGAGGCCGAGGCGCTCCGGCTCACCGGAGCCCGCGCCGTCCGCTGGATTCCCGAAGGCGCGATGGTGACGATGGATTATCGCGAGGACCGGCTGAACCTTCATCTCGACGGCAAGGGCGCGGTGGTCAAAATCGCCTGCGGCTGAGGCGGGCGCGCGCGGAGGCTTCGGGTTCGAGCGTGATCCTCTGATTGCGCGCCAGGTCACCCCTCCACCATGCTTCGCATCGTCCCCCTCCCATCTGCGATGGGGAGGAAAAGAGGCGCGGGTGTGCCTCCCTTTCGGGATGAAGGAAAGAAGCGGCCGGCGCGTCCTGCCACGGGCACCCGGGGCTGGACGACTTTGTTTGCTTTCGTGTCGTGTTCGAAAGCGTCCAGTCTTTGTTCGGAAGAGCCGTCGGGTCCCGTACCTTCCAGTGAAGGCTTCGAGGTGGCCCGGCGCCGCCCTCCTTCGAGGGCCTCGCCGTCGGTCGGCGCCGCGAGCGGGATGGGCGGCTTGCTCCGGTCGGGGTTGCTGGTCCCGATAGCGAGGCCGCCGGCCGAAGCCTTTTCGCCTCACCGCGCCCAAGCCGGGCGCCGGCATCCGCCGCCTTCCGCCGCTCCCGATGCGTCCCAAAGGACCATTCGCGATCGGCTCTTCGGTAGACGCGAGCTCATTCGTTCCCGGATGACTTCGCGCCGGCCGCCGGCCTCGGGGGCGAACCCCTCGGCCGATTCCTCGCCCTGCATCGGTGCGCTCGCCGACTCGGGCAGAGGGTCAAGCTAGGCCATAAATGAGAACATGTCAAGAACATTCTGACGAGCGGGTCAGTCGAGCGCCAGTTCGGGGCGGCAGCCGAGAGCCGAGGCGAGCTTGCGCAGGCGCCTCTCGACCGTCTCGCCGTAGAGGGCCTCCTCCCGCTTCGGAAGGACGAGCCGGATGACGTCGCCCTCGCGTTCCAGCCGGCTTCGCTCGAGGCTCGAGGCGAGTCCCCCGCTCAGGCGCTGGCCGAGGCGCATCGCGAGGCCCCAGCGCGAGGCGCAGGCGAGCGCCTCGCGGTCGCAGAGCGCGGCGACCCGTTTGTCGGGGAAATCGCGGCCGCCGCCGAAATTGGAGAAGAGCGCCTGCGCGATCATCACCCGCCCGCAGACGTCGATTCCGACCCAATTGCCGTGAAGCGCCATCTCGACCCCGCGCTCCGCCCGGAAGTCCGGATGGGCCTGCCAGGCGACGTCGGCGAGCAGGCAGGCGGCGAGCCGGAGCCGGGCCATGGCGGAGGAATCGGCGAAGATCGGGGCGATCCAGCCGTCGAGCAGGTCGCCATGCTCGCCGAATCGGCTTAGCCCCCGCCCGGCGTCGCGGGCGGCCTCGATCAGCGGATCCTTGCGGCGCTCGCCGGCGGCAAGCTCGTGGTAGAGCAGGCCCTCGCGAATCCCGAAGCTCGAGACGATCAGCTCGCTCGGCTGGATCGAATCGACCAGGGCGGACAGGATCAGCTTGGCGGCCGGAAGGGTCGGGATCCGAGACGCGGTCAGCATCGGCATGCTCTTGGGATCGGACCGGCTCAGATTGGCGATCAGCTTGCGCAGCTCGGCGGGCCGCTCGGGCGGCATCCGATAATGGTGGGTGATCGGAAGCGGATAGTCTTTCGAGATGATGTCGAGGCGGGCAAGGGCGCGCCACGAGCCGCCGACCATGTAGAAGGGCCGGCCGCGGCCTCTCGCGCCCAGGCCCGTCTCCTCGAGCGCTTCCGCCAGCCGCCGGCGAAGCTTGCGTTCGGCGCCGGCGTGGCCGTTGCCGATCCGGAGCACTCCGAACGGGAGCGAGATGCTGTCGCGAACCTCGCCAGCGCCGACCTCGGCGAGCTCGAGGCTTCCACCGCCAAGATCGCCGACCAGCCCGTCCGCGTCGGGAAAGCCGGAGAGCACCCCCTCCCCCGCCAGCCGGCCTTCCTCCTCGCCCGAGATCACCCTGGGAGCGAATCCCAGCGCCCGGACCTCGTCGAGGAAAAGGTCGCCGTTCGAGGCGTCGCGAACCGCGGCCGTGGCGAGGACCCGAAGGTCGTCCACCTCCATCTGGTCGGCGAGCAGGCGGAAGCGCCGAAGCGCGGCGAGCGCCCGGGCCTGCGGCTCGGCACCCAGCATCCCGGTCTCGCCGAGCCCCTTGCCGAGGCCGGCGAGCACCTTCTCGTTGAAGATGATCGACGGCGCCCGGGGAGCGCCGGAATAGACGACCAGGCGGACCGAGTTGGAGCCGATGTCGACGATCCCGATCGGCTCGGCGTGGAGCGAGGCCCCTTCCCCCCGCTTTCGGCTCATTGGCCGCGCCGAAAGCGCAGCTTCGGAACCGAGCCGCTGTCGCGAAGCGCCGCGCCGCGGCCCGAGAGCGACGGATTGGTCATGAAATAATGGTGCAGGTTGAACGGCCGGTCGCCGTCGGGGGTCAGCCGCTCGTAGCTTCCGTCGGAATCGAGGCGCCAGCTCTGCTCGTTGTCGATCAGGTTGGCGACCATGACCTGGTCGAGGACCTGGGCGTGGACCGTCGGATTCTCGATCGGAAGCATATATTCGACCCTGCGGTCGAAGTTGCGCGGCATCCAGTCGGCCGAGCTGATATAGACCCTGGCGTCGCGGTTGGGCAGCTCGCCGCCATTGCCGAAGCACCAGATCCGGCTGTGCTCCAGGAAGCGCCCGACGATCGACTTGACCCGGATATTCTCGGACAGGCCGGCCACTCCCGGCCTCAGGCAGCATATGCCCCGGATGACGAGATCGACCTGAACCCCGGCCGAGCTCGCCTCGTAGAGCTTGTCGATGATCGCCTGGTCGACGAGGGCGTTCATCTTCGCCCAGATCGAGCCGGGGCGGCCGTCCCGGACGCTGGCGATCTCGGCGTCGATCAGGGCGAGAAGCTCGTCGCGAAGCTCGTGGGGCGACATGGAGAGCAATTCGAGGTCGCGCGGCTCGACATAGCCGGTGATGTAATTGAACAGCTGGGCGACGTCCCGGCCGATCCGGGCATCGGCGGTGAAGAAGCTGAGATCCGTATAAATTCGCGCCGTCACCGGATGATAATTGCCGGTGCCGAGGTGGCAGTAGGTGCGGTAGCCATTGCCCTCGCGGCGGACGACCATCGACACCTTGGCGTGGGTCTTCCATTCGACGAAGCCGTAGACGACCTGGACTCCGGCGCGCTCAAGGGCGGAGGCCCAGAGCAGATTCTGCTCCTCCTCGAACCGGGCCTTGAGCTCGACCACGGCGGTGACCGACTTGCCGGCGTCGGCGGCGTCGATCAGCGCCCGGATCACCGCCGACTGCTTGCCGGCGCGGTAGAGGGTCTGCTTGATCGCGACCACGTCCGGATCGGCGGCCGCCTGCTTGACGAACTCGACCACCACCTCGAAGCTTTCATAGGGGTGGTGGACGACGATGTCCTTCGACTGGATCGCGGCGAAGCAGTCGCCGCCATGCTCTCGGACCCGCTCCGGAAAGCGCGGGGCGAAGGGCGCGAACTTCAGGTCGGGCCGGTCCTCCTCGTAGAGCGCGTCGAGGTCGGCGATTCCGAGGAAGCCGGTCGATTCGGTGACGATCGCGTCCTCCGCTCCGACCCCCTCGCGGACCAGGGTCATCAGCTCC
Source organism: Allosphingosinicella sp. (assembly GCA_036386795.1). Classification (GTDB taxonomy): domain Bacteria; phylum Pseudomonadota; class Alphaproteobacteria; order Sphingomonadales; family Sphingomonadaceae; genus Allosphingosinicella. The sequence goes on from DASVUZ010000023.1 coordinate 60,578, forward strand.
GCGGGCATTCCCGCCTCCAGCTTGAGCCGGACGACCCGGCCCCGGCGGCGGCGCTTGATGGCGCTGCGGAAGTAGCGGACGAGGTCCTCGGCCTCCTCCTCGATCTCGATGTCGCTGTCGCGGATGATCCGGAAGGCGCCTCCGCCGATCAGGTCGTAGCCCGGAAACAGGGCGCCGATATTGCGGCGGATGAGGGTTTCGACGGCGATGTAGCGGGCCTCGGCGCCGGGCAGCCGGATGAAGCGCGGCAGCGTCGCGGGCACCATCAGCAATTCGCGGATCGGCTCGCCGGTGGATTGCCGCCTGAGGTCGAAGATCAGCGAAAAGCCGCGATTGGGGATGAAGGGAAAGGGGTGCGCCGGATCGATCGCCTGCGGAGTGAGGACCGGGAAGATCTGGTCGCGGAAATGGCGCTCGAGCCATTCCGCCGATTCGGAGTCGATGGCGCCGCTTCCGATCACGGCGAGGCCGGCTTCCGCCAAGTCCCGGCGAAGGCCGGACCAGACGCTCTGCTGGCTCTCGGTCAGCCCGTCGGCCTCGACGGTGATCGCCGCGAGCTGCTGGACCGGAGTGAGGCCGTCGATCGACTTCTCCTCCACCCCGAGCAGCCGGTGCGCCTTGAGTCCGGCGACCCGGACCATGAAGAATTCGTCGAGATTGTTGCCCGAGATCGAAAGGAAGCGAAGCCGCTCCAGAAGCGGGTGGGCCGGGTTGGACGCCTCCTCCAGCACTCTCCGGTTGAAGGCGAGCCAGCTCAGCTCGCGGTTGAAATAGCGGTCCCGCGGCGCCAGCGGGGGCGCGGCTTCGGGCAGCGAGGGCGCGGTCTTCTCCATTCAGCTGCGGCTGCTCGCCCTCCTGATCATTCCGCTTTCCGACAAAGCCCTGCGTGCCATTGCCACGGTCATGCGACGATGGTGTGACAATGCGGCCCGGTCGAGCGCTCCGACGACCTGCTGAACGGCCACGTAGGAGCGTTCGATCCGGGGAACGATATAAGCGGGCAGCTCGGGCGGCACGGCGATCCCCCGATCGCCGAGGAGCTTGACGATGAGGTCCCCGATGAGGCGGTCGTCGGGATCGCCGAGCGCGACGTGCGGAGTCGCGGCGAGTCGGGAGCGAAGGTCGGGAAGGGCGACGGCCCAGATCGGCGGCGGGGCGTCGGCGACGATCAGGAGCGGGCGGCGCGACGCCTGCGCCTCGTTCCAGGCGTGGAAGATGGCTTCCTCGTCATGATCCTCGGCATTGTCGAACAATCGGCCGCCGGTCTTGCGGACGAACAGGCGGCCGAGCAGGCTCCGGCCCGACTTGCGCGGGCCGGTGACGAGGGTCGCCATGACCGGCCAGAGCGCCCAGCGCTTCATATGGTCGAAGGCGAAGCGGTTGCAGTCGGAGATGAGAAAATCCTCATCGCGGTCGGCTACCGGCCAGTCGAGCGGCAGCGCGATCTGAGCCACGTCAGTCGCCGCCCCTCGACAGGCGCAGGCTGGCGCCCGAGCCCGACACCCGCCAGCCCTGGGCCTGGAGCGCCTCGGCGAGCGCCGCCGGCTCGCCGATATAGCTCACCCGCATCGAGGAGGTGCCGCCGACCGCCGGATCGGTGGTGAAGGCCGAAGTGACTCCCGGGACCCGGCTGACGGCCAGCTCGGCGCGTCCGATCGCTTCCTGGTCGGGCGTATCGACCTCGATTCGGATCACCGTGACCCCCCCGGACGGCGCCGGACCGCCGGGCACGGGCTCGACCTCGGTCTCCTCGACCTCGGCCTCCTCGTCGATCTCCTCGACCAGCGGCGGCTCGGGCACGATCAGCGAGGGATCGGGCGAGAGGGCGCCGGCGGCGAGGGCCCGGGCGTAGAGCAAATCGAGGCCTCGAACGCCCTCGTCGAGCAGGCGCGGGATGAGGGCGCTGTTCTCGACCCGCAAGGTGAACTGGCCGAGCAGCCGGTTGTCGGGCCCGTGGCGGGCGGTGAAGGTGGCGACGGCGGGTCCGCCCGGGAAGAGGCGCTTCAGGTGGACTTCGGGGACGATGACGTCGGCGGCGCCATATTGGTCGAGAAGCATCCGCCACCAGCCGCGGCCCGGCCGGCGGCTCTGGCTGACGTTGAGAAGAAGCGGATCGATGCCCGAGCCGGTCGGCCGAACATAGTCGACCGGGCTGTTGCCGGTCCGGAAGCGCGCCCAGGCCTTCTGCCATTCGTTGCGCGACTCGAAGCTCTGGAAGGAGGATCCGGTCAGCATCACCGGGATGACCAGCATCGGCGCCGAGCGGCGGACCGAGCCGCTGACCCCGAGCAGCTGGCCGGTTCGGGCCCGGTCGAAGAGCACGCCCAGGGTGGCGATGTAGCGCTTGGGGCCGATCTGCTCCTGCTCGACGACGATTCCCGCGACGAGGCCGTTCAGGGCCGAATCGGTGAGTCCCGGCGCCTGCTCGACGGGGCGGCCGTTGGTCTTGGCCCAGAGCGCCTTCCAGCCCTTCTGCTGCGCCTGGCGCCAGCCTTCCTCGCGCGCCTTGTCGGCGGTGTCGGCGGAGACGTCGACCTCTATTCCGCCGATCTCGAACGTGCTCGCGCTGTCGATCGGCGGAACTCCGCGGTCGGCGCCCTCGAGCTGGGCCCAGACCGCGCCGCCGATGGCGAGCGAGGCGAGGGCGGCGAGGATGAGGGGAAGACGGCCGGTCAGCTTCACGCCCGCCTTTTGGCGACTCGGGCGTGGAAATCCAAGCGCGATGTGGCCGTCCTTCGATACGGGCCCTCGACGGGCTCGGTCCCTGCTCAGGATGAGCGGTTGTGCTTCTCCGCTCATCCTGAGTTGGGCCTGAGCTCGATACGGGCCCTCGACGGTTCAATCCCTGCTCAGGATGAGCGGTTGTGCTTTTCCGCTCATCCTGAGTAGGGACTGAGCGAAGGCGAAGGCCCGTATCGAAGGACCCCGTGGAAGACGAACGCTCCTACACCTACGCCAAAGCGGGCGTGTCGATCGCGGCGGGCAACGCGCTGGTGAGGGCGATCGCTCCGCTCGCCAGGTCGACGGCCCGGGCCGGCGCCGACGCCTCGCTGGGCGGCTTCGGGGGCTTTTTCGACCTCAAAGCGGCCGGCTATCGCGATCCGCTGCTGGTCGCGGCCAATGACGGGGTCGGAACCAAGCTCAAGCTCGCGATCGATTCCGGCCGCCACGAGGGAGTGGGAATCGACCTGGTCGCGATGTGCGCCAACGACCTCATCGTGCAGGGGGCCGAGCCGCTCTTCTTCCTCGACTATTTCGCCTGCGCCAGGCTCGACAATGCGGTCGCCGAGGCGGTCGTCGCCTCGATCGCCGAGGGCTGCCGACAGGCCGGCTGCGCGCTGATCGGCGGCGAGACGGCGGAGATGCCGGGCATGTATGCCGAGGGCGATTACGACCTCGCCGGCTTTTGCGTCGGAGCGGTCGAGCGCGGCGAGGCCCTGACCGGATCGAAGGTCGCCGCGGGCGACGCCATCCTCGGCCTGGCTTCCTCGGGGGTTCATTCCAACGGCTATTCGCTGGTCCGAAGGCTCGCCGCCGACAAGGGCTGGAGGCTCGACCGGCCCGCTCTGTTCGATCCCGACCGGCTTCTGATCGACGCGCTGCTGGCGCCGACCCGGATCTACGTCCGGCCGCTTCTGCCGCTGGTCCGGGCCGGAAAGGTGCGGGCGATGGCCCACATCACCGGCGGCGGGCTGCTCGAGAACGTCCCTCGAGTGCTTCCCGACGGGCTCCACGCCCGAATCGACGCCGGCGCCTGGCCTCAGCCGAGGCTGATGGCCTTCCTCCAGGCGCAGGGACTGATCGAGCCCGGGGAGATGGCGAGGACCTTCAACTGCGGCGTCGGAATGGCCCTGATCGTCGCTCGAGACGATGTGAAGATGGTCACCCAAGAACTTGAAGATACAGGGGAAACCGTGTTCGCAATCGGCTCGGTCGAAGCCGGCCGGAAGGGCTGCACGGTCGCCGGCCCGAAGGGGGTGTGGAGCGGCCGGGAGGACTGGGCGGCGACCCACCATGGCTGAGCGGGTGCGGGTCGGAGTGCTGGTCTCGGGGCGCGGGACCAACATGATCGCGCTCAGCGAATATAAGCGCCGCGAGGCGCGCTCCTACGATCTCGCCCTGGTCGCCTCCAACGTCCCCGACGCCCGAGGGCTGGTGGTCGCGAGGCGGCTGGGAATCCCGGCCTGGGCGCTTAGCCACAAGGGCCTGGAGCGCGAGGAATTCGACCATCGGCTCGACCTCGCCCTTCGCGAGCATGACGTCGAGGTGGTGGCCCTGGCCGGCTACATGCGGCTCCTGTCGGGCGAGTTCATCCGGCGGTGGCAGGGCCGGATCCTCAACATCCATCCCTCGCTCCTGCCCGCCTACAAGGGGCTCGACACCCACCGGCGGGCGCTTGAGGCCGGCGAGACCTGGGTCGGCTGCTCGGTCCATGTCGTCACCGACGAGCTCGACGGCGGGCCGGTGCTCGCCCAGGCGCGGGTGCGGGTGCGCGAGCGCGAGTCGGCCGAGCAGCTGGCCGACCGGGTTCTGAAGGAGGAGCACCGGCTCTATCCGGAGACTCTCGACCGGTTCTGCGCCCGGCTGAGGCCGGGGCATGTGGACCTGCTCCCGCCGGGCTAGGCCTCTCCTTCGTCATGCCGGACTTGATCCGGCATCCACCTTTGCCTCGACAGCTGCCTAGGAAGGTGGACCCCGGATCAAGTCCGGGGTGACAATTACCCGACGATCTCTTCGGGCTTGAAGAAGAAGTCGATCTCGATCGCGGCATTCTCCGCGCTGTCGGAGCCGTGGACGCTGTTCGCCTCGATCGATTCGGCGAAGAGCTTGCGGATCGTCCCCTCGTCGGCATTGGCCGGGTTGGTGGCGCCCATCACCTCGCGGTTGCGGGCGACGGCATTGTCGCCCTCGAGGACCTGAACGACCACCGGCCCGGACGTCATGAAGGCGACCAGATCGTTGAAGAAGGGCCGCTCGCGATGGACCCCGTAAAAGCCTTCGGCCTGCTCGCGGGTCATCCGGATCCGGCGCGAGGCGACGACCCGGAGGCCGGCTTCCTCGAGCTTGGCGGTGATCGCTCCGGTGAGGTTGCGCCGGGTCGCGTCGGGCTTGATGATCGAGAAAGTGCGTTCGGTCGCCATGGCCGGCTAAATGCTCCGTGATGTGAGGTGATTTGCGCGGCTCTCTAGGGGGGACGGATGCAAAGGGCAATTCCCCTCCCGTCATCCCGGCGAAAGCCGGGACCTCGTCTCGGAAAGTCCCGGCGGGCCTGCCCGAGATCCCGGCTTCCGCCGGGACGACGAAATTAAGGCCCCTGCACCCACTTCCCGCGCTCGTCCTGCTTCCAGTAGCGGGCTTCGACGTCCGCCCTGCCCTTCAGCGCCCGCCAGGCGTCGCGGGCCGAGTCGCGGCCGTCATTGTCGAAGAAATAGAATGTCCGGGCGAAGCCCAGCGCTTCGTCGCGCCAGCGGCCGTCGGCCAGCGCGATGTTGGTCGCGCCGTTCGCCGCCTCGGGCTCGGCCGACAGGAAGACGGGCTGGCTTTCCGGCCGTTCGCGGCCATGGGGAAGGAAGCTGTCCTTCGAATGGCTCCACAATTGCTCGTCGAGCCGGGCGAGAAGCTCGGGTTCGGCCACCACCAGCAGGCGCTCCCCGCCCGCGACAACCTTCTCGGCGATGCTCGCGAGCGCCCGTTCGAGCGGCGAGGCGGTGAGGTGGTAGAAGTCGACGATCATCTGTCCGTCATCCCGGCGAAAGCCGGGACCTCGGGTCGAGAAGTCTCGGCGGGTCTCCACGAGGCCCCGGCTTGCGCCGGGGTGACGGCTAGCTCTCGAAATTCGCCGCCACGAAGCGGTCGAGGAGGGCCACTCCGAAGCCGGTCGCGCCCTTGTCGTGGAGGTGGCTCGCCTTGTCCGCCCAGGCCATGCCGGCGATGTCGAGATGGGCCCATTTGACTCCGGAGTCGACGAAGCGCTGGAGGAACACGGCCGCGGTGATCGAGCCGCCCTCCCTCGGACCCACATTCTTCATGTCGGCGATCGGGGAATCGATCAATTTGTCATAGGGATCGCCGAGCGGCATCCGCCACAATTTGTCGCCGCTCTCGGCGCCGGCGGCGGACAGCTGGCCGGCAAGCCCGTCGTCGTTCGAGAACAGGCCGGCATATTCGTGGCCGAGCGCGATGATCATCGCCCCGGTGAGGGTGGCGAGGTCGACGATCACCTCGGGCCGGTACTGGCGCTGGGCCCAGGTCATCGCGTCGGAGAGGACGAGCCGCCCTTCGGCGTCGGTGTTGATCACCTCGATGGTCTGGCCGGACATCGAGGTGACGACGTCGCCGGGCCGCTGGGCGTTGCCGTCGGGCATGTTCTCTGCAAGCGCGCAGACCGCGACGACATTGGCCCTGGCCTTGCGCCCGGCGATCGCCGCCATCGCTCCGGCGACGGCTCCGGCGCCGCCCATGTCCCACTTCATGGCCTCCATGCCGAGCGCCGGCTTGATCGAGATTCCGCCGGTGTCGAAAGTGATGCCCTTGCCGATCAGGACGACCGGCCTGGCGCCGGGCTTGCCGCCGTTCCAGCGCATCGCAAGAAGCCGCGGCGGCCTTACCGAGCCCTGGGCCACTCCGAGCAGCGCGCCCATTCCGAGCTCCCCCATCTGCTTCTCGTCGAGGACCTCGAACGCCACTCCGAGCGGCTCGAGCCGGGCCCGGCAGCGATCGACGAAGGTTTCGGGATAGAGGATGTTGGCGGGCTCGGTGACCAGCTCTCGAGTCAGCGAAAGGCCGCCGAGAAGCGCCTCGCGGCGCTCCCACGCGCCGTCCGCCCCTTCGCCGGCGCCGACGATCACGACTTCCTCGAGCGTCGGCTTCTGCTTCTTGGGCAGCTTGGTGCGGTACACGTCGTGGCGCCAGCTGCGCGCCGCCGCCCCGTAGCCGATCCGCGCCGCCGCCTCGCCGTCGATGCCGAGGCCGGTCAGGTCGATCACCAGCCGGCTCTCCCCCGAGGTGAGAAGCCTCGCGACCAGGGCTCCGCCGACCTTCTCGTACAGGGCTTCGTCCTGCCGGCGGTCGCCGAGGCCGACGAGCAGGAGCCGGCGGGCGCCCTCCCCTTCCGCGACGAAGGTCTCCGCGATCGACGCCGCCTCGCGCTCGAACCGCTGAGCCTCGGCCGCTCGGGCCGCGACCGTGCGGGTGCCCGCGTCGAAGCCGGCGAGGCGATCGGAGATCAGGTCCTCGCTCCACACCGGAAGGGCGAGCGCATAGGCGCCGGCGGGACGTTGGTTGGCGAAGGCGATTTTCATGGGGGGTAGGAACTCCTGGCTTTCGCCCATGCCTCTAGGGCTTCGCCCCGCCGCTGCAAAGGGGCCGCGCTCGGGTTGCGGCATTGCAGCGCCGCCCGTCCGGTGCGATAGGCTCGGGGCGGTCGCGCGTGCTCCTGGCGGCGGGGAAAGTGAAGAAGCTCAATCTCATCTGCCTGACCGCGCTTCCGCTTCTGCTCGCCGCTCCGGGCGCTGCGGTCGCGCAGCAGGGACGCCCGGTCGCGGACGACGGCGCCGCGCCGCCCTCCCAGGATCCGCGCGAGGTCGCGTTCAGCGCCGACGCCTTGTCCTACGACACCGAGGCGGAGGTCGTGACCGCGAGCGGCGACGTCCGGATGAACAGCGAGGGCAACCGGCTTCGAGCCGAGCGGGTGACCTGGAACCGGGCCACCGACGAGGTCCGGGCCGAGGGCAATGTCCGCGTCGTCAATCCGGGAGGCGACGTCGCTTATGCCGACAGCGTCGTCCTCACCGACGCGCTTCGCGACGGAATCGTCCAGAACATGCTCCTCGTCCTCGCCGACGGCGGCCGGCTGGCCGCGGACCGGGCTGAGCGGCGCGACGGCTACACGACCTTGTACCGGGCCGCCTATTCGCCCTGCGCGGTGGTCAGCAAGAAGGGCTGCCCGAAGAATCCGACCTGGCAGATCAACGCGGTCAAGGTCGTCCACGATCCGGTCAAGAACCGGATCCGCTACGAAGGCGCCTCGCTGAACCTGCTCGGAGCGCGGATCGTCGCCCTGCCCTTCCTGTCGCACCCGGACGGAACCGAGGGCGGCGGAAGCGGCCTGCTGGTGCCCGAGGCCCGGGTCAGCTCGAGCAACGGCTTCGAGCTTTCGGCGCCTTATTACCTGAAGCTCGCGCCCAATCGCGACGCGACCATCACTCCGCATCTCTACACCGAAGTGGCTCCGATGCTGGAGGGCCGGTACCGCCAGCTCACCGGCCTCGGCGCCTTCCAGCTCGGCGCCTACCTGACCTACGGCTCGCGAATCCCGCTGACCTCGACCGCGGCGGCGCTGAGGGACGAGGGCGTGCGCGCCTATCTGGAAGGCAACGGCCGGTTCCAGCTCAACCCGCTGTGGACCGTCACCGCCTCCGGCCGCTACGTCACCGACCGAACCTTCCTTCGCCGCTACGACATCTCGCGCGACAGCCGGCTGCGCTCGTTCGTCGAGGCGGAGCGGATCACTTCGGACAGCTACCTGTCGATCGCCGGCTGGGCCTTCCAGGGGCTTCGAGTGACCGACGTCGCCGGCCAGCAACCCGTCGCCCTGCCCGCCATCGACGCCCGCTGGCGGCCGGCCGCCAAGATCTGGGGCGGCCAGGTCGAGCTTCAGGCCAACAGCCTCGCAATCCTCAGGACCGAGGGGCAGGACACCCAGCGCGCCTTCGCCGGAGCGCGCTGGGACCGGCGAAGCCTGACCCGCTGGGGCCAGGAGATGATCCTGACCGCCTATGCGCGCGGCGACGTCTACCACAGCAGCGACAACCTTCTGACCGCGACCCCCCTCTATCGCGGCCGGTCGGGATGGCAGGGCCGGGGGATCGGAGCGCTCGCCGCGGAATTCCGCTGGCCTCTGGTCGGACCCTTCATGGGCGGCACCCAGCGGCTCACTCCCCGGCTCCAGCTGATCGCGTCGGGAGCGACCGACAATCTGGAGATCCCCAACGAGGACGCCCGCTCGGTCGACCTCGAGGATTCCAACCTGTTCGCGCTCAACCGATTCCCCGGCTACGACCGCTGGGAGAACGGGCCGCGGGTGACCTACGGCCTGGACTGGGGCGTGGACCTTCCCGGAATCGCGGTCAGGACGACGATCGGCCAGAGCTACCGGCTCGACGACAAGCCGAGCATCCTGCCTTCGGGCACCGGGCTTTCGGACCGCTTTTCCGACTATGTCGGCCGGACCAACGTCAAGTTCGGCCGCAAGCTCAACCTCGTCCACCGCTTCCGGGTCGACAAGGACAGCCTCGCCCTCAGGCGCAACGAGATCGACGCCGTCGTCGGAGGGCGCCAGACCTACGCCACGGTCGGATATCTCCGCCTCGACCGAGACATCGACCCGACGCTCGAGGACCTTCGCGACCGCGAGGAGATAAGGCTCAGCGGCCGGGTCCGCTTCGCGGGCTATTGGTCGATCTTCGGCTCGACCGTCATCGACCTCACCGACCGCCGCGAGAGCCCGCTTTCCAACGCCGACGGCTACGAGCCGGTGCGCCACCGGATCGGAATCAGCTATGACGACGACTGCCTCGAGATCGGAGTGACCTGGCGGCGGGATTACGACACGGCGGGCGACTTCCGCCGGGGCAACACCTTCCAGTTCCGGGTGGCGCTCAAAAATCTCGGGCGCTAAAGAAAGTCCGTCAGCCGGGGTTCAGCAAAATTCACGCATCGCTACCGGCCTGCATTTATTGGAGGAATGATGAAGCTCGGAATCTATCACGGAGCGGCTCTGATGCTGGCCGGCGCACTGGCGGCCGCGACCGCTCTTGCGCAGACCGTCAGCGACCCGGCTGCGTCCGTTCCGGAGGCGCGCCTCAACATTCCCGACAATCCCCAGTTCCTCACCGAGGACGATCCCAACCTCCGCAAGGCGACGGCGATCGTCAACGGCACCGTCATCACCCGAACCGAAGTCGACCACCGGCTCGGAATCATCAAGCTCGCCAGCGGCAACGAAATCCCGGCCGAGGAAATGCCCCGGCTTCGCCAGCAGGTGCTCCGCAACCTCGTCGACGAGGTGCTCCAGATCCAGGCGGCGGAGCAGGCCGACATCAAGGTCCAGCAGCGCGAGGTCGACCAGTATTTCGCGCGCTACGCCCAGTCCCAGTTCGGCAAGTCGGCTGAGGAGTTCGCGGCGTTCCTGAGAGCCAACGGCTCGTCGCCGGACACCCTCAAGCGCCAGATCCACGGCGAGATGGCCTGGTCGAGGCTGCAGCGCAACAAGATCGAGCCGTTCGTCAACGTCAGCGAGGACGAGGTGCAGGCGGTCATCGACCGGCTCAACGCGGCCAAGGGCACCCAGGAGTTCAAGGTCTCCGAGATCTTCCTCTCGGCGACTCCCGAGACGGCTCCGGAAGCCCGAGCCAACGCCGCGCGGATCGTCCAGCAGCTTCGCGCCGGGGCCTCCTTCCTCGCTTACGCCCGCCAGTTCTCGGAGGCCACGACGGCCGCCATCGGAGGCGATTTGGGCTGGGTCCGGGCCGCGCAGCTGCCCGACGCGCTCGCGGCGGCGGTCCAGGCGATGCCGGTCGGCTCGATCAGCGATCCGATCGCAATCCCCGGCGGCTTCTCGATCATCCAGCTCGCCGACACCCGCCAAGTGCTGACCGCCGATCCTCGCGACGCGGTGATGAGCCTCAAGCAGATGACCATTCCGCTTCCTCCCGGAGGCACCAAGGCCCAGCTCGAGGAGAAGGCCCAGCTGCTGGTTCGAACCGCCCAGTCGATGGGCGGGTGCGGCGGCGCCGAAGCCGCGGCCGCTCCGATCGGCGCCGAGGTCGTCACCAACGACCAGGTGCGGGTCCGCGACCTTCCGCCCGCGCTCCAGCAGACCCTGCTCGCCCTCGGCCTCGGCCAGGCGACGCCGCCCTTCGGGTCGGCCGCCAACCGGGTCAGCATCCTCGTCATGTGCGGCCGCGACGATCCCGATCCGACCGGCAACCTCAGCTTCGACCAGGTCTACAACCAGATCGCCGAGAACCGGGTCAACCTTCGCGCTAGGCGCTTCCTTCGCGACCTGAGGCGGGACGCGGTGGTCGACTATCGCTAGCGCCGGCTCGTGATCGCCCCCCTGGCCGTCGCGCTCGGCGACCCCGCCGGGATCGGCCCGGAGATCACGGCCAAGGCCTGGGAGCGACGCGAGGCGGAAGGCCTGCCGCCGTTCTTCGCGGTCGGAGCGCCCGAAGCCCTGCGCGCGGTGTGGGACGGGCCGATCGAGGTCGTCGCCGGCCCGGACGAGGCGGCGCACTGCTTCCGCGACCGGCTGCCGGTGATCCGGATCGACGCCGCCGGAGCGACCGAGCCGGGGAGCCCGACCCTCGAAGGCGCCCGCAACGCGCTCGACTCGCTCGAGCTCGCGGTCGGGCTGACGAGGTCCGGCGCAAGCTCGGCTTTGGTCACCGGCCCGGTCTCGAAGGCGCAGCTCTACGCGATCGGATTCACCCATCCGGGGCAGACCGAGTTCGTCGCCGAGCGCTGCGGGATCGCCGCCGAGATGGTCGCGATGATGCTCGCCGGCCCGACCCTCAGGACGGTTCCGGTCACCACCCATGTCGCGTTGCGGGACGTGCCCGGGCTCGTCACCGCGGAGCTGATCGTCGCCCGCGGCCGGACCACCATCCGGGCCCTTCGCCGGCTGTTCGGGATTGAGTGGCCGAGGCTCGCCGTGGCCGGCCTCAACCCCCATGCCGGCGAGGGCGGAGCGCTCGGCCGAGAGGAGATCGACTTCGTCATTCCCGCGATCGAGCGGCTTCGCGAGGAAGAGGCGGACGTCACCGGCCCGCACGCCCCGGACACGCTCTTCCACCTGCGCATGCGCTCGACCTACGACGCGGCCCTGTGCCTCTACCACGACCAGGCGCTGGTGCCTTTGAAGACCCTCCATTTCGACGAGGGGGTGAACATCACCCTCGGCCTTCCGATCGTCCGGACCTCGCCCGACCACGGCACCGCCTTCGCCCTCGCCGGGCAGGACCGGGCGCTTCCGACCGCGATGGTCGCCGCTCTCAAGATGGCCGCCGACTGCGCCCGGCGCCTGGCGGAGGCGTGAGGCCCCTGCCCCCGCTGCGCGAGGTCATCGCGCGGCACGGGCTGAGGGCGGCCAAGTCGCTCGGCCAGAATTTCCTTCTCGACGAGCAATTGCTCGACCGGATCGCTCGAGTGCCCGGCGACCTCGGCGGCAAGCGGGTCTACGAGGTCGGCCCCGGTCCGGGCGGGCTAACCCGAGCCCTGCTGAGGGCCGGCGCCGAGGTCGTGGCGGTCGAGCGCGACCGGCGCTGCCTTCCGGCGCTGGCCGAGGTCGCCGAAGCCGCGGACGGCCGGCTTCGGGTGATCGAGGGCGACGCGCTCGCCATCGACGAGCCGGCCGAGGCGGGCCGGGGCGCCCATGTCGCGGCCAACCTGCCCTACAATGTCGGAACCGCCCTGCTGGTCCGCTGGCTTGGCGGCGAGGACTGGCCGCCCTGGTGGGAGTCGCTGACGCTGATGTTCCAGCGCGAGGTGGCGGAGCGGATCGTCGCCCGGCCCGGAACCGGCGCGTACGGCCGGCTGGCGGTTCTCGCCCAGTGGCGAAGCGAGCCGCGGATCGCGATGAACGTGCACCGCTCCGCCTTCGTGCCGCCGCCCAGGGTGATGTCGGCGGTGGTCCATATCGTTCCAAAGGCGGCGCCCGAGGGGGTCAAAGCGGCGATCCTGGAGCGGCTGACCGGCTCCGCGTTCGGGCAGCGGCGCAAGATGCTGAGACAGAGCCTCAAGGGGCTGGAAGGCGCGCTGGAGGCGCTGGCCGCCCTGGGAATCGACCCGGAGCGGCGGGCGGAGACTCTGTCGGTCGAGGAGTTCGTCGCGGTGGCGAAGGCGATGGGAGACTGACACTCCGTCATCCCGGCGAAAGCCGGGAGCTCAGGACAGGAAGTCTCGGCGGGATCCCCAAGGTCCCGGCTTTCGCCGGGATGACGCTAAGGCTTCGGCGCGCCCACTTCGGGCCGCTGGGCGGTCAGGACTTCGGGGGGCGGGCCCTTGGCGATAGCGGCGGCGAGCTGGGTGGCCTGCGGGCAGGGCGTGGTGCACAGCTTCTTGATCCGCTCGAGATTCTGCTTGGCGCGCTCGACCGCTCCGCGCTGGACCAGAGCCTCGCCCTGGCCGGCAAGGGCGGCGACGTCGTTCGGCTCGAGCTTGAGAGCCTCGAAGTAGAATTTGATCGCCTTGCCGGGCAGCTTCTGCCCCTGGGCGGCCCGGGCCAGGCCGATATAGGCTTCGCGGTTGCGAGGATCGACGGCGAGCGCGGTCTCGAGCAGGTCGGTCGCCTCGAGATAGCGGCTCTGCGCCGCCAGAGCCTGCGCCTCGCGGGTCAGGGCGACCGAGCGGGCGTCGATCTGGTCGTCGGGCTTCTGGCCCTGGCCGGCGCTCGCCACGGTCGCCAGTGCGATGGCGGTTGCGAGGGCGATGGGGATGAGGCGCATCAAAAACTCCATGATCCTGTCGGCGAAGGGCTTAGCATGGCGCCCGCCACCGCGCGACGAAAAAGCCGTCGGTTCCGTCATGCGCCGGGGTGAGGATTCGACCGGCGCCGGCGGCTCTTCCACCCGCCATTGCACCCAGTTCCGGAACCATGGCTGAACGGCCCTCGAAGGCGGCGGCCTGGCCCCGGCCCTCGTCGGCCAGGAGCGAGCAGACGGAATAGACGATCCGCCCGCCCGGGCGGACAAGCTCGGCAGCAAGATCAAGGAGATAGGACTGGAGCTTCACATAGGATGCGAGGCGCTGCGGAGTGAGGCGCCAGCGCAGCTCGGGGTTTCGCCGCCAGGTCCCGGTGCCCGAGCAGGGCGAGTCGACCAGGACGAGGTCCGGAGCGTCGGCGAAATCGGCGAGCGCCTCGCGCTCGCGGCCCGGATCGAGCAATCGCGGCTCGACGATCGTCACTCCGGAGCGGCGCAGCCGAAGGTCCATCCGCGAGAGCCGGGCGCGGTCCGTGTCGGAGGCGAGAATTCGGCCCGAATTGCGCATTTCCGCGGCCAGAGCGAGGGTCTTGCCGCCGGCGCCCGCGCACAGGTCGAGCACCGTCTCGCCGGGCGCCGCCGAGCAGGCGAGAGCGAGGAGCTGGCTGCCCTCGTCCTGGACCTCGATTTGGCCCGAGCGCCAGGCCTCGCTGTCCTCGACCGCGACCGATTCCGGGAGCCGGAGCCCGACCGGCGAATGCGGAGTCGGAACCGAGCCCGGAAAGGCCGCGAGCAGATCGTCGCGATCCGCCCGGAGCCGGTTGACGCGGAGGTCGAGCGGCGCCCTCGAGAGGAGCGAGCGAAGGTCGTCCGCCGACACCGCCGGATCGAACCGGCGCTTCAGCCATTCCGGCGCCGGCGAAGAGGCCGGCGCCTCGCCGACCTCGCCGGGCGAGGCCAGGGCCGGCCCGTGCGGCGAACCGTCGAAGGCCGCGAGCAATACCGGATCCGCCGCCGCCAGTCCGAGCACCGCCGAACGCCCGGACGGCGGCGGCTCCGGCCAGGCCCGTATCGCGCGGTAGACGAGCTCGCGAACCGCCCGGCGGTCCCCGGACCCGGCATAGCGGCGGGCCTTGAAATAGCGGGCGATCAGGGTGTCGGCGGCCGCCCCCCCGCCCCTCGCCGCCGCGATGACCTCGTCGAGCAGCTCGATCGCCGCCTCGGCCCGAGCCGCGGGGGTCATGGCTCAGCCCGAGGTCGGATAATTGGGCGCCTCGCGGGTGATGGCGACGTCGTGGACATGGCTTTCGCGAAGCCCGGCATTGGTGATCCGGACGAACTTCGCCCTCGAGCGAAGCTCCTCGAGCGTGGCGGCGCCGGTATAGCCCATCGCCGCCTTGATGCCCCCGACCAGCTGGTGGATGACGTCGCGGGCGTGGCCCTTATAGGGCACCTGGCCCTCGATCCCCTCCGGCACCAGCTTGAGCTGGTCCTGGATGTCGTGCTGGAAATAGCGGTCGGCCGAACCGCGCGCCATGGCTCCGACCGAGCCCATTCCGCGATAGGATTTGTAGGAGCGCCCCTGGTAGAGGAAGGTCTCGCCCGGAGCCTCCTCGGTCCCGGCGAGCAGCGAGCCCGCCATCACCGTCGAGGCTCCGGCCGCGAGCGCCTTGGCGAGGTCGCCGCTGGTCCGAAGCCCGCCGTCGGCGATGACCGGAGTGCCGGAGGCGGCCGCCGCCTCGGCGGCGTCCATGATCGCGGTCAGCTGAGGCACTCCCACTCCGGCGACGACGCGAGTGGTGCAGATCGAGCCCGGGCCGATGCCGACCTTGACCGCGTCGGCCCCGGCCCCGACCAGGGCCCTGGTCGCCTCGGCGGTGGCGACGTTGCCGGCGACGATCTGGACCGAGTTGGAGAGCTTCCTCAGCCGCTCCACCGCCTCGGCGACCGCCCGGTTGTGGCCGTGGGCGGTGTCGATGACGATGAGGTCGCATTCGGCGTCGATCAGGGCCTCGGAGCGCTCGAAGCCCTTGTCGCCGACGGTGGTCGCGGCGGCCACCCGAAGCCGCCCGGCCGAATCCTTGGTGGCGTTGGGATAGGTGACCGCCTTCTCGATGTCCTTGACGGTGATGAGGCCGGTGCATCGCCCCTCGCCGTCGACGACGATCAATTTCTCGATCCGGCGCTGGTGGAGCAGCCTCCGGGCCTCCTCCTGGGTGACTCCGGGGCCGACCGTGGCGAGATCGTCGCGGGTCATCAGCTCGGCGACCGGCTGGCGCGGATTTTCGGCGAATCGGACGTCGCGATTGGTGAGGATCCCGACCAGCCGCCCGTCCTTCTCGGTGACCGGGATCCCGGAGATGCGGTGGCGCTGCATCAGCTCGCGGGCGTCGCCGAGCGTCTGGTCGGGCCGCATCGTCACCGGATTGACCACCATTCCGCTTTCGAAGCGCTTGACCGCCCGGACCGCCGCCGCCTGCTCCTCGACGCTGAAATTGCGGTGGAGCACCCCCATCCCGCCGAGCTGAGCCATGACGATCGCCATGTCCGCCTCGGTCACCGTGTCCATCGCCGAGGACAGGATCGGGATGCTGAGGCGGATCTCCTTCGTCACCTGGGTCGAGGTGTCCGCCTGGCTCGGAAGCACCGACGATTCGCCGGGCTGGAGCAGCACGTCGTCGAAGGTGAGGCCGAGGCGGATGTCGGAAACAGGGAGGGCCATATCGGCCCATGCCAAGAATCTGGCGATTCGCCAAGCGGCGCCATTGACTTGTGCGAAAATTGGCAGGGCTCTATCTGCGGTTCGCTCGCCGGCGTGGGGGTTTCGCGGCGTGGCACAAGGGGGCCCAATTCATTTTTACCTTCGAGTCTTTGGATATCGTGCTGTGCGGGGATGGCGCGTGCGCGCGGGAAGCGCAGGCCGCGGCGAAAGCTTGCGGCGCGCGAACCGTCGAAATGGCGACGGGGACCCTCGACACCCTGCGCGACCTTCGAAGGTCCGCCCGGGGTCGTCGCGCCAGGGCCCGCATATTTCTTGCCGGGCGGATTCCCGAGCAGGCCGGGCTTGAGCCCCCGCCTGTGATCGTCGCCCACCGGACCGAGCACGGCATCGCGCCGCGGCATCTGGAAAGCGCCGCGCTGGAGGAGACCTGCCGCCGGCTCAACTTCCGGCCGACGTCCCTTCACGCCCGGGGAGTCAGCCGGGCCGTGCCGCCGCCGGACTGGCTGAGTCCGCCCTCCCCTGCGGATTGCGAGGCGATCCTGCGCGGGCTTGCCCGGCTTCGCGACCGCGCCGGCGAGGCTCATCGAGAGCTGGGCGGCAAGCGGGCCCCGCGGGACCCGGTCTGCCGGACCTGCCCGATGGCCCTGACGTCTTCCTACATAAAGGAGATCGCCACCGCGATCATCGAGCCCTTCTGCGAGGACGCGTTCGACACCGCCTACGTCGACGAGAAGCTGGTTCGCGACTATGCGAAGGAGGGGGTCAAGGCGATCCACATCGGCAGCGGGATCCTCCTGCCGGAGCCCCAGGAGATCCAGGCCGCCTGCAGGGCAACCGGACTAGAGCTTCTGCACGCCGAGCTCCACTAGCGCCCCGACCGAGCCCTCCGACACCGAGAGCGGGCGTTTGCGCGGCGCGGCTTCCTCCTGAATCTTGTCGGCGACATGCTCCCAGAAGGCGGCGATCAGGGCGGCGGCCTCTCCCGGCGCAAGCGCGGTGAACCCTCTCCTTACGAGGCCGAAACAGAAGCTGCGATCCGGCTTGTGGGGATCAACGATGATCTTGGGGGTCATCTTGTCGATCACCGGGCATTCCAGGAGCAGTATCTGCCTCTGAGCGTACCAGGGGTCATGGAAATTCCGGCCTATGAGGTTCCGGGATTTATCGCAGTAGACGACGATCTCGAGCTCGTCCCAGTTCGACTCCATCGCGCTGGACGGAGTTCTGCGATTGATCGCGTCGAAAACGACGTAATAGGCTTCGGGCTGTTCCGCGTAGCTCGCGGCAAAGCGGGGAAAGATCAGCCACACCCGTTCCGCGTCCGCCAGCGCCGCGACCACGTCGGCGGAGGGACCGCCGGCACCGAGCCGTTCGGCCAGCGAATCGAACATGTCGCGGATTGCGCCCTGCAGGGCCGGCTGCTTGTCGGGATGCTTCTCCGACACGGCGGAGGCGAGCTTGGCCAGATTGGTCGGATCGAAATAGTGGCGATCCGCGGTGATACCCTTGTTCACCGCCTGCCTCGTCTTGCCGATCAGGTCCGCCACGGCGGTTTGCGTCAGCCCCACGGTCCGCAGAAGCTGCCGATCCTCTTTTGACATAGAAGCCGCTCCGTCATCTTTTTCTGTTCGAATCCCGCCCCAACGACCGTTCCGCGGAGACGGATGCAGGGGAGCGCGACTCGCCTTCAAACGGCCCCTCTAGCCACCCGTCCTAACAAGTCCCCATCGTTACGGCAGCGTGCGGCACTTCCGGGATGAATCGAAAGTCCGGCACACTTCGTCGCTTGAATGCCACGGCTCATCCACCTTGTCGAGCGGTGGCGATCATCCGGAACATTTGTGTCGCTTTTTTATTGACAGCATGCTAATAATGCCAAGCGGTGTTTAGCAAACGGCCAGGAGTGTAGACGCATGCAGGCGATCGATCTGGAAATGGATCCCTTCGGGCCGAAGGTCCGGTTCGGACTGTGGCGACGCCGCCCGCCCGCCGGGTCCGACTCCTTTCTCGATACCCTGCGCAAGGAATGGGCTAAGCTCGACATCCGCAGGCGGGCGATCGATTCGGGACGCCGCGGCCTCCCCCGCCTCGACTCCATGGAACCGACACACGTCGAGCGGGAGATTGCCGGCGCCTTCAAGCTTCTTGCCGAGGAGGAGCGACAGCTTGCTTCCCGAAAGCTGGCGGAAATCAGCCGCAAGGCTTCAGCCCTCGGACTTTCCATTACCGACGCCGCCTATTCCAACATCACCATCAGGCTCGCTGGGGATTTGAGCAATATCGAAACCAACCTGCCGATCCGGCTCGCTCGACCGATGAGGAATTGGGTCCATGCCGATAAAGACCTTCGGGCGTTTCAATATGACAATTTCGTCGGCAGCAGCCCCACCACCCGGGTCGTCGCGACCTGGCTGGTCACGACTGCCCTCACGGCCGTTCTGGAAGCGCTGGCGAACGGCGTGCTCTTCCAGAATGAGCTCGGCTACTGGCCCGGAGTCGGCTTCGCCTTCATCGTCGGCGCCGGGCTCGCCGTGATCGGGACGTTCGCGGGCGTGGGCACGGCGCAACTCAAGC
Organism: Allosphingosinicella sp.; assembly: GCA_036386795.1. Lineage (GTDB taxonomy): Bacteria > Pseudomonadota > Alphaproteobacteria > Sphingomonadales > Sphingomonadaceae > Allosphingosinicella. The sequence goes on from DASVUZ010000023.1 coordinate 79,355, forward strand.
GCCGGCAGCTCTGGCGCAAAGTCCTGGGCGCCGGACTTCTCGCCGTGACGGTCGCCGCGGGATTCCTCTACATCGCGGGTCTTGCCAGCTACCGCCACGCCATGGTTTCCGACGGCGCTGCGTCCGCCCAGAGCGGAGGGCTCATACAGACGCTGCTCTCGTCGGCGGGAGGCGTACCCCTTCTTCCGTTCGTCCTGATCAACCTCGCGGGAGTCGTCGTGGTCGCGTGGAAGGCGATCGGCACTTTCGGCTATTTGGATTTGAAGGGAATCGAATCCCGCCTTGCCCGTTCGGAGCGGCGCAAGGCCCGAATCGAGGCGGAAGCCTACAGCGCCGCCGAAGCGGCCCGGCTGCAGGCGCGTTCCGACGCGGAGAACGTGCCCAAGAGCGCCCAGTCGAATGCCGACGAGGGCCAGCAGCTCAAGGGCGAGGCCGGATCGGTGGTTCAACTCTACGAGGCCCATGCCGAGGCCGCCGCGGAATGGGCGGTGGACGGAGAGCTCTACTTCCGGGAGATCGTCACGGGAATCGATACCGCTCTCAGCACGCACAAGCGCTTCCGCAAGCCGCCGCAACCCTTCGAGCCGGCCGCGCTGTCGGTCGATCCGAGGCTTGAGACCATCACGAATGGACTCGAAGCCCGCATTCCCGGTCTCCGCCAGTCGCTGGAGCCCACCCTCAAGACGATCGAAGCCGCGGCTTCGGCCACGAAGGAGCGCCTGCGGGAAGCGATCATGCAATGCGAGGCCGAAGCGCGCACCCAGGGCGCCGGGAGCGGTCGAATCCTGCGCCTCATCCGGCGGGAGAGCGAGAAATGAGCCTGTTCGAGAAACGCCGGCGCAACTCGCCGCAATCCAGCCTGATCGACGATCTCTCCACGCTCTCGGACGGACCTCTGGGCGAGGGTCCGGCGGGATGGAAGGTCGCCGCTGCCGGCACCGCCCTGCTCGTCCTCGCCGCCGGCGTCGGCGCCGGAGTCCTGAAAGGACAGCGCGCCGCCGAGGAGAATGCCCGCAACCCCTCGACCCTGTGCCTGGAAAAGGGATTGCCGCCCGTGAGCACCCTGGCGCTGCTCGACGTCACCGACAGGCTTGCGGCCGACAGCGGCGATCGCTTCACGCGGCTTGTGCAGCGGTTGCGCGACGATCTGCCCCGGAACGCGCGGCTCACCATCGTGCCGTTCGCAGACGACCTTGGACAGTCGCTTGCGCCCGCCATCGACATCTGCTCGCCCGGCCGCGGCGAGGAGGCGAACGGGTCGTTCGAAGGACCGGGCCGGATCCAGCGGGCCTATGAAACCAAGTTCCAGGCCCCGCTGCAACGGATCGCTCAACGGCTGAGTGACACCGGCGCCAGCGCGAATTCGCCGATCGCCGAGCAGATCGTCCGGGCAGCGAGCGATCCGGCGATCAGCTGGTCGGGTACCCGCAGGGAGCTCACCCTGTTCACCGACGGCCTCCAGAATACGCCGTCGTCGCGGGTCTATTCGACTGGAGCCGTCCGGCTGCCGCCGCCGCCGCCGGGCATCCTCCAGGGCGTCACCGTCAACTACATCGAGCTTACCAACCCCAGGCACAATGCACTTCAGTCGGCGCAGGTGCGGCTGGCATGGAAGGCGTGGTTCGAAGCCGCGGGCGCGGAGCGGGTGAGGATGTTCGCGCCGGGCTTCCCCCCGCCGGCCTGACCTCGCCGGCCACCGAGTCGCTCGCCGGAGCAACGCGAGGCCAGGCGAGGCGAGGCGAGGCGAGGATCTTGCGGGATGCCACGGAGGCAAAAAAGAAGCGGCCGGGGGGAAGGCAGCGAAGCCGACCGTAGGCGGGCGGCAACCTTGACCCGCCGAACGAGCTCCCTGCTTCGCGTTAATCCTCATTTTGGGCCGATGCAGCGGAAAATCCGTAAGTCCCGGTCCCCTCAGCGATAGCTGACCGTCGACATCACCGCGAAGGGCTGGACCGGCATTCCGCTATGGACCTCGATCGCCATCTTGCCGTTGGATTCGCTGAGCGCGGTGAAGCGGGCGCCGAGGATGGTCAATTGCCTGGGCATGTCGGCGGACTTGAAGTGAATCGGCTGGGTGATCCTCTTCTTCTCCTCGCCGGTGCCGAAGACGATCATGAAGGTCTCGCTGCTGTAGATGTTGAAATAGTTGCGCCGCTCGATCGCGACGAAGGCGGGGATTCGCGAGGTCCTCGGATCGACGACCCGATATTCGAGAGGCTCGGCGAGCGGCTTGGGCGCCTTGGGCAGCTTGCCGGTGATCATCACCAGGGCGGGAGTCGAGCTCGACGCCCTGAAGCGGCTGTCGAAGCGGCTGTCGCGGTCGGAATCGAGGAAGCAGATCAGGCCGTCCGACCCGAAGCCCCGGATGTCGCCCTCGCAATAGACCGCTCCGGCGTCGCTCGAGGCGGCGATCAGCTGGGTCCCGGCGGGGAGCTCGGCCTCGGCCTCCGGGTCGCTCCAGGTCCGGGCCAGCTCGGCGAGGCCGCTCGGAAGGAGCTTCTGCCTGAGCACCTCCTCCTTGCCGGCGAGATGGCGAATTCCGGTTGGGTGCGGCGCCGGCTGGATCACCCAGAAGGAAAGGAGCCTGCGCGACTGAGCCTCGGCCGGGCCGGACGGGATCAGCGCCGCCGCGCCCAGCGCCGCGGCCGTCACTGGCTGCAATATCCTCATCCCGGCGCTCCCTGCCATGCCCGGGACGGGGATAGCAGAGCCGGGAATGCGGGGACAGGGCCGCCGGCTCGCCATGGCGTCGGCGGATCGAATCGGGCACTGAAGGCGGGCGAGACTGAGGGGCGGGCGAAGCGGGGCATGGACGGGCATTTTCGGCCGAGGCGGGACGAGGCCGCGCCGATCGCCGCACCGCCCCGCCGCGTGGCCGGCGCGGGGCTGAGGTGAGCGACCCGGACTCCGCGCTGGTCCAGGCCGCGGCGGCCGGCGACCGGGCCGCTTTCGAGGCGCTTCTGAAGCGGCATTACGACCGGATCCACGGCCTCGCCTGGCAGCTGACCGGGTCCCGGGCCGACGCCGACGACGTCGCCCAGGACGTGTGCTGCGCCATGGTCGAGAAGATCGGCGGCTTCCGGGGCGAATCGAGGTTCGGCACCTGGCTCATCGGGATCACCTACAATGCCTGCCGCGACCTGAGGCGGAGGCGGCGATCGTTCAGGGGCTTCACCGAGCGGCTGACGGTCCTCGCCGGGCTGGCCCGCGCGCCGGACGGGCGCGACGCCTATGACGCGATCTGGCTGAGGAGCGCGATCGCCCGGCTCAAGCCCACCTATCGCGACGCGGCGGTGCTGGTCGCCGGCCAGCAGCTCAGCCACTCCGAGGCGGCGGAGATACTGGGCGTGGCCGAGGCGACGGTCTCGTGGCGGATGCACGAAGTGCGGCGGATGCTGGCGGGCGAAGGCGGCGGCGAGCCGGCCTGATCGGGTCCGGGACGCGACTCCGTTCGCCCTGAGCCTGTCGAAGGGTGCTCTTTCGCCTCCAGGGCCCGCGCGATGGAGGAGGGAGGGAAGGCTTCGACAGGCTCAGCCCGAACGGATTCATTCGCCTTCCAAGAAAAATTTCTCCCAACTCCCAAGAAGGTGGACCCCGGATCAAGTCCGGGGTGACGATTGCCCGCAATCCTCGTCGTCATGCCGGACTTGGTCCCTCGTCGTCATGCCGGACTTGGCGGTCGTCGTCATGCCGGACCTGACCTCGTCGTCATGCCGGACTTGATCCGGCATCCACCTTTCTTCTCCCCGGCGGCCCAACAAGGTGGACCCCGGATCAAGTCCGGGGTGACGATTGCTCGGCGGCCCAACAAGGTGGACCCCGGATCAAGTCCGGGGTGACGATTATCAGGCACCCTCGTCGTGATGCCGGGACTTGGTCCCTCGTCGTCATGCCGGACTTGACCCTCGTCGTCATGCCGGACTTGAGCCCACATCGTCATGCCGGACTTGATCCGGCATCCACCTTTCTTCTCTCCGGCGGCCCAACAAGGTGGACCCCGGATCAAGTCCGGGGTGACGATTGCCCGCAATCCTCGTCGTCATGCCGGACCTGACCTCGTCGTCATGCCGGACTTGATCCGGCATCCACCTTCTCCTTGCGCCGACGGCCCGAGAAGGTGGACCCCGGATCAAGTCCGGGGTGACGATTACCCGGCGGCCCGCGAAGGTGGACCCCGGATCAAGTCCGGGGTGACGAGACCCCGCCGCCTTCCAAAAAAAATTCACTTTCCTCCCCAAGGATTCCCCGCGCTGCCGCGTCGAAGGGGGATGCGGTCGAATTTGCGCCGCTGACACCAGGGAGAAAAGACCATGACCCGACTGCCCAGCGCGATGGCGATCGGCCTCGCCGCCGCCTTGCTCGCCTCCTGCTCCAAATCCGGGCTCGACAGCGCCTCCGCTCCGGCCGATCCTTACGCCGCGGCCGAGCCCGCCGCTTCGGAGACCGGCGCTCCGCCGGCCTCCGTCTCCGAGCAGGAGATCGACCTCGGCCAGGCCGACGCCGCGGCCGACGAGCAGGTCGTCGTCACCGGCACCCGGATCCACCGTCCCAACCTGACCTCGTCCTCGCCGGTCACAGTGATCGGCGGACAATCCTTCAACCACGCGCCTCCGGTGGCTCCGCCCTATGTCGGCCGCGACCGTTTCTCGTCGGTCGCCCAGAACGCGTTCAAGGTGGCCGCCGAGGAGCCGGTCTCGACCTTCTCGATCGACGTCGACACCGCCTCCTATTCGTTCGTGCGGGCCTCTCTCAACCGCAACGTCCTGCCCCAGCAGGATGCGGTCAGGACCGAGGAGATGATCAATTATTTCCCCTACGATTATGCTCCGCCGCGAAGCGCCGCCCGGCCGTTCAGCAGCGACGTCGCGGTCTTCCCGAGCCCCTGGTCGCCGGGGCGCAAGCTCGTCCGGATCGGGGTCAAGGGCTATTCCATCCACAGCTCCACCCGGCCCCGGGCCAATCTCGTCTTCCTGATCGACACTTCGGGATCGATGGACGAGCCCAACAAGCTGCCGCTCGTGCGCCAGTCGCTCTCCATGCTCCTCGACCAGCTGAGGCCCGAGGACACGGTCGCAATCGTCACCTATGCCGGAACCGCCGGGACCGCGCTCGAGCCGACCCCGGCCAGCCAGAAGGCGAGGATCCGCTCCGTGATCGACCGGCTCGGCGCCGGCGGGAGCACGGCGGGCGCGGAGGGCATCCGCCAGGCCTATGCGCTGGCGGAGCGAAACCTCGATCCGAAGGGAGTCAACCGGGTGATCCTCGCCACCGACGGCGACTTCAACGTCGGGATCACCAATATCGAGGAGCTCAAGGGCTTCGTCGAGCGCGAGCGCGGCAAGGGCGTGTTCCTGTCCGTCCTCGGCTTCGGGATGGGCAATTACAATGACGAGCTGATGCAGGCGCTCGCCCAGAACGGCAACGGCGCCGCCGCCTATATCGACACCGTCGCCGAGGCCCGGAAGACGCTGGTCGAGGAAGCGACCTCGACCCTGTTCCCGATCGCCAAGGACGTGAAGATCCAGGTCGAGTTCAACCCGGCGACCGTCGCCGAATATCGGTTGGTCGGCTACGAGACCCGGATGCTCGCCCGCGAGGATTTCGACAACGACAAGGTCGACGCGGGCGACGTCGGCTCGGGGCAGAGCGTCACCGCCCTCTACGAGATCGTTCCGGTCGGAGGGCCGAGGGCGATCGGTGACCGGCGCTACGCCGCTCCGGCGCCCGTTCCCGGCCGGGCTTCGAGCAGCGAATACGGCTTCGTCAAGATCCGCTACAAGCTGCCCAAATCGGCGACCAGCCGGCTGATCTCGACCCCGATCGACCGGTCGGCCGAGGTCCGGCGCTTCGCCGACGCCCCGGCCGACGCCCGCTTCGCCGCGGGCGTCGCGGCCTTCGCCGAATTGCTTCGGGGCGGCCGCTACACCGGGTCGATGGGCTATGACGAAGTGCTCCGGGTCGTCTCGGCGGCGCGCGGGCCCGACCCGTTCGGCTATCGCTCCGAGCTGATCGGGCTGGTCAGGGCGGCGAGCTCGGCGAGGTCGATGGGCGGCCAGGGCCAGGGCACGGAATGAGGCCGGCCCTCTCCTCTCCCGCCGCCGCGGGAGGGGGGAGGCCGAGCGGGGCGGGATCGCGCGTTCGACCGGCCCGAGCTTTCGTTATAAGGTCCGACCGATGCGCCCGTTTCCGACTCTGAGCTCACTCCCCGGGAACCGCCAAGACGGCGGGGGCGCGGCGTGATGGGCGGCGACGACGACATCGCCTCGGCCTTGCCGCGCCCGCCCCACCCCGCCCCGGCCCGGCGCGAGGCGGCGATCGCTGAGGCGATGCGCCGCTTCGACGGCGGCGAGGCCAGGCCGGCCGCGGCCCCGGACCGCGCCCGGCCGGCTTCCCGGTGGCCCGGCCCCGGGCGGCCTTATGCCGGGGCGCTCGCCGGAGCCCTGCTGGTGGCCGTGGTCGGCCTGCCCTGGGCCTGGCAATCGTTCGACGATTATCCCGCCCGGCGGGACGGCGCCGGCCCGGGCGTCTCGGCGCCCGCTTCCCAATCGCCGGCTGCGGACGCCGAGGTCGCCGCCGACGCTTCCCCAGAGCCGCTTGCGGCCGAGCCCGGCGGGCCGCTCGCCGCCGACTCCGCCGAGCCGGGAGCCGACGGGCCGGTTCCGGTCCAGCCGCTGACCCGGCCCGTCGTGAAGGGCGGCGGGCCGGCTTCCGAGCCGGGGGGCGACTCGATGGCGGACTCGGCCGCCGATTCGGGCGGCGAGATCGTCGTCACCGGATCGAGGATCTCCAACCCGAACCTGGCCTCGTCCTCGCCGGTCACCGCGATCGGCGGCGGGGAGGTCGCGGTCGCCGGCGCCCGAGCCCGGAGCGGCGACTGGAACGCCTGCACGATCGAGGATCCGAGGCGCGACCTTCGGGCCTGCCGGAGCGCCGGCCCGGTGGCCAAGGGAGTCCCGGCCCGGTCGGCCAGCCATGTCCGCGACGGGCTCCAGAGCGCCTGGGACGGCGAGGTCGAGCAGTCGATCGCCGCCTTCGACCGGGCGATCGAGGCCGCTCCGCGCTCCTCCGCCGCCTATCTCAACCGGGGCCTGGCCTGGCGCCGGCTCGGCGACCGCGACCGGGCGCTCGCCGATCTCGACCGGGCGGTCCGCCACGACCCGCGGTCGGCGCGGGCGCTTTACCACCGAAGCCTGCTTCTGCGCGAGCGCGGCGAGACCAGGCGCGCCCGCGCCGACGAGCGGCGGGCGATCGAGCTCGACCCGAGCTACGAGCCGCTGGTCCGGGCGCGCAGGCGGGAGGCCCGGTGAGCCCCGCCGCGCCGGAGGAGGAGGCGCCCCGCAAGCGGCGCTTCTGGCGGAGCCTCTACGCCCAGGTGCTGGTCGCGATCGCTCTGGGAGTGCTCGCCGGCTGGCTGTTCCCGGCCTTCGGAGCCTCGCTCAAGCCGCTCGGCGACGGCTTCATCAAGCTGGTCAAGATGATCATCACCCCGGTCATCTTCCTCACCGTCTCGACCGGAATCGCGGGGATGTCGGACCTCAAGGCGTTCGGCCGGGTGGGGGCGAAGGCGATGGCCTATTTCCTCACCTTCTCGACCCTGGCGCTGGCGGTCGGGCTCGTCGTCGGCAATGTGGTGAGGCCCGGCGACGGGCTCGACGTCGATCCCGCCCAGCTCGACCAGGGGGCGGTCTCGACCTTCGTCGACAAGGCGCACGAGCAGTCGATCACCGGCTTCCTGCTCAACATCATTCCCGACACCTTCTTCAGCGCCTTCACCTCCGGCCAGATCCTCCAGGTCCTGTTCGTCTCGATCCTGTTCGGGATCGCGCTCGCCTTGCTCGGCGAGCGCGGCGAGCGGGTTCTGGGCGGGCTTAGGCTGCTCACCGCGATCATGTTCCGGATCGTCCATATCCTGATGTACGCGGCCCCGATCGGGGCGTTCGGGGCGATGGCCTATACGATCGGGGCCCACGGCATCGGCACCCTGGTCAACCTCGCCGCACTGATCGCGACCTTCTACGCGACATCGCTGATCTTCGTCCTGGTCGTGCTCGGCCTGGTCGCCCGGGCGGCGGGCTTCTCGATCTTGGGGCTGATCCGCTACCTCAAGGACGAGTTGCTGCTGGTGCTGGGGACGTCGAGCTCGGAGAGCGCGATGCCGCTCTTGATGGAGAAGCTCGAGCGCGCCGGCTGCCCCAAGCCGATCGTCGGCCTGGTCGTCCCGACCGGCTACAGCTTCAACCTCGACGGAACCAACATCTACATGTCGCTCGCCGCCTTGTTCATCGCCCAGGCGACCAACACGCCCTTGAGCTTCGGCGACCAGATGCTTCTGATGGCGGTCGCGATCCTGAGCTCGAAGGGGGCGGCCGGGGTGACCGGCTCGGGCTTCATCGTCCTCGCCGCGACCCTGTCGGTGCTTCCGACCGTGCCGGTGGCGGGGATGGCCCTGATCCTCGGGGTCGACCGGTTCATGAGCGAATGCCGGTCGCTGACCAACTTCATCGGCAACGCCGTCGCCACCATCGTCGTCGCCCGGTGGGAGAAGGCGGTCGACCTCGGCCAGCTCCGGGCGGCCTTCGCCGGCCGCGGCGGCGAGTTCGAGGAATCGGAAAGCGACGCCCTCCAGATCGAGGGCCGAAGCGACGTCGCCTAGGGCGTTGAGGCCGCCGGCGTCATCCCGGACTTGATCCGGCCGGTCTCGTCATGCCGGACTTGATCCGGCATCCACCTTTCGGTTCGTCTCGAGCGTTTGAAGAAGGTGGATCCCGGATCAAGTCCGGGATGACGATCCGAGCCGAAAGTGCCTCTTGCGGAGCGAGGTCAGGCGGCCTCGACCCGCTCGATCGCTTCCGAAGCCTCGACCCAGCGGCGCTCGGCCTCCGCGAGCTGAGCCTGGACCGAGGCGAGAAGCCTCATCAGCTCGCTCATCGTCCGGTCGCGATCCTCCGGAGCGGCGGCTCCGGGATCGAACATCGCGCGCTCGATCTCGGTCCTGCGGGCTTCCAGCCGGGCGACCTCCTTCTCGGCCGATTCGGCCTCGCGGCGAAGCGACCGGCCCTTCGCCCGGGCCTCGGCTTCGGCGCGGCGCTCGTCCTTGCGGTTGCGCCTGGCCGCCGGCCGGTCGCCGCCGCCCTCCTGGTTCCGGCCGAGGATGAAGTCGGTATAATCGTCGAGGCTTCCGGAATAATCGCGCGCCGTTCCGCCGTCGACGAGCACCAGCCGGTCGGCGGTGAGCTCGAGCATGTGGCGGTCGTGGCTTACCAGGACGACGGCGCCGCGATAGTCGTTGAGCGCCTGGACCAGGGCCTCGCGGGCGTCGACGTCGAGATGGTTGGTCGGCTCGTCGAGGATGAGCAGATGCGGAGCATCGCGGGTGATGAGGGCGAGCGCGAGGCGGGCCCGCTCGCCGCCCGACATGTTGGCGACCGGCATCACCGCCTTGACTCCCGAAAAGCCGAATCGGCCGAGCTGCGCCCGGACCGCGGCGGGAGTCGATTTCGGCATCAGCCGGCTCATGTGCTGGAGCGGAGTCTCGTCGCCGTGAAGCTCCTCGACCTGATATTGGGTGAAATAGCCGACCTTGAGCTTGCCGGACGCCTTCATCGCGCCTTCCATCGGCGGAAGCTGGGCGGCGAGCAGCCGGGCGAGGGTCGTCTTGCCGTTGCCGTTGCGGCCGAGAAGCGCGATCCGCTCCTCCGGGTCGAGCCGGAGGTCGAGCCTCGACAGCACCGGCTCGCCCGGAGCGTAGCCGACCGCCGCCATGTCGAGCGTGATCAAAGGCGGCTTCATCTCGGCCGGGCTCGGAAAGTCGAAGCTGAGGCTCGGATCCTCGGCGACCGCGGCGATCGGCGCCATCCGGGCGAGCGCCTTGACCCTCGACTGGGCCTGCTTGGCGGTGCTCGCCCGGGCCGAGTTGCGGGCGATATAGTCCTGAAGCCGGGCGCGCTGCGCCGCCTGGTTGGCGCGCGCCGATTCGAGCTGGGCAAGGCGCTCGGCGCGCTGGGTCTCGAACGCGTCGTAGCCGCCCGGATAGAGGGTGAGCCTGCCCTGCTCGAGATGGAGGATGTGGTCGGCGACGTTGTTCAGAAGATCGCGCTCGTGGCTGACGATCAGCATCGTCGCCCGGTAGGTCTTGAGGAAATTCTCGAGCCACAAGGTCGCCTCGAGGTCGAGGTGGTTCGAGGGCTCGTCGAGAAGCAGAAGATCCGGCGACGAGAAGAGCAAGGCGGCGAGCGCGACGCGCATCCGCCAGCCGCCCGAGAAGCTGTCGAGCGGCCGGTGCTGCATCTCCTCGTCGAAGCCGAGGCCGACGAGGATCCGGGCCGCCTTGGCCGGGGCGGAATGGGCCCCGATCGCATTCAGCCGGTCGTGAATGTCGCCGAGGCGGTGGGCGTCGTGAGCGGTTTCCGCTTCGTCGAGCAGGGCCGCCCTTTCCGTATCGGCGGCGAGCACGGTCTCGAAGGGAGTCGCGGCTCCGGCCGGAGTCTCCTGGGCGATATAGCCGATCCTCGCCGAGCGCGGCATCTCGACCGAGCCGCCGTCAGGGTCGAGCAGGCCGGCGACGACCCGCATCAGGGTCGACTTCCCCGCTCCGTTGCGCCCGATCAGGCCGATCCGGCCGCCCGGCGGCAGTGCGGCTCCGGCGCCGTCGAGGATGGTCCGCCCGCCCAGACGGACGGTGATCGAATTGAGGTTGAGCATGGCCGGGCCCCTAGCATGGGAAGTCCGGGCCTTTGCGAGAAAAAGTTCAGCGCCCGGCGACTTCGTGAGCGAAGCCGGCGACGTCGGCGAGCACCGGGGCCCGGCGGCGGAAGGGGATCGCGACCGCGGCGAGGATCCCGACATGGCCGAGCCCGGGATAATATTTGAGCCGGACGTCCGCCCCCGCCGCTCGGAGCCGTTCGGCCAGGGCCCGGCTGTGGCGAGGCATGACCCTCGTGTCGGAATCGCCGTGGAGCAGCAAGGCGGGCGGAGCACCGCGGGCGGCGTGGGCGACCGGCTGCGTCTCGGCGAGCCGGGGCCAGTGGCCGAAGGCGGCGATGGTCGCCTCGTCGTCGAGCGGAAGGAAATCGTAGGGGCCGGCAAGGCCGGCAAGGCCCCGGACGACGGCCCGGTCCGGCCCGAGCAGCCCGGGATCGAGCGCCAGCATGGCGGCATTATAGGCTCCGGCGGAATGGCCGACGAGGACGATCCGCTCGCCGTCGCCGCCGAAGCGGGCGGAGTTGCGCCTTGCCCAGCGAACCGCCTCGGCGACGTCGCTCAGGAAGTCGGGATATCGCACTTCCGGCACCAGCCGGTAATCGGGAACGACGACGACGAAGCCCTGAGCGGCCAGAGCCCGACCGGCGAAGGCATAGCCCTGGCGGTGCCCCCCCATCCACGAGCCGCCATAGACGAACAGGATGACCGGCCTCGGCCGGGCGGAGGGCGAGCTCGGAGCGTAGACGTCGAGAGCGCGCCTCGGCCCCTCGCCATAGGCCAGGCCCTGCGCCACCCGGGCCGAGGCCCGGTCCTTCGGCATCAGGGCGTTGAAGCTCGCGAGCGGGTCGAGGAACAGGGCCATGGCGCCCAGCATAAGCATTGCGGCGAGCGCCCACCAAACCCGCTTCATCGCCGCCCGCCTCAATCGTCGCCCGCGCGGCCGGCGAGGTCCATGAAGTTGCGGGCGGCTTCGCGCTCGCCCTCGTCGGCGAAGGCGACGTCGAGGTCCGGGGCCGCGCCCAGCATGTGGAGCAGGGCCCAAAGCGCGAAGCGGTTGCCTCGGTCCGATTCGAGGCCGAGATCGACCTGCATATGCTCGATCCCCGCGTCGAGAGCCGCCGGCGGAACGGCGGCGAGGTCGTCGGTGCCGAAATAGCGGCGAAGCTGGTCGTCGAGGTCCATGCCCCTCCTTATGCCGCGCGTCCGCCGGTGAGAGAACGGCTTCCTGCTTTCAGCGCCACCTTTCCGCGGGCGCCTTGAGATAATGGCGCCAGACATAGCCCCAGGGGATGATCAGGCCGAACAGGATCGGACCGTTGCCGATCGAGATCAGGTCCTCGCCCAGCCGGGCCGAGCCGGTCCCGGCCAGCCATTGCGGAAGGCCGAAGGCGAGCAGCCAGATCGTCTTCCAGGCGAATTCGAACAGGAAGATCGGGAGCATCCGGAGCGGATAGCGAACCCCCAACAGGCCCATCACCCACAAGCCGCCGAACATGCTGTCGATCATCCCGCGCGCCGCCGGGTCGGGGTCGATCAGCGGCGGCAGGGCCAGGAACAGGCCGGCGACCGCCCAGACCAGATAATTGGCGCGAAGGACGTAGAGCCGGACCAGCGAGACTTCGTGCTCGCCCCGGGTCCAGATGCCCGCCGAAGCCATTCAGACCTCGCCGCGCTTCGAGTCGCGGCCCCGGGCGGGAAGAAGCGACAGAAGCAGGCCCAGCGCCAGCAGCGCCAGAATCCCGTAGGTGACGTACCCGCCGACCGGGCTGCTCGAGGCGCGAGCGACGTCGTGGGTCTCGGCGATGGCTCGCCGGGCGAGCTGCTCGCCGAGCGACACGAGGTAAAGGAAGGGAACCAGAGCCCGCCAGCGGATCAAAGCGGCGAGGGCGATCAGTGCGAGCATCAGCTGGGCGAGCGCGAGCATCGCGAACAGCCGAAGCACTTCGAGCCCGGCCTCGGGCGCGAAGCTGTCGAGCGGGATTCCGTCGGCGCCCTGGGCGACGGACGCCGTGTTGAAGATCGAGTTGAGGCTGATCACCAGCTTCAGCGCGATCAGCAGGCCGAGCAGCCAGAGCGCGGCTCGATGGCCGTCGAAGCGATTGTCGACCTGCTTGGGAAAGAGCCGTTCGAGCAGCGGACGGGACGGCCCGGGGGACGGAATAGTCGCCATTTCAAATCTCCCCGTCGAGGCGCCCCGCCGGCCCGGTGGCGGCGGGAGCGGCGGGAATTCGAAGCTTCAGCCGGGCGAAGGCCTTGGGGAAGCGGATCCGGACCAGCCAGAAGGCCATCAGCCCGAACGGAGCGAAGGCGAGGACGAACAGGAACGGCGAGCCGCGCACCGACTGGGGAAGAGCGTCCTGCTGGCCGAGGAAGAAGGAACCGGTGGCGATGAAGAAGGCGACGCATATCCGCCAGAGGTGGCGCGAGATGCGCTGCTTGGCCGAGAGCCTGCCGCGAAGGATGAAGTTGAGGTCGCCCAGGCCGGCGAGGAGGCACGTCGCCGCGAAGGCGAATACCGGGCCGCTGCCCGCCGGAGTGGTGGCTCCGGTGAATCCGCCCCAGGCCGTCGCAGCGGCGGCGAGGAGCGCGAAGGCGCAGGCCAGCTTCTCGAACAGTCGCGGCACGCCGTCTCGGCGGCGAGCGGTCACCCAGGCGGTGGCGACGAAATAGCAGACGATGATCCCGCCGATCGGAGAGCCCGGCGGAGTCCTGAACGGCTCGAGCATCGCGGCCGTGACCCCCAGGACCAGCATCGAGACGCAAAAGCCGATTCCGGCCGAGGCGTGCAGGCTGCCGCCCTTACGCGCGGCCGCGGCCGCGGCCCCCGTCGCCAGGGCGATCATGCCGCCGGCGATATGGATCCACATGACGGCGTTCATGACCGGCCTCCCCCACTCGCGACGGCGAGCTTCTCCTCGCCCTCCCCGCCCTCCTCGCCCCCACGCTCGAATTCCAGCAGGTCCCCCGGCTGGCAGTCGAGCGCTTCGCAGATCGCCTCGAGAGTCGCGAATCGAATGCCCTTCGCCTTGCCGGTCTTGAGGATCGACAGGTTGGCCAGAGTGATCCCGACCCTCGCCGAAAGCTCGGTCAGGGTGACCCGGCGGGCGTAGAGGACGTCGTCCAGCTTCACGAGGATCGCCATCAGACCATCGCCTCCAGGTCGGCCCGGATCCGGGCGCCCTCCTCGAACACTCGCGCCAGCACGAACAGAAGCAGCACCGCGACCCATCCGCTCACCGACGGCGACCATTCGACGTCACGGACTCCGGCGCGGGTCAGGATCCCGGCGAAGATTGCGCAGCTGAGGTCGAACAGCTGGACCACCAGCAGGCACCAGGCGATCGTCTTCACCCGAGCGGCATTCTCGGGAGCGAACGGGTCGCCGGAGCGGACCGCTCCGATCATTCCTAGCAGCCGGGTCAGCATGAGGTGGACCGCGGCGAACATCGGCAGCCCGACGACCACCCAGATCCGCAAAGTCGGGATGATCAGGTCGGGATCGAGCGAGGGGCGGCGGCTGTAATATTCGCGGAAGGCGGGCTCGAAGATGAAGCTCGCCGCGAGCAGAGCGATAAAGGCCGCCCCCAGGACGAGGTTGAAGGCGCGAACGATCTGCAGGATCAATGTCGAGACGCCTAGCAATCGATTAGGGCCGTTGAGCACAGGCAATCTCCATTCTTATTGTCGGACGATAAGTTACATATCGTCCTGCATCAAGAGATTTATTGCTACGCAGAAAAAACCCCGGCCCCGGGCGCGCCGATCGAACGGCCGGCGAGCGCAAAAATTGCAGGCGGGCGAGTGGGCCAGCCGTCGGCGGCTCAGCGCCGCGGGGCGGGCTCCGGGCGCCGGTAGCGGGCGGGATCGGCGAGCTTCCGGCCGATCGCGATCATCAGGTCCGAATCCTCGGCGGCGCCGTCGAGCATCAGGCCCGGCCCCGGATTGTCGGCGGAGGAATGATAGGGGCCCGCGAGGAACCTGCCGAGGGTCCCCAGATTGGCGAAGGTGCCCCCGATCACCAGGGCCGGGACTCCGGCTCGGGCGAGGGCCCAGCCGTCCTGCCGCTCGGCGAAGACCTCGGCCTCCCCGTCCCGGTCGAGCACCCGGCCGGACTCGGCGACGGTGCTGTCGACGAGCGCGTCCAGAGCCGGGGCGCCTCGACCGATCACCGCGACTTTCTCCCCTTTCGGAGCGACGGCGAGCGTGTCCATGTTGATCGCGGCGACGATCGAGTCGAGCGGAACGGGCGGCCGGGCGGCGAAATGTTCGGCTCCGAGCAGCCCGAGCTCCTCGGCGGTGGTGGCCAGGAAGAGGAGGTCGCGCCTCGGCCTCGGGCCGCGGGCGAACGAACGGGCGATCTCGATCAGCGCCGCGACTCCGCTCGCATTGTCGACCGCGCCATTGCAGATCCGGTCCGCCCCTTCCGGCTCGCAGATTCCGAGATGGTCCCAATGGGCGAGATAGAGCAGGCTCTCGCCGGTTCCGCCGGAGCCGCGCAGCCGGCCGACGACATTGTGGGTGACCAGCCTCTCGATCTCGGTGGCGACCTCGAGGCTCGCCCGAAGCTTCAGGGGCACCGGAGCGAAGGACGGGCCGGGAGCTTCGAGCAAGGCGGCGAGGTCGCTGTGGGCGGCTCGCATCAGGGCCTCGGCGGCGGCCTGCGACATCGCCCCGGCGATCAGCGGAGGCTCGTGGATGGCGAGGCGCCTCTGGCCGGAATCGTAGATTCGCTGGACCACCGGCCAGGGCAGGCCGCTTCCGACGATTCCGATCACCGCCGCGGCCCCCCGCGCCGCGGCCGCCTCGACCCGCTGCGCATAGGCCGGAAAGCCCGGCGTGGGGGGCGAATCGTAGAGGATCAGGACGACCGCGCCGGCGAGATCGGCGCCGGCGAGCTGGTCGATGCCCTTGTCCGGGATCACCGCTCCGTGGCCGGCGAAGATCACCGGCGCCTCGGCGAGGGTCTCGCGGGCCGACCGGCCGACCAGGATGAGCTCGTCGCGGCCGAAGGCCAACCGGTCGAGCTTCTCGCGCCGGCCCTGCCAAAGGCTTTTCACGTCGCCCGGCCGGCGAATGGCGATGTCGACCCGCTGGTACCAGCTTCCCGCCGGCCCGGCCGGCTCGAGGCCGAAGGACTGGAGCTGCCCGGCGATGTAGAGGATGGTCTTGCGCTCGCCCTCGGTCCCGGGCTCGCGCCCCTCGAAGGAATCCCCGGCCAGGACGTCGATATGCCGCCGAAGCGCGTCGGGCGAGACGGTCTGGGCGGCGGCGGGCCAGGCGGCGAAAAGCAGGAGGGCGGCAAGGAAGCGCACGGCCATCCCACCGCTTAGGTCGGCGGGGGATCGGGTGGCAAGGGGCCCGGGACGGATCGGCGCCTCCGGGCCCGTCAGCGGGCGCGCGCCCTGGCGAGAAGGCGCCGCGCCTGCTCGACATGCATTCGCTCGATCATCTCGCCTTCGAACCGCTCGGCTCCGCCGGTGGCCGCGGCGACCAGGCGGCGGGCGGCCTCGATCTCCTCCTCGCCGGGCCCGAACATCCGGTTGGCGATATCGACCTGGCTCGGGTGGATGAGCGACTTGCCGTCGAAGCCGAGCGCCCGGCCCTCGGCGCACTGGGCGGCGAAGCCGTCAGGATCGTCGAGCCGGTTATGGACTCCGTCGAACGCCGCGACTCCGGCGGCCCGGGCGGCGAGGAGGATGGTCTGGAGCGCGGTCGCGAGCGGAGCCCGGTCGCCGCCCGGGCGAAGGCCGAGGTCGGCGGCGAGATCGTTGGTGCCGGCGATCAGCCCCGCAGTCTCGGGAGCGATCGCGGCGGCGCTGAGCACTCCGCGGGCCGTCTCGATCATGGCGAGGACCGGCTTGCCGGTCGCGGCGGCGGCCGCCCGAGGCGCCTCCGGGCCCGGAGTCATCGGAACGATCACGCAATCGGCCCGGCTCGACGCCACTGCCTCGAGGTCCGGCCGGCGCCACGGGTCGAGCGAATTGACGCGGATCGCGCACAGGCCGGGGAAGCCGGCCGCCGCGGCCTCGACCGCGGCGGAGCGCGCCCAATCCTTGTCTCCGGGCTTCACCGCATCCTCGAGGTCGAGCACGACCATGTCGGCGGCGAGCCCCCTCGCCTTTTCGATCGCGCGCGGGTTCGAGGCCGGAAGGAAGAGCAGGGAGCGGCAGAGTCGGAGGTCGGCGATCATGTCCCGATTTCGCTTGGAAGCGGCACCACTTGCCCGCATTATGGCGGCGTTCGCAAGGGGAGGCGCGTCCGTCATGACCATCTCGATCGTTTTCTTCTTTCTGCTCATCCTGGTCGTGCTGTTCCTCATGTCCGGAATCAAGATCGTCCGGCAAGGCTATCATTACACGATAGAATATTTCGGCCGCTTCACCGCCGTCGCCCATCCCGGCTTCAATTTCTACATGCCCTTCTTCTACCGGGTCGGGCGCAAGGTGAACATGATGGAGCAGGTGCTCGATATCCCCGGCCAGGAGATCATCACCAAGGACAACGCCATGGTCTCGACCGACGGCGTCGTCTTCTTCCAGGTACTCGACGCCGCCAAGGCCGCCTATGAGGTCTCCGACCTCTACGTCGCGATCATGCAGCTCACCACCACCAACCTGAGGACCGTGATGGGCTCGATGGACCTCGACGAGACCCTCTCCAAGCGCGACGAGATCAACGCGCGGCTCCTGAGCGTCGTCGACCAGGCGACGGAGAGCTGGGGGGTCAAGATCACCCGGGTCGAGATCAAGGACATCCGCCCGCCCGCCGACATCGTCAACGCCATGGGCCGCCAGATGAAGGCCGAGCGCGAGAAGCGCGCCGTCATCCTCGAGGCCGAGGGCAGCCGGGCCTCGGCCATCCTCCGCGCCGAGGGCGAGAAGCAGGGCCAGATCCTCGAGGCCGAAGGGCGCCGCGAAGCCGCCTTCCGCGACGCCGAGGCGAGGGAGCGCGCCGCCGAGGCCGAGGCCAAGGCGACCCAGGTCGTCTCCGACGCCATCGCCGGCGGCAACACCCAGGCGATCAACTATTTCATCGCCCAGCGCTACGTCGACGCGATCGGAATGTTCGCAACCTCGCCCAACGCCAAGACCATCCTCTTCCCGGTCGAGGCGACGGCCCTGATCGGAACCCTGGGCGGGATCGGCGAGCTCGCCAAGGACGCGCTCGGCGGCGGGTCCGAGACCGGCGGCGGCGGAGCCCCGGCGCGGCGCCGCGGGCC
>DASVUZ010000024.1:0-12008 GCA_036386795.1 Allosphingosinicella sp.
GGAGCAGGTCCTTCCCCGACTCCTCGAGCGGGTCGACCCGGAAGCCGCGGCGACGCTCAGCAAGGACGAGCTCGCCGAGGAATTCCGGCCGATCATCGGCGAAGTGCTCGCCGAGCTGAAGATCAACCTCAACCGCCGCGAGCAGTTCGCGCTCGAGAAGGTGCTGGTCGACGAGCTTCTCGGCCTCGGGCCGCTCGAGGAACTGCTCTCCGACCCCAACATCTCCGACATCATGGTCAACGGGCCGAACCAGACCTTCATCGAGAAGAAGGGCAAGCTGGAGATCGCCCAGATCCAGTTCCGCGACGAGGAGCATCTGTTCCAGATCGCCCAGCGCATCGTCAACAAGGTCGGCCGCCGCATCGACCAGACCACCCCGCTGGCCGACGCCCGGCTCCAGGACGGCAGCCGCGTCAACGTCATCATCCCGCCGCTCAGCCTTCGCGGGACCGCCATCTCGATCCGCAAATTCTCGGAAAAGCCGATCACGGTCGACATGATGAAGACCTTCGGGTCGATGTCGGACAAGATGGCGACGGTCCTCAAGATCGCCGGCGCCAGCCGCTTCAACATCATCATCTCGGGCGGCACCGGCTCGGGCAAGACGACGATGCTCAACGCCCTCTCCAAGCTGATCGACCCGGGCGAGCGGGTGATCACCATCGAGGACGCGGCCGAGCTCCGGCTCCAGCAGCCCCACTGGCTTCCGCTCGAGACGAGGCCCCCCAACCTCGAGGGCCAGGGCGCGATCTCGATCCGCGACCTCGTCATCAACGCCCTGCGCATGCGGCCCGACCGGATCATCCTGGGCGAGATCAGGGGCAGCGAATGCTTCGACCTGCTCGCCGCGATGAACACCGGCCATGACGGCTCGATGGCCACGCTCCACTCCAACTCCCCTCGCGAATGCCTGGCGCGAATGGAGAATATGGTGATGATGAGCGACATCAAGGTGCCCAAGGAGGCGATCTCGCGCCAGATCGCCGACTCCGTCGACCTCATCGTCCAGGTCAAGCGCCTGAGGGACGGAAGCCGCCGGACGACCAACATCACCGAGGTGATCGGGATGGAGGGCGACGTCATCGTCACCCAGGAATTGTTCAAGTTCGAGTATCTGGACGAGACCGCCGACGGCAAGATCATCGGCGAGTATCGGAGCATGGGGCTGAGGCCCTACACGCTCGAGAAGGCCAAGCAGTTCGGCTTCGACCAGCCCTACCTGGAAGCCTGCCTGTAACATTGCCGTCAAGGCGCGACTTCGACCCGGACCCGGGACGAGCGCGCGCCGCCGGCCGAACGCGGCGGAAGGGTGCGGAAGTTCCGAAGTTGGCCGATAAATAAAATTCCTTCCGATAAGTGAGGCCGCTTTGATCGGTTTCGCCGATGAACGGCGAAGCCGGGCGCGACCGGCCATGGTTGGAACATAGCACGAACTGCTGTTTCGGGCAAAGGTTCGAGCGAAGCCCCGACGCCCTCGGCGCGCACTGAGCCACCGGCCTTCACGGGGATGAGCGCCGCAATCGTGCCGTAGCGAAGGCGGCCGCACCCTGATTCGCCCAGCGGGCGGCGGGCGCCTGCAATCCGCCAGGCGTCCCTTCACCGAAGCCGCAGCCGTACCACCCGTGCCGTGCGCGTGCGGGCCGGATGCCGTGCGCGTGCCGGACGGCTGCCGGGCGCGTGCCGGACGCGTGCCGGACGCGTGCCGGACGGCTGCCGGTGGGTTGCCGGACGGCTGCGCGGCCGGGCAGGGATCGAAAGCGGGGCGGCTTCGCTCGCGCGGCGGGACGGCGTTGATGACCATGGAGTGGAAATCCGACCGGCGTTAGCGACCCCGGCGGAAGCGGTTGAACCCGAGTATTTCTGCTTCCCTTCAACTCGGCCACCAGCCAGAACGGTCGTCAGGGAGAGGGCATGACCGTCGATGATTTCATCACGAAGTGGGAAAACTGCAGCGGTCACGAGCGCTCGAACTACGCTGCCTTCCTGAGCGATTTCGCTCATGTGATGGGGGTGCCGACGCCGGGACCGGGAGGGACACAATCACTCGGCGATTATCAGTTCGACGGGCCCGTCGCCGGCGGCTCGGAAGGGGGTAATACCGGCTTCATCGATCTCTACAAGCGTGGCCACTTCATCCTGGAAGCGAAGCAGAGCAAGTTCTGCGAGATCCCTTCGTTGCCGGGCCTCGACGCTCCTTCCGCGCCGGAACAGGGATCGCGCTATGACGAGCTGATGCGGCGCGCCTTTCGGCAGGCGCGACGCTATGCCGTCAATCTTCCAAGCGATCATCCCTGGCCCCCGTTCATCCTCGTTCTCGACGTAGGCCGCGCGTTTGAGCTGTATTTCGATTATGCCGGGAACGGCCGAGACTACCGCTTTTTCCCAGACCGTGCGTCGTACCGCATCCCAGTCTCCGCCCTGGCCAGCCCTGAGACCCTCGCGAATACCGAAAAGACGCGGCTAGAATTGCTGCGGACGATCTGGACCGATCCGCGAGCGCTCGACCCCCGTTTGCGTACGTCGCGCGTCACCCGCGACATTGCCGAGCGGCTCGCCTCAGTGAGCAAATGGATGGAGGAAACGCAGCGCCTGAAAAATTCGAGTGCGGTCGATTGGGAGCGGTCGCGCGCGGTCGAGGAAACCAGCCTGTTCCTCATGCGCGTGCTTTTCTGCATGTTCGCAGAGGACATCGGCCTGTTCGGTAACGACCCGAAGACGGACCGTCCATTCGCCGACTTCCTGCGGGAAACGCTGACGCACGACCGCCAATTCGAAAAGGGCCTGGAAGACCTGTGGGTTGCCATGGGACAGGCGCATCGCAGCGACCGGTGGTCCCACGCGCTAAACCGGGACGTCGCGTACTTCAACGGTGCCCTGTTCCTGGAAACCAAGACCTATGTGCTGGCGCAGGCGGAGCGTGGCGAACTTCTGCGCGCGGCCGAGCATGATTGGCAGAATGTCGAGCCGGCCATATTCGGCACCCTGCTCGAACAGGCACTGACCTCCAGTGAGCGGGCCAAGTTTGGTGCGCACTATACGCCCCGCCCCTATGTCGAGCGGATCGTCGAGGCGACGATCACTGACGTCCTTCGGCCGGAATGGGAGGCGCTGGAGGCCAGTCTGGAAGGGGTCGACGAAGGGGAAGCGTTGGAGCGCCTTCGCGCCTTTCACGATCGTCTGGCGGACATCCGCGTGCTCGATCCCGCCTGCGGCACCGGCAACTTTCTCTATGTCGCCATGGAAGCGCTGCTCGGCCTGGAGAACAAGGTCATTCAGGCCATCGAGGATATAGGGGGCAATGTGCGCTCCCGCATCGGTCCAGGTCAGTTCCACGGGCTGGAGAAGAACCCCCGCGCGGCCAAGATCGCGGAACTCGTGCTGTGGATCGGCTGGCTGCGCTGGAACATCCGCAACGGCGCCGGCGAGATTACCGAGCCGATCCTGGGCCAGCGCGCCAATATCAATTTTGGACGACCCGGGGGGTATGACGCCGTGTTGGCGCAGGATGAGATGGGCGCACCCGACCTCGCCAACCCGCGCCAGCCGGAATGGCCCGAGGCGGACTTCATCGTCGGCAATCCGCCCTTCATTGGCGCGAAATTCATCCGCTCCGAGCTGGGCGGCGACTATGCCGAGGCCTTGTGGCGCTCGAATCCTGACGTTCCTGCCTCCGCCGATTTCGTGATGCAATGGTGGAATCGTGCCGCTCGCGAGCTGACCCGCCCTGGCACACGCCTCAAGCGCTTCGGCTTTGTGACGACGAACAGCATCACTCAAGCCTTCAGCCGCCGTGTTATCGAACGGTATCTTCAGCCCGCCTCTTCGGAGAGGAAGCCGGAGAGGGAGTCCACGAGTCTTCACCTCTCGCTGGCGTGCCCGGACCATCCCTGGACGAAGGCGACGAAGGACGCTGCCGCAGTTCGGATCGCTATGACGGTAGCAGAAGCGGGCCCCGGTGAAGGCACACTCCTCGAACTCGAGCGTGAAGCGAAGCTCGACACCGACACACCCGATCTCGAGTTCGCTTCCACACGGGCGCAGATCAACGCAAACCTGTCCATCGGAGCGGACCCCAGCAGCGCTACGCCGCTGCTCGCCAATGCGGGGTTGGCATCCCCCGGAGTAAAACTGCACGGTGCGGGTTTCATCTTGTCTCCTCAAGAAGCTGAAGTGCTCGGCTTAGAAACCCGGCATGGCTTGAAGAAATTTATCCGCCCCTACCGAAATGGGCGTGATGTTCTGCAGAGTTCAAGGGCGATGATGGTTATTGACTTCTTCGATCAGCCCGAGTCGGTTGTTCGTCAGCAGTTTCCGGAGGTCTACCAGCACCTTCTCCGTTCAGTTAAGCCTGAGCGAGAGGCAAATCGACGGGCTAGTTATCGCTTGAATTGGTGGATTTTCGGAGAGCCTCGCCGCGAGATTAGGCCAGCATTGACTGGCATAGATCGATATATTGCAACGCCGGTGACATCGAAGCACCGCCTTTTCATATTCATGGACTCAGAAGTACTTGCTGATGATGCGTTGATCACGATTGCTACTGACGACAGCTTCCATTTGGGGGTCCTATCCTCAAATCTACATGTGATATGGGCTCTCCGGGGAGGTGGTACTTTGGAAGACCGTCCGCGTTACCTCAAGAGCATGATCTTCGACCCCTTTCCCTTCCCTGACCCTACACCGGATCAGCGCGAGCGTATCGCGAAACTAGCGGAGGAGCTGGACGCCACCCGCAAGTTGGCGTTGGACGAAGTGCCGCATCTCACCATGACCGAGCTCTACAATCTCCGGGAGCGGATAGCCGCGGGCGCGACCTTGGCGAATGCGGACCTCGCCCGCGCCACAGCCGCCCGCGTCTTCATTGTCCACCAGTTGCACGAGGAAATCGACCGTGCTGTGGCCGATTCCTATGGCTGGCCGCACGACCTGTCCCCGTCCGAGATCGTCGCACGTCTCGTTGCTCTCAACCACGTGCGCAAAGCTGAAGAAGAATCCGGCATGATCCGCTGGTTGCGCCCCGAATATCAGCAACCGCGGTTTGCCCCAAAGGAGACAGACCATTGAGCGATCGAGTCGCCACTTTGCGGAAGGACGATTTCTACCTTCCGACCCTGCAGGTGCTCGAGGCGCTCGGCGGCTCCGCGTCCATCGAGGAGATCGAGGAGAAGCTGATCGAGAGGTTCGGATTCACCCAGGAGGAGCTCGATCGGACCTATGAGGTGAGCGGCGACAACATCGTCACCGACAAGATGTCATGGGCGCGCAGCTACCTGAAGTTTCCCAACTTCGTGTGCAGCGGCGACGCCAAGGGCGTCTGGATTCTGACCGAGGCCGGAAGGGAGGCCATCAACGCTCCCTTCGAAGCCGTGCAAAAAGCCGTTCGCGACGCCAAGCGCCAGCGACGCGCAGCTCAGCTGGCAGAGCGTGCGGCGGTCGCGCCGTCTCAGGCTGAAGCCGAAGAGGAGCAGGAAGAACGGCTGCTCGACTGGTCGGACATCCTGCTGGCGAAACTTCAGTCAATGGACCCGTCGGCGTTCGAGCGCCTTGCTCAGCGCATCCTTCGCGAAAGCGGTTTCGTGCGCGTCGAGGTCACCGGCAAATCCGGTGACGGGGGGATCGACGGGCATGGCGTCCTCAGGATGAACCTCATCTCGTTCCAGGTCCTGTTCCAGTGCAAGCGTTACAAGGGATCCGTCTCTTCCGGGGCGGTCCGCGACTTCCGGGGCGCCATGCAAGGACGCGCGGACAAAGGGTTGATCATAACCACCGGGACCTTCACGCCCGACGCCCGTCGCGAGGCAACACGGGACGGGGCGCCGGCCATCGACCTGATAGACGGCGAAGCCCTTACCGACCTTCTCAAGTCGTTGAAGCTCGGCGTCCATATCAAGCAGGTGGTTTCCGAGCAGATCACCGTGGAAGAAAGCTTCTTCGACGAGATCTGACGGACCTCAATCCCCCTTGTCCCCCTCGTTTTTCGGCTTCTTCGTCTTCGCGTGCTGCTTGACGTCCTGGCGGAGCGACTTGGACTGGTCGTCGGAATCGCCGAACGTGCCGTCCGACTTGCGGCGCTGGTAGCGCTTGTCGCCCTCGTGGGGCTGGTTGAGTTCGCGCTCGCTCATGGGGACCTCCGTCGGCGTTGTTCGGCGGGGAACCAACCGGGCTATTCGACTTTCGTTCCGGCCGTCGCCGAGGGGGATGGGGAGGATGGGGACGGCTTCTCCCTTCGGGTCCTTCGCGCCTCAAGGAGGTGGATCCCGGATCAAGTCCGGGATGACGGGGGGGGGGGCGGGCGCCCGGCTTGCCCGCTAGACCATGAGGGCCAGCGCCCCGCAGACGACCGCCAGGAGCATCGCGAGCACCGTCACCAGGCTCCACGGCATCAGGCCGGGGCGGTCGAGGTCGCGGCGCTTGTCGCGGGCGTGGTCGCGCCAGGTGGCGAAGGCGGCGAGGGCCGCGAAGGCGGCGGCTGCGGTCCAGAGGAGGGTGGAGGGGTCTTCGGGCATCGGCGCTAGGTGGGGGTTTCGGCGGGGCTGGGGAAGGGCCGGCGGGGATTTGCGGAGAGGTCCCGGCTTTCGCCGGGATGACGAAGGGGAGGCCGAGGTCCCGGCTTTCGCCGGGATGACGGAGGGGGGAGCGGGCGGGCTTCGCGCCGGTTGCGCGGGCCTCGCGGGTCGGCCATGAGCGGCGCGACGCCCGAACCCAAGCCGGAGAGCCGCAATGACCGCCAGATTCCTCGCAGCCGCCGCCGTGCTCGGGCTCGGGATCGCCGCCGCCTCGGCCTGCGCGCCTTCGCCCCGGGCGGTGGCCGCGGCGGAGGCGGAGCTTCATTCCGACACGGCGATCGCGGCCGCGGTCGATTCGCCGGGCCGAAGCGAGGCCAACCGGGCCCGCGACCAATATCGCCACCCGCGCGAGACTTTGGGCTTCTTCGGGGTGAAGCCGACCGACACGATCGTCGAGATCTGGCCGGGCGGAGGCTGGTATGCCGAAATCCTGGCGCCGCTGGCGCGCGAGCGCGGCGCCTATTACGCCGCCGCCAACGGCAACGGCCTCAACGGCGCCAGGGCGCTGATGGCCAGGGATCCGGCCCTCTACGCCAACATCCGCCTGGCCGCCTTCCCGGCCGGCCGCCCGGGCTCGGACCAGCCCGCGGTTCCGGACGGAAGCGCGGACGTCGTCCTCACCTTCCGCAACGTCCACAACTGGATCATGGCCGAGCCGCCGTTCGGCGAGGAAGCGTTCCGGCAGATGTTCGCGATGCTGAGGCCCGGCGGGACGCTCGGCGTGGCCGAGCACCGGCTTCCCGAGGATGCGGACCCGGCGCGGGAGAAGACGTCCGGCTACATCAAGGTCTCGACGGTCCGGCGGCTCGCCGAAGCGGCGGGCTTCCGGTTCGTCGCGGCGAGCGAGATCAACGCGAATCCGGCCGACACCAAGGACCATCCCAACGGCGTGTGGTCGCTTCCGCCCAGCCTTCGCGGCAAGGAGGTGGGGCGCAAGCGCTTCCTCGCCATCGGCGAGAGCGACCGGATGACCCTGAAGTTCGTGAAGCCGCGAGCGTAGCGAGCGAAGCGAGCCGCGAGCGCCCCGGCGAAGGCCGGGGCCCAGGAGCACTGAGGCTCGACGTTTCGATCGTCCGTGTTCCTGGGTCCCGGCTTTCGCCGGGATGACGGGTGGGGGGCGCCGCGGCCCCTCCCCCTAGCGGCGGTCCTTGACCACCTTGCCTCGGGCCATGACGAAGGGGACGCGCTTCAGCACCGTCACGTCGGCGAGCGGATCGCCCTGGACGGCGATGAGGTCGGCGGACTTGCCGGGCTCGAGGGTTCCGACGTCGGCGAGGCCGAGAAGCTCGGCGGCGTTGACCGTCGCCGCCTCGATCGCCGCGGACGGAGTCATTCCGTGCTTCACCATCAGCTCGAACTCGTCGGCGTTGCGGCCGTGCTTGGAGACTCCGGCGTCCGTCCCGAAGGCGATCCGGACTCCGGCGGGGACGGCGCGGGCGAGCGCCTTGCCGGTGATTCCGATGCGCCAGTCGATCTTGGCCCGGACGTCGGAGGCGTAGGCGTTGGGATCGGCGGCGATCCGCTCGAGATAGCCGTTCACCGTCGACAGGGTGGGCACGTAGAAGGCGCGCTTCGCCTTGAACAGCCGAAGGCTCTCGTCGTCGATCAGGGTGCCGTGCTCGATCGAATCGGCGCCGGCGGCGAGGGCGGCGTTGATCCCGTCGGCGCCGTGGGCGTGGACCGCGACCTTCTTGCCGTAGAGATGGGCGGTGTCGACCAGCGCCTTGACCTCGTCGTCGAAGATCTGGCGGCCGAGGCCGGCGCCGATCCGGCTGTTGACCCCGCCGGTGGTGGCGATCTTGATGACGTCGACCCCGCGGCGGATCTGGGCGCGGACCGCACGGCGGCAGGATTCGGGGCCGTCGCACAGATTGTCCTGGGGCACCGCCGAGTGGAGGTCCTCGGCGAGGCCCAGGGTCGCATCCATGTGGCCCGAGGTGGTCGAGATCGAGCGGCCGGCGTCGACGATGCGGGGGGCGACGACCTCGCCCCGGGCGGAGGCGTCGCGAATGGCGAGCGTGGCTCCGCTGCCGTCGCCGAGGTTGCGGACGGTGGTGAACCCGGCCTCGAGCGTCTTGACCGCGTTGGCGAGGGTCCGAAGGGTCTTCCGGGGCGCGTTCTCGGTGACCTCCTCGATCAGGGCGGCATTGCCTCCGGAATCGCTGTCGAGATGGACGTGGCTGTCGATCAGGCCGGGAAGGACGAAGCGGTCGCGAAGGTCGATCACGGTCGCTCCGCCGGGGGCCGGGACGAGGCCGTCGGTGACGACCGCGATCCGGCCGCCCTGGACGAGGATGGTCGAGGGCCCGCGCGGCGGGCGGCCCGGCCGGTCGAGAAGCCGGCCGGCGTGGATGACGGTGATCGGGCCGGCGGGCGACGGGGCGGGCTGGGCGGAGGCGGGCGCCGCGGCGGCGAGAAGGGCGGCGAGGATTGGAAGGCGCATGCAAGGTCCCCTGTTCGTCATGCTGAACTTGTTTCAGCATCCACTATCCGCCGCCGGGGCGGGTGACCAGCTGGACCCTGAAACAAGTTCCGGGTGACGGCCCGCAATCCCTCGCCTCTATCTCGTCAGCTTCTCGACCTTGGCCTGGAGGTCGGCGAGCTCGGCGCGAAGCCGCTCGAGCTCGGCCTCGCGGCCGCTTTCGGGCGGAGCGGGGGGCGGCGGCGGGGCCGGGGCCCGGCCGGTGGCGGCGGACTGGAACAGCTCCATGTTGCGCCGCGCGAGCTCGGCGAACGGATTGGCGGCGAAGGCGCCGGCGAGAGTCTCGCGCATCTGGCTCTGGCCCTGCTGGAAGGCCTCGAGGCTCGCCTCCAGATATTGGGGAAGCATCGACTGCATCTGGCCGCCGCCGTACATGCCGATCAGCTGCCTCAGGAAGCTCAGCGGAAGGAGGGTCTGGCCGCGGCTCTCCTCGTCCATGATGATCTGGGTGAGGACGTTGTGGGTGATGTCCTCGCCGCTCCTCGCGTCGACGACTTTGAACTCGCGCTTCTGGCGCACCATCTCGGCCAGCCGCTCGAGCGTGATGTAGGACGAGCTTTCGGTGTCATAGAGGCGCCGGTTGGCGTATTTCTTGATGATGACGACGTCGTCGCCGGATCCCGAGGCCGCCATGGCTGCTCCCCAAACCGAGGAGACAGCCCTAGCACCGAAGCTTGACGCACCGCAACACAGGCCGCGGCCGCTTCCTCTGTTCCTGGCCATGCTGCGCCGCGAGACGGAGCGGTCGCCCGAACGGATGGCGGCGGCCCTGGCCGGGCTCAGGCGCTACCAGGAGGCGGAGCGCGAGCCGGCGGTAGCGCCGCCGCCGGCGGTGGCCGGGCGGCTCGGGGCGAAGGTCCGCGACTATGGCGGAGCCGGGCCGCCGGTCCTGTTCGTCCCGTCGCTGATCAACCCGCCCTCGATCCTCGATTTGCCCGGGCGCTCGCTCCTGCGCTGGCTGGCAGCGGAAGGCGGGGTCAATCCGCTTCTGCTCGACTGGGGGTGGGAGGTGGAGTCGCGCTCGGACCTGTCGGTGGCCGGCCATGTCGAGGCGGTGATGCTGCCGCTGATCGCCGATCTCGGCGAGGCTCCGGCGCTGGTCGGCTATTGCCTCGGCGGGACCATGGCCCTCGCCGCCGCCGGGCCGAGCGGCGCTCCGGCGGTGGCGGCGATCGCTGCGCCCTGGCGCTTCTCGGCCTTTCCGGACGAGGCCCGGGCGCTTCTCGCCCGGCTGTGGGCGGGGGCCGCGCCGACCTCGGAGGCGCTCGGCTGCCTTCCGATGGAGGTTCTCCAGAGCGCCTTCTGGAGCCTCGACCCCGGCCGGACCATCGCCAAGTTCGAGGCCTTTGCCGAAATGGCGGAGGGAAGCGCCGAGGCCCGGGCCTTCGTCACTTTGGAGGACTGGGCCAATGACGGCCCGCCGCTTCCGCACGCGGCGGCGAAGGAGCTGTTCGAGGACCTGTTCGGAGCCGATTCCACCGGCCGCGGCGAGTGGCGGCTCGCCGATCCCTCGGCCCTGCCCTGCCCCGTGCTGGACATCGTCTCGACCACCGACCGGATCGTCCCGGCGGCGAGCGCCGCGGGCGCGGGGGAGCGGGTGGAGCTGGCGCAAGGCCATGTCGGAATGGTCGTCGGCGGGCGGGCGCGCGAAGCCTTGTGGGAGCCGCTCGCCGCCTGGCTTTCCCGCCATGCGAGGGGGTGCTAGGGGCCGGCACAAATCACCTTCACCGTTCGGGCTGAGCCTGTCGAAGCCCACTCCTCCCTCCGCCCTGGCGAGACGGAAGGCCCTTCGACAGGCTCAGGGCGAACGGAGCCTTTCAAGGAGCCCTGAATGACCTCCCCCACCGACGTCGTCATCACCGCCGCCAAGCGCACCCCGGTCGGATCCTTCCTCGGCGCCTTCGCCTCGACTCCGGCGCACGAGCTCGGGCGGACGGCGATCGTCGCCGCGCTCGAGCAGTCCGGAGTCTCCCCGGACGAGGTCAGCGAGGTCATCCTCGGCCAGGTGCTCACCGCCGGCCAGGGCCAGAATCCGGCGCGGCAGGCGTCGATGGCGGCCGGCCTTCCCAAGGAGGTTCCGGCCTGGGGAGTCAACCAGGTGTGCGGATCGGGCCTTCGCGCGGTCGCTCTCGCCGCCCAGGCGATCCAGACCGGCGACGCGAGCATCGTGGTGGCCGGCGGCCAGGAATCGATGAGCCTTTCCGCCCATGCCCAGCATCTGCGCGGCGGCACCAAGATGGGCGACCTCGGCCTTGTCGACACGATGATCAAGGACGGCCTCACCGACGTCTTCAACGGCTATCACATGGGCATCACCGCCGAGAACCTGGCCGAGCAATATCAGGTGACCCGAAGCGACCAGGACAGCTTCGCGGTCGCCAGCCAGAACAAGGCCGAGGCCGCCCGCGCCGAGGGCCGGTTCAGGGACGAGATCGCCCCGGTGACGGTGAAGAGCCGCAAGGGCGAGACGATCGTCGACCAGGACGAATATATCCGCGCCGGAGCGACGGTCGAGGGCGTGTCGGGCCTGAAGCCGGCGTTCAGGAAGGACGGCACCGTCACCGCGGCCAACGCGTCGGGACTGAATGACGGCGCCGCCGCCCTCGTCCTGATGACCCGCGAGGAAGCCGAGCGCAGGGGCGCTCCCATCCTCGCCCGAGTCGCCAGCTGGGCTTCGGCCGGGGTCGATCCGTCGGTCATGGGCATCGGCCCGGTCCCCGCCTCGAAGCGGGCGCTGGAGAAGGCCGGCTGGACGATCGGCGACCTCGACCTGATCGAGGCGAACGAGGCGTTCGCGGCGCAGGCGCTGGCGGTCGGCAAGGAGCTGGGCTGGGATTCGGAGAAAGTGAACGTCAACGGCGGCGCCATCGCCATCGGCCACCCGATCGGAGCGAGCGGGGCCCGGGTGCTGACGACCTTGCTCTACGAAATGGCTCGCCGCGACGCGAAGAAAGGCCTCG
>DASVUZ010000025.1:0-38587 GCA_036386795.1 Allosphingosinicella sp.
AGGATGATGTCGCCCGGCTGGATGCCCTTGGCGGCGGCGTCGCTGCCCGGATTGACCGAGGCGATGACGACTCCCCTGGCATTGACGTCGTTGAGCCGGAGCGAGCGGGCGATCTCGGGGGTCAGGGTCTGAACGGTCACCCCGAGGCTCTCGCGGGTGGAACGCTGTCCGCTCGACTGCTGGGCTTCGGCGGGCTCCCTCACCGGAGTTTCCTCCTCGACTCCGCTGAGCCGGGCCAGTTCCTCCTCGGTCGGACGCTCTCCGACGGCGACGTTGACCGTCTGGCGGCGGCCGTCGCGGACGACCTCGATCGGAACCCGCGAGCCGATCGGCTGACGGGAAACCAGATAAGCGAGCGACTCGTCCGGAGTCACCGGCCGTCCGCCGACGCTGACGACGACGTCGCCCTGCTGGATCCCGGCCCGGGCCGCCGGGCCGCCGGCCGTGACGCTCCGGATCAGCTCGCCCTGGTTCTTGGGGATCCCGAGCGAGGCGGCGATATCCTCGTCCAGCGCCTGGAGGCTGACTCCGATATAGCCGCGCTGGGGCCGCTGGCCCTTGCGCAGCGAATCGATGATCGGGAAGGCCTGCTCGGCGGGGATCGCGAAGCCGATCCCGACATTGCCTCCGGTCGGCGAGATCAAAGCGGTGTTGATCCCGATGACGTTGCCGTTGAGGTCGAACATCGGGCCGCCGCTGTTGCCCATGTTGATGCTTGCGTCGGTCTGGATGTAGCGGTCGTAGGTGCCGGCGCCGATGTTGCGGTGGAGCGCCGAGACGATTCCGGCGGTGACGGTTCCGCCGAGGCCGAACGGATTGCCGATCGCCACCACCCAGTCGCCGACCCGGACCTGCTGCGAATCCCCGAAGCGCACGAACGGCAGGTCGTTGCCCTTGATCTTGAGCACGGCGAGATCGGTGGTGGTGTCGCGGCCGACCAGGGTCGCCTCGAACTCGCGGCGGTCGGGAAGGGTCACGGTGATCTGCTCGACCGTGGCTCCGGTCCGGGCCGGCGAGACGACGTGGTTGTTGGTGACGATATAGCCGTCGGCGGAGATGATGAAGCCCGAGCCGAGCGAGCCGCCGCGCTGGGTGACGGGCGCGTCGCCGCCCTCGGGAACCGGAACCCCGAACTGGCGGAAGAAGTCCTCGAAGCCGGGGGGGACCTGGCGGCTCCGGTTCACCTGCAGCACCTGCTTGGTCGAGATGTTGACGACCGCCGGCTGGAGTCGCGCGGCAAGGTCGGCGAAGCTCATCGGAGCTCCGGCCCGAGGCGCGGCGCCCGAGATGCTGCCGGGGTCGTTCTGCGCGGTCTGGGCGCCGACTGGGCCCACCGTCAGCGTGGCGGCGGCGCCGCCAAGGAGGATGGCGGCCGAGAGGCCATAGACGTAACGCACGATAGGAATCCTCCATCTCATTTTTGTCCGGTGGGGCAGATCCGGACATATTGCGATTACAAACGTAGTTGGTGTGCCTGAACCGGATTTGAATAGCCGCTCGTCATTGCGAGGAGCGAAGCGACGCGGCAATCCACGCGGCTCATCCCGAACGCCGGACTGGATTGCTTCGCTTCGCTCGCAATGACGGCCTCCTACCTGTTCTTGCCCTTGAACTCCTGCAGATACTGGTTGTCGGGCGACAGGATGATGCTCGACCGGCCCTGGTTGTCGCCCGGGGCGAAAGTCGTCTCATAGCTCTGCATCGCCCGGTAGAAAGCGTAGAAATCCGGGTCCTTGCCATAAGCCTCGGCATAGGTGCTCGCGGCCTCGGCGTCGGCTTCCGCCTTGATGATCTGGGCCTGCTTGTAGCCCTGGGCGCGGATCGCCCCGGCCTCCTGCTGGCGGGCGGTGCGCATCCGCTCGTAGGCCGAATCGAGCGGAGTGCCCTCCGGAAGGTCGGCGCGCTTGATTCGGACGTCGACGATCTCGGCGCCGTACTGGCGGGCGACCCGATTGAGGGCCCGCTCGATATTCTCCATCAGCTGCCCCCGCTCCGGGCTCAGCAGGGCGGCGAACTGCCGCTTGCCGAGCTCGTTGCGGATCGCCGAGCCCAGGATCGGCTTGAGCTGGTCGCTGACCCGCTCCTCGGTCCGGGCGGAGATGTACATCTGCAGCGGGTCGACGATCCGGTAGCGAGCGAAGGCGTCGACCTGGAGCCTGAGCTGGTCGGTCGACAGCACCTGCTGCCGGTCCATCTTGATGCTGAGGATGCGCTTATCGATCCAGACGATCTGCTCCATGAACGGCCAGCGGGCGATCAGGCCCGCCCCGGTCTGGCCGAAATCGACTCCGGGCCGGTAGGCGTTGATCACCCGCGACGGCTGGCCGAAGCGCACCACCACGGCCTGCTTCGTCTCCGGCACGGTGGCGAAGGTGCTTCCGGCGATGACCAGCAGCGCGATCGCGATGAACGCGATGACGATCGGGTTGCGAAGCGAAAGGCTCATCGCGCGGCTCCTTCCTGGGCCTGGCGCTGGACCTGCGGCAGCGGCAGATAGGGCGTGACCCCGGGCGTCTCGACCACGGTCTTGTCGACCTTGGACAAAACCCGCTCCATCGTCTCGTAATACATTCGCCGCCGGGTCACTTCCGGCGCCAGCTTGTATTGCGCATAGACCTTGTCGAAGGCGGCGGCGTCGCCCTGGGCTCGGGCCGTCTGCTGCTGGGCATAGGCGCGCGCCTGGTTGATGTAGGACTGCGCCTCCTGCTGCGCCGCCGACACTTCCTTGAAGGCGTTGTTGACCGTTGCCGGCGGATCCGACTGCTTGATCGCGATGCCCTCGATCCGGACTCCCGCTCCATAGCGATCAAGCACCTGCTGCATCACCAGCGCCACGCGCGATTCGATATCGCTCCGGCCGGCTCCGATCGCGTCGTCGAGCGAGACGGTGGCGAGGACGGCGCGCATCGCGCTTTCGGCGACCTCGGCGATGGTCGCTTCGGGATCGTTGATCTGGAAGAGGAAGAGCTGCGGGTCGCGGATCGTCCAGCGCACCGAATAAGCGAGGTCGATGATGTTCTGGTCGCCGGTGAGGATGAGATTTTCCTGCGACGCGTCCGGCGAGCCGATGTCCCGGGTGCGGATCTGGCCGACGTCGACCTTCTGGAGCCGCTCGATCGGAAGCGGCAGGGTCAGCGCGATGCCCGAATTCACCGTCCGGCTGTACTTGCCGAACAGGGTGACGACTCCGCGCTCCTGCGGCCCGACGAGGTGGAAGCAGGTGAAGAGCAGCCAGAGCAGGATGAAGACGGCGAGGCCGTAGAGCCAGTAGGGCCGGCCCTCCTGGTGCGGGAAGCGCCCGCCGAACTTCTCGCGGCTGCGCTTGAGGAAGTCGTCGAGCGAGCTGACGTTGCCGCCGACTCCCGGCGTTCGCCGCTTGCGCGGCGGCTGGCCCCAGGGATTGCGCGGCCCGCCGCCGCCGCCGCCGTCTCCGGAGCCGCCATCGCCCGAGGGACCCCAGGGGCCGCCGCGATTCTCGTTCATCATGGCGCCGAGACGCGCGCCCCACCCGAAAAATCTTGCCATATCGCCTTTATAGGAAGCGCACCGGCGGAAAAACAGTGGCAAGCCGCGCGGGGGCCCCTATCTGCGGCGGATGAGCGAGGACAGCACCGCACTCCAGTCCGCTTTGGCCGCCGTCGCCGGCGCCGAAGGCCGGGTCGCCGCGCCCCGGCTCAGGGACGGGGTCGCGAGCCTGGTGCTCGACGTCACCGGCCTCGCGGCCGGCCGCCGGTCCGAGCTCGAGCTCGGGATCCGCACCGCGCTCGCTCAAGTCCCGGGCGTGAGCGAGGTCCGGATCGCCATGACCGCGGACAAGGCGCGGCGGACCATCGTCGCGGTCGGAAGCGGCAAGGGCGGGGTCGGCAAGTCGACCGTGGCCGCGAACCTCGCCGTCGCCCTCGCCCGCTCGGGCCGGCGGGTCGGCCTCGTCGACGCCGACATTTACGGCCCCTCCCTGCCCCGGATCATGGGCAACAGCGACCGCCCCGAGCTTTCCGACAAGCGGATCGTTCCGGTCGACGCCTGGGGGGTGAAGATGCTTTCGATCGGCCAGCTGGTCGAGCCCGGCACCGCCCTGGCCTGGCGCGGGCCGATGATCGCGAGCGCGCTCGGCCAGCTGATGGAGGGCGACTGGGACGAGACCGACCTGATGGTCGTCGACCTTCCGCCCGGAACCGGCGACATCCAGATGTCGCTCATCCAGAAATGGAAGCCGGCCGGAGCCGTCATCGTCTCCACCCCGCAGGACCTCGCCCTGATCGACGCCACCCGGGCGATCGACCTGTTCCGCAAGATGGACGTTCCCCTGCTCGGCCTCGTCGAGAACATGTCGGGCTACGCCTGCCCCAATTGCGGCGAGGTCTCCGACCCGTTCGGCGCCGGAGGCGCTGAGGCCGCGGCGAAGGTGATGTCGATCCCCTTCCTCGGCCGGATCCCGCTCACCCTGGCGATCCGCCGCGATTCGGACTCGGGCATGCCCCCAGCGGCGGGAGACGGACCGGAGGCCGACGCCTTCGCGGCGATCGCGGCGCGGCTGGCGGAAAGGCTTGCCTCCGCTTAGCGTGGATTGGCGCGGCGACATTCCTCTGTTATGAAAAATGCATGGCCAGGCCGCGTCGAACGTGCGCCGGTGAAGGTGACGGGAATTTGCAGCCCTGGTGGGCGTTGCCCGCACTGTCGGTCAGCCTCGCCGCGCTCGTCATGGGCTCATTCGGGCTGGCCGGCCAGTGGCTGATCAGCAGGGCGCAGGGCAAGGAGGGCCAGTGCACCCTCGCCCAGCAGGTCGTGGGAGACGAAACGCTCAATCCCGCGTTGAGCGTCGCGGACCGAAGGCGTACAATCTCGGCCGCCGATGCCCGGCTGCTGCGATGCCTTGGAGAGTGAAGATGGAATGGCTTTGGCTCGCGATGATCTTTCTCGGCGTCGCCGGCTCCACCTACTCGTTTCTGGTCCTTCGCCGGCATCATGGCGAGCCGCGATAGCAGCCTCCCCAACCCGGATTGCACCCATGCCCCTCACCCGCGACGAAGACCTGTACGAGCTGCTCGCCTCGACCCGCACCATCGCGATGATCGGAGCCTCCGACCGGCCCGACCGGCCGAGCTTCGGAGTGATGAAATTCCTCCAGGACTGGGGCTACCGAGTCCTTCCGGTCAACCCGCAGATCACCGGCGAGCATGTCCATGGCGAATATGTCTGGCGCGAGCTCGCCCAGATCGGCGAGCCGATCGACATGGTCGACATCTTCCGCCGGCCGATGGCCGCCGGCGAGGCGGTCGACGAGGCCATCGCCGCCGGGGCGAAATCGGTCTGGCTCCAGATCGGAGTGATCAACGAGGACGCCGCCGCCCGGGCCGAGGCGGCCGGCCTCAAGGTGGTGATGGACCGCTGCCCGAAGATCGACATCCCCCGGCTGAGGGTTCCGAGGCGAGGCTGATCAGCGGATCCGCGGAAGCACCCGGGTCCTCAGAATGTCCAGCTGGGCCTCGACCATCGCGGCGTTGGGATCGTGCCCGGTCCCCTCCAGCA
The DNA here is from genome assembly GCA_036386795.1 of Allosphingosinicella sp. Classification (GTDB taxonomy): domain Bacteria; phylum Pseudomonadota; class Alphaproteobacteria; order Sphingomonadales; family Sphingomonadaceae; genus Allosphingosinicella. Next base: position 5,530 of record DASVUZ010000025.1, read on the forward strand.
GCCGGAACGCCTTGGCCGGCGCCGACAGCGAGTCGAAATAGCTTCGAGCCACGGACGGGACGGTGACGAGGTCCTCCTCGCCCTGCACCAGGTAGACCGGAATCGCGAATTCGAGGCCGAGCTTGGGCAGGTCGATCGTCGAGGCCATCCCGCGGCCGTCCGCTCCGACGAACTGAAGGTAGGAGAAATCGTCGCCGCCCTCGAGCGCCTCCCGGCTCGCCGGATCGGCATAAGCGGCCGCCGGGCTCCACCAGCCGGCCGGCGCCGGAACGGTGGACCGCCGCTCATAGGCCCGGGTCGAGCGCCGAAGGATCCCCGCGCTTCGCGGGTCGGTCCAGGGCGGCGGCCCGAGCGCCTCGATCCTGGCGATGGTCTCGCCGTCCCCCCCCGCCCGCGCCCGCTCGAGCAGCCGTGAATAGCTCGCCGCCAAATTCTCGGGATAGCGGACCAGCTGCCCCGCCCCGACATAAGCGTGGAACAGGTCCGGCCGCGCCAGCGCCATATGGACCCCGAGCACGCTCCCCCACGAGCCTCCGACCAGGATGATCCGCTCCTGCCCGAGCCTCGCCCGAAGATGCTCGGCGACCGCGATCCCGTCCTTCGCCATCCCCTCGACGGTCAGCGCCGCCGGCGGCGGGTTGCGGGCGAAGGTCCGCCCGGCCCCGCGCTGGTCCCACTGGACCAGCGTGAAATGCTTCTCCCACGCCGCATAGATGGTCGCCCCATAAGGGCTGAGCGGGTTGCCCGGCCCGCCGTGGAGGAAGAGCACGACCGGATTGGCGCAGCTGTCGCCCCGCACCGTCACCCACTGCTCGATCCCCCCGATCGCAACGAACCCCGCCTCGTCGACCGGCCGGGCGACGGAGCAGGGCTTGGCGGCCGGCCGAGCCGCCATTTCGGCCGCTCCGGCCGATCCGGCCTGAATCAGCAGGAGCGGCAAGGCGAGGCAGGGGGCTCGAAGGTCCATAAGGCGATCCTTCCGGTCCCGGCCGCCCGCCCGACCCGCGGCCGGACTCGCGGCGGGCGGGACCCGCCCGGCATAGCGCATGGGTGAAGCCGCGAACAGGCCAGGACCGACGGGCGCCATTCCGCTCGACCCGCTCCTCCCGCTCCCGAATGCCGGAGCGGCCCGCTCGGGCCGGGGCGCCGTCGTCCGACAGCCCGGCGGCTCGATCACCCGGACAAGCGCCTCGGCGCGCCGCCGTGGACGCCTCCAGCGTCTGCCATGGGCCTGAGCCGACCGGTGACTGAAGCTGGCCGGGAGCGAGCCGACCGCTGCCGATGCTCTCGACCCGATGCGGACTTTCGCGGCCCCGGGGTTTTGCCCTTTCGCCATTCAAAGAAACGCAGCTATCGGCGTGGGATGAACGCCCTCCCGCTTGCCGCCTCGCTGTTGTCCGTTCTGCCCCTCGCAAGCTTTGTCGCGCCCGGCGCTGCTTTGGCCCAGTTGACTCCCGCCTCTCCTCAGCAGCCGGAGGCGCATGATGACCACGAAGCGCATGAAGAGGAAGCCGAGGACATCATCATCCAGGGCACTCGCACTCGGCGCCGAATCCAGGACGAGCCGATCCGAGTCGAGGTGATCGTTCGGGAGGAGGTCGAGGAGAAGCTCCTCATGCGCCCCGGAAATATCGCGATGCTCGTCAACGAGACGCCGGGCATCCGCGTCCAGGTGACCTCGCCCGCGCTCGGCGCGGCCAACATCCGCATCCAGGGGCTGGAGGGCCGGTATACCCAGCTGCTCGCCGACGGCCTGCCGCTCTATGGCGGTCAGGCATCCTCGCTCGGGGTGCTTCAGATCCCGCCGACCGACCTTGGCCAGGTCGAGGTGATAAAGGGCGCCGCCTCGGCTCTCTACGGGCCTTCGGCGCTCGGCGGAGTCATCAACCTCGTCTCGCGGCGGCCAACGGACACCTTCGAGGCCGAAGCGCTGCTCAATGCCACCACGCACGACGGGCAGGATCTGACCGCTTATGTCGCCGGGCCCTTGGGCGGCGGCTGGAGCGCTTCGCTGACAGGCGGCGCGCATCGCCAGGGACTGGGCGACCTGGACTTCGACGGGTGGATCGACATCCCGGGCTACGAGCGCGTCACCGCCCGGCCGCGCCTGTTCTGGAAAGGAGCGAACGGAGCCTCCCTGTTCCTGACCGTCGGCGCCGTCATGGAGGACCGGGCCGGCGGCACTCGGCCGGGCCGGACCACGCTGGACGGCCGGCCGTTTCCGCAGTTGCAGGAGACCGAGCGGGTCGACGCAGGGATGGTCGCCGAGCTTCCGGTGGAGGATCTCGGCACCTTGGGCTTGCGCGCCTCGGCGATGACGCAGGGCCACGCCCATCTCTTCGGCGACGTCGTCGAGGACGACCGGCACGATACCCTGTTCGCGGAGGCGTCCCTCAGCGGCCGTTCGAAAACGGTCTCCTGGGTCGGCGGGGCGGCATTCCAGCGCGACGGCTTCCGTTCCGACACCTTCCCCGCATTCGACTATGGCTATGAGGTGGCCGGACTGTTCGCTCAGGTGGAGCACGACCTTCGCCGGAACCTCACGCTGGCCGCGAGCGCCAGGGTCGACTTCCACAGCGAATATGGCACCAGGTTCAGCCCGCGCGTGTCGGGGCTGTGGCGGCCGGGGCCGTGGACGGTGCGGGCCTCCTACGGCCGCGGCTTCTATGCGCCGACGCCTTTCGTGGACGAGATCGAGGATTCGGGCCTCTCCCGGCTCGAGCCGTTGCAAAACCTGCGGGCGGAGACGGCCGAGAGCGCCTCGGTCGACATCGGCTATGCGCGCGGCCCCTTCGAGACGAGCCTGACGCTGTTCTCCTCGGCCATCGAAGGCGCGACTCGGCTGGTGCCGGTCGCCGCCGACCGGGTGCGGCTGGTCAATGTCGCCGGGGATACGAGGGTGCGCGGCTCCGAGCTGCTGCTCCGTTACCGTCAAGCTCCGTTCACGGTCACCGGAAGCTATGTCTACATGGATGCGAGCGAGCCCGACGAGTCGGGCACGGCGCGCCGGCGGACGCCGCTCGTTCCGCGCCACAATGCGGGCCTGGTGGCCGTCTGGGAACGGCATGGGCGCGGCCGGGTCGGCATCGAGGCTTATTACACCGGCAGGCAGCCGCTGGACGACAACCCCTTCCGCACAGAAAGCCGCCCCTACCTGCACGTCGGAATCCTTGGCGAGGTCTCGCTCGGCCGAGTGCGCCTTTTCGCGAATGCCGAGAACATCCTGGGCGTTCGCCAGACCCGCTACGACCCCCTCCTTCGCCCGCAGCGGGCGCCGAGCGGGCAGTGGACCGTGGACGTTTGGGCGCCGACCGAAGGCTTCATCCTGAATGCCGGGGCGAGGCTCCGTTTCGGGGGCGAGGACTAGCCGCTCGGAATCGGCCCTCGGCTGCCGGGACGCTCGACCCTCCTCCACGGCTTTTTCCTCGGTGCCTGGGGCTTTTTCCTCGGTGCCTGGTACCGACAGTGTCTCGGTGCCTGGTACCGACAGTGTCACGTTGATTGCATTGTCCTAGAGCCTGCTCTCCGGCGCTTGTCGCTTTGGGCCTCGCTCGCAGCGCATCGTCGGCCGGTACACCTGCACGGCATTGGTAGGGGAATCGCCGCCCAGCGTGAGGCCGCCGCCGGGCAGGAAGATCCGGCCGCCGATGACCGCGCTGCCTTTCAGGCCGTGGACGGCGACCGGGAGGTCCGGCAGCTCGGTCCAGCGGTCGGCGCGCGGATCGTAGCCGTAAGTGTTGGGCGTCAGGCCCAGCACATGGGTCCGCTCGCCCTCCCCTCCGAAGACGAACATGCACCCGGCCAGGGCCGCGCCCGTAATTCCGCCCCGGGGCGCCGGAAGCGGTGCGCCCTTGGTCCAGCGGCGGGTCCTTGGATCGTAAATCTCGACCACGTCGAGCCGTTCGGCGGTGAAGCCTGGGGCAGTGCGGCCGCCGGCGACGATGATCTTTCCGTTCAGCGCCGCCATGGCCAAATGGTTGCGCTGGCTCGGCAGGTCCGGAAGCTTCTCCCACCTGTCGGTCGCCGGGTCGTACGCTTCGAAGGCGGAGCCCCCGGGCCCGCGCCCGCCGGCCACGTAGATCTTGCCGTCGAGCACCGCCTCCCCGCCGGCGCTCCGTGCGGTCGGCATCGGCGCGCGCGCCACCCAGCCTCCGGCCGCCGGGTCATGGACCCAGGTGTCCGCCACTTCCTTCCCCGGTCGCCCGGTCAAGGCGCCGTCGGTCTCGCCGCCGATCACGTAGAGCTTGCCGCCGACCGCCGCGGCATGGGTGTGGTGGAGCGGCTTGGGCAGGCTGGGGCCGAGCGACCAGCGGCCCGTCGCCGGATCGAAGATCTGGACGAGGCTGGACGTCAGCCGCCCCGGCGGCCAGCCGCCGAGCACCCAGACCTTTCCGTTCAGCTCCGCGACCGCCTGCTCGGCGCGGGCAAGCGGCATTGCGGTGCCCATGGTCCATCCGCCGACCTCCGGGGTGGCGGCGGCCGGGGTGCCCTGGCTCGCCCGATCGTTCCACGTCTCGCGCAGCTCACCGGCCTCGACCGGGGTGGACCGATCGGGCGGGGATGCCGGACGCGCCAGCGCCTTGCCCTTCAGCTCGACGGCGCGCCCGTCGCGACTGACGGTGATCGATACCGGATCCCCCACCTTCAGGGTCTGGACATATTCGCTGGCGGCCTGGGGCCCGGCGACGGGTTTCCCCCCGAATCGAAGAAGAATGTCTCCGGGCCGAACTCCGATCGACGCCGCGGTCCCCGCCGGGGCGACGGCGCCGACCTTGGGGCCTTGCGGATCCTCCTCTACGGCGATCCCGAGCCCGACCTGGGGCTGGGCCGGCTCGGCGGCGGGCGGCGCCTGCTGTGCATGCGCAACGGCGCCAACGGACAGCGCCAGCGCCAGCGCCAGCGCCGCGGCGCCGGCAAATGCCTCGAAACCCGCTTCCGTGATCCTGGCCATCGCGCACTCCCCCTCATGGATGCGCGAATGCTGCCACGACGCAACCCGCCTTGCAGGTGCCGAAAGTCACGGGAAAGGGCGACAATATCCATTCCTCCGGCGGGGGCCGGGCGGAGCTGGCTGCCAAAATGTAAACTGTCACTGTTTTCTATCCCCAGCATACTTGGCGGCCGGCTCCAGCGAGCTGACCTCACCGAACGATCCGCCTCCACCGCGGCGGCCTCAATAGTCGAACCGCATCCCGCGGCATGGGGCCGGGCGGAGGTGATAGTCCGCGAACACTGACGGCGGCTTGTCCTTGGGCTGCTCGGTGATGGTCCAGCGCCAGCCGATGCCGGAGCGGCTGAACCGATTCAGATAGGTTGCGTCCGGGAAGCGGTAGCGTTGCACGAAGCCGCCTGGTTCCAGCTCGCCGAGACCCAGCGAGGGTTCGTACAGGCCGCCGAAACTGTCCAGAAATACCGACCCGATGGCTCGGGGCCGCTCGCCGGCGCCATAGGTGATTGCCGCTTCATACGGGTCCGGCCCCATGGCGCGCAGGCGCAGGGTGAAATAACGCCGGCCCAGGTGCCACTCGCCCCGCGCGATCGACGGGGAGTCCTTGCCTTGGACCTTCCCGCTTACCCGCCAGCAACCTTGCAAGCCGGCCACTGCCGCCAGGCCGGGCGGTACGGTGTAGTCCGGCGTCGCCAGCATGAGCATCAACGTCAGCACCACCATCTCCCATTCCGCCGCCACCGTCTCCAAAATCCCCGAACCGGCAGGCCGTCAAGTCCTCGAATAAACAGTGACAGTATACAATTTCCGCCGTTCGAAGGGCGAGAAGCGCCCTCCGTAAATATATACTGTCACTAATTTTCGTCGGAGAAGCGCTCTCCGTAAATATATACTGTCACTAATTTTCGTCGAAACCCGCTTGGGTGATCCTGGCCATGACACGCTCCCCTCTTGGACGCGGATAGGCTGCCACCGTGCAACGCGGCTTGCGGGTGCCGAAAGTCACCGTGCCGCGGTTCTCGAATTGCACTGGACCGGCCAGGTGCCCGGAACGCACCTGGCGTGCCCCCCTGTCCAAGGCCCAGCGGGAATTGAACGTTGTGCTCGGACGGCCTGTGCGACTAGGGATCACGCGGCATCCGCCGGCGGAGTGCGATTTGGCTGAACGTACCGAACACCCGTTGGGCCGGGGACCAGGAGAGCTCGCCGGATCGGAGGATCGGACCAGGCCGAACGAGGCTTTGTTCAGGTTTCTCGACGAACTCGCTCAGGCGACCGCCGCTTCCGCCGATGCCGATGAGGTTCTGTCGATCACCACCAGATTGACGGCGCAGCATCTCGGCCTGTCCAATTGCGCCTACGCGGACATGGACCAGGATCAGGATGGCTTCACGATACGGGGGAACTGGCACGCCCCCGGCTCGCCTTCGATCGTGGGTCATTACCGTCTGGCGGATTTCGGGGCGCTGGCGGTGCGGGAGCTCGGTGCGGGCCGGCCGCTGATCATCAACGACAATCTCGCCGAGATAGCGCCGGAGGAAGCCAGGACATTCCAGGACATCGGCATTGCCGCCACCATCTGCATGCCGCTTGTGAAGGAGGGCCGGCTTGTCGCCCTCATGGCCATTCACGATCGGGAGCCCCATCGATGGAGCGACTATGAGCTGACTGTCATCCAGGCGGTGACGGAACGCTCATGGGCCCATGTGGAGCGGGTCCGTTCCGAAGCGGAGCTTCGAGTCAGCAACGAACGGTTCCGGGCAGCCATACGAGCTACTCGAGGCGTGCTGTGGACGAACGACGCCGAAGGACGAATGGTCGGCGAGCAGCCTGGTTGGGAGGCGCTGACCGGCCAATCGCGCGAGGAGTATCAAGGATACGGTTGGGCCGAGGCGGTTCACCCGGACGATGCCCAGCCGACGATTGCTGCATGGAACGAGGCGGTAGCGGCGCGCAAGGCCTTCATCTTCGAGCATCGCGTCAGGCGCTCCGATGGCGAATGGGGCCTGTTTTCGATCCGCGCGGAGCCGATCCTGAACGCCGGCGAAGTTACGGAGTGGGTCGGTGTGCATACGGATATCACCGCCGAGCGTGCCGCCGCCCAGGCGCTTCGGGATCAGAGCGAAACGCTCGAGATCCTGAACCGCACCGGTGCCGCGATCGCGGCTGAACTGGGGATCGATCGCATCGTCCAGATGGTCACCGATGCGGGAGTTCAGCTCACCGGTGCCAAGTTCGGGGCCTTCTTCTACAACATGATCGACGAGGCCGGAGAGAGCATGCTGCTTTACGCCTTGTCCGGTGCCGAGCGGTCCGACTTCGACGGCTTCGGTCATCCTCGGGCGACGGCGGTTTTCGCTCCGACCTTTAACGGCGAAGGCGTCGTCCGATCGGACGATATCACCGCCGATCCGCGCTACGGGCAAAATCCGCCCCACAAGGGCATGCCCCAGGGCCACCTTCCCGTCCGAAGCTACCTTGCGGTGCCGGTGACCTCCCGATCGGGCGAAGCGATCGGCGGTCTCTTCTTCGCGCACCCCGAGCCGGGCGTCTTCGGCGAGGCCTCGGAGCGCCTGCTCCTGGGCCTCGCCGGTCAAGCCGCCGTCGCCATCGACAACGCCCGCCTGTTCGAAGACGTGCAACGGGCGAAGCAAGGCCTGGAGCAGCGGGTCGTGGAGCGCACGCGGGAACTCGAAATTGCCCACGACGCGCTGCGGCAAAGCCAGAAGATGGAAGCGATCGGGCAGCTGACGGGAGGCATCGCCCATGACTTCAACAACCTGCTGACCGTCATCAGGGGATCCGCCGACGTCCTGCGGCGGGAAGGCCTGGGCGAGGAGAAGCGGCGCCGATATATCGACGCGATCGCGGACACCGCGGATCGCGCGGCCCGCCTGACGGGTCAGCTGCTGGCCTTCGCCCGAAGGCAGACGCTCCGGCCGGAGGTGTTCGACGCCGGGCTCCGCGTCTCGTCGATCACGGAGATGCTCCGAAGCGTGTTGGGATCGCGCATACGACTGGAAATCGACGCAGGCTGTCCGGACTGCTTCGTAGAAGCCGACACCGCTCAATTCGAAACCGCTATCGTCAACATGGCGGTCAACGCGCGTGACGCGATGGATGGGGAGGGGGAACTCAAGATTGACGTGCGCCGCGAGGCGGAGAGCGGCGCGGACTTCGTCGCCGTGAGGATCGCGGACACGGGGCACGGCATCCCGCCGGACCGGGTCGACCGGATTTTCGAGCCGTTCTTCACGACCAAGGAAGTGGGAAAAGGCACCGGGCTCGGCCTCAGTCAGGTCTACGGGTTCGCCAAGCAATCGGACGGCGAGATCCGGGTCGAGAGCAGAGTGGGCGTGGGGACTGTCTTCCGGCTCTTGCTGCCCGCTCGCCATGGCGGTTCGGCGGCGGCCGCCTCCGAACGAGCTGCGGAGACGCCTCGCATCGGCGGCCGGGTCCTCATAGTCGAAGACAATGCGGAGGTCCGGAACTTCGCAACCGACCTGTTGACCGAGCTCGGGTACGAAGCCGATGTCGCTCGTTCGGCGCAGGAGGCTTTGGACCTGCTGGAATCCGGCGCCGCGTTCGACGTGGTCTTCAGCGACGTCGTGATGCCCGGGATGAGCGGAGTCGAGTTCGCCCGCATTCTGCGCGAACGCTCGCCCGAGCTGCCGATCGTGCTGACCAGCGGATACAGCCATGTGCTGGTGGAGGAGGGGCGCCATGGCTTCCCCCTGCTCCAGAAGCCCTACTCCGCCGAAGCGGTCGCCAGAGCGTTGCACGACGCGCGGGAAGCTAAAGGACGCCACCCCTCGGCATAGCCGTCCTGCCGCACCCTCTAGAGCCCGGAGTGATCGTGAGGCGTTGCGAGCGCCGCCGGAAACTCTCTAGTTTCCGAACGCGACCTGAAAGCACGCGCCCCTCCCCGCCGGGTTCTTGCTCACCGCCAACTTTCCGCCAAGCTGCTTTGCCAAGACTCCGACGACTTTCATGCCGAGGCCGCTCGACGCGCCGGGATCGAAGTTCGCGGGTACGCCCTCGCCTTCGTCGCAAACCGAGAGCTCCCGAGCGGCGCCGTCGGCTTTGTAAATTACCGTTACCTTACCCGCTCCGTGCTTCGCCGCATTCGTGACCAGCTCGTTGGTCAGCAGCCCGATGGGCTGGATCCATGTCGTGGGGACACCGCCCTCATCGCCCGTCACTTCCACTTCGACCCCGCAAATTTCCGACAGATCGGCGCACAGGCGGCTCAGGAAGGTGAGGCACGAGACCTCCGCGGTGTCGCTGGAATAGAAGTTGCGATGCACTCGAGCGACCGCCGCCACGCGGGTAGCGGCTTCCTGCAACTGGGCCGAGGCGTCGGCGGCGCCCGTCGAACGGCTCTGCATCGTCAGCAGGCCCGACACGAACTGGAGGCTGTTCATCACGCGATGGTCGATCTCCCGCGCCATCATCTCGGCCTTCGCGATGGCCTGACGCGCCGCCAATCGAAGCTCGAGCTGATCGACGACCAACGACGCCATGTCCTTCAAATCGTCGATCTGCGCCTGATCCACCGGGCGCGGCTCCTTGTCGATCACGCAGAGCGTCCCGAGGTTGAAGCCGTCCGAGGTTTGGAGGGGCACGCCAGCGTAGAACCTGAGACCGAAGTCGCCCGCGACCAGCGGGTTCGCAAGCGAGCGGACGTCGGTGCTCGCGTCCACGAGGACGTGCGCTTCGGAAGAAAGGATAGCCGACGCACACAGGCCGGGATCGCGCCCGATCTGCTGCACGTCCACACCATGATGAGATTTGAACCAGATGCGGTCATGGTCGACGATGCTGATGATCGATATGGGCGCGCCGAACCGACGCGCGGCAAGCGCGGTGACTCGATCGAAGCTGCCGTCCGGCGGAGTGTCGAGAATCTCGTAGCGGCGAACCGCGGCCATGCGGCCGGCTTCGTTCGGCGGGATTATATCCAGCGCAGTCGCGACCATGTTCGTCGTCCTAGAGGGCAGAAATCCGGTACAGCCAGGCGTCTACCACGGAAGAGAGGGTTTGTATTGGCCGGCATGTGGTCAGGCCGTTTCGACTGGAGAATGCCGGGCGCTTGACCGGAAGCCGCTCCCTCCCGCTCCCGAACGCCGCGGCGGCCCGCTCGAGACGGGCCGCCGTCGTCCGACAGCCCGGCGACTCGAACGACCCGGACATGGCCTTGGTGATGCCGTGGACGCCTTGAGCGTCTGCTATGGGCCTGAGCCGACCGGTGGCTGAAGCTGGCCGGCAGCGGAATGTCTGGTCTTCGACCGCCTGAGACAGAAAGCGGACCAGCCCGGGGGTGCCTCCGCCCGCGCGGTCAGCGACGGAATCTAGGGGTCCACCTCTCAATCGGCTGGCGGCGCTACCGGTGCGTTACGGGCGCAGGTAGTGCTTACTCCGCGCACGAAAGCCTGGCAGCGCACGTTGATCGCGCCCGCACTTGATCTGGAACTGAGATGACGACCGCCAAGAAGAGCCCTTTTCAGGAAACCTACCTCCGCGCCGCCGGCGCCGTGGCTTTCGTCGCCATCGCTGACGGGAACGGTGACGAAGGCATAGGATCGGCGTTTCACATCGGCGACGGCATCTTCATCACGGCCCGCCATGTCGTTGAAAGTGCCACGATCAGGGAGGTGGCCACCACGAAGTCTGTGCATCTAAGTGAGGAAGCTGGCGGCAGGATGTACACGCCCAGGCGCTTGAAGATCGTAGACGGGCCGCATTTCGGGCCGGAGGGGCTCGATGTCGCCGTCTTCCGGGCAGACCTTGGAGACACCCCCCTCCCTTCGATTACGGTCAGTCAGCACACGGATTATTCGATCGAAGAGAATGATCTCGTGCTCTCCGACATCCTTGTTATCGGCTATCCACCAATCCCGTTCACGACCGTCCCGAATCAGGTGGTGGCTCTCGGGCAGATTAATGCCGTCGTGCGCGTACATCACTCGCCGTCCATCCACTTCATCGCATCCGCCACCGCTCGCGGCGGCTTTAGCGGAGGAGTGGCGCTCGACCAGTCGGGCAAGGCCATCGCGCTGGTCACCGAAAGCCTCGGCCAGATCGAGACGCCAGTCGAGACAGGGTACATGAGTCTCCTCTCAATCGCGTCCGCCGTGGATCTCGCCACCGAAGTGTTCGGCTTCAGCACTGAAGAAGGGGTTCCCGGCCGGTACAGCGACACGCTGTTCGCGGCGCGCTTCTCAAATCCGACCGCGCGTCCGCTCAGTTCGTTCATCTACGACGCGAGTATCTACGTTTATGACGACGACCGAGACCTCTTCGTGGAGATCAACTGCGCGGACGAGGCGCTGCTTGCCGCGGCGGTGAAGACGTACGATGCTTTGACGCCCATCAAACGGGTAGACGTTGTTGACGGCTTCACACTTTACATCCCTGAGGAAAATCCACCGGCGCGCTTGCTGCTTCAGGCGGGGGAAGCTGTCGCTGACCTGTTCGTGCGCTCTGGATACCGGCTGATGGATGCGGAGCGTAGCCGATGGCAGCTCAGGGGAACCTAGTAGTTCAATCCTGCCCGCCGAACCGTGCTCCGCCTAATGGGCGACCGCCGCGGCGGGGGGCGTCGCACCTCACCATGTGTCAGGCCCTTGCGCAAATGCCCATTAAGCGCGCCACCGGGCGGCTCGTATCCCGCAAGTCTTGCCATCGTAGACAAAGGCCACGCTGAAGCGCGCGCGGGTGGCCGCCACGTACATTTTCGTGGCGGACTTCTCGACATGGAAGAGATCGCCCGACGCGAGCCACGACTTCGCCTTGCCGTGCGGATAAATAAGCACCCGGTCGAACGTGAGCCCCTTGGCCTCACCGAAGTTCATTGGGTCGAGAGGATCGCAATTGGTCCTGGCGGAGTAACGCAGCACCTGCGGCGAGAAAGTCTTGATATATTCCCGAACGTCGACGCTCGCGACGAGGAACACGCCGTCGTGACCGGTGCTGACGGTGTTTCGCGAGATCGTTTTGGGTTCATGTGGGAAGAAGCCGTCGCCCAGGTCGGCGATCGCTTGGTTGCAGCGATGAGTGTGGCATTCATAGTCGATTGTTACTAAGCCGGCCCTCCTCCATAGCTCGAACTTTTTGATCACTGCCGGTCCCGCGAAGCCCTTATTCTTGGGTGAGTTGTTGGTCGCGAAAGTCGCTTGGCGATGGTCGCCAACCAACGTGATAGCGATGCCCGAGCGGAGGATGAGCTCTAGGAGCTCCAAGTCGTAGCCCGCCATGTCCTGAACCTCGTCGATGATGACGTGGCCGTAGCGCGCTTTCAACCGCCGCATAATGGCGCCGCCCGACTTAGCGTTGCACGCGCAGATAAACTTGGCGATCTTGTCGGAATAGATGCGACCGCCGTCGAGGAAATAGTGGCTGGCAGTCTTGCCCTCGGGAATGAAGGGCACCGACTTCCCCTCGACCCAGTGGATACCGTCGATCCGGCGGCCGTGCATCGCGGAGCGGTACGGACGGGCGAGCTCGCGGAGCAGGAAGGAGTACCAGGATAGGATCTCGACGTTCGCGGGTATGACCGGTGATCGCTCGTAGACCTTCAGTTGTATCTCGCGAACATTGTTCCGCGTGTACGTGACGAGCGCGGTGACGCCGTTGCCGCCCGCCAGCGCATGGTCAACCACGCGGGTGGTCTTCCCGCCCCCGGCCGCGGAGATGACGATTCGATTAACGGATGGCACGGGCGATGTAGTCCGGCGGAGACCAGTCGACGTCGGTTTCAAAGAACCGGAGCGCGGTCTCGGCCTTGTGGCTGGCCATGTGCGCCAGCACGGAGGCCTCGTGTGCGAAAGACGTGCCGAGGACTGCGTTGATCACCGCTAAGCCGTTTTTCCTGAGCAGCTGTGGCTCAAGCGTCTTGGCGGATTCGTCCGGGTCGTACTGGATCGAGACCAGATCCGAGCTCAGATAGTCGGCGTATTTCTTCTGGAGGGCGGCGACGCTGCCGTCGTTGTCGGTGACGACATCCGTTGTTTTCCCCAGCATGACCGCGATCTCGAGGAAGCGCTTGAAGGCAAGCGAGTTGACCGAAATGACGTCGACGCCGTTTTCGAGCGGCATCCTGCCGTGCTTCTTCTCGTATGCGCGCTGCACGATCAGCTCGTCCGACGGACCCTCCACCAGGATCGATCGAGTCGCCAAGATCAGCCGGAGCGTGTCGTGCCCCGGCAACTTCATGAAGTAGTCCTGGGTCGAGCTGTCTTTCAATTCGGTAAGCCGTATGGCCTCCCCTCGCTGAAAAAGCAGAACAGATTCTACCCCGAGCTTGTTGAGGACGAAGCTGCTGTGGGTCGTTATCAGTATCTGCCGTGGTCCGGCGTTCGCCGAGATGTGTCCGATAAGCTCGTTTAGGCTTGCGTAGGAAAGGTGGTTCTCAGCCTCCTCGATCAGGATGATGTGCGACCTCGCCGATGTTTCCATGGCAAGCTTGATCTTGACTGAATTCTGTTCGCCTTTGCCCACTAGCGTCAGCGGAATATCATCTAGATGAGGCATGATGCCTGCTTCCCAGTTCGCGCGTGACGACGTGTCCAGCGACACCGATATCGCCTTGTCGCTGATTCCGCCCTTCTTCGCGGCCAGCGCGTCGTTGATCGTCTTCACTTTAGGCTGCTCAAGGAAGCGGTCCTTCATCAGCCGATAGCTGAGCGCTAAGTCGACCTTCTCCTTCGAAGTCAGGCTCTCCTTGACGATATCAACGACGTACCTACTGGCGGCCGCGTTGTTCTTGATTGTGCTCGCGTCAATCAGGCTCGTCTGCAGCGGAACACCGCGCACGTTTATGATCTCGTTATCTGCGAAGTCCCGCCATTTGATCCAGAAGTACTCCACTGGGAGGGTGCGGATCTCCGACGGGTCGGCGACATACTGCGCGAAATCTTCGGCATGGCTCGGGTTCAGTTCGACGAGCGTCGAGACGCCGGGAACGTCTAACCGGAGGCTGTTATTGTCACCCTTCAGCTTTGCGAGTGCGGGGTCGTCAGCTAGATACAGCTCGATGAGTATGCTGGGGGGTGCGGCCCGCCCGCCCACCTTCAATGCCTCGAAGTACGTGCGCGTCAGGTCGTGGTTAAAGAGGTATGGGTGAAGTTCAACGATCAATGGACGGCCGTTCAACTGTCCCGTCAGGGCAAGGTGGACCGCCTCGAGAAGTGTGGACTTGCCACACTCGTTGCTGCCGACGATGACGTTGAGCCGCTCGTTTAACGTGACGTTCGCGCGCTTAAGGCAGCGGTAGTTTTCTACGACGACGCGCTGGATAAACAAGCAAGCCCCCTGTCCTTGGTGCACTCGTTATCACGAGGGGGCTGCTGAACGTAAGTGTCCACGATCTTCGGCTTTTTTGGGACCGTGCGACGCCGCTACCGCCGGTTGAAGGCTGAAGAGGTTGCGCGCCGGCCGTGCTTCAAGGAGTGTTCCGCATTGGGGACAACCGGCAATGATCACATCGTGGTATACGAGTCGCCAGGCCCTCAAGTTGCCACTGCAACATGAGCACGCGGACGAACGGCGGCCTTCGGGCGCCGCCACGAACCCGCCGGATGACCGACTTTGGCGCATAGCTGCCGGTCCGCCGCGACCCACCTGGCACGTCGGCCGGCCCGTCCGGCGGGCCCGGCCGGACGGGTCGCCCTCGCCCTCGCGGGGCATGTTGAATTGACGATGTCAAAAAGCCTGCCGGGTCCGCGACTCGGCAGGAACAAAGATAGTCCAGCTTGGCCAGCCTGTCAAGAACAAAGAGCGAATATCAGCTTTTCACCTTCGCCGCCCCTCGCGCCGCCATCCGGGTCCCCCCCCGCTCCGCGCTGCCCGCCGGCAGAAGCCTCACCCGCCGGTTCGGGAAGTCCACCGACACCCGCTCGAACAGCCGCAGCGCATCCATCCCCAGCAGCAAGGCCGGCCGCTTCATCAGCCCCAGCTTCCGGAACGGATGGACGTCCGCGAAGGCCACCGGCATGTTGTTGATGTCGACCCCGCCGAGCCGGATCCGCCTCACCATCGACTGCTCCGCCGGCATCCGGCCGCCGGTGACGCTCTGGAGCTCGATCGGCCAGCTTCGAAGAAGCTTGCCGCGCCGCTCCAGCTTGCGGCGAAGGACGCTGTTGGCGACCGTCGTCTGGGCGCCGGTGTCGAGGATCACCCAGACCTTCTCGCCGTTGACCGCGGCGTCGACCATGACGAGATGGCCGAGCCGGTTCCTGGCGGTGATGACGATCGTGTCGTCGGGCCAGATCTCCTCGCGCTTGCGCGAGTTGGTCACCGTCATCTGCTGGCGGGCGAAGTCGAACGAGACCCGCTGGGTCTGGAGCGTGTCGACTCCCAATATGCCCTCGGCGCCGATGTTGCGGCGCTCGAGCGCCGGAGCGTTGATCCCGCGGATGCTGCGTCCGCCGATCTCGAGCGCGGGGATGAGGACGGTCTGGATCCGGCTGACCTCGGTCATGCTGTGAAGCCGGGCGCGGGTGCCCTGGCCGAGCTTGAGATGCCGGGCCAGCTCCTCGGCGATCGAGGTCCGCTCGGCGCCGGTGTCGACGATGAACTCGAACGGGCCCCGGCCGCCGATGCTGACCGGGACCGTCATCCGCTCCGAGCCGTCCTCGCCATAATCGAGGACGGTGCCGCTGCCCTCGGCCGGAGCGGACGCGGGCGCGGGCGCGGGCGGCTGGCCGCCGAGCGGCGAGGCGATCGCGGCGAGGATCGGCAAGGCGAGGAGCCCGAGCTTCATGAAACGCACCTCCTGTGGGGCCCGGCATAGCAGGTGCCGGCGCGAAGTCTAAGCGGCCGCTGCGAAAGGGCCGGACGGTGCGACGACGGCCATGACCTCGTCATTGCGAGGAGCGAAGCGACGCGGCAATCCAACTATCGGTGCTCGAGCCACTGGATTGCTTCGTCGCTTCGCTCCTCGCAATGACGGCTAGACCAGGTTCATCGCCCGTTCGCGGAGCCGCTCGGCGGCGGCGGCGTGGATCGCCGGGGTCGCGACCAGCACTCCGAACGCCTCGCCGCTGGCGCTGTTGAAGGCGAGCGGCTGGCCGAGCGCTCCGCTGACCGCGGCCCCGGCCTCGGCGGCGATCAGTGCGGCGGCGGCGATGTCCCATTCGAAGCCCCATCTCAGGGTCGCGGCGAGGTCGGCCTCCCCCGCGGCCACCATCGCGATCCGAAGCGCGATCGAATTGGGCCTGGCCACCGCGACGAGATCGGAATCGGGCTCGGCGAGCTGCTCGGCCGGAACCCGCGCCCCGGCCAGCCGGCGGCGGCCGCTGACCCGGAGCCGCTCGCCGTTGCGCCAGGCGCCCCGCCCCTTCTCGGCCGTCCAATGCTCGCCCCGCGCCGGGGCGTCGAGCACTCCGATCAGCGGGCTCCGGTCCTCGACCAGGGCCACCGAGACGCACCAGCCCGGCCGGCCCCTCAGATAGTCGCGGGTGCCGTCGATCGGGTCGACCACCCACAGCCGCGGCCGCTCCATCCGGTCGGACGAATCGAGGCTCTCCTCCGACAGCCAGCCGGCCTCGGGATCGAGCTGCGCCAGCCGCTCGCGAAGGAACGCGTCCACCTCGAGGTCGATGTCGCAGACCGGGTTGCCCGGCGACTTCTCCCAGCGCCCGAAATCGGTTCCGCAGCGGCCGGCGGCGATCCGGCCGGCCTCGCGGGCGATCGCCGAGACCCGCTCAAGCACCGGCCACCGTCATTGCGTCGATCCTCAGGGTGGGGACGTTGACCGCGCGGCGGAATTCGAGGTCGTCGGCCGCGGCGAGGCTCGCGAACATGTCGAGCAAATTGCCGGCGATGGTGATCTCGGCGACGGCGGCGCCGAGCCGGCCGTTCTCGATGAGGAAGCCGGAGGCGCCGCGGCTGTAGTCGCCGGTCACCGGGTTGACGCCCTGGCCGATCAGCTCGGTGACGTAGAGCCCGCGCCCGACCGAGCCGATCAGGTCGTCGCGGCTGTGCGGGCCGGGCTCGAGGTGGACGTTGGTCGTCCCGACTCCGGGGCCGCCTCCGGCGCTTCTCGTCGCGTGTCCGGTCGGCGCGCGGCCGAGCTGCCGGGCCGAGGCGCTGTCGAGCAGCCAGCCGGTCAGCCGCCCGGATTCGACCAGGTTCGACGGGCGGGTCGCGAGCCCCTCGCCGTCGAACGGCTTGGAGCGGAGGCCGCGCGGCCGGTGCGGATCGTCGCGGATGGTGATGGCTTCCGGGAAGATCCGGTCGCCCTCCCGGTCGAGAAGGAAGCTGGTCCGGCGGGTGATGGACGGTCCGCCGATGGCTCCGGTCAGGTGTCCGATCAGCGTCCCGCCGACCCTCGGGTCGAACAGAACCGGCATCGCCCCGCTCGGGAGCCGGGCCGGGCGGAGCCGGGCCACCGCCCGCTCCGCCGCCCTCCGCCCCAGAGTCTCGGGGTCGTCCAGCTGGGTGTAATGGCGGACGGAATGATAAGCGTAATCCCGCTGCATCTCGCCCCCCGAGCCCGCGATCAGGCTCGCCGAGGCGGAATAGCCGCTGGTCGAATAGCCGCGGCAAAAGCCGTGGCTGGTGGCGATCGCGACGACCGTCCGGCCGGCGCTGACTCGAGCGCCTTCGCTGTTGGTGACTCCCGCCACCGCGCGCCCCGCCTCCTCGATCAGCAATGCGCGCGCCTTGAGCTCGAGCGGGGCGGGATCGGCGCCGTCGTCGCCCTCGACGTCCGGCCCGGCCTCGCGCATCAGAAGCTCCTCCGGCGCAAGCCCCGACCAGGGATCCTCGGGCGCCTCCCGAGCCATCGCCGCCGCCCGCTCGACCAGCGCCGCCAGCGCCTCGTCGGACAGGTCGGACGACGAGACGCTCGCCGAGCGGCGGCCGGCGAAGAAGCGAAGCTCGATCGTCTCGCCCTCGGCCCGCGACACGTCCTCGAGCTCGCCGAGGCGAACCTGAACTCCGGTCGAGGAGTCGGCATAATAAAGGCTGTCGGCGGCGTCGGCGCCGGCGCGCCTGGCGCGCTCGACCAGCGCGGCGGCGCGCGCCTCGGCTTCTGGGATGGTCAGCATGAAGGCCACCTAGGATGCATGGGCCGCGAAATCTAGGAGGTGCCGGCGACCAGGCAGGACAGGAACATGACGAAGCCCGCGAATCGGTTGGAGCGGAACTTGGCGAGCGCGTCCTCGCCCTGCGCGCTCTTCAGGGCCGCAACCTGCCAGCCGAGATGGAGCGCGACCGGCACCAGAGCGACCAGCGAGAGGCCGTCGGGCCTCACCCGCCACAGCGCCGCGGCCCACAGGGCCAGCGCGACGAGGTAAGATATCGCTATTCCGGCCCGTGCGTGGCGGCCGAGCGCCAGCGCCGAGGACTTCACCCCGACCAGCGCATCGTCTTCGCGGTCCTGGAGCGCGTAGATCGTATCGTAGCCGATCACCCAGAAGACCGAGCCCGCCCACAGCAGGACCGCCGCCCAATCGAGCTCGCCGCGCACCGCCGGCCATCCGACCAGGGCTCCCCAGGAGAAGACGAGGCCGAGCCACGCCTGGGGCCACCAGGTGATGCGCTTCATGAACGGATAGGCGGCGACCGGCGCCAGGCTGGCGAGCGCGACGAACTGCGCCGTCCGGCCCAGCTGGAGCAGGACGATCAGGCCGACCAGGACGAGCATGGCGAGCAGGATGGCAGCGCCTCCCAGGCTCGCCCTGCCGCTCGCAAGCGGCCTCAGCCGGGTGCGCTCCACCTTGGAGTCGAGGTCGCGGTCGACGATGTCGTTCCAGACGCAACCGGCGCTGCGCATCGCCCAGGCGCCGAGCGCCAGCCACAGGATCAGGGCGAATCCGTTCGGCCCCAGCCCCGCCAGCGCGACTCCCCAGGCGCAGGGCCAGAACAGCAGCCAGGCCCCGATCGGCCGGTCGAGCCGCATCAGCGAGGCGTAGGGGCGAAGCGGCCGCGGCAGCCCCCCGATCAGGCCGCGCCGCTCGGAATCGGGGACGATGTCGGTCTCGGAAGACGCAGCCATGGACCCCCATAACGCTCGGCCTGAGCTTGTCGAAGGCCATTCTTTTCTTGCCCTGGGGAGAGGAAGGGGCTTCGACAGGCTCAGCCCGAACGGAGGGAGCAACCCCGACTTGCCCGCAACCCCTGCCTGGCCGCCGGCGAGCCTGCCGCGCCTGTTCGTCGACGAGATTCTGGAGTCCGGCATCAGGCTCACCCTCGAAGGCGCCCCGGCCAATTATCTCGCCAACGTCCTTCGCCTCGGCCCCGGCGCCCGGGTCAAGCTGTTCGACGACCGCACCGGCGAGTGGCTTGCCGAGATCGTCGAGGCCGGGCGCAAGCGAGTCGCCCTCGCGGTCGGCGAGCGGCTTCGCGAGCGCGAGGCGGTGCCCGATCTCTGGCTCCTATTCGCCCCGATCAAGCGCGGGCGGATCGACTGGCTGGTCGAGAAGGCGACCGAGCTCGGAGTGGCTCGAATCGTCCCCGTCCTCACTCGCCGGACGATCGTCGAGCGCCTCAATCTCGATCGGCTTCGGGCCCATGTCGTCGAGGCGGCCGAGCAATGCGGGCGAACCGCGCTCGCCGAATTGGCCGAGCCTCAAAAGCTGGCCGCTCTGCTGGCCGCCTGGCCTGCCGGGCGCACCCTGTTCTTCGCCGACGAGGCGGGCGGCGAGGCGTTTCGCGCCGAGCCCGGTCCCGCCGCCATCCTGATCGGGCCGGAGGGCGGCTTTGCGGACGAGGAAAGAGCCGCCATCCGAGCCCTGCCGCAGGCTCGCCCGATCGGCCTCGGGCCCCGCATCCTTCGCGCCGACACCGCGGCCCTGGCGGCGGTGGCCTTATGGATGGGCTCGGCCGGTCCCTGGGCCTCGCCGCCAGGCTCCGCATCGGAGGAATAGGTGCTGGCGGGGCTTCGCGAGCGCCGCTAGACGGCGCCGATGACGACCCGGACCGAAACCGCGCGAGTGGATCCGCCGATCGAGAGCCGCGACGACCTGCTGGCGCCGTTCGAGCGCGGCGAGAAGCCGGAAGGCGCGTGGCGGATCGGCACCGAGCACGAGAAGTTCGTCTACCGCCGCCAGGATCATCGCGCGCCCTCCTACGAGGAGCCGGGCGGGATCCGTGACCTGCTCGAGGCCCTGACCGAATTCGGATGGAAGCCGGTCGAGGAGGGCGGAAAGGTCATCGCCCTTTCGGGGGAGGACGGCAATGTCAGCCTCGAGCCGGCGGGGCAGCTCGAGCTTTCCGGGGCGGCGCTCGAGAATCTCCACCAGACCTGCGCCGAGGCCGGTCGCCATCTCGACCAGGTCAAGCAGGTCGGCGAAAAGCTCGACCTCGGCTTCCTCGGCCTCGGCATGTGGCCCGACAAGAGGCGCGACGAGCTGCCGCGAATGCCCAAGGGCCGCTACGAGATCATGCTCCGCCATATGCCGCGGGTCGGCGACCTCGGACTCGACATGATGCTGAGGACCTGCACGATACAGGTCAATTTGGACTATGGCTCCGAAGCCGACATGGCCCGGAAGTTTCGGGTGGGCCTCGCCCTCCAGCCGCTCGCCACCGCTTTGTTCGCCAACTCGCCCTTCACCGAGGGCAAGCCCAACGGCTTCCTCTCCTTCCGGAGCCACATCTGGTCCGACACCGATCCGCACCGTACCGGAATGCTGCCTTTCGTCTTCGAGGACGGCTTCGGCTACGAGCGCTATCTGGACTATGCGCTCGATGTGCCGATGTACTTCGTCTATCGCGACGGCCGCTATATCGACGCCGCCGGGCTCAGCTTCCGCGACTTCCTCAAGGGCAAGCTTTCCGTCCTCCCCGGCGAGAAGCCCCGGCTGTCGGACTGGACCGACCATCTCTCGACCGCCTTCCCGGAGGTTCGGCTGAAGAGCTTCCTCGAGATGCGCGGCGCCGACGGCGGGCGATGGAGCAAGATCTGCGCCTTGCCCGCCTTGTGGGTCGGCCTGCTCTACGACCAGGCTGCGCTCGATTCGGCCTGGGACGAGGTGAAGGCCTGGTCGCTGGACGAGCGCCAGCGCCTGCGCGACGACGTGCCGAGGCTCGGCCTCGCCGCCGTCACTCCCGCGGGCGAGCCGTTGCGCGATCTCGCCGCCCGAATCCTCGCCATCGCCGAAGGCGGGCTGAAGGCGCGCGCCCGGCTCAACGGCGCGGGCGACAGCGAGAGCGGGTTTCTCGATCCGCTGCGCGAGATCGTCGCTCGGGGCACGACTCCGGCCGAGATGCTGCTCGAACGCTATCACGGCGAATGGAAGGGCGACGTCTCGCGCATTTATGATGAGATGAGCTTTTGACCATCTGCGTCATGCCGGGCTTGATCCGGCATCGATGAACAGCGCCGTCTGGAATACGTGCCCCGTCTGTGTTCATGGATCCCGGATCAAGTCCGGGATGACGGATAAAGGAACATGCCCATGACCGAGCTACGCACCCTCTATCCCCCGATCGAGCCCTACGAATCGGGCCGGCTCGACGTGGGCGACGGCCACAGCCTCTATTGGGAGCGGTGCGGGACCCCGGGCGCGAAGCCGGTCGTCTTCCTCCACGGCGGCCCCGGCGCCGGCTGCAGCCCCGATCACCGGCGCCAGTTCGACCCGGCACGCTACGACATCATGCTGTTCGACCAGCGCGGCTGCGGACGCTCGACCCCGCACGCGTCGCTCGAGGCCAACACGACCTGGCACCTGGTCGAGGACATCGAGCGGCTTCGCGAGCTGGCCGGCCACGAGCGCTGGATGGTGTTCGGCGGCTCCTGGGGCTCGACCCTCGCCCTCGCTTATGCCGAGACCCATCCCGATCGGGTCACCGAGCTGGTGCTTCGGGGCATCTTCACCTTCCGCCGGACCGAGCTCGACTGGCTCTATCGCTACGGCGCTTCCGAGGTCTATCCGGACAAGTGGCGCGACTTCCTGGCGCCGATCCCGGAGGCCGAGCGCGGCGACCTCGTCGCGGCCTATCAGCGCCGGCTCACCGATTCCGACCAGGCGGTCCGGCTCGCGGCCGCCAAGGCCTGGAGCCAGTGGGAAGCGGAGACGGTCACCCTGCTTCCGAGCCCGGCCACGATCGCCCAGCATACGAGCGACGACTTCGCCGTCGCCATCGCCCGGATCGAGAATCACTACATGGTCAACCGCGGCTGGCTGGAGGAAGGCCAGCTGATCGCCGATGCCGGCCGGCTCAGGGACATTCCGGGAATCATCGTCCAGGGCCGCTACGACATCTGCACCCCGCCCGCCGCCGCCTGGGACCTGCACGAGGCCTGGCCCGAGGCGAGGCTCGAGATCGTCCATGGCGGCCACCTGTTCAACGAGCCCGAGGTGCTGGACGGGCTGATCAGGGCAACGGAAGAGTTCGCCGACGGCTAAGCAAGGCCAGCGTTACTCGAGAACGTCCGGGATCTGTATAGAGGGGTCGTAAGCCTGGCCGGCGACGCGCAGGCTGCACTCCTTCCCATGGTCTTCGGCGGCAGTCGCATAGTCCCGGGCAACGAACCTCACCACCCGGGCTTCTCCGGCCCCCAGCGCGATCTGCGAGGGCGGATCTTCACCGACCAGGACGAGTTCGACGACGCGCGGCACATTTTGATTGGCGCCCGAGTAGAAGCCCTCAAGATCGTGCCCAATATCAGCACCATAATCCTTCACGCGCTGCGCGACCGGCTTGGTCAGCTTGTTCCAGACCACCGCTTCCACCCAAAGGCCCTGTCCCGAGACCATGCAATCCTGGCTCATCAGGACCGGCGTTTCCAACGCCAGCGGGTCCTTGCCGACCATGGTGCGCTCGCCGACCAGCCTGTAACCGAGCGCCGCGCCGGTCCTCGCCGCCACCACGAGGAACAACGTGACGAGAATGAGTGCGGCGAGGACGCGCGCCGCCCCGGCAACGGGCCCGTTCCGCGCCCGGCCGATTCGGCGCCTCAGCCTCAGGCCGGACGCGAGCAAGGTGGCGGCCGGGATGAGCGCGATCATGATGGGCGGCAGGAAGCGCCATGGCCATTCTCCCACCGCCTCGAACGATGCGACGTGGAGCGGCCAGCCGAACGCGGCGAAACGAGCGAAGATGGTCGCAAGGGCGATTGCGGGGAAGGTCGCATATCCCATCACCGCCAGCACGAAATGGCGGCGATCGGGCGCGCCGCGCAGGCCCGCCCGTAGCGTCAGCCGCAGCAGGGAATCGAACAGGACGGTGGCGGCCAGGGTAGCGGCAAGCACCGGCCAGAGGGAATCACCGTCGAGGGAGAAGGTGGGCGTGGTCCGAAGCGCTTCATCGACACTCGCCAGGAACTGGTCGAGCGTGGGCTCGCCGCCGTCATAGTCCATCAGCTCATAGGTGCTGAGGTGGAAGCCGAAGAAGATGAAGAAGCTGACGAACAGGAAGGTGACCGCGCTGATCTGCCTCAGCCGCGGGTTACGATGCGCCTGTTGCAGCCGCAACGGCCCCCGGAAGGGCCTCCGCAGAACGTTGTAGATCGACTCCAGCACGTTGTAGAAGAAGTAGACGACGCCCTTGAACAGGCCGTCGAGCAGCTCGAACAGGTCGACTCGCATGAATGTATCCCCCGATTCCGGAGGATCGGCGTTGCAGCCCTTCATTACAAGCGGACTTATTCGCCCGGTCGATAGACCCGCTTGGTATGGCCTTTGAGTTGCTCGGGATAGAAATAGACCTCGCGCAATTCCCCCTTCGAGTAGCGCTGGGCCTGGTCGTTGAAGTGCGGCGAGCCGGGATTCCCGCTCTCGCCGCCGGCCGTCACCGCGAGCGCCCGCACCCTCGGCCCGAACTCGACCACGGCGACGAAGCTGTTGCCGCTGGTGCCGTACCAGCGCTTCGTCCCCGGCTTGCGCTCCGCTCCGAACGAGGCGAGCGAGCCCCAAAGGCCCGATGTGAAGCCGACCGGAGTGCTCGGCGCGGAATCGGAGAAGGGCTGGACGATGTCTCCGGTGAGGCGCTGGAAGCGGTTGATCTCGCCCCAGGGAGTGCGCCAGCTCCCGAATTCCCGCTTGAGCCGGTCCGAAGCCGCTTCGAGGGCCCGCAGCTTCTGCTCGGAGGTGGTCCGCTCGTCTATATATTCGACGACCCGGCGGGCGCCCCGGAACATCTCGTCGGCATTGGCCCAGAGGACGTCCGCCCAGAATACCGCCAGCGACGTCTCCGCCGAATCCACTCCCCAGCGATAGTCCCAGCCGCGAAGCAGAGCGATCTCGGGCGCCAGGCGCCGCTTCAGCGGGTCGGAGGCCGGGCGCGAATCCCAGGCCTTGATCAGCATCGGCACCAGGTCCGCGAAGGCAGGGAGGTAGCTGTCATAGGCGGCGTCCCGAAGCTTCCCGGGCGTCCAGCCGCTTTTCCCCTCGAGCAGCATGAGGGCGTGGCGGCCACGCGGATTCTCTCCGAACGTGTCCATGTAGCGCGGGAAATCGGTCGCCTTCGGGCTGTTCGCGCCGGCGGCGCTGTAGGGCCAGTTGTTGGTGTTCTGGATCCATCCGTTCGGCGGGTTGAGCAGCCGGGGGAGCTCGCCGAGCGCGTGGGTGCCGCGCCAGTCGGTCGCCGGGTCGCTGCCGTCCAGCGGCTTGGTGTAGTCGAACCGGTCGTCGCGCCTCGGCACGAACTGCGGGTGAAGATAGGCGATGTTGCCGTCCGAATCGGCGTAGATGGTGTTGTTCGACGAGTTCGCCTGGAACGACACCGCCTCGAGGTATGAGCGGAAGTCGCGCGCCTTGGTGCGAAGGAAGGACTGGCTGAGCGCCTCCACCGGACGGTGCATCAAGGCGATGGCGATCCACTTGCCGCCCCGCTCGCCGGTGATCGGGCCGTGGTGGGTGCGGTAGACCTGGAAGGTGCGCTCGGCCCGCCCGCCCTCGGGAGTCCGATAGGCGATGGTCACGTTCGAAGTCTCGACCGGGCGCTCCTCCGAGCCGTAGCGGTAGAGGGGCCGGCCGCCGCGATCGACGATCGTCTCCTCATATTCGTCGACCGAGTCGAGGCCGCTCGTCGTGTGCATCCAGCCCAGGCGATCGTTGAAGCCCTGGTAGATGAAGAACTGGCCCCAGGTGGCGGCGCCATAGGCGTTGAGCCCCTCCTCGCTCGTCACCTGAAGCTCCGAGCGGAAGAAGAAGCTGGTATGGGGATTGATCAGCAGAAGCCCCCGCTTCCCCTCGGCGATCGCCGGAGCGATCGCGATCCCGTTCGAGCCGCTCGGCTCGGTCTCCGCGAGCCCGGCCGCCGCCAGCGCCCTTCCGCGCTTCGAATAGAAGGCTTCGAGCGGTGCGAGCGGCACCCGCTCGAAGTCGGCGCCGATGCTTCCTTCGGTGAAGGACAAGGCCATCCACGGCTCGAATCGGGTGAGCACCTTCGGCCGCACCTGCGGTTGCGTTCGGAGATAGTGGTTGAGCCCGTCCGCCCAGGCGACCATCAGCCGCCGAAGCCAGGCGGGGCTCGACGCGTAGCGGGCCTTGAGGTCCTCCTCGCGCAGGAAGAGGCGCATCCTGAGGTCTCCCCAGATCGCCTTCTCGCCTTCCGCCTCGGCTCGGCGGCCGAGGTTGGTGAGGTAGTTCATCTCGATCCGGTTGAAGTCGTCCTCGGCCTGGGCGTAGATCATCCCGAACACGGCGTCTGCGTCGCTTTTCCCGCGCACATGCGCGATTCCCCAATCGTCCCGCGTGATCGTCACCCGCTCGGCCTGGGCGCGCCAGCGGGCCGGCTCCGAATCTTGCGACGGGGTGGAGGCGCAGGCGCCGGCGAAGAGCAAGGCGAGGGGGAGGAGGAAGCGCATGGCCCGCCGCTACGCTTGGCTTTCCCGCCCGGCAAGGGCTGGCTAAAGCTTCGCGGGCGAGGAGGCGATATGGCGGAGCAGCACGAAGGCGGGGAATGGCGGCCGGGGCGCCTGCGCCGGGTGGTCGCGGCGAGCATGATCGGGACGACGATCGAATGGTATGATTTCTTCCTCTACGGCTCGGCCGCGGCCCTCGTCTTCAACAAGCTCTTCTTCCCCTCCTACGATCCGTTCGTCGGGACCCTGCTCGCCTTCGCCACTTATGCCGTCGGCTTCTTTGCCAGGCCATTGGGCGGGATCGTCTTCGGCCATTATGGCGACCGGATCGGCCGCAAGCGCCTGCTCATGCTGAGCCTCGTCCTGATGGGGGTCGCGACGGTCCTGATCGGGCTTCTTCCGACCTATGCGCAGATCGGGATCTGGGCGCCGGCCGGCCTGATCGCCCTTCGACTCGTCCAGGGCTTCGCGGTGGGCGGCGAATGGGGCGGAGCGGTGCTGATGGCGGCAGAGCATGGCGACAGCGCCCGCCGCGGCTTCTGGGCGAGCTGGCCCCAGGCCGGAGTGGCCGCGGGAAGCCTGCTCTCGGCCGGGGTCCTGGCCCTGATCGCAGGGCTTCAGAGCGAGGCCGACTTCCTCGCCTGGGGCTGGCGGATCCCCTTCCTGCTGTCGGCGATCCTCGTCGCCGTCGGCTGGTACATCCGCAACCGGGTGGAGGAGAGCCCGATGTTCGAGAAGGCGCTCGAAGAGGCCGAGCTCCCGCCCAAGCTTCCGGCCATGGACGTTTTCCTCGAGCGGCCCGGCGCAGTCGTGCTCGGCGCCGGGCTTCGGGTCGGGGAGAATATCTCTTATTACATCCTCACCGTCTTCTCGCTGACCTTCCTCGTCGACGTCGCCGCGGAGACTCGAAGCCTCGCGCTCCAGGCGCTTCTGATCGGGGCGGCGGTCCAGTTCCTCGCGATCCCGCTCTTCGGCCGGCTGTCGGACCGGATCGGCCGCCGCCCGGTCTACGCCTTCGGAGGGCTCGGCCTCGCCGCCTTCAGCTTCGCCTTCTTCCCGATGCTGGCGAGCGGCGAGCCGGCGCTGATCGTCCTCGCTTTGGTCGCCGGCCTCGTCCTCCACAGCGCCATGTACGGGCCCCAGGGCGGCCTTCATCACCGAGCTGTTCCCGACCCGGATCCGCTATTCGGGCGTGTCCATCGCCTATCAGCTGACCTCGATCCTCGCCGGCTCGCTGGCGCCGCTCATCGCGCTGTGGCTCTACCGCAGCTACGACAGCGCGCTGCCGGTCGCGATCTATGTCGGCGCCGCCTGCCTGATCAGCGGAATCTCGGCCCTCCTCGCCCGCGAAACCCGAGGCGTCGACCTGGCGGCGATCCGCTAGCGCGGCGGCCTTTCGCGGCCCGGAAGTTCCGAAGTTGCCCGGGCGGAGCGCCCCGCGGGTCAGGGGATGACGGTGATCTTGCGGGTTTCGGTGCGGTCGTCGGGCTTGGGGGCCCAGGCCCGCTGCTGGACGAAGACGAGGTCGGCCTCGCCGGGCGCGGCGGCTCTGAAGCGGAAGAGGGCGACCTGGGCGCCGCCGGCCATCGGCGCGCTTCCCTCGGGCGGCGGCGTCTCGACGCTCTGGCCGAGCAATTCGACCGTCGCCGACGGCGGCGACTTCAGGGCCCAGGAATAGCCCGTCCCGGCCGACTGGGGGAGCGCGATCTCGAACCTCTCGCCGACCTTGACGGGAGGCTCGGAAGCCTCGGCCGGCGCGGCCTGGGCGGACGCGCCATTGCCGGCCGGAGCGGCGGCGTTCGCCGGCTCGGCAATAGTCGAGACGGCCGGCCCGGCTTCGTTGAGAGTGGCGGCGGCTTCGTTGCCGGACGTCGCCTCGCATCCCGCAAGAAGGATTCCGACGGCGCCGACTGCGGCGATTCTTGTCGCGTAACGGCTCATCGTCGGTCCTCCCAAAATAAAGTGGAACACTTTATTATCATGGATCAAGCCACGCAGGAAGGATTACATCGGGCTTACAGAATTAACCTCGGGCCTTTTCTATATAGTTGTCGATGACGCCTTCGAGCAAAGTGAGCGGAACGTTGCCGCCGAGGACCAGCGCGTCGTCGAACGTGCGAAGGTCGAAGCGCGGGCCAAGCGCCGACTTCGCCTTCTCCCTCAGCCGGTTCACTTCGCTGTGCCCGACCTTGTAGCCGCAGGCCTGGCCCGGCCATGCGCAATAGCGGTCGACCTCGCCCTGGACTTCCTCGATGGTCGAGCCGTTGGTCTGGGCGAACCACTGGATCGCCTTCGCCCTCGTCCAGCGCTGGGCGTGGAGGCCGGAGTCGACGACCAGCCGGCAGGCGCGGAAGGACAAAGACTGGAGATAGCCCAGCTCGCCGAGCGGGTCGCCTTCATAGACTCCGAGCTCGTCGGCGAGCTGCTCGGCGTAGAGCGCCCAGCCTTCCGAATAAGCGTTGAAGGCGAGCAGCGAGCGGATCAGCGGCAGCTTGTAGGTATATTCGCCCTGCCAGATATGGCCGGGAATGCCCTCGTGATAGGTCAGGGTCGCGAGGCTGAAGCGCGGCCACATCGCCGTGTCGCGAAGGTTGATATAGTAATTGCCGGGCACCGAGCCGTCGATCGTCCCCGCCGCGGCATAGCCTCCGGGCGCTCCGGCCTCGATCTCGGGAGGGACGCGCTTGATGACCAGCCGGCCGGGGACGAGGGTCGCGAAGGCGCGCGGGAGCCGGGTGCGGATGTCGGCGGTCCGCTCGTTGACGAAGGCGAGGATCTGCTGCCGCCCGGAATCGGTGTTGGGGAAGAGGTGCTTGGGATCCTCGCCGAGCGCCGTCATCCGCTCGCCGACCGTGCCTTTGGTCAGGCCCTGGGCGCGAAGCAAAGGCTCCATCCGGCCCTGAAGCTCGGCGAGTTGGTCGCGGCCCATCCTGTGCACCTCGGCGGGGGAGAGGCTGCTCGTCGTCGCGGCCCGGAGCGCCCAGGCGTAATAATCCTCGCCGTCGGGGAGCTTCCAGACCCCGGCCCGGCTGTCGGCCCGGGCTCGATGGCGGCCGAGCTCGGCGAGCTGCCGGTCCATCGCCGGAGCCACCTTGTCCCTCGCCAGAGCCAAGGCTCGGCCCCGCCAGTCGCCCGGCATCGAGGCCGTCCGCCGGGCGAGCGAGGTCACCAGGCCCCATTCGCCGACCGGCTGCGAGCGGGCCGACTTCATCTGCTTCAGGGTCTTGTCGAGCAGGAAGTCGGGAGCGACCACCCCGATGCCGCGGTCGTGCGCAAGGCGCTCGGTCTCGCCGTCCAGCGCTCCGGCATAGGCTTCGAGCCGCTCCAGATAGGCCTCGGCGTCGGCCGCCGTCGCGACGACGTGGTTGGAGTCGAGGAAGTCGGGGATCTCGACGAAGGCGCCGGTATTCTGGGCCACCACATAGGCCGAGTTGCGGTAGGACCATTGCTGGTTGAGGGTGACGACGTCGCCATAGGGGAATCGGAAGCCTTCGACGGCGAGCCGGTGAGCGGCCTCGACGACTCCGAGGTGGATCCGGTCGGCGGGATCGAGAGCGGCGCGGTCGACGGCCTGGAGACGCCGAAGCCGGTCCGCGGCGGCCCCGGCGAGCCGGGCGCGGCCGTGCAGCGACCGGTCGGTCAGCCTCGACTTGAGGGCGGCGCGGGAGTCCTTGTCGAGGCCGAGCGCGGTGGCGTTCTCGGGATATTCGGCGAGCAATTGCTCGGCCATGGCGGCGAGCATGGCCTCGGCCGAGCCCCCTTCCCGCCCGGCCCGGCCGGCGCAGCCGGGAAGCAGCGGAAGCGCGGCGACGGCGGCGGCCGAACCGAGGAAATGGCGGCGCGTCAAAGGCTTCATGGCGGGTCCTTCACTGCTTCTTCGAACGAGGACGGCTCGCTTCATTAGTTCGCCCCGAGCCGGCCGGAGGGCTTTCCTTCCCGCCCCGCGGAGACGAAGTAAAGGGCTTCGACAGGCTCGGCCCGAACGGGGGGCGACGAGCGGGAACGGCTCGATTCACGCCTCGAGGCGGACCCAGGTGGGGGCGTGGTCGCTCGCTTTCTCGCGGCCGCGATGGGCCTTGTCGACTCCGGCGTCGAGAAGGCGGTCGGCGGCCTGGGGGCTGAGCAGGAGATGGTCGATCCGGAAGCCGGCGTCGCGCTGCCAGCAGCCCGCCGTATAGTCCCAGAAGGTGTAGACGGGGCCGTCCGGGTAGCGGGCGCGGATGGCGTCGGTCCAGCCGGAGTGGAGGATTCGCCGGAAGGCGGCCCGGCTTTCGGGCTGCATGAGGGCGTCGTGGCGCATCGCCCGCGCCGAGAAGACGTCGTCGGGGCTGTCGGTCGGGATGACGTTCCAGTCTCCGGCCAGGACCGCCGGCCTTTCCTCGGCGAGCAGGGCGGAGGCGTGGTCCCGAAGCCGCTCCATCCAGGCGAGCTTGTAGGCGAATTTCTCGTTTCCGACCGGATTGCCGTTGGGAAGGTAGATCGAGCCGATCGTCACTCCGTTCACCTCGGCCTCGATATAGCGGCTGTGGGTGTCGTCGGGATCGCCGGGGAGCCCGACCCGGCGAAGCTCGGGCGGGGCGGCTCCGGCGGGGGTCAGGATCGCGACTCCGTTGAAGCCCTTCTGGCCATGCCAGACCCCGTCATAGCCCGCCGAGCGGACGTCCTCGATCGGAAAGGCCTCGTCGGCGCACTTGATCTCCTGAAGGCACAGGGCGTCCGGCTTCTCCTCGTCGAGATATTCGACCAGCCGGGGCAGGCGGGCGCGGATTCCGTTGAGGTTGTAGGTGACGATCTTCATGGCCCGTCATTGCGTGGAGCCAGGCGCCGAAGCAATCCGGTTTCGAAAGCCGCCGCCGCGCCAGGTTCGAACCAAGCTTGCCTCGGCGGCGGAGCGAAGGCACAAAACCGCCGTGCGAGCCCTCGCCTTCATCCTTCTAGCCGCCCTTCCCGCCCTCGCCTCGGCCGCCGTCCCGGCGGCGCTCGAACGGGGCGGCAACGTCTATTACCGGGCCGCCGACGGAAGCGAGCGGCAGATCACCCGGGACGGCGGCTACGGCGCGCCGACCCTGTCGCCGGACGGGCGGACGCTGGCCTTCGTTCGCGAGGACGAGAAGCCCGATCCCGGCGGCCAGGGCGGCCTGACCTCCTTGTGGATCGCCGACGCCGCCACCGGCGCCGCGCGCCGGCTGCTGGCGGGCCGGCCGCATGACGATCCCAAGCGCGACCTCGCCCGATTCCGGGACCCCGCTTTCTCGCTCGACGGCGGTTTCATTTACGTCGAGGCCGAGGCGTGGGCGACGTCCGGAGCCATCCACCAGGTCGAAGTCGCGACCGGCCGGGAACGCTTCGTGGTGGACGGCTGGCTCTACGGAGTGATCCGCAACGGCCGGTATCGCGGCCATCTCCTCGTCGGCCAGCACAAATATCACGGGGCGCCCGATTACGGCAGCTACAATCCGGTCTCCGTCTTCCGGCCCGACGGCAAGAAGATCCTCACCATTCCGGGGAGCGAGCTCGACGACGGGGCGGAGAGCCTGAAGCGATGGCTGAAGTCGAAGGGATGGACGGTTTCGTAGGAATTGGGCGTTGCGTGCGAAGCTCGTCATGCCGGGGATTGATCCGGCATCCGCCTGTCTTCCTGCATTCGGGCTGTCGAAGAAGGTGGATCCCGGAACAAGTCCGGGATGACGATAGCGGGTCGGGCGCTAGATGCTGAAGCTCGAGCCGCAGCCGCAGCCGGAGGCCGCGTTGGGGTTGCGGACCTGGAAGGCGGCGCCGCCGAGGCTCTCGACAAAGTCGACCGCCCCGCCCTTCACGAGATCGTGGGTCATCGGGTCGACGACCAGGGTGACCCCGCCCTCGCCGGCGACGAGGTCGTCGGCCTCGACCTCGTCGGCGAGGCCGAAGCGGTAGCTGAAGCCGGCGCAGCCGCCGCCCTCGACGCTGAGGCGCAGGATGGCGGGCTTGCCCTGGCGCTCGGCGATCGCGGCCACGCGCGCCGCGGCGGCGGGGGTGAGGGCGATTTCGGAAGCGTCGGCCATGAGGGGGGAGATAGGGCCTGGGGAGGCCGGTCACAAGCGCAGCCTCTCCCCGTCATCCCGGCGGAAGCCGGGACCTCGGGGAGACCCGCCGAGACTTCTCGTCCCGAGGTCCCGGCTTTCGCCGGGATGACGTTCATCGGATCGTCCCGGCTTTCGCCGGCATGACGCTCGCGGGACCGTCCCTTCTTTCGCCGGGATGACGGATCGAACGCTTGTGCCCCGGCCCGCTTTGGCGGCATAGGGCGGCCATGAAGACCCGCGTCTATATCACCTTGAAGAACGGCGTTCTCGACCCCCAGGGCAAGGCCATCCACCACGCGCTCGAAGGGCTCGGCTTCGGCGGAATCAACGACGTCCGGGCCGGCAAGCTGATCGAGCTCGACCTCGCCGAGGGAGTCGGCGACGAGGCGGTCGAGGCGATGTGCCGCAAGCTCCTCGCCAACACCGTCATCGAGAATTTCCGGATCGAGCGCGAGGCGGCGGAGGGCCAGGCGTGAAGAGCGCCGTCATCGTCTTCCCGGGCTCCAATTGCGACCGCGACCTCGCCGTCGCGCTCGAGCAGGTGAGCGGCGCCAAGCCGGCGATGGTCTGGCACCGGGAGACCGAGCTTCCCGGCGGCCTCGACCTGATCGCGATCCCCGGCGGCTTCTCCTACGGCGACTATCTTCGCTCCGGAGCGATGGCGGCCCGATCGCCGGTGATGCGGGCGGTTCGGGATTCGGCGGAGCGCGGGGTCGCAATTCTCGGAGTGTGCAACGGATTCCAGATCCTCACCGAGGCGGGGCTTCTCCCCGGAGCGCTGATGCGCAACGCCGGCCTCCACTTCGTCTGCCGCGACGTTCCGCTCAGGGTCGAGAACAGCCAGACCGCCTTCACCAGCCGCTACGAATCGGGCGAGACGATCGCCTTCCCGGTCGCCCACCATGACGGCAATTACCAGGCCGACGAGGAGACTCTCGACCGGCTCGAAGGCGAGGGCCGGATCGCCTTCCGCTATGCCGACGAGGTCAACGGCTCCGCCCGGGCCATTGCCGGGATCGTCAGCGAGTCGGGCAACGTGCTCGGGATGATGCCTCATCCCGAGCGGATGGTGGAGCCCGCCCATGGCCGGACCGATGGCCGGCGGCTTTTCGAGGGGATGCTGGAAGCAATGGGCTGAGGCGCGGCGCGCTAGAGCCTTCTGCATTTAGATTGAGGCGTAGCCGGCGTTGGCGATGTAGTTGGCGCACTCAGCTGGGCTGAAGCGGTCGAGGAGCGTTCCGATTCGTCGCCAGGTGGCTTCCACGGTTCGTTCGGCGGCCTTTCTCAGCA
>DASVUZ010000026.1:0-16699 GCA_036386795.1 Allosphingosinicella sp.
GACGCATCTTGATCTCTTTGATCTCCTGCGTCTTTTGCGACTTCCGCGCCAGATTGGCCTTCTTCTGGGCCTCGTACTTGAATTTGCCGACGTCGAGGAACTTGCACACCGGCGGATCGGCGTTGGCGAGACCTCGACGAGGTCGAGGCCGACTTCGGCGGCCTGCTCGATCGCTTCGGCGGTCAGCAGCACCCCGATATTCTCGCCATTCTCATCGATCACGCGCACCTTCGGCACGGAGATGAATTCGTTGAAGCGGGGGCCGTTCAGGGGCGGCGCCTGCGGGCGCCGGATCATGGGCGGACGTATAACAATGTCTCCTGGTTATTTTGAGCGACGGCCACACCTAATGTTTCGGACGCGCAAATGAAAGGCGCGGCCGCGGTGGCTCCGACGATTTTCGGGCGCTCTGTTGCGGTTCAGCCGCGAGGCGGCGTCCAGAGGCGGGCCACGGGCCGCTTGAGCACCTGCGCGGCGGCGCCATGCAGGAGCGGCGGCGCAAGCCATCCCTGCCTGGCCTTGGCCAGCAGCCAGGCATCGAGATCGCCGCCCGTGCGGGCGAACCCGTCGCGCCTCATCAGCCCAAAGAAGGCGGCGGAAAGGACGTGCATCCCGCCGTCGACGTCGCTCCAGCGCTCGGCGGGATCGCGGGCCACTCCGAGCCGCTCGCCGATGATCTGGTCGAGCGCCGAGGCGAGGTCTTCGTCGGCGAGGCCCTCGAGGCTGTTATAGCCGAAGGCCGGATCGTGCTCGGCGACGATCCGGGCGAGCAGCGGATCCTTCTCGAATATCGCCATCGCGGCCTTCCAGGCCGGCCCGGTCTTCTCGACAGGAGGATGCAGCAGCTCGTGGCCGGCCGTTCGGATCACGACCCGGTCGGGCCAGTCGATCGCGCTCAGGAATTGCTGGCCTTGGACCTTGATGCCGTGAGGCTTGCAGAAGTGGAGCAGGGCGACCTCGACTGAGGGCTCCAGCCGCCGGCCGGTGAACCGCTCGACCTCGGCGACCACGTCGAAAGCCGAGAGCGCTTTGTCCAGCCCCGCGATTCGCGTATCCAGCCGGCCGGCGACGAGCTCGCGGCGGAATGCCGGAAAGCCCGCCAACTCCATGGCCACCAGTATGGTTCGCAGGCGTGGGGCGTCGCGGGTGAATCGCTGCCAGTTCTCGTCCTTCCAATAGGGACTGGCGGCATAGCTCGGGCGAAGTCGGGTCTCGGCCGCGTCGAGCGACTTGACGAGCGCGCCGATGCTGCCGTGATCGCCCCCGGAGAAGACGACGTCCAGGAAGGGGGAGAGCAGCACTTTCTCCGCCGCCGCCTGCGACTTGAGGGCGACGATCGAGGCCAGCGCCGCCGGCTCCAGCCGAGGCGCGAAGGCCGCGACCTCGGCTTCGTAATATTCCTTGTAGAAGGGATCGCCCGACAATGGGCTGAGGAAGCTCAAGGCGTCGTAGCCCTCGGAACCGCGGACGATCCAGCGCGTGCGGATTGCGGCGGCGAGCGGATCGAGCGGGAGCGCGGTGGCAAAGGCGGCCGCCGCGGAGGCGGCGAGGAAGGAACGGCGGTTCATGCCCCCCGGCTAGCAGCCGCCGACCGCTCCCGCTTGAACGCAATAAACATGGCGGCGAAGGCTCGAGGGGCAGTGGCCGAAGGCCCGCTTGACGGTCCGGTTCATGTGCGGCTGATCGGCAAAGCCCGTCTCGGCGGCGATGGCGGCCAGGCTCTCCCCCAGGCGCCCCATCGACCGCGCCGCGCGCGACGCGCGATGGTCGGCCCGATAGCGCTGGGGGGACACTCCGTAGGCGAGCCGGAAGCCCCGGCTCACCGAAGAGGGGGCGAGGCCATGGGCTCCGGCCCAGCCGGCGAGGCTCACGACTCGATCGAGGCGAAGCGCCTCGGCCAGCAGGTCGGGCCAGTCGTCCATCGCCTTGCCGCCGCCCAGCAGCTGCTCGATCAGCAAGGCGGCGGCTTCGCGCGGGTCGCGCCCGGCGACCCGGACTAGCCCGTCGGGATCGGCGAGCCTGGCGTAGCGGAGCCCCGGCGCCCCGGGCAGGGGGAGGTTGAGGATGTCCGCGCCGGCGGCGGCGAAATGGTCCTGATGCGCCTCGAACGCGTCGTGGAGCAGCACGTCGCCGGCGGCGACGCTGAAACGCCCGCTGTCGCCGGCTTCGAGATAGCCGCCGCGCAGCACGACCGCGGCGTAGGGCGCGAGGTGATGGTGCCTTCCTATGCTTCGCGCGGTCCGCTCGCGGCTGATCTCGGCTCCGGGCGGGACCAGCGAAGTCACTGGCCGCGCAAATCCGGCGGCAGCGCTTCCTTCGCCAGCCTGTCCACCGCCTCGTCCAGCCCAAGCACCTCCTGCCGTGCCCCCTCGCCCAGGGGCCGGAGCGCCACCGTCCCCTCCTCCGCCTCGCGCTTGCCGACGACCAGCAAATTGGGGACCTTGGCGAGGCTGTGCTCGCGCACCTTGTAGTTGATCTTCTCGTTCCTGAGGTCGGTCTCGACCCTGAGGCCCGCCGCCGCCAGCTTCGCCGCGACCTCGCGCGCATAATCGTCCGCTTCCGAGACGATCGTCGCGACCACCGCCTGCACCGGAGCGAGCCAGAGCGGGAACCGGCCCGCATGATGCTCGATGAGTATCCCGATGAAGCGCTCGAACGAGCCCAGGATCGCCCGGTGGAGCATCACCGGCCGATGGCGCTGGCCGTCCTCGGCGACGTAGCTCGCGTCGAGCCGCTCGGGCAGGACCGTGTCGGTCTGGATCGTTCCCACCTGCCAAGTCCGGCCGATCGCGTCGGTGAGGTGGAATTCGAGCTTGGGCGCGTAGAAGGCGCCCTCGCCCGGAAGCTCTTCCCAGCCAAACTCCTCCGTGTCGCGGCCGGCCGCCTTCACCGCGTCGCGGAGCGACTGCTCGGACCAGTCCCACATCGCCTCGCTCCCGAACCTCTTCTCGGGCCGAAGCGCCAGCTTGATCGCATAATCGGGAAAGCCGAGATCCTTGTACACCACGTCGAGCAGGTCGAGGAACAGCCGAACCTCCTCGACGATCTGGTCCTCGCGGCAGAAGATGTGGGCGTCGTCCTGGGTGAACTGGCGCACGCGCAGGATCCCGTGAAGCGCCCCGTGCGGCTCGTTGCGGTGGCAGACCCCCATCTCCGCGAGCCGGATCGGAAGGTCGCGATAGCTCTTGATGCCCTGGCGGAAGATGAGGACGTGCGCCGGGCAGTTCATCGGCTTCAGGGCCATCCACTCGGCGTCGTCGGAGACGATCGGCCCTTCGTCCTCCGTGTTGGGAATTTCGTCGGGAATGACGAACATGTTCTCGCGATACTTGCCCCAATGGCCGGACTGCTCCCACTGGCGGGCGTCCATCACCTGGGGAGTCTTCACCTCCGAATAGCCCGCGGCGTCGAGGCGCCGGCGCAGATAGGCTTCGAGCTGGCGCCAGACGACGAAGCCGGCGGGATGCCAGAAGACCGAGCCGTGCGCCTCGGCCTGGAGGTGGAACAGGTCCATGTCCTGGCCGATCCGGCGGTGGTCGCGCTTGGCGGCCTCCTCGAGCCGGGTCAGGTGGGCGTCGAGCTGCTTCTTGTTCAGCCAGCCCGTCCCGTAGATCCGCGACAGCATCGCGTTCTTCTGGTCGCCTCGCCAATAGGCGCCCGACACCCTCGTCAGCTTGAACGCCTGCGGATCGACCTTGCCGGTCGAGGCCAGATGCGGCCCGCGGCACAGGTCCATCCAGCCGCCCGAGCGGTACATGGTGATCGTCTCGTCGGCCGGGAGCTCCATCACCCATTCGGCCTTGAAGCTCTCGCCCTGCTTCTCGAAAAAGGCTCGAACCTCGTCGCGGGTCCAGACCTCGCGGACCAGCGGCTCGTCGCGGGCGATGATCCGGCGCATCTCCTCCTCGATCGCCGGCAGGTCCTCCTCGGTGAACGGCCCGCGCCCCGGCGCCGGGGCGAAATCGTAATAGAAGCCGTCATCGGTCGCCGGCCCGAACGTGATCTGGGTTCCGGGGAACAGGTTCTGAACGGCCTCGGCGAGGATGTGCGCATAATCGTGGCGCACCAGCTCGAGCGCGTCGGCTTCGTCGCGGGCGGTGATCAGGGCCAGCTCGGAATCGCCCTCGAGCGGCCGGTTGAGGTCGCGCACCTCGCCGTTGACCCGGGCGGCCAGCGCCGCCTTGGCGAGCCCGGGGCCGATCGCCGCCGCGACGTCGGCCGGAGTGGTCCCCGGCGCGACCTCGCGCACGGAGCCGTCGGGAAGGCGGATGCTGAAAGGCTTCGTCATGACCGGGCGCATGTAGCGGCAGCCTCGCGCCATCTCCAGCCCCCCGCTGCAACTCGCGGCGGAAACGAATTCATGCTATTTTGCGCCCGCTCCGATCGTGGAGCTTAGACTGGAAAGGGGGATTATATGAGAAAGTTCGTAACCGCGACCGTCTCGGCCGCCCTTTGTCTTGCGTCCGTCGCTCCGGCGGCCGCCCAGCAATATCGAGCCGAAGGCTTTGACGGCCCGCGCGGGGTCAATGCCACGCTCAACCTTCGAGTGCCGCTCGGCAAGGCATCGAGGGCGCGCACGAAGCCGAGCTACGGCCTCACGTTCGGAATGGGCAAGACGATGGGCGCGGGCTATGACGGCCGGCCGATCACCCGCCAGCTCACCCTCGGCGACATCCGCTTCAACCAGCAGGGCACGCTCAAAAAGGCCCAGCTGGCGAGCTTCGACCTCGCCAATCTCGACGCCGACAAAAGGATGAACCTGACCGGCGAGGGCAACACCTTGTGGATCGTCGTCGGCCTGGCCGCCGCCGGAGCCGCGGTCTGCTTCGTCATCACCGACTGCTTCGGCGACGAGGACGACGACTCGCCGAGCTGATTTTCGCCGATGAGTCCGGGCCGGGGCTGACCCTCCGGCCCGGACCGCGGCCCTTCCGTCCCCGCCGTCGCCGCTGCTAGAGCCGGCGGATGGCCAATCTCGATTTTCTCGCCGCCCGCGGCGTCCGCCTGGCCTGCCGCCGCCGCCCCGGCCGCGGCCCGACATTGCTCTTCCTGCCCGGCTACATGTCGGACATGGACGGCGGCAAGGCGACCGCGCTCGATTCCTGGGCGGCCGCCAAGGGCCGGGCGATGCTTCGATTCGATTATGCCGGCTGCGGGCTCAGCGGCGGCGAATTCGAGGCTCAGGATCTGGCGATCTGGCGCGACGACGCCGTCGCGATGATCGACTCGATCGAAGGGCCGGTGCTTCTGGTCGGCTCGTCGATGGGCGGCTGGCTCATGCTCCTGGCGGCGCTGGAGCGGCCGGACCGGATCCACGCTTTGGTCGGGATCGCCGCCGCTCCGGACTTCACCGATTGGGGTTTCGACCCGGCGCAGAAGGTGACCCTCCGGGAATCCGGGCGCCTCGTCGAGCCCTCTCCCTATGGCGAGGCGCCCTATGTCACCACCCGCGCCTTCTGGGACAGCGGCCAGTCGCTGAGGCTGCTCGGCGGCGAGATCGCGATCGACCGCCCCGTCCACCTTCTCCACGGCCTCGATGATCGCGACGTGTCGTGGCGGATATCGCTGCGCCTGCTCGAAAGGCTTCGCTCGGCGGACGCTCGCGCGACCCTGATCAAGGGCGGCGACCACCGCCTATCCCGCCCCGGCGACATCGCCCGGCTGATCGAGGCGGTGGCCGGCCTGATGCCCGCCGGCGGCTCTTAATAGCTCGAGCCCTCCGCCATCCGCGACCCGCCGGGGGATTCGTTCACCCCCGGTGCAGCGGCCGGTGCTAAGCCGCCCTTTTTTCCGAGCCTCCCGGAGAGACGATGATCCCGTTCCTGCTCGCGCTCGCCGCCGCCCCGGTCGTCGGCCCGGTCGATACGCCCGAGAATCGCTACCGCAACTGCCTCGCCCTCGCCCGCACCGCGCCGGCGCGCGCCGTCGGCCAGGCCCAGGCCTGGCTGGGCTCGGGCGGAGGCGTGAATGCGGCGCAGTGCCTCGGCCTGGCCTGGGCGGCGCAGGAGAAATGGCCGGAGGCGGCGTCGGCCTTCGAAGCCGCCGCCAAGGACGCCGATTCGCGCGAGGATCGCCGCCGCGCGGATCTTCGGGTCGAGGCCGGCAATGCCTGGCTCGCCGCCGGCGACCCCGCCCGCGCCCGGCTCGCCCTGGAGGCCGCGCTCGCCACCCGCCTGCTGGCTCCGCCGCTGGAAGGCGAGGTCCATCTCGATCTCGGCCGCGCCGCGGCGGCGTCCAACGATCTCGCCGCCGCTCGGATCCACATCGACAAGGGCCTGGCGCTGGTCCCGAAGGACGCGTTCGGCTGGTATCTGTCGGCCGCGCTCGCCCGAAAGCAGGCCGACCTCGACCTCGCCAGGCAGCATATCGCGAAGGCCGTGTCGCTGGCGCCCGACGACGCCGCCATCCTTCTCGAGGCCGGCAACATCGCCGGAGTCTCGGGCGAGAAGGACGCCGCGCTCGGACTCTACGCCCGGGCCGCCCGGGCGGCGCCGAACTCGGAAGCCGGCAAGGCCGCCAGGGCCGCCCTCGCGGCGAACGAATAGCCAATCCTCTCCCGCGGCCGGAAGCGGGAGAGCGATTACGGCCTGCGTCTCGAGCTCGCCAGGCCGGCCGCCTTGATACCCGCCTCGACGCAGGCCGCATCGTCGGCGGGCGCTTCGCCCGACGCTCCCGCGGCTCCGATCAGGATTCGGCCGTCCGCGGAGAAGATGGGCACTCCGCCCGCGAGCGTCACCACGCCGGGCGCCCTCGCGAAGCCCGGAGTGGCCCTGGCCGCTTCCTCCATCTGGGCCGTGCCGAAGCCCCAGGCCGCGACGGCCTTCGCTTTCTCCAGGGCGAAGTCCATGATCCCCGAGCGGTTGCCGTCCATCCGGAGGGCCGCGACGAGATGGCCGCCCGGATCGACGACGGCGACGGCGTGGCTCTGCCCTTTCGCCGCCGAATGCGCCCGGCAACCCGCGACCACCGCCTCGGCCAGGGCCGCGGTCAGCGCCGGCGCTGGGGCCTGGGCCGGAAGGGGCGCCGCTGCCGCGAGGGCCGACAGCGCCGCGGCGGGAAGCTTCCAGGTCATTTCTCAATCCTCCGTCATGAGAAGGGCGGTCTGCTTGCGGGTCAGCCAGGCGGCGAGCTCGCCGCGCGGAACGCGCGGATATTGGACGGCCGCGAAATCGAGGAAGGCCTCGCGATAGCGCAGCCAGGCGCGCTCGGCGGAGCGTATCCCCTCCTTCGTCACGGCTCCCACATGGGTCTCGCCGGCCGCCAGCTCGAGGCGCCTGCGATAGGCGGCGTTGAGAAGCGAGTCCTCGGCCGAAAGGCGGCTTGCCGCAGTCGGAAGCGCCCGGCCGGAGCGAAGCCGCTCGACTGTTTCGACGAGCTCCTCCCTCAGCGCCTCCTCGGCGTTGATCGCCATCGCCGCCCGGGCGATTCCGGAAAGGTCGACTTCGCCGGAACCATGCGCCTCGACATAGGCGGCGTGAGCGGCCCGGCGCCAGATCGCCTTCGACTTGCCCAAGTCGGTCGAGCTCGCCCATTCGTCCTTCGAATCGCCCCAGTCCCACGCCGGCGCCGCGGCGCCGGCAAGGCCGATGGCCACCAAAGGCACGATCCGTTTCATCGGCACCCCCGAAGGTAGAAGGCGGCTGCAGGGTTGCATATATGCGCTTCGAAAGGCTCCGACCCAGATGAAATATTTGCACACGATGATCCGAGTCTCCGATCCCGGCGAGACTCTCCGCTTCTTCGAGCTGCTCGGCCTCCGGGAGCTTCGGCGATTCGACAATGAGCAGGGGCGCTTCACCCTCATCTTCCTAGCCGCGCCCGGCGACGACGAGGCCCAGGTCGAGCTCACCCACAATTGGGACGAGAAGGGCTATTCGGAGGGCCGCAATTTCGGCCACCTCGCCTACCGGGTCGACAATATCTACGAAAGCTGCCGGAAATTGATGGAGGGCGGGGTGACGATCAACCGCCCGCCGCGCGACGGGCGAATGGCCTTCGTTCGAAGCCCGGACGATATTTCGATCGAATTGCTCCAGGCGGGGAAAGCCCTGCCGCCGGCGGAGCCCTGGGCGTCGATGCCCAATACGGGCCATTGGTGATGCTCGAGATCGTCCCCGTCCCGGTCCTTTCCGACAATTACGTCTGGCTGGTCCACGATTCGCGGTCGGGCGAGACCGTGGCGGTCGATCCGTCGGTCGCCGAGCCGGTGCTCGAGGCGGCGGCGCGGCGCGGCTGGCGGATCGGCCAGGTCTGGAACACGCACTGGCACCCGGACCATACCGGAGGCAACGACTCGATCCGGGCCGCCACCGGCTGCACCGTCAGCGGGCCGCTGGAAGCCGAGCGGGTGTCGCGGATGGACCGGGTGGTCGCCGGCGGCGACCGGGTCCGGATCGGCGCGGTCGAGGCCGAGCTGATCGACATACCGGCCCACACCGCCGGGCACGTCGCCTTCCACCTGCCGGAAGAGCGGGCGATCTTCGTCGGCGACACTTTGTTCGCGATGGGCTGCGGCAAGCTGTTCGAGGGGGATGCCGGGCAGATGCACGACGCCATGCGCCGGCTCGCGGCGCTTCCGCCGGAGACCCGGGTCTATTGCGGCCACGAATATACGCTCGCCAACGGCCTGTTCGCCCTCGCGGTCGAGCCGGGCAATGCGGACGTGATCCGGCGAGTCGAGGCGGTGAGGGCGGCTCGCGAGCGAGGCGAGGTCACCCTGCCCACGACGATCGCGCTCGAGCTCGCGACCAACCCGTTCATGCGCGCTTCATCCGCCGCGGAGCTTGCTGAACGGCGCCGGGCCAAGGACAATTTCCGCGGATAGGAGCCGGCCCGGCTCTTCACGCGTTGTGCCGATGGAGACCCCGGGATGAGATATTTGACCCTCTTCGCTTACGCCTGCCTCGCCGCGGGCTGCACCACGGACGAACCGGTCGAGACGACCGCCAACGACGAGGCGAAGCTCGCCGCCCAGCTTGCCGGCTACGAGCCGGCCGGGCCGCCGGTGAGCTGCGTCAACCTGCGCGACCTGCAGGGGAATCGGTCGGCCGGCGAGGGGGCGATCGTGTTCGACGGGCTTGGCGGCCGCAAATGGGTGAATCGCCCCGCCGGCGGCTGCCCGAGCCTCGAGCTCGGCCGGGCCCTGCGCACCCGGACGTCGAGCTCGCGGCTCTGCCGAAACGACATTGCGAGCGTCTTCGACCCGGTCAGCGGCTCCGAATATGGAGGCTGCGGACTGGGCGATTTCGAGCCGTACCGGAGGGTGAGAGGCTAGATTCCGTCCTATTGGACGGAAGCGGCCACCTCGTCATGCCGGACTTGATCCGGCATCCACCTTTTCCTTCCGCGGCAGGCGAGGTGAAGAAGGTGGACCCCGGATCAAGTCCGGGGTGACGATTCCAGGTCAACGGGACGAACGCCAGGACGGCCCCGTCATCCCGGCGAAAGCCGGGACCTCGGGGCGCCGAGCCTCTCAACGAGTTCCCACCTTGCGCCGGATGGCGGACTCTACTTCTTGTACAGGGCGTCCAGCCGCTCGCCATAGGCCGCCCGGATGACGTGGCGCCGGATCTTGATCGACGGAGTGAGCTGCTCGTTCTCGGTGCTGAACGGCGCGTCGGCGACGATGAAGCGCCGCACCTTCTCGATCACCGAAAGGTCCTTGTTGACCCGGTCGACCGCAGCCGCCAGCGCGCGGTGGAAGTCGGGATCGTCGCGAAGCGCCGAATCCGCGGCCTTGCCGTTGGCGGCGGCCCATTCGCCGGCCCATTCCGGATCGGGCACGATCAGGCCGACGACATAGGGCCGCCGGTCGCCGGCCACCATCGCCTGAAGGATCTCGGGCTGGAGGGTGAGCATCCCCTCGACCTTCTGCGGCGAGACGTTGTCGCCCTTGTCGTTGACGATCAGGTCCTTCTTTCGGTCGGTGATCACGATCCGCCCGGCCTCGTCGAGATGGCCGACGTCGCCGGTGTGGAGCCAGCCGCCGACCAGCGCCTTCTCGGTCTGCGCCGGGTTGCGCCAATAGCCTTTCATGACGAGCTCGCCTCGAACCAGGATCTCGCCGTCGTCGGCGATCCTGACCTCGGTGTTGCCGAGCGGCGGCCCGACCGTGTCCATCCGGATTCCGGCCTTGGGCCGGTTGCAGCTGATCACCGGCGCCGCCTCGGTCTGGCCATAGCCCTGGAGAACGGTGAGGCCGAGCGAGTGGAAGAAGATCCCGACGTCCGGGTTGAGCGGCGCTCCGCCCGACACCATCGCCTTCACCCGGCCGCCGAAGCGGGCGCTGATCTTGGGCCGGAACAATCGGTCGAGAACCATGTCCATCGGCCGGTCCCACAGGCTCTTGGCGCCGGCATAATCCCTTGCGCCGATCTCGAGCGCCCTTTTCATCATGTAGCCGGCGACCCTGCCCTGCTTCTCGACATTCTTGAGAATGCGCTGCCTCAGCACCTCGAAAAGCCTCGGCACCACGATCATCAGAGTCGGCCTCGTCTCCTCGATGTTGGAGGCGAGCTTCTCGAGCCCCTCGGAATAATAGATTTGCGCTCCGATCCCGATCGGGAAGAACTGCCCGCCGCTATGCTCGTAGGCGTGGCTGGGTGGGAGGAAGGAGAGGAACACCTCGTCGTCCACTCCGAAATCCTCGGAGATGATCTCGATGCAGCCTTCGACATTGTGGAGGATGGCGCCGTGATGCTGCATCACCCCGCGCGGCGCTCCGCCGGTGCCCGACGTGTAGATCAGGCAGGCGAGGTCGTCGCGGGTCACCGAGGCGGCGGCCGCGGCGCAGGCGGCGACGTCGGGCCGGTGGGCGGCGACCAGCGCCTTCCAGTCGTGGAAGCCGACATTTCCGGACTGGCCCGCCGGCAGCGAATCGATTCCGATGACATGCTCGCAATTGCTCGACCGGATTGCGGCGGGCAGCAGCGGCTTCGCCAGCTTGTGGGTCGAGACGATGACCGCTCGGGCGCCGCTGTCGTCGAGGATGTGCTGGTGATCGCGCTCGGTGTTGGTCGTGTAGGCCGGCACCGTCACGCAGCCCGCGGCCATGATCGCGAGGTCCGCGATCGCCCATTCCGGCCGGTTCTCGGAGACCAGCATGACCATGTCGCCGCGGTTGAGGCCG
The DNA here is from genome assembly GCA_036386795.1 of Allosphingosinicella sp. GTDB lineage: Bacteria > Pseudomonadota > Alphaproteobacteria > Sphingomonadales > Sphingomonadaceae > Allosphingosinicella. The sequence continues at coordinate 11,129 of DASVUZ010000026.1, forward strand.
ATCGCCTTGAGGCCGGCGGCGAGCGAGGCGACCTGCTCGGCGGCCTCGCGCCAGCTGGTCGGCCGCCACGCCCCGTCGCGCTTCGCCCACAGGAACGGTGAGTCGCGCTTTTGCGCCGCGCGCGCGAAGAACATGGCGACCAGGTTGGGGAAATGTTCGAGCTCGCGCATCGCGGCCTTCCTCGTCACTGCGCGAGCGCCACGCCCTCGCTGCGCGGATCGGCGGCCCCCCGCCACCCGCCATTCACCCTTTCGATCGCATTGGCCTTGAAGCCCGGATTCATCGGCGCGGCCTTGTTGCCGAGCGCCTGGAGCGCCGGGATCATCGCCTCCAGGCTGGTCCCGCGCTCGACCAGAAGCGTGTCGCCGGGCGCGAACAGCACCGGAAGAGCGATCGCCTCCTGGGCGCTCAAATCCCAGTCGATCACCGCGATGATCGCCTTGGCGACCTGGGCGATGATCGTCGGCCCGCCGGCGGCTCCGACCGCCAGCCGCACCTTGCCGTCGGGCCCGTAGACGATGGTCGGCGACATCGAGCTTCGGGGCCTCTTGCCGCCCTCGACCCGGTTGGCGACCACGGCTCCGTCGAGCTCGGGAGCGATGCTGAAATCGGTCAGCTCGTTGTTGAGGAACATGCCGTTGACGGTCAGCCCCGAGCCCCAGGCCCCTTCGATGGTCGAAGTCACCGAGGCGACGTTGCCGGCGCCGTCGGCGGCCGCCATGTGCGAGGTCGACGGCACTTCGGCCGCCGGCGCGGGGGTGGTCCGGGGCGCTCCGGGCGGGACTCCGGCGACCGCCCGGTCGATCGCCCGGTCCGGCGAAATCAGCCTCGAGCGGGACTCGAGATAGGAGGGATCGACGAGCCCGGCGACCGGCACCGACACGAAATCGGGATCGGCGAGATAGGCGTCGCGGTCGGCGAAGGCGAGCCGCATCGAATTTCCGAACAGGTGCCAGGCGACCGGGCTGTCCTTGCCGAGCGCCCGAAGGTCGAAGCGCTCGACCTGCTTGAGGATCGCATAGACCGTGGTCGCGCCCGACGAGGGCGGCCCCATCCCGCAGATCCGGTAGCCGCGATAGGGCGCGCAGACCGGCGGCCTCTGCTTCGCCTCGTAGGCGGCGAGATCGCCGGCGACCATCGTCGACGGGTTCCGCTCGGCGCCCCGGACGGTGCGGACGAGCGCCTCGGCGGCCGGCCCGACATAGAAATAATCCGGCCCCAGGGTCGCCACCCTTTCGAGCAGCTGCGCGAGCTCGGGGTTGCGCAGGACCTCGCCCGCCGCCTTGGGCTCCCCGTCCGGGCCGAAAAGATGGCCCCGGCCCCAGGCGCTCATCCCGGCCAGGTCGCGGTGGCTGGCGATCGCGTTGCGCATTCGCGGAGTGAGTGCGAAGCCGTCGCTCGCGAGCCGGATCGCGGGCTCGAACAATTTCGCCCAGGGCAGCTTGCCGTGGCGGCCATGGACTAGCGCCATCAGCCGGATGTTGCCGGGAACTCCGACGCTCCTGCCGCCGGGGATCGCCTGGCGGTAGGGCAGCGGCTTGCCGTCCGCGCCGAAGAACCATCTCGGCGTGGCGGAATCGGGCGCCTTCTCGCGCCCGTCATAGGTGAAGACCCGGCCGCGCTTCGAATCGTGGTAGACGAAGAAGCCGCCGCCGCCGATCCCCGACGATTGCGGCTCGACCACGGTCAGCGCGATCTGGATGGCGATGGCGGCGTCGGCGGCGTTGCCGCCCTGGTTGAGGATCCAGCGCCCGGCCTCGGCCGCGCGCGGATCGGCGGCGGAAACCATCCCCGCGGCCTTCGCCGGGCCGGCCGGGGCCGGATCGGAAGCGGTTGCGCAGGAAGCGAGGACGAGGAGGAGCGGAAGGAAAAGCCGGCTGAACATCGGCGGCGACACTAGCCGCCTTCGCCCGCGCCGCAAGCGCTAAGACGCCCCGACCGCGTCGGCGAGCCTTGCGAAGCCGTCGCGGCTCAGAAGCGACTTCAGCTCCCCGGCGATCGACCCGGCGACTCCCGGGCCCTGGTAGACGAGCGCGGTGTAGAGCTGGACGAGGCTCGCCCCGGCGCGGATCCGCGCATAGGCGTCGACCCCGTTCTCGATCCCCCCCGCGGCGATCAGCGGCAGCGCTCCCCCCGTCGCCGAGCGGAAATCCTTCAGCCGCTGCAGGGCCAGCGCCTTGAGCGGAGCGCCCGACAGCCCCCCCGCCTCGTCCCGATTCCCCGATCGCAGGTCGGGCCGAGACGTCGTCGTGTTCGCGACGATCAGAGCGTCGATCCCGGAGTCCGCCGCGGCCCGGGCGACCCGGTCGATGTCGGCCGGCTCCAGGTCCGGAGCGACCTTGAGGAAGACCGGAACTCCGCCCCGCGCCTCGCCGACGGCGGCGAGCAGCGCCGCCAGCGCGCCTTCGTCCTGAAGCGCCCGAAGGCCCGGCGTGTTCGGCGACGAGATGTTGACGGTGAGATAGTCGGCGAACGGCCCCATCTCCCTGACGCCCGCGACGTAATCGGCGATCCGGTCCGGGCTGTCCTTATTGGCCCCGATATTGACTCCGACCACCCCTCGCCGCCCGCGCCGCCCGAGCCGGGCCTTCGCCGCCTCGAAGCCGCCATTGTTGAATCCCATGCGGTTGATCACCGCCCGGTCCTCGGCGAGGCGGAACAGGCGCGGCCGGGGATTGCCGGGCTGAGCGCGCGGCGTCAAAGTCCCCACCTCGACGAAGCCGAAGCCGAAGCCGAGCATCTGCGCCGGCACCTCGGAATCCTTGTCGAAGCCGGCCGCGAGCCCGACCGGGTTCGGGAAATCGATCCCCGCGACGCGGATGGCGAGCTGCGGGTCCTCCACCGGCGGCAGTCCGGCCGGCACCGCCTTCAGCGCCCGGATCGTCAGCCGGTGCGCCCGCTCGGCGTCGAGCGCGAAGACGAGCGGCCGGACCAGGGGGTAGAGCGCCATAAGCCGGGCCTATGGCACAGCCGCCCGCCATCCCGAAGCTCGATTCAGGACGGCTCCGGGCCGGCCAGAGCCTCGCACAGCCGGCCGGTCGCCAGCGCGATCCGCGATTCGGCCGTTTCGCGGTTTGACGGGTCGTTGCGCACGCCCCGGGTCTCCGTGTTGAAGGCGAGGAGGGTGCCGGCGCGCTGCTCGGGGCAGAGGCTCAGATAGGCGCGGAAGCCGTTCTGGTCGCCATTATGGCCGACGAAGGTCACGCCCCGGCCGCGATCGACGAAGAAGGAGAGTCCGCTCCAGGTCGTCTCGGCCATCCGCCCCTGGGTGAAATCCTCGCCGGCGGCGATCGCCGGCTTCCACATCTCCTCCAGCGACGAGCGCTTCAGGACGAGGTCGTATTCGGGCGAGCGCTTCGGATCGCCGAGCAGGAAGGCGACATATCTGGCCATGTCGGGCATCGGCGCGTTGAGCCCGCCGTTCGACACCGTCACCCCGGTATCCACGTCGAACGGCGCCGCCACCCGCTTGCCGTCCCTTATATAATAGCTTCGCGAGCGGTGGCTCAGCAGGTGCGGCGGAGTCCGGTCGAAATAGCTGGAGTGCATGGCGAGCGGCTTGAGGATGTTCTTGTCGACATAGACTTCGAAATCCTCGCCCGACAGCCGCTCGATGACCTGGCCGAGATAGACGATTCCGGGATTGGAGTAGCCGAACCGGCTGCCGGGCCGGAACTCGACGGCGGTATAGGGGAGCATCGCCTGAAGCTGGGCCCAGCTCCTCGGCTCGAACGGCTGCCACTCATGCTCGCGCCACGGCCAGGTGCCGCCCCGGAAGCCGGCGCTGTGGCTCATCAGCTGGCGGATCGTGATCGTCCCCGTATCGCCGAACGGATTATGCACCGCCGCGAGCTCCGGCACGTGGCGGACGATCGGATCGTCGAGGGTCAGCAGGCCGCGGTCGCGCAGCTGCATGATCGCGATCCCGGTCATCGTCTTGGTGATCGACGCCCAATGGTAGATCGTCCCGGAATCCACCGGCGCCCGCGCCTCCGGGTCCTGCTCGCCGAGATGGTCGGCGGCGGCGACTCGCCCGTCCCGGACCAGGTAGAAGCTGCTCCCGACGATCCCGGACCGTCTCAGCTCCGAGCGATGGAGCTTTCGGAAGTCGGCCAGAGCCGCCTCCAGGGCGCGCTCCCCGGCCGCGGCCGGCTCGGTGGGCGGCAGCGCCGCGAGGAGGACGAGGAGGAGGAGAGCGGCGAGCCGGCGCGGCATTGATGGTCCTCCTGCTCCTGGCCAAGGGCCGGCCGAACATGCGGAACCCCGGCCGGCGAGGCAACGGGGATGTTCGGGTCCGCAAGGGCTTGATTCCCTCGGCCGTCCCGGCCACATGCCAATCCTACCGATTTGGTCCGATTAAAATATGCGCCTCACCTCCCTTGCCGATTATGCCGTCGTCGTGATGGCGGCCGCGGCCCGCCATCCGGCGGGCGAGCGCCTGTCGGCCGGACTGCTCGCCGACGAGACCGGAGTTCCGCTTCCGACCGCCCAGAAGCTGATGGGCCGGCTGGCGGGGGCGGGCCTGCTCCAGTCGGCGCGCGGAACCGGCGGCGGCTTCCGGCTCGCCCGGCCGGCGGGCGCGATCAGCCTCGCCGACATCATCGAGGCGGTCGAAGGGCCGATCGCGATGACCAATTGCATTGAAGGCTCGATCCACGACTGCGCGCTCCAGGGAAGCTGCCGGGTCAAGCCTCACCTCAACGCCGCCAACGACGCGGTGCGCGGGGCGCTGGCCGCCGTTTCGCTCGCGCAGCTGGCCTGCCCCCCCGTTCGGCCTGAGCTTGTCGAAGGCCTCTCCTTCGCCGTGGAAAGGGAAGGGGCTTCGACAGCCCCGGATCTAATCCGGGGCCGAACGGGAGAGATTCCGGGGCAGCTGTCATGACCGACATCCGCAACCGCGAGGCCCAGGAGGCGGTCGACCGCGCCTCCAGCTACGAATGGGGCTTCACCTCCGACATCGAGCAGGATTTCGCGCCCAAGGGCCTCAGCGAGGACACGGTCCGATTCATCTCGGCCAAGAAGAACGAGCCCGAATGGATGCTCGAATGGCGGCTCAAGGCCTATCGCGCCTGGCTGACCATGGAGGAAGTGAGCTGGGCCAAGCTCGACATCCCGGCAATCGATTTCCAGGACGCTTATTATTACGCCGAGCCCAAGGCGCGGCCGAAGATCGGCAGCCTCGACGAGCTCGATCCGGAAATCCGCCGCGTCTACGAAAAGCTCGGCATCCCGATCGAGGAGCAGAAGGTGCTCGCCGGAGTCGAGGGCGCGCGCAAAGTCGCGGTCGACGCGGTGTTCGACAGCGTCAGCGTCGCGACCACCTTCCGCGAGGAACTGAAGCGCGCGGGGGTCATCTTCCTCAGCATTTCGGAAGCGATCCGCGAGCACCCCGAGCTCATCAAGAAATATCTCGGCAGCGTGGTGCCGCAACGCGACAATTACTTCGCCTGTTTGAACGCCGCGGTCTTCTCCGACGGCACGTTCGTCTACATTCCCGAGGGCGTTCGCTGCCCGATGGAGCTGTCGACCTATTTCCGGATCAACGCCCAGAATACCGGCCAGTTCGAGCGC